>CADEGL010000036.1:5203-35728 GCA_902826885.1 uncultured Alphaproteobacteria bacterium | reverse complement strand
ATTCCGAACTGCGCCGCTGGCTCTCGTCGTTCGTCGTGATCGGCGGCGGCTTCAGCGGCGTCGAGGTCGCGGGTGGGCTCGCCGACTTCCTGCGCGCGAGCCGCCGTTACTACGGCGCCGTCGACGACATTCGCATCACGCTCGTGCACAGCGGGGAGCGACTCTTGCCCGAGCTGTCGCCGGAGCTCGGCCGGTTCGCCGAGCGGCAGCTGCGCGCGGCCGGTGTCGAGGTGCGCCTGAACGCGCGCTGCGCCCGCGTCGACGACCGCGGCATCACGCTCAAGGAGGGCGAGCTGCTCACGGCCGGCACCGTCATCTGCACCATCGGCACGGCGCCGAATCCGCTGATCGCGGCGCTGTCGTTGCCGAAGCAGCGCGGCCGGCTCGAGGTGGCGCCCGACATGTCGGTGCCGAGCGCGCCGGGCGTCTGGGCGCTCGGCGATTGCGCGGCCGTGCCGAACGCCCGCGACGGCAGCACGTCGCCGCCGACGGCGCAGTTCGCCGAGCGGCAAGCGCGCCAGCTCGCGGATAACGTGCTGCGCAAGATCGCCGGCCGGCCGACGCGGCCGTTTCGCTATCGGCCGCTCGGGCAGCTCGCCGCGGTCGGCCACAACAAGGCAGTCGCGGAGATCTGCGGCGTCAAGCTCGCGGGGTTCGTCGCCTGGCTGTTGTGGCGTGGCGTCTACTTGCTCAAGATCCCGACGCTAGGTCGCAAGGTGCGGCTCTATCTGGAGTGGAACTGGGCGATGTTCTTTCCGCCCGACATCGCACACCTTGGTTACCGGCGCACACGTCGCGACCCCCCACCGGCCAGGCCGCACGGCGCGGCGGGCCGGGCTGGCCGGCGGCCGGATACAGGCGACGCGGCGGAGTTGCGCCGCACGGCATGACGGTTCCATAGCGGCATGCACGTACCGACACGGCCACCGGCGGGCGCGACAATGACCATACGAGGAGGGACCGTCATGAAACCCAACCGCTCGATCCCGCAGGTGGGGGCACCGGACCCCGAACTCCCGAACTCCCCGATCGCGCTCGAGGAAGACGAGGAAACCGATGTGCTGCGCCAGCAGCTGCCAGGCGAGCCGTTCTGCGTCTTCAACGGGCAGGAGTTTCCCGACGACACGGTCGTGGCGAGCGGCTCGCGCGTGCTGCGCTGCGTGCACGGGCTGTGGGTGGAATCCGGCGACGATTGACGTACTCTTGGCGGCCGGGGATGCCCCGCACGGGAAGGACTCGCCGCCATGGACATCGAAGGTCGCCGCCGCAGCTCCAAGGTCGAGGACCGTCGCGGCTCGCGCGCCGTGCGCACCGGCGTCGCGCCGGAGTGGATCAGCGGCGCGCCCAAGGCGAGCTGGTGGGTGCTCGGCCTCTACCTGCTCGCGGGAGTCGCCATCCTGTGGGCGAGCCAGCGCCGGCTCGACGACGCCCGCCAACGGCGCGGCGTCCGGTTGGTGCTCTTCGGTTCGCTCTTCGGCCTGACGCCGTTCCTGGCGGTGGCGGTCGCGCGCCCCGGCTGGCTGCACTCCGAGCCCCACGCCTTCGCCGCGCTCGGCCCGCTGGCGCTCGTACCCATCACCTTCGCGGTCGCGATCGTCCGGTTCGGGCTGCTCGACGTCCGCGTGCTGGTGCGCCGCAGTCTGGTCTACACGGCCGTCACCGTCGCCGTGGCGGCGGTGTACGCCGGCGCGCTCGCGCTGTTCAGCGCCTTCGCCGCCGGCTCCGACTGGTCCGACTCGCCGGGCTTCCCGCTGCTCTTCGCGCTGGCGGTGCTGGTGCTGTTCGAGCCGCTGCGCAACCGCACGCAGGGGCTCGTCGACCGCTTCGTGCTCGGCGATCGCCGGCGACTCCAGGAGGCGGTGCGCGACCTCGGGCGTGCGATGAGCGCCCGGCTCGACCTCCAGCCGGTGGTCCGGGACCTGGTCGAAGGCCTGCCGAGGCTGCTCGGCCTCCGCTTCTCGGCGCTCTACCTGGAGCACGACGGCGTGCTCGAGCGCGCCGCCGGACCCGAGAGCCTGCCGGCGGTGCTGCCGATCCCGGCCGAGCTGCTGGTCGCGCTCGCCGAGCGCCGTCAGCTGGTGCGGGTCGAGGAGCTCGGTCGTCTGGCGCCGGACTCGACCGCGGTCGAGGACTTGCAGGAGCGGCTGGTCGCCGCCGGCGTCGAGCGCGTCGGTGCGCTGGCGTCGCCGCGGGCGCCGATCGGGCTCGTCCTGCTCTCGGGCGCCTCGGGCTCGCTCGCCCTCGGCACCGAAGAGCTGGCGCTGCTCGACAACCTGCTGGGCCAGGCCGCCGTCGCGCTCGAGACCAGCCGTCTGGTCGCCGAGCGGACGCGGCAGGCCGAGCTCGAACGCGAGCTCGAGATCGCCTCGAGCGTCCAGGCCGAGCTGCTGCCCCGCGAGCTCCGGTTCGGCGCCGGCTGGCGCGTCGCCGCGGTCTGCCGCCCGGCGCGACACGTCGGCGGCGACTTCTTCGCCGAGCTGCCGGTGGGCGACAACGGCCACCGGGCGATCGTCTTCGGCGACGTCGCCGGCAAGTCGGTTTCGGGCGCCCTGGTGATGATGGCGGCGCACGAAGCGCTGCAGAGCCTGGCGCTCACCCATCGCGATCCGGAGACATTGTTCGAGCTGGCCAACCGGCGGCTCTATGGACTGGGTGCGAAGAAGTCGTTCGTCGCCCTGGCCTGGGTGGCGGCGGCTCCGGACGACCAGGCGATCGACTACCTGGTCGCCGGCCAGCCGCAACTGCTGGTACGTTCCCGCTCCGGCGCGGTGCGCGAGTTGCCGCTGCCCCCGCACCGGCTGCCGCTCGGCGCGCTGCTCGACGGCGGCTACCGCGCGTCGCGCGCGGCGCTCGCGCCCGGCGACCTGGTGCTCGGCTACTCGGACGGCGTGCTCGACGCGCAGTCGCCGGCCGGCGAGCCGTTCGGCGAGGAGCGCCTCGGCGCGACGCTCGCCGCCGCCGGGGGCGATCCCGAGCGGGCGGTCGCGGCCGTCCTCGAGGCGGTCACCGAGCACGCCCGCGGCGCGGTCCCCTACGACGACATCACGCTGGTCGCCATCGCGCGCGACCCGGAGGAGCTCCGATGAAGCGATTCCTGCTCGGCCTGGCGGCGCTCGGCGCGGCCGCCGCCGCGACCGCGGTCCTGGTCCATCTCGCCCGCGAACGCCGGGGCGAATGGACCACCGACTCGCCCGCGGCCCTGGCAGCGTTCGAGGAGGGGCTGGCTGCGCGCATGAAGCTCTACGGCCGGGACGCCCAGGCCGCGTTCCGCCGCGCGCTCGAGCTCGATCCCGACTTCGCGGCCCCGCGTCTGATGCTGCTCGACACCGACGACAAGGCGATGACCACGGAGCTGGTCCGCGACCTGCGTGCCTACGACACGACGCGCCTCACCGAGCGCGAGCGCTTCCTGGTCGCCCACGCCCTGGACCGGCTCGACCACGACGAGGCCGCGGCCGCGGAACGCATCGACCGGTACATCGCGGCCCATCCGCGCGACCCCTGGGGCCATTTCCTGGCCGGCGCGCGCGCCTGGGAGAGCGCGGACCGCGCCGCCGCCGAGACGATCTACGCCCGGCTGCTCGAGATCGACCCGAACTGGGTCGTGGCGCACAACCATCTCGGCTACCTGGCGATGGCCGAGGGGCGCTTCGCCGACGCCGAGACACACTTCCGCACTTACGCGTTCGTGGCCCCGGACCAGGCCAATCCGCACGATTCGCTGGGCGAGCTCCTGATGCTGCTCGGGCGCTACGACGAGGCGCGCGCCGCGCTCGAGCTCGCGCTCGAGATCCGTCCCGATTTCTGCGCCTCCTACGGCAACCTGTTCACGATCGCGATGCTCGAGCGCCGGCAGGCGGAGCTCGAGCCGCTGCTCGCGCGGGTGCGGACGAACTGCGCGCCGCGCATGGCCGAGAGCCTCGCCTGCGTGGCGCAGATGGTCGACGCCCTGTTCACCGGCGACTGGGACGCGCCCTGGCGCGACGGCTACGCGGCCTGTCTGCGCGAGAACGGCGAGCGGGGCGTCTTTCTGCATCGCATGGCGCTGCTCGCAGGTCGACAGGACGAGGCGCGCCTCGAGGAGGAGTTCTTCCGCGAGCGGGCCGCGAAAACTCAGCCGGGGAACAAGGACCAGGGACCGGCGATCGTCCTGCTTCATCTCGAGGGGGTTCGCGACCTGGCCGAACGCCGCCCCCAGGGCCGCCGCCGAACGCGAGGCCAAGGCGAGATATTTAGCCGTCATCGCATCCCCCTGTGCCCGCCGCGCAGCCAAGCCCGAAGCGTTGCCGCGGCAAACAACGGTTACTCCACCAGCCGCCGCCGCATGCAGACGGCCGATGCCGGGCAAAGCGACTTGAACTCGGCGGTCGATGCAATACCAGAGGGCGCCAAGTCGCGGGCCACGGGGGCGAATCCGGCCTTCGCGAAAAATGGCGCGGCATCCAGGGTCAGCAACCATAGGTTTGCAACGCCGCGGATCGCCGCTTCGCGGGCGATCGCATCCACCAAGGCGCGTCCATGTCCGCGCCCCCTGGCGGAGGGGTCGATGACGACCGAACGCAACAGACGGTCGGAGCCCCCGCCTTCCAAACCCGCGAAGCCGAGCCCCCGCCCTGCGTTGTCCGACACGCGCCAGAAAATCTGATCCGCGCGGCCAACGTCTTCGGTCGGCAAACCGGACGCGCGCAGCGCGGCCGCCAACTCTCCCATGTCCGTCAGTTCGACCAATCGCATGCGTGCATTCTCCACGAATTACCGGCGCGCTTGACTCCTCTTCCATATTTCAATATTTCTGGAAATATGGAAATCGAAAAAGCCATCGACGCCCTTTCCGCCCTGGCGCAACGCAGCCGGCTGGAGGTTTTCCGCCTGCTCGTGCGGCGAGGCCCCCAAGGCATGCCGGCCGGCGAAATCGCCGAGGCGCTTGTTGTCCCGGCGAACACCATGTCCGCCCATCTGGCCATCTTGAGCCAAGCCGGATTGGTGCGGGGCGAACGGCGCGGACGCTCGGTGATCTACAGCGTCGATTTCGGCGGCATGAACGAAGTGATGACGTTCTTGATGAAGGACTGCTGCCAGGGCCACCCCGAGCTGTGCGGCGCCGGGAGACAAGCGGCCGACTGTGCCCCCGCGCGCCAAAAGAGGAGAGCCTGATGAAGCGTTTTCATGTCCACATGACGGTTCGCGACCTGGACCAATCCATCCGCTTCTACGCCACGCTGTTCGGCGCGGAGCCCGCTGTGGTGAAGACCGATTACGCGAAATGGATGCTCGATGACCCGCGCGTGAATTTCGCCATCTCGACCGTTGCGAGAACGCCGGGCGTGGATCATTTGGGCATCCAAGTGGACGGCGCGGATGAATTGGGCGAGG
This sequence comes from uncultured Alphaproteobacteria bacterium, assembly GCA_902826885.1. Classification (GTDB taxonomy): domain Bacteria; phylum Pseudomonadota; class Alphaproteobacteria; order CADEGL01; family CADEGL01; genus CADEGL01. The sequence goes on along the minus strand of CADEGL010000036.1, from coordinate 30,355 downwards.
TCAGCGGACGTCTGGCGCACGCGGGGCAAGAGCTTCTGCGGCAGAGCGAGGCCAGTTGCTGCTACGCCAAGTCGGACAAGACCTGGGTCGCCGATCCGCAAGGTGTCGCCTGGGAAACCTTCTTCACCTTCGGTGAAGCCACGAGCTACGGCGAGGATCGCGGCATCGGTCCCGCCCTGGCGAATGTCGAGCCGGACAAGACGGCCTGCTGCGCCCGCCCTTCTGTGTGAGCCATCCATGACCGAACGAACCTACAACGTGCTGTTTCTCTGCACCGGCAACTCGGCGCGCAGCATCATCGCCGAGGCGTTGCTGAACCATTGGGGCAAAGGCCGCTTCAAGGCCTACAGCGCCGGGAGCTTTCCGAAGTCGCAGCCCAACCCGTATGCGTTGGAGTTGATCGGGCGGCTGGGACTGCCGATAGAAGGTTTACGCAGCAAAAGCTGGGACGAGTTCGCGAAGCCCGGCGCGCCGCGGATGGATTTCGTCTTCACCGTTTGCGACCAGGCGGCGGCGGAGCCGTGCCCCATGTGGCCAGGTCAGCCCATGTCGGCCCATTGGGGCATGGAAGATCCGGCCGCCGTGGAAGGCACCGAGTTGCAAAAGCGTGAGGCGTTTCGGCGCGCGTTCCGCGAGCTGGACAACCGTCTCAAGATTTTTGTCTCCTTGCGCGTGTCCGCGCTGGATCAGATCGCCTTGAAGAAAGAAGTCGACCGGATCGGCAAAATCGTTCCGGCCAATGAAAATGCCTGAAACAGCTTCCCTTCCGCGCCGCGTGGTGGCGGAAGGGTTGGGCACGGCGCTTCTTCTCGCGGCGGTGGTCGGCTCGGGCATCATGGCCGAGCGCTTGTCGGGTGGCAGCGTGGGCTTGGCCTTGCTGGCCAACACGGTGGCGACGGCCGCCGCGCTGGTTGCGCTGATCCTGACCTTCGGTCCGGTCTCGGGCGCCCATTTCAATCCGGCGGTCACATTGGCCCTCGCGTTTCGTGGCGATGGGCGCTGGCGCGACGCGCCCGCTTATATCGCCGCGCAATTCGCCGGGGCCGCCGCGGGCGTGTGGATCGCCCATGCCATGTTCGCCGAGCCGCTGTGGCAGCTTTCGCGGAAGCCGCGCGATGGTTTGCCCCAGGCTTTGAGCGAGTTCGTCGCCACCTTCGGCCTGATCGCCGTGATCTGGTCTTGCTCCCGGAAGCGCGCGCAAGCGGTGCCCTATGCCGTCGCGGCCTATATCGCGGCGGCCTATTGGTTCACGGCCTCGACCTCGTTCGCCAATCCCGCCGTCACCGTGGCGCGCGCGCTCACCGATAGCTTCGCCGGGATTCGCCTCGCTGACGTGCCGGGCTTCATCGCCGCCGAACTGCTCGGGGCCGCAACAGCGGCCGTTCTCTTTACTTGGCTGTTGCCGGGGCGAAACATGCGCGAGGCATGACAAGCCAACGGCCGCGGGCGCTCGCTAACGTCCGGCGAATTGCTCGAACATCGTCTCGGCCGCGACGCGCGCCTCCTCGGGCGCCGTGATGACCAGGTGGACGGCATCCGCCGCTTCACGAATGTCGAAGCGCAGGAACCCGCAACAGGAGGTTTCCCGGCGCACCAATTCGCGCACGCCGTCCACGGCACAGGCGTCATAGGTCAGCCGCAACGCAAGCCCGTCGCGCGCATGGCTTCGGAGCGCGCGCCTGTTGAGATCGCGAATCCACGCGATGCGCGTCTTGAAGTCGCCCAGACCCAATGTGCAGGCGATGGGTTTGTCCTGCGCCGTCATGCTTGCCTCCGCCGCAATCGTCACTGCATTCTGGAACCTCAAGCGACTTGAGATTCAAGATATTCGGGAAGGGCCATGCAGCATCATCCCACCCTCACCATCGGCACGCTGGCCGCGCGATCCGGCTGCAACGTGCCGACCATCCGCTACTATGAAGAGATCGGGCTTCTTGCCCCGGCCACGCGGCGCGCGGGCGGACATCGGACGTTCGGCGAACGCGATCTGCGCCGCCTGACCCTCATTCGCCGTTGCCGCGAGTTGGGGTTTCCCATCGAGCGCGTGCGTGCGCTGGTCGCCTTGGCGGACGATCCAAAGCGCGATTGCTTCGAGGCGCGGGAAATGGCGGAGACCCATCTCGGCGAGGTGCGGGCCAAGCTGGCCGCGCTGCGCACGCTGGAACGCAATCTCGCGCGCTTCGTTCGAAGCTGCGCCACGGAATGTGCGGGCGGGCGGGCGGCGGACTGCACCGTCCTTGAGGATTTGGCGGCGCCGGACAAAGGGCCTCTACCGCCGCGCAAACCCGCCGCGCGTCTCCGGCGCCGGGCGCGGCCATGAAGACCTTCGCCATCTATATCGCGGCCGCCGTGGCGGAGATCGCCGGTTGCTTCGCGTTCTGGGCGTGGCTGCGTCTCGGTAAATCCGTTCTGTGGTCCATTCCCGGCGCGGCCAGCCTTATCGTCTTCGCCTGGCTTCTCACCCGCATGGAATCGGACTTCGCCGGGCGTGGATACGCCGCGTATGGCGGCGTCTACATCGCCGCGTCGCTGTTCTGGCTGTGGCTTGCGGAGGGGCAGCGGCCGGACCGCTGGGACCTGAGCGGGGCGCTCCTTTGTCTCGTTGGGGCATCGGTCGTCTTGTTCGGTCCGCGCGTTCATTCGGCGGGATAACTCGGCAAACCGCGCGCCGCGCCTGTAAGATGACGGCGAGACGTGGGGAAATTCCAAATGATCAAAGCTGTGATGGCGGGCCTGGCCGCCACTCTATTCCTAAGTCTGGCCGCGCCCGCATGGGCCGATTGCACGGCCAATCCGACCGGCGAGGAGGCCAAGACCTGCCTGGCCGACGAGCTGCGCGCGGCCGAGAAGCGGATCGACGCCGCTTATAAAATCCTGCTCGACGGCGGATTGAACGCGTCGGAGCGCGCGAACCTGGAAGCCGACCAGTGGGATTGGCGCGACCTGCGCGACGAGACCTGCGGCCTGCCCGACGTCCAGAAGACCGACCAGGAGAAATGGCTTTCGACCGCGCTGGCCGACGAGAAGAAAACGGCCTGCGTCGCGCGCTTCACCTTCGGCCGCGTGGCCGACCTGAACGCGCTGGTGAAGGCCAAGGCGCCGGACAAGCTGGCCGGCCTGCCGCCCGCGCCCGCCAGCCCGCCGCCGGTCGGCCATCACACCGAGACGCCCTCGCCCGAGTTTGTCGCCCAGCATGACGGCTACGGGCTTCTCTCCGTCACCGGCCAGCGCGCGGGGCGCTTCTACTACGAGATCTGGATCGACCGCGACGCCATCGCCGCGCGCGGCGACGTGCTGCTGCACACCGGCTATTACTCGACGCAGAACGACACGGTGTTCCGCGCCACCAACATCCGCCGCGGCCAAAAGAACCAAGGCCCGATCACGATGGGTTGGGCGTTGGACCTGCAAAAGGGCTTCGCCTATGTGCGCCAGAACGGCGAGTGGAAGGTGACGCCCGGCGACGAGGGCGGCGCCTACGTCAAGCTGCAGCGCGAATGGCGCGCGGGCCTGCGCGCCAGCGTCGAGCTGTTCGACCTGATCAAGGCCGGGCTGATCCGCATCAACCTGGTCGGCCCGTTCGAGCATCCGCCGCCCGACGGCTATCGCCCGTTCGCGGCGAAGTGAGCCGCCCGATTTACAGGCGCGGCCCAGGGCGTACACTCCCCACGGTTGAACAAGCCAACTGATGACATCAATGCGTGGAGAGTCGATCGTGAATGCGGCCAATCAGAATATCCCGTCTCAAGAGTTCACCGACGAACTGACCGATGAGGCTCTGGATCGGGAATCGAGCGCTGCGTGGGTGTGCGGACGTTTCACCCGGGCGCCGGCAGAAACCTAAGACGAATTTCCTTCGCGTCTCTCGTTTTCGATGCACAAGGCCGGTGCGCAAAAACGCGCCGGCTTTTTCATTTCGGCGCGATTGTCCCGAAACGCAAAGCGCCGCGTCCCTTTCGGAACGCGGCGCCTGCATTCATCCCATGAGACCGCGCCTTACTTGGGCGCGATCACCATGATCATCTGGCGTCCCTCGAGGCGCGGGGTCGATTCGACCTTCGAGATGGGGGCCAATTCGTCGCGCACGCGGTCGAGAACCTTCACGCCCAAATCGGCGTGCAGCATCTCGCGGCCGCGGAAGCGCAGCGTGACCTTCACCTTGTCGCCCTCGGCGAGAAACTTCTTCATCGCGCGCATCTTCACGTCGTAATCGTGATCGTCGATGCTCGGACGCATCTTGATCTCTTTGATCTCGATGATCTTCTGCTTCTTGCGCGCTTCGTTTTTCTTCTTCTGGGCTTCGTACTTGAACTTGCCGACGTCCAGGATCTTGCAAACGGGCGGATCGGACTGGCCGGAGATCTCGACGAGATCGAGGCCCACGGCCTCGGCGCGGCGGATGGCCTCGTCCCTGGGGACGACGCCCACATTTTCACCGGTTTCGTCGACGAGTCTGACGTTCGGAAAGTTGATCATGTGGTTGATGCGCGGTCCGTCGCGGACGGGCGCAGAATTGAATGGTGGCCTGGCTATTAAAACTTCTCCCTTCGTTACGGCGCGAAATTCGCGGCGCCGGGACGCATGGCGGGGCCGCGGCACCCATCTGGCGCCGTCCCCGGCTGGTCAGCCTGGAGGTTTCCCCGCACCGGCCAGTCTATTGACGGCCTCATCCAACGCAAGGACTTCCTGGTTGTTGGAGCCCAGAACGCGCAGGGCGACGGCGCGGTTCTCGACCTCTTTCTTGCCCACGGCCAGGATGGCCGGAATCTTGGCCAGCGAGTGCTCGCGCACCTTGTAGCCGATCTTTTCGTTGCGGATGTCCAGCTCGGCCCGCACCCCGGCGTCCTTCAGACGCTGCAACACGTCCTGGGCATAGGCGTCGGAATCGTTGGTGATGGTGGCGACCACCACCTGGACCGGCGCCAGCCAGGGCGGCAGGGCGCCCGCGTGGTGTTCGATCAAAATACCGAGGAACCGCTCGAACGAGCCCAGGATGGCCCGGTGCAGCATGACGGGCCGGTGCTTGGCCCCGTCTTCCGCCACATAGGACGCGTTCAGCCGTTCCGGCAGGACGAAATCGACCTGCAGGGTGCCGCATTGCCATTCGCGGCCGATCGCATCGCGCAACACGAACTCGAGCTTGGGACCGTAGAAGGCGCCCTCGCCCGGATTGAGGGTATAGGACTTGCCCGCGGCCTCGATGGCGGCCTTGAGCGAATTCTCGGCCTTGTCCCAGGTCGCATCGGTTCCCGCGCGCACATCCGGCCGGTCCGAGAACTTCACGATCACGTCGGTGAAGCCGAAATCGGCGTAGATGCCGTAGAGCAGATCGCAGAAGCGCTTGGTCTCCGCGGTGATCTGGTCCTCGGTGCAGAAGATATGCGCGTCGTCCTGGGTGAAGGCGCGCACGCGCATGATGCCGTGCAAGGCGCCCGACGGCTCGTTGCGGTGGCACGAGCCGAACTCGGCCATGCGCAGCGGCAGCTCGCGATAGCTGCGCAAGCCCTGGCGGAAGATCTGCACATGGCACGGGCAGTTCATCGGCTTGAGCGCGAGGACGTGCTCTTCCTCGGCCGCGGTCGTGAACATGTGCTGACCGAATTTTTCCCAGTGGCCCGACGCCTCCCACAACGTGCGGGAGACGAGCTGCGGTGTCTTCACCTCGACATAGCCGCCGTCTTCCAACCGCCGGCGCATATACGCCTCGACGGTGCGGTAGAGCTGCCAGCCCTTGGGATGCCAGAAGACGCTGCCCGCGGCCTCTTCCTGCAGATGGAACAGATGCATCTCGCGGCCGAGGCGGCGATGGTCGCGCTTCTCCGCCTCCTCCAGCCGGTGCAGATAGTCCTTGAGCTGCTGATCCGACGCCCAGCAGGTGCCATAGACGCGCTGGAGCATCTCGTTGCGCGAATCGCCGCGCCAATAGGCGCCGGCGATCTTCATCAGCTTGAACGCCTTGCCGAGCTTGCCGGTCGACGGCAGATGCGGACCCAGGCACAGATCGATGAACTCGCCCTGCTGGTAGATCGAGATGATCTCGTTGCGCGGCAGATCCTGGATGATCTCGGCCTTGTAGTGCTCGCCGATGCTCTTGAAATATTCGATCGCGCGGTCGCGCTCCCACACCATACGGTGGATCGATTCGTTGCGATCCACGATCTCGCGCATGCGCGCTTCGAGCTTGGCCAGATCGTCCGGAGTGAACGGAGTCTTGCGCGCGAAGTCGTAATAGAACCCGTCCTCGATCGCGGGACCGATGGTCACCTGCAGATCGGGATACAGCTCCTTCGCCGCCTCGGCCAAGACATGGGCGCAGTCGTGCCGCAGAATCTCGAGCGCGTCGGGATCCTTCGCGGTGAGGAAGCGGACGGAGGCGTCCTTCTCGATCTCGTGCGCGAGGTCGCGCAAATCGCCGTCGACGCGCATGACCAGCGCGGCCTTGGCGAGGCCGGGGCCGATGTCGGCGGCGATCTTGGCGCCCGTCACGGCGCCCTCATACCGGCGGACGCTGCCGTCGGGGAGGGTGATGGCAACCATGGGTTTCTCTAGGTCTGACAAGGCGTTGGACAGGGCGGGAATGTAATCCGAATCGGCCCCCTGTCAAGGCGGAGAGGGCCCGGAAAGCTTGGAAATGAAGGGGTTTCCGCTATCCGGCCATGATCCGAATGTCCCCGTGGTTAAACCGGCAGGGACGACAAGACCTCGGAAACGGGCAACGCATCCAAAGACGCGCGGCGCAGGATCACGGGCGCGGGCCCGCCCGCACCCGCGCGCGGCGCGCACAAGGCGGGATCGGAGGCGTGGGAGAACAGGACGACCGACGGGCAGCCCGTGGCCGCGACGACATGCATGGGGCCGGTGTCGTTGCCGATGGCGCAGACGGCACCCCGCGCGAGCGAGGCGATCTCGGCCAGCGAAGTGCGATTGGTCAGGTCGCGCACCTCGGGCACCGCGGCGCGGATCGCGGCCATGACGCCGGCCTCGGCCGCGCCGCCGATCAGGACCGGCGTCACGCCGCGCGCGGCCAGCGCCTTGGCCAGCGCGGCATAGTGCGCGGCGGGCCAGCGCTTTTCCGGCCGGTGCGCGGCGCCGCCCGGCACGAGCAGCGCGTAACGCGGCGGCAAGGCGAGATGCGCGATGCTGGGGCGCAACCAGGACACGTCCGGCGGCGGCACGTCCGCGATCCCCGCCATGGCCAACTGTTCGCGCTGGCGGTCGATCGTGTGCATGGCATCGCGCGCGGGATTGGCGTGGGGGTGCGAGGCGCCTTGTGCGATGCCCGACCATTCGACGCGCCGTCCCAGGAGGCGCGCATACCAGCCCGAGCGGTCCGAGGTCTGCAGATCGTAGACGCGCGTGAAACCGCCGCCGCGCAAGCGCCGCCGCAGTCCGAAGAAATCGCGCATCTGCCACCAGGCGGGGCGCGAATCGATCCAAACCTCGTCGAAATAGCCGCTGAGGCGCGCGAGCGCGGCATAGGGCTCGGTCGTCAGCAGCACGATGCGCGCGCCCGCGTGGTGCGTGCGGATGGCGGCGAAGGGGCCCGTGGCCTGGATGAAATCGCCCAAGGCACCGAGCTTGATGACGAGGATCGATGTGCGCTTCACGCCGCCGCGGTCCGGGCCGCGCGTGCCGCCACGACCTCGCGGTAGAGATCGAGCGTCTCGGCGCACATCTTGGCCTTGGAGAAATTCTGCCGCACATGGACGATCGATTCGCGCGCATAGGCCTCGCGCGCGGCGGCATTCAGCGCCAAGGCGTCGCGCAGGGCGGCGGCCAGCGCATCCGCGTCGCCCGGTTTCACGGTCCAGCCGGTGCGGCCCTCGACGATGGTCTCGCGCGCGGCGCCGTGGTCGGTCGCGATGACGGGGCGGCCCATGGCCTGGGCCTCGGTGATGACGCGGCCGAAGGCCTCGGGCTTGGTCGACGCCGAGACCACCACGTCGGCCAGCATGTAGGCGGCCGGCATGTCGCGGCAGTCGGGCACGAGGCGCATGTTGCCGCCGAGCCCGCGCGCGGCGGCCAGCTTCTCCAACTCGCGCCGGTATTCGGGGCCGCGCTGGTCGGCGCCGACGATCAGGCCGCAGACATCCTTGGTGCCGAGCCGCGCCAGCGCCTCGATCAGGACCGCGTGGCCTTTCCAGCGCGACAGGCGGCCCGGCAGCATGACGACCGGCAGCCCGTCGGGCAGGCCCCAGCTCCGCGCCAAATTGATGATGCGCGGCACGTCGACGCGCACGGGATCGAAGATATCGACATCGACGCCGCGGTGGATGACGCGCACCTGCGGCGGCACCGGCCCGTAGGTGGTGCGGATGTAGCCGGCGATGAAATCGGAGATGGCGATGATGCGCTCGCCCTTCACCAGCGAGGAATTGTAACGCTTCTTCAGCCCGCCCGCGGAATGGGGGCTGTGTACCGTGGTGACGAAGGGGATGCCCGTGCGCGTGGCGGCCCAATAGGCCGACCAGGCCGGCGCCCGGCTGCGCGCGTGGAGGATGTCGACCTTCAGATGCTGGGCCAGGCGCGCGATGCGGGTGGCATTGGCGCGCACGAGGAAAGGGTTCTTGGTATTAACCGGCAGGACGAAGTGCTTGACGCCGTTGCGCTCCAGCTCGCGCACCATGCGCCCGCCGGCACTGGCCACGAAGGCGCGGCCTCCCGCGGCGGCCAAGGCACAGGCCACGTCGACCGCGCCGCGCTCGGCGCCGCCCGTCTCGAGCGCGGGCAACACCTGGAGCACGGATAAGGGTCCGCCGGTGCTAGACTGCGCGGCGCCGGAAGCGCTGAGGGGATGATCGTTTGACATGACGGAGAAGCCGCAAATCTTAACACGGGGCGAGGGCGTCACAATCGCCTACCACCGCAGCCCCGGGCGGGGGCCGGGCGTCGTGTTCCTGGGCGGCTTCATGTCGGACATGACCGGCACCAAGGCCGTGGCGCTGGAGGATTTCTGCCGCAAGCGCGGCCAGGCTTTCCTGCGCTTCGACTATCAGGGGCACGGGCAATCCTCCGGCCGCTTCGAGGACGGCTGCATCGGCACCTGGTCGGAAGACGCCATCGCGGCGTTGGACGCCCTGACCGAGGGGCCGCAGATCCTGGTCGGCTCCAGCATGGGCGGTTGGATCATGCTGCTGGCGGCGTTGGCCCGGCCCGCGCGGGTGGCTTCCTTGGTCGGCATCGCGGCGGCGCCCGATTTCGTGACGCGGATGTGGGACGCGTTCCCGCCCGAGATCCAGCGCACGATCATGATGGAGGGCGTCTATCGCGCGCCCTCGCAATACAGCGCGACGCCCTATGCCATCACCCACAGGCTGATCGAGGACGGGCGGCGGCATCTCCTCCTCGGCAAGCCGATTCCCTTGCGCTGTCCCGTGCGCCTGCTCCACGGCATGAAGGACCCAGACGTGCCGTGGGATACCTCGCTCATGCTCGCGGGCGCGCTCGAATCGGCGGACGTGGACGTGATCTTCGCGAAGGAGGGCGATCACCGGCTGTCGACACCAGCCGATCTCGAGCGGCTGTTCGGGGTGGTCGCGTCCCTCTCGGATCAGGCCGACAGCAACGTTTTCAAACCCATCTTGTAATCGGGATAGGCCAGCGCGACACCCAGCTCCGTCTTGATGCGGCCGTTCCGCACGCGCTTGCAGTCGGCGTAAAAGCTGCGCGCCATCTCGGAAAGTTCGGCCTCGGCGAACGGCACGAGGGGCGGCGGCGCCATGCCCAGAAGCTCGCAGGCATAGGCGATGACGTCCTGCGGCGGCGCGGGACAATCGTCGGCCAGGTTGTAAGCCGAGCCCGGCGCGGGCTTCGCGATCGAGGCGCGCAAGGTGCGCACGATGTCGACCACATGGATGCGCGAGAAAATCTGGCCCGGCTTGTCGATGCGACGTGCCGTGCCGGCGCGCACCGCATCGAGCGCGCTGCGCCCCGGCCCATAGATCCCGGCCAGGCGGAACAGGTGCGCGGGCACGCCGTGGCTTCCGTGGAGCGCCAGCCAGGCATCCTCGGCCGCGACGCGCCGCTTGCCCCGCGCGCTGATCGCGTCGCGCGCCGAAGCCTCGTCGACCCAGCCGCCCTGCCGGTCGCCATAGACGCCGGTGGTCGAGAGATAGCCGAGCCAGCCCGCGTCGAGCGCCGTGCCGTGAAGGGACGCCACCGGGTCGCCGTCGCCGTCGGGCGGGATCGAGACCAGCACGGCGTCCGCGCCCCGGAACGAAGCCGGGTCGAGCGGGTGGTCGCGGCGGAAGAGATGCGCCTCGACCCCCTGGGCCTCCAGCGCCGCGCGCTTGGTCTCGTCGCGGCAGGTCCCGGCGACCGACCAGCCCTCCGCGCGCAAGGCGCCGGCCAAGGCCGCCGCCGTGTAGCCGAAGCCGAAACAGAACAGTTTCCGGGGAGGATGGGACCGCCTCATGGCGCGCGGACTGTACCGAGGGCGGGAAATGCGCCACAAGGTCCCCGTGACCCGCCTTGGAATCCCTCTTAACGCCGCACTGGCGGCCGCTCTGATGCTGGCCCTGGTGGCGGGACCCGCGTGGGCGCAATCCCCCTCCACCGGCACGCCCGCCGCGACACCCGCGCCCAAGAAAAAATCCAGCAAAACCAAGCCCGCCCCGCCCGCGCCCGCCGCCCCCGCCAAGCCGGTCGAAGCCCCGCCCGCCAAGCCCGGCGTCGCCGCCGACCCAAAAGAAGAAGCCGAAGCAAGGCGTTACATGGCCTGCCTCGAAAGCGCCAAGCATTCCCCCGCCATCGCCCTGCAATCGGCGGAATCCTGGAAGAATTCCGGCGGCGGCCCCCCCGCCCTCCACTGCTCCGCCGTCGCCCTCTTCGAGATGAAGCGCTACCAGGAAGCCGCGTTGCGCTTCGAGTCCTTGGCCGACGCCGCGCCCAAGCGCGAGGTGAAAGTGGGTGCGCTGGAGCAGGCCTCCCAGGCCTGGTTCTTGGCCGGACGGCCCGACATGGCGGAAAAGCAGCTCGACACCGCGCTTGCCCTCAAGCCTGGCGACGCGGACCTTCTGACCGACAGGGGCATCTTCCGCGCCAATCTCGGCCGGCTGGAGCAAGCTATCGGGGATTGGACCGAGGCGCTGAAGACAGCGCCCGATCGCGACGACGTGCTGGCCCTGCGCGCGACCGCCCTACGCAAGACCAACCAGCCGGCCGCGGCGCGCGCCGACGCCGACCGCGCCGTCGCCATCAATCCGAAAAACGTCGACGCCCTTCTCGAACGCGGAACGCTTCGTCAGATGGCGGGCGACACCGGCAGCGCGATGGAGGATTGGAATGCGGTCAAAGCCATCGCCCCCGACAGCAACGCGGCGCAGACGGCAGAGTCGAATCTCGCGCGCGCAGCAGCCGCGAAGCCGAAGTGAATTGTTGAATCACAAATCGTTCTGTGGGGAATCCCGAGTCGAATCGCGCGAATCCACGGCAAATAATTGAAATCGCTTTCGCTGTATTTCAGCGGTGAAAAGCTTTCAGTTCGTGCAGTCTATGAAGGGATTACTCCAACGCGCTGATTCGGCGCGCAGCGTTCGGCGAATCAAAAATCCGGATCGGCGTAATGTTTGGGCGGCGGAACGCCGGGAATATGATCCGCTAGGATGGCGCGGAAGCTCGGCTGCGATTTGAGCCGCGCGTACCATTCCCGTGCGGGCTGGTGATCGTCCCACGGCACATCGCCGAGATAGTCGATGCAGGAGATGTGCGCGCCCGCCGCGATATCGGCGAGGGTGAACTGATCGCCCGCCAGCCAGTTCCGGCGTTCTGCCAGGAAACCGATATAGTCCAGATGATAGTGGAGATTGGTGAGGCCGGCGCGAATCGAGGCGCCCTCGGGCTGGCCCAATCCCAGAAACCGCTTCATGAACTTTTCGCGCAAAACCAGTTCGGACACCTCGCGGGCGAACTTGGTGTCGAACCAGGCCACCAGGCGGCGCGCCTCGGCACGGCCGCGCGGCTCGGTGCCGTAGAGGGGGCGCGCCTCGTGCGTCTCGTCCAGGTATTCGCAGATGGCGTAAGAGTCGGCCAGAACAAGGCCGTCCTCCTCGACCAGGACGGGCACGGTGCCGGCCGGATTGAGCGCGAGAAATTCGGGACGGCGCTCCCACACCTTCTCGACCTGCAGTTGGCATTCGAGCCGCTTTTCGGCGAGCGCGACCCGAACTTTGCGCGAAAAAGGCGATAGCCACAGATGGTGGAGTGTCCGCATCGACGGCCAGTGTACCCCAACCTGTTGTGGGGAAACAGGTCGCGCTAGGCCCGCTGACGCTCCGCGGGCGGCAGCGTGGTCGGATGGGCCAAGCGGCCCACCATCTCGCGCGGCACGATCTGCCAAAAGCGGCTGCGCTGCTCTTCCCACGCATTGAGCAGCGAGGCCGCCAGGTTGGAGCCCGCGCGGGTCGCGTGCTCGGCGATCAGCGCGCGACAGGCCTCGTCCCAATAGGGCGTCTCGATACGTTGGGCTAAGACCGTGTCCGGATTGATGCGCTGCGCGAAGGTGCCGTCCGCGTCATAGACGAAGGCCATGCCACCGGTCATGCCGGCGCCGAAATTATCGCCGACCGCGCCCAGGATCACGATCGTTCCGCCGGTCATGTATTCGCAACCGTTGGCACCGCAACCCTCGACCACTGCCTCGGCCCCCGAGTTGCGCACGGCAAAGCGCTCGCCCGCTTGACCGGCCGCGAACAGGCGGCCCGCGGTCGCGCCGTAGAGCACGGTGTTGCCGATGATGGTGTTCTCGTTGGCGCGGAAAGCTGCCGAGACCATGGGGCGCAGCACGATCATGCCGCCCGACAGGCCCTTGCCGACATAGTCGTTGGCGTCACCAAACACCTCCAACGCCACACCCTGGACCAAGAAGGCGCCCAGTGACTGGCCGGCGGAGCCGCGCAGGCGCACGGTGATATGACCGGTCGGTAACGCGCGCATGCCATAACGCCGCGTGATCAGGGCCGAAAGCCGCGTGCCGATGGCGCGGTGCGTGTTCCGGATATTGTAGGTGAGCTGCATCTTCTCGCCGCCCTCGAGCGCGGGACGCGCATCGACGATCATCTGGGCGTCGAGCGTATCGGGCACTTCGTTGCGGCCTTCGATCGTGCAGTAGCGCGCGTGCTCACCCGGGTCGGCCTGGGCCAACAGCGGGTTCAGGTCGAGGTCGTCCAGATACTCGCTGCCGCGGTTGACCTGGAACAGGAGGTCGCTGCGGCCGATGATCTCATTCAGCGAACGGAAGCCAAGAGACGCCAGGATCTCGCGCACCTCCTCGGCGATGAAGCTGAACAGGTTGACGACCTTCTCTGGCGTGCCGGTGAACTTCTTCCGCAGCTCCGTGTCCTGGGAGCAGATGCCGACCGGGCAGGTGTTGGCGTGGCACTGGCGCACCAGCAAGCAGCCCATGGCGACCAGCGCGGCCGTGCCGATGCCGAATTCCTCGGCGCCCAGCATGGCGGCGATGACCACGTCGCGGCCGGTCTTGATGCCGCCGTCGGTGCGCAGCTTCACGCGGTGGCGCAGGCGGTTGAGCGTCAAGACCTGGTTGGCCTCCGACAGCCCGATCTCCCATGGCGTGCCCGCGAACTTGATCGAGGACAGCGGCGAAGCGCCCGTGCCGCCCGTATGGCCCGAGATCAGGATGATATCGGCCTTGGCCTTGGCGACACCGGCCGTGACCGTGCCCACGCCCGAGCGCGAGACCAGCTTCACGCACACCGAAGCGACGGGGCTGGCCTGCTTCAGGTCGTAGATGAGCTGCGAAAGATCTTCGATCGAATAGATGTCGTGGTGCGGCGGCGGCGAGATCAGGGAAACGCCGGGCGTCGCATGACGCAGCCGCGCGATCTCCTCGCTGACTTTGAAACCCATCAGCTGGCCGCCCTCGCCGGGCTTGGCGCCTTGCGAGACCTTGATCTCGATCTCGCGGCAATTGTTCAGATATTCGGTGGTCACGCCAAAACGGCCCGAGGCAATCTGCTTGATCGCGGAGTTGGCGTTGTCGCCATTCTCGCGCGGCTTGAACCGCTCCGACCCCTCGCCGCCCTCGCCCGAATCCGACTTCGCTCCGATCCGGTTCATGGCGATGCCGAGCGTCTCGTGCGCCTCCAACGACAGCGAGCCGTGCGACATGCCGCCGGTCATGAAACGCTTGCGGATCTCGGTGATTGATTCAACCTCGTCGACCGAGATGGCCGCACGGTTGGGCGAGAACTCCCACAGGTCGCGCGGCTGGGTCGGCGGCATCTCGCGCACCGCCGCGCTGTATTTCTTGAAGGCGGAATAGGAATCCGACGCGACCGCCGCCTGCAACATGTGGATCAGGTGGCCTTCGAAGGCGTGCGTCTCGCCACCGCGGCGATAGCGGTAGAAACCGCCGATCGGCAAGGGCGTGGCATCAAGGCCGAAGGCGCGGCGATGCAGTTCCAGCGCCTTTCGCTGGATGCCCGACAGGCCGATGCCGGAGATGCGCGAGGGCATGCCGGGGAAGAATTCCGCCACCAGCGTGCGCGACAGGCCGACGGCTTCGAAGTTATAGCCGCCGCGATAGGAGCTGATCACCGATATGCCCATCTTGGACATGATCTTGAGCAGCCCTTGGTCCACCGCGTTCTTGTAGGCGCGGATGCAATCCTTGAGCGAGCGGCCGGGCAGAAGGCCGCGGCGATGGCGGTCGGCCAGCGTTTCCTGCGCCAGATAGGCGTTCACGGTCGTCGCGCCCACGCCGATCAAAACGGCGGCGTAATGCACGTCCATGCATTCGCCCGCGCGCACGTTGAGCGAGGTGTAGGTGCGCAAGTTACGCCGGACGAGGTGGCTGTGCACGGCGCCCGTCGCCAGGATCATGGGGATCGAGACACGCGACGCCGACTGGGCCTTGTCGGACAGGATGACGTGCTCGGCGCCGTTACGGACAGCCTCTTCCGATTCGCGCCGCACACGCTCAAGGTCCGCGCGCAACGAGTCCTCGCCACCGTCGGCATCGAAGGTGCAATCGATCTCGACCGCCGTGTCGCCCATGTAGTCGCGCATGGCGTCGAACTCGACGTTCGACAGCACGGGCGAATCGAGCTGCAGGATACGGCACTGCGTTTCGCTCTCGGCCAGGATGTTGCCGAGATTGCCCAAGCGGGTTTTCAGACTCATCACCCGCCGCTCACGCAGCGAATCGATGGCCGGGTTGGTCACCTGACTGAAATTCTGCCGGAAGAAATGATGCAGGCCGCGATAGCGCTCGGACAGGACGGCCAGTGGCGAATGATCGCCCATGGAGCCGATGGGCTCCTTACCCTCTTCCGCCATGGGCTGGAGCACGAGCTCCAGATCCTCGAGCGACCAACCTGCCGCATGCTGACGGCAACGGATTTCCTCCGGCGCGAACTCCAGAGGCTCCTCGGCGTCGTTGCGGATCAGGCTGTCGATCTGACGGATGTTTTCCGTCCAGTTGCCGAAGGGCTGCTGGGACGCCATCCAATCCTTCAGCTCGCGGTCGTGATAGAGCTTACCTTCCGCGAGGTTGACCGCGATCATCTGCCCGGGCCCGACGCGGCCCTTCTCGACGATCTCGGATTCTTCCAGACGCACCATCCCGGTCTCGGACCCGACCACGAGCAACCCATCGCGTGTCAGCGTGTAACGAAGAGGCCGCAAACCGTTCCGGTCCATGCCCGCCAGCGCCCAGACGCCGCCGAAGGCCGCGATCGCGGCCGGGCCGTCCCACGGCTCCATCACCGCGTTGGCATAGGCATAGAGGTCCTTGTGCTCCTGCGGGATCGGCGATTCCGCCGTCCACGCCTCGGGCATCAACATGGCCTTCACGAGCGGGAGAGAGCGCAAGGATCGCGCCATCACCTCGAACACCGCGTCCAGCGCCGCCGAATCCGAACCGCCTGGCTGGATCAGCGGCTTCAGATCGTCCATGTACTCGCCGAAGAACTCGTGCGCCATCCGCGGTTCGTGCGCCTTCATCCAGTTCACGTTGCCCAGCAGCGTGTTGATCTCGCCGTTGTGCGCGATCACGCGGAACGGCTGGGCCAACGGCCAGGTCGGGAACGTGTTGGTCGAATAGCGCTGGTGGTAGATGGCGAAGTTCGAAACGAAACGCTCATCGAGTAGGTCGGGATAGAACGCCGTCAACTGCTCGGCCAGGAACATACCCTTGTAGATGACCGAGCGGCAGGACAAGGAGCAGATGTAGAACTCCTTGATGGTCTCCTGCAACGCCGCCTTCTCGATGCGGCGGCGGATGATGTAGAGGTCGCGCTCGAACAGCCGGTCGGAAACGCCGCGGTTGTTATAGATGATGATCTGTTCGATCTCAGGGCGCGAGGCGTTGGCCTTTTCACCCACGACACCCACGTTGATGGGCACCTGACGCCAGCCGTAAATGCGGTAGCCGAAATTCAGGATCTCGGCTTCGACGATGCAGCGGCAGCGCTCTTGCGCGGCAAGATCCGTGCGCGGCAGAAACACCATGCCGACGGCCAGGCGCCCTTCGCGCGGCTCGTGGCCCATGCGGCGCACGTGCTCTTTATAAAAATCCTGCGGGATCTGGACGTGGATGCCTGCACCGTCGCCCGTCTTGCCATCGGCATCGACGGCGCCGCGGTGCCACAGGCATTTCAGCGCGGTGATGCCGGCCTCGACCACCGAGCGGCGCGGCTTACCGTCGACCGCGACCACGAGGCCCACGCCACAGGAATCGCGCTCCTCGGCGGGATCGTAAAGGCCGCGTTCCGCCAGATGCTCGGCGTTCCGGCGCCATTCCGCGATGAATCGTTCGCCGTCGTTGCGAATGGTCATGGCGTCACGCGACCGCGCGCGTCGTGGCATCGGGCCGCGCCGCGGTCTTGGCTTCGAGATAGGCGTGGATGCCGGAAGCGGCCTCGCGGCCGTCACGAATCGCCCAGACCACGAGCGAAGCGCCGCGTGTGATGTCGCCGGCGGCGAAAACGCCGTCCAAGTTCGTCATCATCGACGAAAACTCGACGCGCACGGTACCGCGGCGGGTGATCGCCAATTCGGGGCTCGCGAAGGAGCCGCGCAAATCCTCGGGCTCGAAACCCAGCGCCTTGATGACGAGATCGGCCTCGACCGGGAACTGCGAACCCTCGACGGGTACCGGCGGCTGACGGCCGGACGGATCGGCCACGCCCAGATGGGTGCGCAGTGCGCGTACCGCGCGCACGTTGTCGTCGCCGAGCAGTGCTTCCGGCTGCGACAGCCACATGAATTCGACGCCCTCTTCCTCCGCGTGGCGCACCTCGCGCTGCGAGCCCGGCATGTTGCCGCGGTCGCGCCGGTAGAGGCAGCGCACGGAAGTGGCGCCCTGGCGCACCGCGGTGCGTACGCAATCCATCGCCGTGTCGCCACCGCCGATGACGACGATGCGCTTGCCCGCCGCGTCGAGCAGGCCGCTTTCGAACGCGGGCACGGAATCGCCGAGGCCCTTGCGGTTCGATGCGATCAGGTAGTCCAGCGCCTGGACGACGTTGCCGAGGCCCACGCCAGGCACGCCCAGCTCCAGCGCCTGATAGACGCCGGTCGCGATCAGGATCGCGTCATGACGCTGGCGCAACTCGGCCAGCGAGGCGTCGCGGCCGACCTCGAAATTTACGTGGAAGCAGATGCCCGACTTCTCCAAGAGCTCGACGCGGCGCGCAACCGCACTCTTTTCCAGCTTAAAGTTGGGAATGCCATAGACCAAAAGCCCACCGATGCGGTCATGACGTTCATAGACATCGACCGCGTAACCGCGGCGGCGCAGCTCCTCGGCCGCCGCCATGCCCGCCGGGCCGCCGCCGATGACGCCGACACTCTGGCCGCGCTCCTCGCGCGGCGCGGGGCCTTTGACCCAGCCGTTCTGCCACGCGACTTCGGTGATGTACTTCTCGACCGCGCCGATGGTGACGGTTCCATGGCCCGACTGTTCGATGACACAGTTGCCTTCGCACAGGCGGTCCTGCGGACAGATGCGGCCGCAAATCTCCGGCATGTTGTTGGTGGCCGAGGAGAGTTCGTACGCCTCTTCCAGCCGCCCGGCCGACGCCAGCATGAGCCAGTCCGGGATGTTGTTATGGAGCGGGCAGTGGTTCTGGCAGAACGGAATTCCGCACTGGGAGCAGCGGGACGCCTGCTCGACCGCACGCTTGGGATCGTACTCGACGTAGATCTCGCCGAAGTCGTGACGGCGCGCGTCCGCCTCGCGCTTGTCGGGCGTGACGCGCGGCTGTTTTACGAATTTGAGCATTCCGGTCGGCATGGCCCGCCCCCGGGGTTTCCATGTTGCATCGCAATACGATCGGCCACACTACGCAAACGGTCTTAACCGCGCGAGAGGAAAGTTTGGTGAACACCCCGATTTGAGGCGGATTTTTCTGTTTCCGCGCCGCGCTAGCCTATGGCTCAGGCCGCGAAGCGGCCTTTGACCCGATAACGGTCCAGATAAAGCGGCAGAATGGCCTCGGCGGCCGTGGCCTCAATGCCCAACTCCACCAAGCCCGACGCGTTCGGAGGCACAACGTTGTCCTGCCGCAGCAGCCAGACCTGGTCGAGGGTCAAGGGCGGCTTGGGCAGAAGACCCAGGAAGGCCGCCTTAATGGCTGCGACCCATAGTGGCACCGGCACCAGCATGCGCTTGCGCCGGGTTTCGGTCAGGACCAGTTCCATCAGCTGCTTGAAGGAATAGACGCGCGGCCCGCCCAACTCGTAGGTGCGGCCCTTGGTACCAGGATCGGCAAGCGCATGGATGAAGGCATCCGCGACGTCGCCCACGTAGACCGGCTGCATGTGCGTGCCGCCCCGGCCCCACAGGTCGATCTTGGGCGGAACGCAGCCGGAGCAGCGCGGTTCGGCGCCGAGCACGGGTAGGGCGGGCAGCAGCCGTGCCAACACGGCAAAGCGGTTGAAGAAATCGTCCTCGGGCCCGAACACCACGCTCGGCCGCATGATCGTGGCCTCGGGATAGGCCGCGCGCACGGCCTCCTCGCCCGCGGCCTTGCTGCGCGCATAGTGCGAGATCGAATCGCGTCCGGCGCCCAAGGCCGACATGTGGATCAGACGTGCCACGCCTGCTTCCTTGGCCGCCGCGGCAATGCGGTGTGCGCCTTCGACATGGACGGAGTCGAAGCGTTGAGCCCCACGCTCATAAAGAATACCGACGAGATTGATCACCGCGTCCGAGCCATGGACCGCGGCAGCGATCAGCCGCTCGTCGTTCAGATCGGCGAAGACGGGAACCACCTGGCCCACATTGCCCATGGGCTTCAGAAAGGCGGCGCCTTCCGGATCACGCACCGCGACCCGGACGACACAACCCGCGTTGGCCAGCCGTTTCACGATGTAGCGGCCGATGAACCCGGAGCCGCCAAATACCGTGACGCGGCGATATCTTGAAAGCGCTTCCATGCGCATAGCCACCTTGGGGTCCTCTCGCGCGCTGCACCGATCACCCGGGCGCGCTGCGCCGCGGTTTCTATATCGCATGGCCTGCGCGGGCGCATCCCGAAAAGGACGTTGACACACCCCCCGGCAGGGGATACCCAAACGCCCCGCATCGCCCAGGTGGCGGAATTGGTAGACGCGCAGGTTTCAGGTACCTGTGGGCGCAAGCTCGTGGAAGTTCGAGTCTTCTCCTGGGCACCATTCGCGCAAAGCCGTTCGTCGCGAAAGATCGCGGCACGGCGGCGCGGTACAAGACGCGGGGGCCGCCCATGACCGTCCAGGTCCACGAAGGCGACTTGCCGGCCGGCCTTGATCTCGGGCCCATCGTCGCCATTGATACCGAGACGATGGGGCTGGATCCGGCGCGCGACCGGCTCTGCTTGGCCCAGCTGTCAGGCGGTGACGGCAATTGTCACCTCGTGCGCTTTCGGCCCGGCCATTACGACGCCAAGAATCTGGCGGCGCTCCTGGCCGATCCGAAAACCCTCAAACTGTTCCACTTCGCACGCTTCGACGTGGCGGTCATGAAACGCTATCTCGGCGTGCTGTGCGCGCCGATCTACTGCACCAAGATCGCCTCACGCCTGGCGCGCACCTACACCGACCGGCACGGGCTCAAGGATCTGTGCCGCGAGTTGCTGGGTCTGGAAATTTCCAAGCAGCAACAATCCTCGGACTGGGGCGCTGAGACCCTATCGCCCGAGCAGATCGAGTATGCCGCTTCGGATGTGCGGCACCTTCATGCCCTCAAGGCCAAGCTGGACCGGATGCTGGAGCGTGAGGGGCGAGCACGCCTGGCCGCCGCAAGTTTCGCTTTTCTTCCCGTCCGGGCCGAGTTGGACCTGGCGGGCTGGCGCGAGGAAGACATTTTCGCCCACTGATCCTCGAAAAAGCGGCCAAAATCCGGCCTTATTTGACGGTTTACCTAGCCCTGGGCATACTGCAAAACGCGAGAGGCGGAGGGGCTGGGACTGGGCTCCGCCGCGCCGGCGTACCCTTCCTTGAAGAGAAGGCGCCTGTGGCATGCCGGTTTCGCGATTCAAAACTTCGGCAGCGCGGATAGACCGACAGTGAGCGCCAAGACCCGAAAAAAAATCCTGGCGGATGCCGACCTCAAGTCAGCGGAGCGCGTCCTGCGCCTCGAGGCTGACGGCATCCGCAATCTGGCGCGGGCACTGGACGGTAACTTCAAGGCCTCCGTCGACCTCTTGTCCTCAACCACTGGTCGCGTGGTCGTGACGGGCATGGGCAAAAGCGGCCATATCGCCCACAAGATCGCCGCCACCCTGTCCTCGGTCGGAACCCCCGCCGTCTTCGTCCACCCGGCGGAGGCCAGCCATGGCGATCTGGGCATGGTGACGCGCGCCGATTCGATCATCGCCTTGTCCAATTCAGGCGAGACGGTCGAACTGACCGACCTTCTGACCTATGCCAAGCGTTTCTCGATCCCCTTGGTCGGCATCACCAGCAAGGCACGCAGCGCACTGGCCGAACATGCCGACGTGACGCTCGTGCTGCCGCCTAGCCCCGAGGCGTGCCCGATGGGTCTGGCCCCCACCACCTCGACGACCATGATGCTTGCGCTCGGCGACGCCATCGCCGTGGCCCTTCTGGAGCGTAAGGGTTTCTCCAGCTCCGATTTCCAAGTGCTGCACCCCGGCGGCAAGCTGGGTCAGACGTTGTTGCGCGTCTCGGACCTGATGCGCACCGGCGACGAGATTCCGCTTTTGCCGCCTGAAGCGCCGATGTCAGAGGCCATCCTGACCATGACGGCCAAGACCTTCGGCTGCGTCGGCATCGTTAGTGCCGCGGGCCGCTTGGCCGGCATCATCACCGACGGCGATCTGCGCCGGCATTTGGGTCCCGGTCTCTTGAAGATGACCGCGGGCGAGGTCATGACACGGCGACCCAAGACCATCCGTCCGCAGGCCTTGGCGTCGGAGGCCATCGGCCTCATGAATGCACGCTCGATCACCAATCTTTTCGTGGTGAAGGACGGCGCGCCGGTCGGCATCGTCCGCTTGCACGACTGCCTGCGGGCCGGCGTCGCCTGATCGCGATGGCACCCGAACCCGCGAAAGCGGTCCCACCGAAAAACCCGACGGGCACCTTCCTGGCGCGCGATTACGGACTTGGGCGTCCCACCGTCGCGCGCGCGACGGCGCGCTACGGCAATCTGATGCGCTGGCTGAAGCTCGGCCTTCCGTCCGTCGCCGCGATCCTGATCGGCGTCGTCGCCATTTGGCCGCAGATCAATCCGCGCAACGACCGCATCCCGCTCGGCTTCGCCAGCGTGAGCAAGGACGAGATCGATCAGCTGCGCATGGTGCGGCCGCGCTATACAGGCATCGATGCGCGCAACCAGCCCTACGCGCTGACGGCCGACTCGGCCACGCAAATGGGTAAAGGCACCAATCTCGTGGAGCTCGAGCAGCCCAAGGCGGACATCACGCTGAAGGGCGGCACGTGGATCGCGTTGACTGCGGACACGGGCATGTTCTCCCAGCAGCAGCACATCATCCAGTTGAGCGACAATGTCAGCCTGTTTCACGACGCGGGCTACGACTTCCACACCAACTCGGCCTATATCGACCTGAACGCGGGCACCGCATATGGCCAGGAGCCGATCGAGGGCCAGGGGCCGTTCGGCAACATCAAGGCGCAGGGTTTCCGTGTCATCGATCGCGGGGACCGCGTGATTTTCACCGGCAAAGCCAAGATGACGATCTACTCGCGCGGCGCGGTGGCCAAGAAATGAGGGGCCGGGGCATCGCGCGCGCGCTCGCGGCGGGCGGATTGTTGGCCGTCGTCGCGGTGCTGGCGCTGCCGGAGCAAGCCAGCGCCGCCCTTGGCTTCGGTCAGGGCTCTGGCCAGAACTCGGATCAGCCGATCTCGATCGACGCCGAGGACGGCATCGAGTGGCAGCAGGCCAAGCAGGTGTACATCGCCCGCGGCAACGCGGTCGCGAGCCAGGGCGGTGTGACCGTGCGCGCCGATTCGCTGACCGCGCACTACCGGACGGGCAAGAAGGGCGATACGGAGATTTGGCGCATCGTCGCCGATGGCAACGTCAAGATCTCGACCGACAAGGAAACCGCGACCGGCGACAAGGGCGTCTACGACATCGACAACGGCGTTCTTGTGATGACGGGCAAGATCGTGCGCCTGGACACACCGACCGAAAAGATCAGCGCCAAACAGAGCCTGGAGTATTGGGACACTAAGCGCATCGCGGTCGCGCGCGGCAACGCGCTGGCCATCAAGGACGGGCGCGAGTTGCGCGCGGATGTGCTGACGGCACACCTCAAGGAGACCAAACGCGGAGCTTTGGAGTTGGCGCGCATGGAAGCCTTCGGCAACGTCGAGGTCGCCACGCAGAACGAGGTCGCGCGCGCGGAGTACGGCGACTACGACCCCGATACCGGTATCGCGAACATGGCGGGATCGGTTAAGATCAGCCGTGGAACCAGCCAGTTGAACGGAGAGTTCGCGGAAGTGAACATGAAGACGGGAGTGAGCCGCCTTCTGGCCCAACCCAAGGGCGTGCCGAGCGGCGGCAAGCGCGTTCGCGGCGTGATGCAGCCTGAATCGAAAGGCGGCCCGAAAGGGACAAAGACCGCAGTGCCGCAGCCACCCGCTCCGGTTAACCCATAACGGTGCCAATGTCTGCCGACACCACGCGACCCGTCACCGCCGCCACCGGCCCCCGCCTCGTCGCCGATAATCCCGGCCTTGTCGCCAAGAACCTGGGCAAGCAATTCAAGAAGCGCCCGGTCCTGCGCGACGTCTCCGTCAACGTGAAGCGCGGCGAGGCCGTGGGCCTTCTGGGCCCCAACGGCGCGGGCAAGACGACTTGCTTCTACATCATCACCGGGCTGATCTCGCCCGATGCGGGCTCCATCTCGCTGGACGGCCATGACATCACCGACCTGCCCATGTACCAGCGCGCGCGGCTGGGGATCGGCTATCTGCCCCAGGAACCGTCAATTTTCCGTGGCCTGACGGTCGAGGACAATATCCGCTCGGTGCTTGAAGTGATCGAGCGCGACCGTGACCGGCGCGAGGCCGCGCTCGACGAACTTCTGGCTGAATTCTCGGTTACCCATCTGCGCCGCACACCGTCGTTGGCACTCTCGGGCGGCGAGCGCCGACGTGTCGAGATTGCGCGCGCGCTGGCTTCGCATCCGCACTTCATCCTGCTCGACGAACCGTTGGCCGGTATCGATCCGATCGCCGTGAACGACATCCGTGAGTTGGTTTCCCAGCTCAAGGACAGAGGAATCGGGGTCTTGATCACCGACCACAACGTCCGTGAGACGTTGGATATCGTGGACCGTGCCTATATTCTTCATAATGGTACGGTCCTGATGGATGGCGCGCCTGCGGAAATCGTCACGCACGAGGACGTGCGCCGCGTCTATCTGGGCGAACGGTTCAGCCTTTAGACGGCGCTTCTTGCGCCCCGAGCAGTTTCGGCACCATGGCGCTCAACACTCGCCTCGATCTGCGGCAGACGCAGTCGCTGGTTATGACTCCACAGCTGCAGCAGGCCATCAAGCTGCTGCAGATGTCGAACGTCGAGGTGACGCAGTTCGTCGACGAAGCGCTGGAGCAGAATCCGCTTCTGGAGCGCGGCGAGGGTGAGCGCGAAGGCGAGGCGCCGGCCGATGGCGAGGCCAGCGAGCGCGCGGAAGCCGACGGCGGCGACGGGACCGACGACCGCGCGGCAGAGCGCGGCGAGGAGGTCCCGCTCGACATCGCCTACGAGGATGTTTGGACCGACGGCGGCACGGCTGATGCGGCGGACGCGGGCGCCGGCGCCTATGCGTTTTCGCGCGGCGCCGGTCCGACCTCCTTCGAAAACGACGAAAGCACGATCGAACAAACGGTCAGCCGCGAGAAGAGCCTGCGCGAACATCTTCTCGACCAGCTTCATGTCGATGTTGTCGAACCTGCCGACCGCGTGATCGGTGTGCACCTGATCGACATGCTGGACGAGACGGGCTATCTGACCGGCGACATGGATGGCGTGGCGCAACTGCTCAATTGCAGCAACGAGCAGATCGAGGCCACCCTGGAGCGGCTGCGCGGCTTCGACCCGCCTGGGGTTTTCGCCCGCAATCTGAAGGAGTGTCTCGCGATCCAGCTGAAGGAGCGTGACCGTCTAGACCCTTCGATGGGGAAACTGCTCGACAATCTCGACATGCTCGGCAAGCACGATTTCGCGAGCCTGAAGCGCGCTTGCGGCGTGGACGAGGACGATCTGGCCGAGATGATCGCCGAACTGAAGGCGCTCAATCCCAAACCCGGCTTGGCGTTCGACACAACGGTTGTCCAGGCCATCACGCCCGACGTGATGATGCGTTCGGACAATGCCGGTGGCTGGATCGTGGAGCTGAACACCGACACCCTGCCGCGCGTGCTGGTGAATGCGCACTATTACGCACGCGTCAGCCGCGGCGCGCGGACGAAGGAAGAGAAAGCCTATATCTCGGAGTGCTTCCAATCCGCGAGCTGGCTCGTGAAATCGCTGCACCAGCGCGCCAACACCATCCTCAAGGTGGCCTCCGAGATCGTGCGGCAGCAAGATGCTTTCTTCGCTCACGGCGTGCAGTTCCTGAAGCCGCTTGTGCTGCGCGACATCGCGGCCGCCATTGCGATGCACGAAAGCACGGTCAGCCGCGTCACCACCAACAAGTACATCGCGACGCCGCG
>CADEGL010000036.1:0-5103 GCA_902826885.1 uncultured Alphaproteobacteria bacterium | reverse complement strand
ACGGTAGCAGGCCAGCAACTCGACGTCGGCGAAAGCCTCAGGACCCACGCGGAAGCGACCCTCGCGGGCGTGGTGGATAAGTATTTCGGTCGCGCCATCGAAGCTTCAGTTGTGTTCTCTCGTGAAAGCCGCGTGATGATCCGGGCGGATATTTCGATACACGTGCATCGTGGGTTGACCCTGCGGGGCCATGCCATGGCGGCGGAAGCCTACGCGGCCTTCGACGCCGCGTCCGAGCGCCTGGCCACGCGCCTACGCCGGCACAAGCGGCGTATCCGCGAAGATCATCATGCCCACCCCTCGCGCGACGACGCGGTGATGACCGCCGCGCAGCAGTATGTTCTGTCTGGGGAGATGGAAGACGCGGTCGAAGCCCCGCACGATGCGCCCGCCGTCATCGCGGAGATGAAAACGCAAATCGAATCGCTCACAGTCAGCCAAGCCGTCGCGCGGCTGGATCTGGGTGATCTGCCCGCCCTACTCTTCCGCAACAGCGGACATGGCGGTCTGAACATGATCTACCGGAGGCCCGACGGAAATATCGGTTGGGTCGACCCAGGCCATATCAGGAACTAGAACGGACCGTCACGCATGGACATCGTCGACATCCTCAGCCCCGAGGCGGTCATTCCGCGTCTCAAGGCCGCCAGCAAAAAGCAAGCCTTGGAGGACTTGGCCAAGCACGCGGCCGAGATCACCGGCCTGCCCGAACGCGCGATCTTTGACGTTCTCTTGGAACGCGAGCGGCTGGGAACCACGGGCGTGGGAAACGGCATCGCGATTCCGCACGGCAAGCTGGCGGAGCTGGACAAGCTTCACGGCGTGTTTGCGCGCGCGGAAAAGCCGATCCCATTCGAATCAATCGACGACCAGCCGGTCGACCTGATTTTCCTGCTGTTAGCGCCACAGAACGCAGGCGCCGATCATCTCAAGGCGTTGGCGCGCGTCTCGCGCCTTTTGCGCGACGCAGCGTTCTGCGAGCGCCTGCGCGCCACCAACGACGCGAAGGCGCTCCACGCTCTTCTCGTGCAAGGCACGGCCAGCCGCGCCGCCTGACGCGGCCGCGGCTTATCCTGCCGTTAGTGAAGGAAGCGCGTCCGCCTTAATGGACGCTGACTGGCTCCAGTTCGTTCTGGCGCACGGCCGCGAAGGCCACGTCGCGATCGGCCATCACGCCGACTTGGCGGCCATCGGCCGCATAGATGCCGAACAGCTGCTCGCCTGCCTCGCCCGTGACGGGTTTGACATAGGCGATGTCGGTGATACCGAGCAGGGCGAACTGCTCGGGCGTGATCTGTTTGGTCGCTTGCGTATCCATCTTCTTACCTACCTTCCCCAGCCGGCGAAACGGAGTTCCGCTCGGCGGACTTGATTTCGACCGTACGCGTGCGCGCCTCCACGGTCGGCTGACGTAAATCGATGTGGAGCAACCCGTCCGTTAAAGACGCGCCGATGACATCGAGCCCGTCGGCCAGTACGAAGCTGCGCTGAAACTGACGCGCGGCAATGCCGCGATGGAGATAGACGCGATCACCGTCGTCCGCTTGCTTGCCGCGAACCACGAGCTGCCGGTCCTCGATCTGAACAGACAGCTCGCTTTCTGCAAAACCGGCCACGGCCAGCGTGATGCGTACACGGTCTTCGCCGGTCTGCTCGATATTGTAGGGCGGATAACCATCCGCCGACGACTTCGCGACGCGTTCGAGCATGGTCTCGAAACGGTCGAAACCGACCAGAAGCGGGCTATTGAAAACGGACACTCGGGTCAAAGGCGCACCTCCCCATGCGAGCGAGTTGCGGTTCGCGGGTCCCGCCATCGGGCACCCTGGTTGCGGACAGCCCCGAAGGCGCCGTCTGTAACCACTCTAATTTGGGTTCTGGCAGAGGCGGTTCAAGGGGCGAAAACCCCTTAAAGACAAAGGCCCGGTCCATGGGAACCGGGCCTTTTCGCGAGATTGGTGGAGCTGGACGGAATCGAACCGACGACCTCTACAATGCCATTGTAGCGCTCTCCCAACTGAGCTACAGCCCCGTCTCGAAATTCGGCCGCCGGATGGGTCTCGGCGGCGGGTGGAAATTAAGGGTGCCGTGGCGGGCGATGCAACTGCTATCGCCCCGGCATGCGCGATTAACGCTCTTCTTCCTCCGGAACGCCCTCGACGACTTCGGCTACGTCCTCGTCCTCGCCGAGTTCGGATGTATCCTCGATCACGTCCTCGTCTTCCTCGTCGCCGTCCTCGACAGCCGCCTCCCCATCCTCGACGGGCGCCTTGGGATCGGGCTTCGGCGGCTTGCCTTTGCCCTTCGCGGCGGCGGCGGCGGAAGCAGCACGACTGCGGCGGCTTTTGACGAAATCCTCGGGCGCGAACTCGCTCGCGCATTTCGGGCAGGTGATCGGATTGCGGTCCAAATCGTAGAATCGCGCCGCGCAACTCGGGCAGATGCGTTTGGTACCCAGTGTGGCCTTGGCCAAGCAGCGCCTCCGATTGGGGATTTGGAGCTAATTTTCGAGCCAATTGCCATGATCCCCCGCCCCTGTCAAAAGTAAAATTCAAGAGCGCGAATACCCCGCCCACCTCTTCGAGCGAATCCGAACATGATCCGAGCGACGCCGTTCCGCGACCAATGCCCACGCACGAGGCGCACGCCGTGAAGCCGCTCGTGTCGCGCACGGCCGGCGCCCTCAAGGGAGAGGCCCGGGTTCCCGGTGACAAATCCATCTCGCATCGCGCGCTGATGACGGGAGCCTTGGCCATCGGCGAAAGCCGCATCGAAGGATTGCTCGAAGGCGACGACGTGCTGCGCACGGCGGCCGCGCTGCGCGCGCTGGGCGCGCGCGTCGAGCGCCGGGCGCCGGGCACCTGGTCCGTCGCAGGTCTGGGCGTGGGCGGCCTCGGCGAACCGGACCAGGTGCTCGACATGGGCAACTCCGGAACCGGCGCGCGGCTTCTCATGGGCCTCGTCGCAACCCATGACTTCACCGCCCACTTCACCGGCGACGCCTCGCTGGTGAAGCGCCCCATGGCGCGCGTGACAACGCCGCTGGAGCGCATGGGCGCCAATTTCCTCACCCGTTCGGGCGGGCGCCTGCCCTTGGCCGTGGTCGGTACGGGGGAGCCGGTGCCGATCTCGTACCGCTTGCCGGTTCCGTCCGCACAGGTGAAATCAGCGATCCTCTATGCCGCGCTGAATACGCCCGGCGAGACAACGGTGATCGAACCCGAACCCACGCGAGATCACACCGAGCTTATGCTTCGCCACTTCGGTGCCGAAGTGCGGGTGGAGACGCAGCGTGACGGCGCGCGCGCTATCACGCTGGTGGGGCAACCCGAACTGAACGCACGCGATCTGCGCGTGCCGGCCGACATTTCTTCGGCGGCGTTTCCGCTGGTGGCCGCATTGCTGACGCCTGGCTCCGAAGTCACGCTGCCCGAGGTGGGCATCAACCCCTTGCGCGCAGGCCTGGTCGAAACTTTGCGCGAAATGGGCGCCGATCTGCGCTTGGCCAACGAACGGAATATCGCGGGCGAACGGGTCGCCGATCTAGTCGTTCGCGGCAGTACGTTGAACGGCATCGAGGTTCCGGCCAGACGCGCGCCGAGCATGATCGACGAGTATCCGATCTTGGCCGTAGCTGCCTCGTGCGCGCGCGGGGCGACGCGGCTGCGCGGCCTGGCCGAACTGCGGGTGAAGGAAAGCGACCGCTTGAGCTCCATCGCCCGCGGCTTGGCCGCCTGCGGCGTCAAGGTCGCGGTCGAGGGCGACGACTTGGCCATCGAGGGCACCGGCGCCCCGCCTAAGGGCGGTGCGCGCGTCGAAAGCGAACTGGACCATCGCATCGCCATGTCGTTCCTGGTCCTCGGCATGGTCTCGAAGGAACCCGTTTCGGTCGACGACGGCGAGCCGATCGAAACCAGCTTCCCGGTCTTCGTATCACTGATGAACCGCCTCGGCGCGCGCATCGAGGCGGCCTGATGCTGGTCATCGCGATCGACGGGCCCGGCGCCGCAGGCAAGGGCACGCTCGCCAAGCGCCTGGCCGCTCATCTAGGCCTGGACTATCTCGACAGCGGCAGCCTCTACCGGGCCGTGGCCTGGCGCGTGATACAGGCGGGCGCCGATCCGGCCGACCCGGCGGCGGCGCTGGCGGAGGCCAAGCGGCTGGACCCAGCCGATCTCGGCCGGCCGGACCTGCGCACCGAGCGGGTCGCCCGGGCAGCGGCCATTGTGGCCCAATCCCCCCCCGTCCGAACCGAATTGACCGATTTCCAACGCCGGTTCGCGGCCAGCCCCCCAGGGGGCAAAGGCGCCGTAATCGACGGTCGGGACATCGGCACCGTTGTCTGTCCGCAGGCCAAGGCCAAATTGTTCGTCACGGCCTCGGCTGCGGAGCGGGCCCGGCGCCGGACCCTGGAGTTGCAGGGGCGGGGCGAAAAGGCTATATACGCCGCCGTTCTGGAGGAACTTGAGGCCCGCGATCGACGCGATATGGAACGCGCCGTCGCGCCCTTGGTCGCAGCGCCAGACGCCCACGTGCTCGATACCACGGACCTCGGTCCGGATGCCGCCTTTACGGCGGCGTTGGAGTACGTCACGGGCCTGAGCGCCAGCTAGCGACACAAAGCCGACCGATCCGAATTCTGCGTCACCGGACAGCCGCGCCGGTTTCGTGGGCGTTTCAATGCGGCAGACCGCCGGAGACAACCGGCCGGCCTAAACCCTGAAAGGACGTTCTGAACACCATGGCAACCGAGAATTTCGCCGACCTGCTCGAAGAGTCGCTCCGTAACACCAAGAGTTTCGAAGGCACCGTCGTGAAGGGCACCGTTCTCGCCGTCGAAGGCGAGCATGTCCTGGTCGACGTGGGCCTGAAGGCCGAAGGCCGCATCGCGCTCAAGGAGTTCAGCGCGCCCGGCCGTCCCGCCGAGATCAAGGTGGGCGACCTGATCGACGTCTTCGTCGATCGCATCGAAGGCCGCGACGGAGAGGCCTCCCTCTCGCGCGAGAAGGCCAAGCGCGAGGAATCGTGGATCGAGCTCGAGCGCGCCTATAAGGCGACCGAGCGCGTCAACGGCGTGATCTTCGGCCGCGTGAAGGGCGGCTT
>CADEGL010000035.1:17181-37918 GCA_902826885.1 uncultured Alphaproteobacteria bacterium | reverse complement strand
GGCGACATCCGTGCTCCAGGCCTTCACCACCGGCGTCAGGAAATCGACCAGCGATCGGCTGTGGCGGCGCTCGGCTTCACCCGGGTGGTGATGCGCGCGGTCGAGCAGCACCGCGGTCTGATAGGCCAGCGCGCGCGACGCCTCGGTCAGTGCCCGCATGGTCATCAACATCCGCCGCACGTCCGGGTGGCGGATGATAGCGACGGGTTCGCGCCCGCCGGTGGCGTCATCGCGGCTCTGGATGCGGCTGCGGGCATGGTCGCGCGCCAGTTGATAGGCGCGCTCGGCGACGGCGATGCCCTGGATGCCTACGCCCAGGCGTTCGTTGTTCATCATGGTGAACATGTATTCCAAGCCGCGATTCTCCTCGCCGACCAGAAACCCCGTGGCGCCGCCCTTGTCGCCATAGGCCATGACGCAGGTTGGGCTGGCGTGAATTCCCATTTTCCGTTCGAGAGAGACGCAACGCAGATCGTTGTGGGCGCCCAGCGCGCCGTCCGGCCCGACTATCCGCTTGGGCACGATGAAGAGCGAAATGCCGCGCACGCCGGCCGGCGCATCGGGCAGGCGCGCCAGAACGAGGTGGACAATGTTCTCGGCGATATCGTGATCGCCATAGGTGATGAAAATCTTCTGCCCGGTGATCTTGTAGTGATCGCCCGCGCGCGCGGCGCGGGTGCGGATCTGTCCTAGGTCGGAACCGGCCTGCGGCTCGGTCAGGTTCATCGTGCCGGTCCATCGGCCCTCGACCAGCGGCTTCAGGTAAAGCGCCTTCTGCGCTTCGGTGCCGTGAATGGCCAACACCTCGGCCGCGCCGACGCTCAGCATGGGGCAGAGCGAGAAGGAGAGGTTGGCGGAGCTCCACATCTCGGCCAGCGGGGTGTGAACGGCCCAAGGCAGGCCTTGGCCGCCATGGATGGGGTCGAAAGGCACGCTAGCCCAGCCGCCTTCGACAAACTTCGCGTAGGCTTCGGTCCAGCCGTCCGGCGTGCGTACGATGCCATTCTCAAGGCGGCTGCCCTGCCGATCGCCCGGCTGGTTGAGTGGCGCCAGCACCTGGCTCGCAAGCTTGCCGCCTTCTTCCAGCACCGCATCGACCAAGTCGGGTGCTGTTTCCTCGAAGCCGGGCAGCTGCCGCACCTCGTCGAGGCCGACGACGGATTCCAGCAAAAAGCGCATGTCCTGGATGGGGGCGGAGTAGCCGTTCATGGCGTCACCTTAACGGCGGCTTGCCGTGCGTGGAACCTTGGCGAGCGCCGCGAACATATGTGCGAGGCGGGCGCGCACGGCCCGTCCGGCGGCGAGCGAGACGCTATTCACGATGGCCAGACGGAAGCCGCCCGGGGGCATGGAGTGGGCTTCGGGAGGGCGATCCTCGTGAAAGGAGATCTGGATGCTGGAAATGCCGGGACGCGCGGCCAGCGCAGCGACCAGATCGCGGTCGATCGGCCGGTATCGGCGGCCGTGGGGACCGAACAGGACCACGCTGTAGCCGGTGCGCCGGCTTCGGTCGGCGAAATCCCAGCGCCCATCGCGGTAGAGCGGCACCAGGCTTTCGATCCAGCCCTGGCCATAGAGATCGGGCCACTGGTCGCTCATGCGCAAATGGATCTCGATGATTCGTCCACCGATCGTTTCCAGATTCACGATACCGGAGAAATTCGCCATTTCGCGGCGTAGCCACCGGCCGCAATAGGCCTCCAGCTTAGGCCGCCGCGCCGCTTCGATGGTCCAATAGTCGAAGGTGCCGCCACGGCCGGGCTTACCTTTGGTGTGACGCCACCAGACGGGCTTTCCGTGCGCCAGCGCCACGTCCGAACTGATGTGTTGGCCTTTCAGCAGTCGCGTCCACATGTGGCCGGGCATCTGCTGGCGCCGGAGCTCCGCTTCGCTGCGGATCGGCCGGGCGCCCTTGCCCATCCCTTTCAGGTTGTAGATGGGCTTGCTGAAAACGGGGTAATGCGGCGGCGGCACGCCGTGGGGCGCAGCGTCTAGCCCCTGGCTGGTCGCGATGTAGAGTTTGTTGTGGAGATGGCGAAGACGCGGATAGAGCAGCCAGCAGTCGCCATCATCGGTCGGGATGACGATGCCGCGCGGACATGGAATGCCGTCGAAGAACTGCGTGCGCCACGGGTCGTGCTCGACGAACGGCATGGCGTGGTGGGCGCGGGTCCCGCTAGGAGGGCAGGACCTTACCGGGATTCATGATCCCGGCCGGGTCGAGGGCCGCCTTTACCCGCTTCATCATGTCCAGTTCGACCGGATCGACGTGGCGCAGGAATTCCTCGCGCTTGAGACGTCCGATGCCGTGCTCGGCGCTGATGCTGCCGCGGAAGCGCGATGCCACGTCATGCACGATGCGATTGAAGTGCGCCCAACGCGCCAAGAATGCTTCGCGGTCGGCCCCCTCCGGCCAGCCAAGGTTGAAATGTACGTTGCCGTCGCCGACATGGCCGAAGATGAACAGGCGGATGCCCGGCAGGTCCGCTTCGCAGGCCTGCGAAGCCGCGCGGATGAACTCGGGCACCTTGGAGACCGGCACGCTGACGTCATGCTTGATGCCGCCGCCCGCGATCTTTTGGGATTCGGGAATCGCTTCGCGCACGCGCCACATTTGTTGCGCCTGGCCGGCATTGCTGGCGACCACGGCGTCGGTGACCAAGCCGTCCTCGGCGGCCTGGCCCAGCGCGGTCTCCAGCGTCTCCGACAGCGTGCCGGACGACGAACCGGCCGACAGCTCGATCAACGCGTAATACGGAGAAGGGTCGGCAAAAGGGTGAATGGTGCCGGGCACGCGTTCGACCGCCAGCGCGATACAGCTGCGGCCCATGAGCTCGAAGCCCGTCACGAGATCGCCGGACGCCGCGCGCACGCGCGCCAGCAGTTCGACGGCGGCGTCGGGTGTGGGCAGGGTGACGAGCGCGGTCGCGACCTCCTGCGGGCGCGGGAACAGCTTGAGCACCGCGGCGGTGATGATGCCGAGCGTGCCTTCCGCGCCGAGGAACAAATGCTTCACGTCGTAGCCGGTATTGTCCTTGCGCAGGGCGGATAGGCCGTTCCAGATCCGCCCGTCGGACAGGACAACCTCCAGGCCGAGCGTCAGTTCGCGCATGTTGCCGTAGCGCAGCACGGCCACGCCGCCGGCGTTGGTCGAAAGATTGCCGCCGATTTGCGCCGAGCCCTCGGCGCCCAAGCTCAAGGGAAACAGCCGGTCGGCGTCCTGCGCCGCGCGCTGGACGTTGGCCAAGATGCAGCCGGCCTCGACCGTGATCGTGTGGTTGAGCGGATCGATCTCGCGGACGCGGTTGAGCCGCGACAGGGACAGCACGATCTCGTTGCCAGATTCATGAGGGATGGACCCACCGCACAGGCCGGTGTTGCCGCCCTGGGGCACGATGGGCGTGTCGGCTTCCGCGCATAGGCGCACCACGGCGGCGACTTCCTCGGTCGTGCCGGGCCGTACGACCATGGGGGCGTTGCCGCGATACAGGCGGCGCTCATCCAGGAGATATGGTGCCATCTCCGCCTGATCGGTGATCACGCCCTTGGGGCCGACCACCGCGCGGATGCGCTCGAGGAGATTGGGAGCCGCCGCCTTGGCCACAGCGCTCATGCTAGCAATCCTTGGATCATGATGGGCATTAAGCCCCATGGGTTGGCCAGCGGCAAGGTTGCCTAGCCGCGCTCCGCCGCGCGGCGCAGACGGTCATTGATGGCGCGTCCCAAGCCATGTTCGGGCACGCCCATGACCGCGATGCCCGTATATTCGCCCGGCCGGTCCAGCGCGCGCAGCATGGCGAAGAGATTGGCCGCAGCCTCCACCACGTCGCCCGCGACGCTCAAGTTCAGCATGGTGCGTATGTCGGACATCGCGGTCGAGCCGAATGCCAGCAGCGCCTCGCCTTCGTGCGCATCTGTGGCGCCAAGTCGCAGAGGGAGGCGTGTAGCGTAGTGGCGTACCAGCCGGCCGGGCGAACGCGGCGCATCGTCTGACCCATCATCCTCCGCGACTGGGCCGATCGCGGCTTCGATCTCCTCCCGCGCGAGGCCGCCCGGCCGGAGGATCGCAGGGCGGACGGCAGTCAGGTCGACGACGGTCGATTCCACTCCGACGCGGCATGGGCCGCCGTCGAGGATCAGGGAGACTTTGTCGCCGAGGGATTGGGCCACATGGGCCGCGCTGGTCGGACTGACCGCGCCCGAAAGGTTGGCGCTGGGCGCGGCAAGGGGGTGGCCCGCGGCTTCGATCACGGCGCGCGCTACCTCATGGGCGGGCAGGCGTACCGCCACGGTGTCGAGGCCCGCGCTGGCGAGGAGGGAAATCCGGCAATTCGGCGCGCGCGGCAGCACCAAGGTCAGCGGCCCGGGCCAGAAGCGGCGCACGAGGGCATCGGCGGTTTCGTTGAAGATCGTGTCGCGCCGAACGGCCGAATCGTCGCTGTAGTGAACGATCAGCGGATTGAAATGCGGCCTGCCCTTGGCGGCGAAGATGGCTGCGACGGCACGTTCGTCGGTGGCGTTGCCGGCCAGGCCATAGACCGTTTCGGTCGGCAGCGCGACCAGGCGACCCGCGCGCAGCAATCGCCCCGCCTCGGCAATGGTGTTTGCCGAGGGCGCCGAGATCTGTGGCGGGGCAGGCGGGGTGCTCACGGAAGCAGTCTAGCGTGTCGCGCTTAGCCCCGTCCGTGGGCGATGAAGTGCGGATTCTCGAAA
The DNA here is from genome assembly GCA_902826885.1 of uncultured Alphaproteobacteria bacterium. Lineage (GTDB taxonomy): Bacteria > Pseudomonadota > Alphaproteobacteria > CADEGL01 > CADEGL01 > CADEGL01. The sequence continues at coordinate 33,205 of CADEGL010000035.1, read as the reverse complement.
CCGGGCTTGGCATAGAGGAATTCGGTGCGCTCCAGCGTCTCGACCCGGCCGCCCGCGGCGATCAGCACGGCGTGGCCGGCCGCTGTATCCCATTCCATGGTGCGGCCAAGGCGCGGGTACAGATCGGCCGCGCCCTCAGACAAGACGCCGAACTTCAACGCGCTGCCCACGGGTACACGTTCGCGTACGGGATATCGCGCGAGGAATGTGTCGACCGTGGCCTTCTCGGAATGGGAGCGGCTGACTAAGACGGTGAGCCCGTCGCGCGGCGCAGGGCGCGCGGCGATGGAACGAGGGATTCCGCCGCCCTTGGCCAGGGTCGCCGTGCCCGGTCCGTGGCCAGCATATAGCAGCCCGTTTTCCTTGGCTGGTGCCAATAGGACGCCAAGGGTCGGGCGCCGATCCTCGATCAGCGCGATGTTCACGGTGAACTCGCCGTTACGCGAAATGAACTCGCGCGTGCCGTCCAGGGGATCGACCAGCCAGAAACGCGCGCCGACGGTCCGGGGCAGGCCGTGGTCCGAAACGGCTTCCTCCGACACGGTGGGGATATCGGGGGTCAGGTGCTTCAAGCCGGCCAGGATGATGGCCTCCGCCGCGCGGTCGGCGTCGGTGACGGGTGATTTGTCGGCCTTGGTCGTGACCTCTATGGAGCCTTCATAGATTTTCATGATCGCCGCGCCCGCTTCGAGTGCCAGAGCGGAAACCGCGTTCGTGAGCGCGCGGCGGTCTGCGATGGTCATTCCTGTCCTTCTCCTAGGCGTGTCTCTGTCGAGGTACTTTTCGGCCCGCGCCATGTGCGGGCGGATCATAAGTGAAGCGACAGCGCGAACCACTTCAATCCACGCGGTCGCCGCTAATCGCGGGTGCGTTTCTTGTGGCGACATATCGGCCGCTTGTCGCGTTTGATAGGTTGCTTCCAACTCGCGCTTAGCAGCCGGTTATATTTGGAACCTTAATTTTCCTTACGCCCTTCGAAGAAAGCTGGGCCAAACTCGCCCGAGTTGGCAAATCCGGTGCAAGGGATGATCGAGGCATCCTCAGAAACCCCAAAAAAGTGGCGGATTTCCGGGCTTTTTTCTCTTGTTGCATTTTTCAACGAACTGAATAAATTTGCAAATTGCAAAAAGAGGGGTGCCGCGCGGCCATCGCGCGGCTGGAAGGCTGGGGCCGCCGCGTGAACGAACCGCAATTACCGCAGGTTCTGCTTGTCGAGGATACGCCCTCGGTCGCACGCGTCTATCTGGAGTATCTCCGGTCCGAGCCCGTGGCGGTGACCCATGTCGAGACGGGCACCGATGCCCTGAAGTTCATCGACAAGCGCGCGCCGGAAGCGATCCTCCTGGACCTCATGCTGCCCGACATGGACGGCATGGACATCCTCAAGGAAGTGGTCTCGCGTAACCAAGGCACGGCCGTCGTGGTCATTACCGCCCACGGTTCGATCAGCAATGCGGTCGCCGCCATGCGGGCCGGCGCCTTCGATTTCCTGGTCAAGCCGTTCAATGCCGAGCGCTTGGTCGTCACCCTGCGCAACGCCCTCGAGCGCCGGCGCCTGACCCAGTTGGTCGAGACGTATAAGGAAGATTTCGGCCGCGACGAATATTTCGGCTTCGTCGGCTCTTCGCTGGCCATGCAGGCCGTCTATCGGATGATCGAAAGCGCGGCGCCCAGCAAGGCCACCGTCTTCATCACCGGAGAGAGCGGGACCGGTAAAGAGGTTTGCGCCGAGGCCATTCATCGCCAGAGCCCGCGCCGTAACGAATCCTTCGTCGCGCTCAACTGTGCCGCGATCCCGAAGGATTTGATGGAAAGCGAGATCTTCGGCCACGTGAAGGGCGCCTTCACGGGGGCCGTGGCCGACCGCCAGGGCGCGGCGGCCAAGGCCAACGGCGGCACGTTGTTTTTGGACGAAATCTGCGAAATGGATCTGGGGCTGCAGTCCAAGCTGTTGCGCTTCATCCAGACCGGCACCTTCCAGAAGGTCGGCAGCACGGCGCTTGAGAAGGTAGACGTGCGCTTCGTCTGCGCCAGCAACCGCGCGCCTTTGGCCGAGGTCGAAGCGGGCCGCTTCCGCGAAGACCTCTACTACCGCTTGCATGTCATCCCGATCCAGGTTCCCCCGCTGCGCGATCGCGACAACGACGTCATGCTGATCGCGCGTAAGTTCTTGACGGACTTCGCCCGTGAGGAGAACAAGCGTTTCGCCACCTACGCGTCGCAGGTCGAGGCCATCTTCGCGGCCTACACTTGGCCCGGCAACGTGCGTCAGTTGCAGAACGTCGTGCGCAATATCGTCGTGCTGAACGACGGCGAGACGGTGGCGCCCGAGATGCTGCCGCCGCCGTTGAACAGCGTGGATCCCGCCTCGGTCGGCGTGCGCAGTGTGGCGCGCGCAGACGGCGAGAGCGCGGCATCCGCCATTTCGCAGCCACAGACGCCGGAGCAAATCCGCCCCCTGTGGGAGGTAGAAAAGTTCGCCATCGAGCAGGCGATCGAGGTGTGCGGCGGCAATATTCCGCGCGCCGCGGCCCATCTGGGCATCAGCGCGTCAACGATCTACCGCAAGCGCATGGCCTGGGAAGGCGGTGCGGCGCCGTCGCCCAAATAGGCAAGGCGCCGCGAACGGCTTTCCTCAGGTTTTGACGTGTAGATCCTTCGGCATGTTGGCCAAAGGCTTCGCGCCCGTTTCGGTGATCCGGAAGGTTTCGCTGACCTCATAGCCCCAGCCGGTCATCCACATGCCCGTGATCATATGGAAGGTCATGTTGGGCTGGAGGATAGTCTTGTCGCCGGGCCGCAGGCTGGCCGTGTGTTCGCCCCAATCGGGTGGATAATTAACGCCCAGTGAATAGCCGATGCGCGATTCCTTGCTGTAGCCGTGCTTCGAAATCAGCTTGTTCCATACGGCGTGGACCTCGCCGCAGGTGAGACCGGGTTTGATCTCGTCCAACGTCTTGAGAATGGCGTCGTTGCATACATCCGCCAGCTTGGTCAGTTCGTCCTTCGGCTTGCCCAGATACATCGTGCGGGCCAGCACGCTGTGGTAGTGGAAGCGCGCGGCGGAAAGCTCGAGGCAGATGCCGCGGTTGTTCTCGAACGGTTCGTCCGTCCAGGTCAGATGCGGCGCGGCGCTCTTGGGCTCGGGCATGACCAGCGGCACGAAGGCTGAATAGTCGCCGCCGAATTCCTTGGTGCCGCTGATCTGCGCCTCGGAAATTTTGGCCACCGCGTCGCACTCGCGCACGCCTGGCGCCACCACCTCGTACGCCACGCGGGTGATCTTTTCGCAAATCTTGGCCGCCTGCTCCATGTACTTGATTTCGGAGGGCGACTTCACGATGCGCACCCAGGCCACCAGAAGGTCGGCGTTGACCCAGGTGGCGTTGGGCAGGGAGGCCTTGAACGCCTCGTAGGCGCGCGGGGTGAAATAGAACGAATCCATCTCGAGCCCGATGCGCTTCTTGTCCCAGCCCTTTTCCTTCAGGATTTCGGCCATGTAGCTGGAGGCGTGGCGCTCGGGCGTCTGGACATAGATGTCCGGATAGCCGCGCACGTTCTCGGGCTTCAGGTAGGTGGTGAACTCACAGCCCTTGGAATCCATGAAGCGGCCGGTCCAGATCGGTTCTGGCGCGTCTAGGGCCAGGATCACGGCCTGCGGCGTGTAAAACGACCAGCCGTCATAGCCGGTCAGGTAGTTGATGTTGGCTGTGTCGGTCGACAGCAGCACATCGACGCCGGCTTTCTGCATGGCCGCCTTGACCTTGGCGATGCGGGCGTCGAACTCGGATTTGGGAAAAGGAATCATCGCTAGCTCCGCCTATTCGCTGATGATCGGATTCTTGAGGGTGCCGACGCCCGAGATCTCTACCTCGGCCACATCGCCCGGCTTCATGAACAAGGGCGGATTGCGCTTGGAGCCGACGCCGGACGGGGTACCGGTGGGGATCACGTCGCCCGGCCGCAGTTCCGTGAAGGTCGAGATGTAGGCAATCAGCTCACGGATCGGAAAAATCATCACGTCCGTGCCTGACCGCTGAACTTCCTTGCCGTTGAGGCGCGTGCAGAGGGTGAGCTTCTGAGGGTCGGGAATCTCGTCGGCCGTCACCATCCAGGGGCCGAAGCCGCCAGTTGCAGGGAAATTCTTTCCGGGCACGAACTGGGTCGTCTGATATTGCCAATCGCGCACGCTGCCGTCGTGATAGCAGGAATAGCCGGCGACATGCTCCAGCGCCTTCTCGCGGCTGATGTGGCGTCCGGCCTTGCCAATGATGACGGCCAGTTCGCCCTCGTAGTCCAACTGGTCCGAAACCTTGGGCTTCACGATGGCTTGGCCATGGCCGATCTGGGTGTCCGCGAAGCGGGTGAATAGGGTGGGATGCGAGGTCTTGTCGCGCCCGGTTTCCTTACGGTGCTCGTCGTAGTTGAGGCCGATGCAGATAATCTTGTCCGGATCGGGGATCGGCGGCAGGTAGGTGATGTCCTCCAGCTTCACGTCTGGCTTGGAGTTCTCGACCGCCGCGCGCGCCTGATCCATGGCGCCCTTGGCCAGCACGGCTTTGAGCGAGGGGTGGGGCAGGCGCCTATTCAAGTCCACGATGCCGCCATCCACGATTGCGCCGTAGGACATCTTGCCGCCGGCTTTGAACGTCACGAGCTTCATGCCGCTCTCCCTCCCCGAAAAATGAAGACCGCCGTGCCCTCGCACGGCGGCGGAAACCATGACCGCCCGCCACGGGGCGCGCAAGCCTTGTCCGGTGCGCCCTTACGGTGCTAGGTGGCACGATGAACGCGACGGACTTCCTTCTGGCGTCTCCTGCCGATCGCGCCGGCCGGCCGGCCTTCCTGTGGCGCGACCAGACGCTGACCTACGGCGTCCTGGAGGTGGAGACGGCCCGCGCCGCCCATGCCCTGGCCTTGTTTGGTTTGCATGCGGGCGAGCGGGTGCTGCTGCTGTTGAAGGACGCACCGATCCTGGTCTGTGCCTATCTGGGTGCGATGAAGATGGGCGCGGTTGCGGTGGCCCTGAACCCGCGCCTGACGCCGGAGGACTTGGCCCATGTCGTGAACGACAGCGGCGCGCGTCTTGTGCTGTGCGATCAGGACAGCCGCGCGGTGGCCGAGGCTGCGCTCGCCGTCCTTGGCGGCGCGGTGCGGATCGTCTTGGCGGGGGCGCGGAATGCGCCCTTCGAAGCCGCGATGGCCTCGCAGCCGGCACGCCATGATTCGGCGCCCACAACGGCTGACGATATGGCGTTCTGGGTCTATACCTCGGGCACCACGGGACGTCTCAAGGCCGCCGTTCATCGGCATCGCGACGTTGCCGCGGCTGATCTCTATCCGCGTGAGATTCTGGGCGTGGCTCCAGGCGACATTCTCTACGCGACGTCCAAGCTGTTCTTCGCATATGCGCTGGGCACCATTTTGTTCGGCACGCTGCGCTTATCGGCGACTGCCGCGCTGAACGACGCGCCGTCCGATCCCACCACGGTTGCCGCGGCAATGGCACGGCACCGACCCACGATCATGTTCTCGGTGCCGACGCTCTATCGCGGTTTGCTCGCGGCGGGGGTCACCGAAGGCATGGCGTTCCGGCGCGTGCGCCACTATGTCTCGGCTGGCGAACGCCTATCGCCCGCGCTTCACGAGCAATGGCTGGCCCGCACCGGCGTCTCGATTTTGGATGGCATGGGTGCATCGGAAACGATCTACATGCTGCTGACCAATAGGGCCGGCCGCATCCGCCCCGGCGCGTCGGGCGTGCCCGCGCCTGGCGCCGAGGTGAAGTTGGCCGACGCGGATGGAAATCCCGTTGTGCCGGGCGAGCCCGGCATCCTGTGGGCGCGGATGGAATCCTGCGCCGCGCGCTACTGGAACCAACCGGAGGCGTCCGCGCGCGCCTTCCGCGATGGCTGGTTCGCGACTGGCGATCTCTACCGCGTCGACGCGGATGGGTTCTGGCACCACGAAGGGCGCGCGGACGATCTGCTCAAGGTGGCCGGCCAATGGGTCAGCCCGGCGGAGGTGGAGGAGGTCGCGCTGTCGGTCGCCGGGGTGCGGGACGCCGCGCTGGTGGGGCGTCCGGACGCGAACGGCCTCACGCGCACGATCCTCTATGTCGTGCTGGCGTCTGGCGCCGACGGGGCGTTGGAAGCATTGCGGGCAGTATTGCCGGAACGGTTGATGTCCCACAAGGTGCCGCGCGATATCCGCGTGGTCGACGCCGTGCCGCGCACGGCGACGGGCAAGTTGCAACGCTACAAGCTGCGCGAGGCGGTGGCCTAGCTCAGCGCCCGCCGGTGCCGCCCCAGTTGCGTGGCGAGGCCATGGCCTGCGTGTAGCATTCCTGCTGACCCTCGTTCCAACCCTGGGTGTAGTCGGCATCCGTGCCGTAACGTGCGTTGTCGCGTGGCGCCTCGGGCCCCGACTTACCCGCATAAACCTGACCGGAACTGCAGCCCGCGATGTAGCCGGCTCGATAACCTTGCGTCGCATGTGGCTTTACTGTCGAGCAAGCGGCCAGAATGCCCACGCAAAGCACCATGACCCGGATTTCGTTCGCCACTGTCGCCTCGGCTTCGGTGTTCAGGAACATTACGGCACCTAGCCCGTTATGGATTACCCGACCGCGAGGAACACCGCGCCTCGAATCCGCCTCAATGATGGTTTGGATTTGTTCCTTAACCCCAAGTCCGGTTTAATGAAAACGGGGCTGACGGCGAGTGGGGTGGTGTATGGGCGATTCCGCTCGTTGATAGGCGCCGCTTGCGGCGCGCGAATGCGAGGTTTGCGATGAAGGTTTTGGCGGTCCATCCGGGCCCGTTGATGTACACCAAAATCTATCTCCGCCTGGAACCGCTCGGATTGGAGCTGGTGGCGGAGGAATTGCGCCGCGCCGGCCACGACATGCGCATCATCGACCTGCAAACCGAATCGCCGCACGCCCTCGAGAAGCTGGTCGATTCCTGGCAGCCCGATGCTGTCTGTTTTTCGTGCAACTACCTCGCGAACGTGCCCGAGGTGATCGATCTGGCCAAGGACGTGCGCGCGCGCGTGCCGCGCGCCTTTATCTTCGTCGGCGGGCATAGCGCGTCTTTCGTGGCATCCGACATGCTGATGCACGGCGAAGGCGCCATCGACTGCGTCCTCAAGGGCGAGGGCGAGGCGGTCGTGGCCAAGCTGCTTCAGGTCGTGCGGGAGGATCGCGGCGCGATCCTGGAAGTGCCCGGCGTCGTGACCAACGAAGGCGAGGGGCCGAAACCCATTTTCGTCGAGAATCTCGACGACCTCATGCCGGCGCGCGATCTTCTACGCCACCGAAAGAAATACTTCATCGGCGTTCTCGACCCCGCGGCCTCGATCGAGTTCTCGCGCGGCTGCCCGTGGGATTGCTCGTTCTGCAGCGCTTGGACCTTTTATGGCCGTAGCTACCGGACGGTCAGTCCCGAACGCGCGGTCGAGGACATGGCGCGTATCAAGGAGCCCGGCGTCTTCATCGTCGATGACGTCTCCTTCATTCAGTCCAAACACGGCATGGCCATCGGCGAAGCCATCGCGCGCAAGGGCATCAAAAAGCAGTATTACCTTGAGACTCGCGGCGACGTGCTGATGCGAAATCTCGACGTCTTCAAGTTCTGGAAAGAACTGGGTGTCGCCTACATGTTCTTGGGCCTCGAGGCCATCGACGAGGAAGGGCTGAAGCGATATCGCAAGCGCGTCACCCTCAATCAGAATTTCGAGGCGCTGGAGACGGCACGCAAACTGGGCATCCAGGTCGCCATCAACCTCATTGCCGATCCGGATTGGGACAAGGAGCGATTCCGGGTCGTGCGCGAGTGGTGCATGGAGATCCCCGAGATCGTGAACATCAGCATCAACACGCCCTATCCGGGCACCGAGAGTTGGCACACGGAAGGCCGCCGGCGCACGACGCAGGATTACCGCCTGTTTGACATCCAGCATGTGGTGCTGCCGACCAAGTTGCCGCTGCACGAGTTTTATGCCGAGCTGGTGAAGACCCAGCAGGTCCTGAACATGAAGCATCTGGGTTGGGCCGCGGCCAAGAGCACGGCCGCCATCGCGGCCAAGCTGCTGCTGCGCGGGCAGACCAACTTCGTGAAGATGCTGTGGAAGTTCAACAGCGTCTACAATCCGGCGCTGCAGATGGCTGACCACGCCCGCCCGGTGAAATACAAGATGTCGATGGAGCATGCCCGGGACGGCAAGACCGACAAGCAGACGCTCTACGTCCACGAGCCGCGTGGCCGCAAGGGTCGCGCCATCGATGACGCCACCGAGCGCTTCGTTGATCAAACGCGCATGGGCGCCACGGCCTGAGGTCGGCCGCCATGCTTTCGTCGAAAGGCTGCTGATGGCCGGGCTCAATTGGCGCTTCGACAATAGCTATTCGCGTCTGCCGGAGGCGTTCTACGCTCGCCTCGGGCCGACACCGGTGGCCAAGCCGCAGCTAGTGATTTTCAACCGCAAGCTTGCCGACGAGCTCGCGCTCGGACCTGACGGCGCGAACGACGTGGAGCTGGCTGCGCTGTTCGCGGGCAATAGGGTGCCGGACAAGGCCGCGCCACTGGCGCAAGCCTATGCTGGACATCAATTCGGCCATTTCACCATGTTGGGCGATGGGCGCGCGATCGTCCTGGGCGAGCATGTCGCGCCCAGCGGCCATCGGGTGGATATCCAGCTCAAGGGCTCGGGTCCTACGCCTTTCTCGCGCCGGGGTGACGGGCGCGCTGCGCTTGGGCCGATGTTGCGTGAATACGTCATCAGCGAAGCCATGCATGCGCTCGGCATCCCGACATCGCGCAGTCTGGCCGTGGTGACGACGGGCGAAAAAGTTTTTCGCGAGGAGAATCTGACGGGCGCGGTCTTGACCCGTGTCGCCGGCAGTCATTTGCGTGTAGGCACGTTCGAATTCGCATCCGCGCGCCGGGACATGGACGCGCTCGCCACGTTGGTTTCCTACGCTATTGACCGGCACTACCCGGATTTGAAGAACAGTGAGACGCCGGCTGCCGCGCTGTTGTGGGCCGTGATGGAGCGCCAGGCCGATCTGATCGTTCATTGGATGCGCGTCGGCTTTATCCACGGCGTCATGAATACCGACAATATGACGATCTCGGGCGAGACCATCGATTACGGTCCTTGCGCTTTTATGGACGCATACGATCCGGCGACGACGTTCAGTTCGATTGATCAGGGTAGACGCTATGCGTTCGGAAATCAGCCCGGCATTGCGCGCTGGAATCTGACACGCCTAGCCGAGGCTCTGTTGCCGCTGATCCATCCCGATCAGGAAAAGGCTGTCGCTCTGGCGGAAGACAGGTTGGAGGCGTTCGGCGCGCTCTATATCGCGCACTGGACCGCCATGATGCGCCGGAAGCTCGGTCTTTCCGGTGAAGACGCGGGCGACACTGCGTTGATCGAGGGCTTGCTGTCCTGGATGGAGCGCCGGCGGGCCGATTACACCAACACATTTCGGGTGCTGACCACCGACCGGGACGGTGACGAAATCTATGCTGACGAAGCGTTCCTAAATTGGCGGGAGCTCTGGCGCGCGCGCCGGGGTGATCTAAACACCGCACGTCCGGTTATGGAGGCCGCAAACCCGGCCTATATCCCGCGCAACCACCAGGTCGAAGCTGCGCTCGTCGCCGCGGGGCAGGGCGACATGGCGCCGTTTCACGCGTTGCTCGATGTGTTGGCGCGGCCTTATGCGGAGCGCCCGGGCCTCGCTGCCTATACCGCGCCCAATCCCGAAGACAATTATCGCACCTTCTGCGGGACGTAAGGTAAGGCCGTGCTCGGCGTTACTTCTTCGCCGCGACGAGAACGATCTCGACCTGATCCTTGCCTGCGAGGCCGACCTGGATGCAGGCGCGCTGCGGCCAATGGTCGGAGTTACTGCCGATCCATTTGACCCACTCGCCTTCCATCTCGTCCTTCTTCTTGATGTCCGTCAGATAGACGGTGGCCTGGATAAGGCGGGTCTTGTCGGAGCCGAGTTCGGCCAGGACCTTGTCCAGCTTCGCCAGCGTGTTGCGGGTCTGCTCGGCCACGGTCGGAGCCGACGTGGGATCGACCGCCACGGCCGTCACCAAATCCTTAAAGGCGCTGCCGATGCTGCGGCCGGCTGCATTGCCTTTTGCGCGTTTGATATCCATGGCTCTACTCCCGCGACAATGACCAAGAAGATGGTGGGCGCGGCTGGGATTGAACCAGCGACCCCTCGCATGTGAAACGAGTGCTCTACCGCTGAGCTACGCGCCCGGTCTCGATGGGAGGGCGCATTAATGCGGACGCTTCCAGGCCCTGTCAAGAAATCGGCCCGGCCAGGCGCGAAAGCGCAGCCGGCAGGTCGGTGAATCGGTCGATCAGCGCATCGGCGCCCCAATCCTCGATCCGTCCATGAATATAGCCGTAGGTCACGCAGATGCAGGGCAGGCCCATGCCCCGTGCCGAGCGCACGTCATTGATACTGTCGCCGACCATCACCGCGGGCGCGCCGGAGGCGACGCCCATGGCATCCAGCGTCGCACGCAGATGGGCGGGGTCAGGCTTGCGGCGCGGGACTTTGTTCGGCCCCACCGCCGCGTCGAAATAGCGCGCGAGATTGGTGCCTTCCAGCACAGCGGCGATCAATGCATCCGGCTTGTTGGTACAGACGCCCAGCTTGTGGCCGGCTTGCTGGAGCTCGGCCAGTACCGAGGCGACACCGTCATAGGGCTTCGTGAGGACAGCGGGCGCAGCATGATAGTGGGCCATAAAGCGGGCAAGGAGGGCATCGAGCGCCATGCCCTCCAACACCGTGCCCGAGGCCGCGAAGGCGCGTTGGACCAACTGGGCCGCGCCGTCCCCGACGAAAGAGATGACGGAAGCAGGGGCGAGTGCGGGCCGTCCTTCCTCGCGCAACAGCGTATTGATTGCCGCGCCGATATCGGGCGCGCTGTCCACCAGTGTGCCGTCCAGGTCGAAGACAAGGGCGGGAGGCGTTGGCGTCGTGGCGCGGGGCATGCAAACATCCGTAACAATATGTGACTGGCCTGGGCGGGAGGGCCGTGGCAATTTCCACCATGATTCAACGGATTAGGTCTCGGTTCTAGGCAAAGCTGATCGATGGCACAACGCAAAACCGCCGCTGTGATCCTGGCTGCCGGCAAGGGTACGCGCATGAAATCGGCCCTGCCCAAGGTCATGCACCCGTTGGCTGGGCGCCCCATGATCAAGCACCTACTGGCCGCGGTGGATGCCGCGAAGCTTGATCGTGCGGTTATCGTGATCGGGCCCGAGATGGATAGCGTGGCCGAGGCCGTGGCGCCTGTCTCGTCCGCCGTGCAGCGGGACCGGCTGGGCACGGGCCATGCGGTCCTCTGCGCTAAGGACGCGCTCGCGGGATTCGCGGGCGATGTGCTGGTTCTGTACGGCGATACGCCACTTCTGACCCCGGAGACCCTGGGCCGCGTGATGCAGGCGCGCAGCGACGGCGCCGCGGTCGTGGTGCTGGGCTTCGAGCCCGTCGATCCCGCCGCCTATGGGCGGTTGGTACTCGATTCTCAAGGCGGGCTCGACGCCATCGTGGAATATAAGGACGCCACGCCGCAGCAGCGCGCCATCCGTCTGTGCAACTCGGGCGTCATGGCCGCGGATGCGCGACTGCTCTTCGATCTTCTCTCCAAGGTGCGCAACGACAATTCCAAGGGCGAGTATTACCTGACCGACGTGGTCGCGCTGGCGCGTGGAAAGGGCCTGCCCTGCGCCGTCGTACGCGCCCCGGAAGAAGAACTGCTGGGCGTCAATTCACGTGGCGAGCAGGCGGTGGCGGAAGCGGTGATTCAAACGAGACTGCGCCATCGCGCCATGGATAACGGCGCGACGCTGATCGATCCGTCCTCGGTCTTCTTCTCGGTCGACACCGAACTGGGCCAGGATGTGACCATTGGTCCCAACGTGGTGTTCGGTCCGGGTGTGACGGTGGCTGACGGGGTCGAGATCCGCGCCTTCTGCCACATCGAAGGCGCCAAGATCGGCAGGGGCGCAATCGTGGGGCCATTCGCGCGGCTCCGGCCGGGCGCCGTGCTGCAGAATGATGTCCACATCGGCAACTTTGTCGAGGTAAAGGCCACGCTCGTCGAGAGCGGAGCCAAGGCCAACCACCTCACCTATCTGGGCGATGCGCGGGTGGGAGCAGGCGCCAACGTGGGCGCGGGCACCATTACCTGCAACTACGACGGATTTCTGAAATCGCTCACCGATATCGGTGCCGGCGCTTTCATCGGCTCTAACTCCGCGCTGGTGGCGCCGGTCAAGATCGGTGACGGTGCCATCATTGGCGCGGGCAGCGTGATCACCGAAGACGTGCCGGCGGATGCGTTGGCGGCCGCGCGCGGCGAGATGCGCGTGGTGCCGGGCTGGGCCAAACCATATCGGGAACGCAAGAAGGCCGAGAAGGCCGCGCGGAAAAAAAGGAGCTAGAAACGCATGTGCGGAATCATCGGCATCATCGGTAAGGGACAGGCCGCGCCGTTGCTTGTGGACGGGCTGAAGCGGCTGGAGTATCGCGGCTACGATTCGGCGGGCGTGGCCACGCTGGTCAACGGCCATATCGAGCGCCGCCGCGCCGAGGGCAAGCTGAAGAACCTGGCCGCGCTCCTCGAGAAAGATCCCTTGCCGGGCACCACGGGCATCGGCCACACGCGCTGGGCGACGCACGGTATTCCCGCCGAGCGTAACGCGCACCCGATCTCCACCGACAAGGTGGCCGTCGTCCATAACGGCATCATCGAGAATTTTCAGGAACTGCGCCGGGAGCTGATTGCGGCGGGCTGTACATTCACCAGTGATACGGACACCGAGGCCATCGCGCATCTGATCACCCAGCTGCTCAAAACCGAAACGACGCCGCAGGCCGCGGTCGCGGCGGCGCTGAAGCGTCTGCAGGGCGCCTTCGCGCTCGCCATCATCTTCTCGGGCAACAACAACCTCATGGTCGGCGCGCGGCGCGGCAGTCCGCTGGCGATCGGCTATGGCGAAGGCGAGATGTACCTGGGCTCGGACGCCCTTGCGCTCGCGCCGTTGACCCAGCGCATCAGCTATATGGAAGAAGGCGACTGGGTCGAGCTGACGCCGACCGGCGCCCGGGTCCATGACGCCGAAGACAAGCTGGTGCAGCGCGAGGTGAAACTGACCGCGCTTTCCGGCGCCATGGTCGGCAAAGGCCAGTACCGTCACTACATGCAGAAGGAAATCTTCGAGCAGCCCGCCGTCATCGGCGACACGCTCCAGGCGTTCCTCAATCCGGTCGAGCGAACGATCAAGCTGCCCAACCTGCCCTTCGATCTGGCTAAGGTGCCGCGAATCACAGTCTCGGCTTGCGGCACGGCCTTCTTCGCCGGCATGGTGGGCAAGTACTGGCTGGAACAGATCGCACGTTTGCCGGTCGAAGCCGACATCGCCTCCGAGTTCCGCTACCGCGAGGCGCCTGTGCCGGAAGGTGGCGCGGCTTTGTTCGTCTCCCAATCCGGCGAGACGATCGACACGCTGGCGGCGCTCCGTTACGCGAAGAGTCAGGGCCAGCGCATCATCGGCGTCGTCAACGTGCCGGAGAGCGCCATCGCGCGCGAGTCCGACGTGGTATTGCAGACCCTGGCCGGTCCCGAAATCGGTGTCGCGTCCACCAAGGCCTTCACCACGCAGCTGACGGTCTTGGCCGCTTTTGCCATCGCGACCGCCAAGGCGCGCGGCGCCATTGATCATGCGCGCGAGATCCAGCTCTACACGGCACTGACCGAGGTGCCTTCGCGTGCGGCCGAGATCCTGAACAACGACGAGGCTATCCAGAAGATCGCCGAATTCGTCATGCAAGCACGGGACGTGCTATATCTGGCGCGAGGCAACTTGTTCCCGTTGGCCTTGGAAGGCGCGCTCAAGCTTAAGGAAATCTCATACATCCATGCCGAAGGCTATGCCGCCGGCGAGATGAAGCACGGGCCGATCGCGCTGATCGACGAGGACGTGCCCGTGGTGGTGGCGGCGCCCAGCGGACCGCTTTACGAGAAAACCGCCTCCAACGTGCAGGAAGTGGTGGCGCGCGGTGGCCGCGTGATCTTGCTCTCCGACGCGGAGGGTGTGCGCAATATCGGCACCAAGGTCGAGCACGCCGTCGAGTTGCCTGCCGTCGACCCGTTCGTGGCACCCATCCTCTACGCGATTCCGGTTCAGCTCTTGGCCTATCACGTCGCCGTGCTCAAGGGCACCGACGTCGATCAGCCCCGCAACCTGGCGAAAAGCGTCACGGTCGAATAGCGCCCCCCTTTCTTCACGCCAACACGGAGCCCTTCCCATGAAGCTGTCCGACTTCAAGGCCCTGACTTTCGACTGCTACGGTACGCTGATCGATTGGGAAACCGGCCTGTGGAACGCGATCCGCCCCTGGGTGGAGAAGGCCGGCGTGAAGGATGGGCGTGAGCAGGTTCTCTCCGTCTTCGGCGGCATCGAGACCGGCGTAGAGGGCAAGGAGCCCGGGCTCAACTACCGCAAGGTGTTGGCTAAGGTGCATGGCGAAGTGGCCAAGCATTACGGCAAGCAGCCCGATGCGGCGATGGCCACCGAGTTCGGCGATTCGATCCAGCATTGGCCCGCGTTCCCGGATTCGGTCGAGGCGCTGAAGTCGCTCAAGAAACACTACAAGCTAATCATTCTTTCCAACGTCGACCGCGCGTCCTTCGCCCATTCCAATAAGAGGCTGGGCGATATCTTTGATGCGGTGGTAACGGCGGAGGATGTGGGCTCCTATAAGCCCGACCGGCGCAACTTCGAAGCAGTCGAGAAGGCGGTCGCCAAGCTGGGTGTGCCGAAGGCGCAAATCCTCCACACGGCCCAGAGCGTCTTCCACGACATCGTTCCCGGCCGCGCCTATGGGCTGAAGACGGCCTGGATCAACCGGCGCCACGACAAGGCCGGTTCCGGCGCCACGCCGCCGCCCGATCCCACCGCCAAGCCGGATTGGATCTTCGACAGCATGGGCGCCATGGCCGCGGCGCGCGACGCCGAAGGCTAAGCCTTTGTAATCGTTCGTAGACCCGGCGGGTTAACACCCGCCGGGCGCGACACTATGATTTCTTAATCATTTCCCGAGGAGACCGGTCATGAAACTCGACGATCCGAAACTGTTGCGCCAGAAGTGCTACATCGACGGCGCCTGGGTCGATGCCGATAACGGCCAGACCATCAAGGTCACCAATCCGGTCGACAGCGTTGCCATCGGTACCGTGCCGCGCGCCGGCACCGCGGAAACGCGCCGCGCCGTCGAGGCCGCGAACGCCGCCTATCCCGCCTGGCGCGCCAAGACCGCGAAAGAGCGCGCCACGATCCTGCGTAAATGGTTCGAGCTGATGATCCAGCACAAGGAGGATCTGGCGAAGATCATGACCGCGGAACAGGGCAAGCCCCTGACCGAATCGCGCGGCGAGATCATTTATGGCGCCTCGTTCATCGAATGGTTCGCCGAGGAAGGCAAGCGCGTGTATGGCGACGTCATTCCGCAGCCGCTGCCCGGCCGCCGCATCGTGGTGACCAAGGAGCCGGTGGGCGTCGTCGGCGCCATCACGCCGTGGAATTTCCCCAACGCCATGATCACCCGCAAGTGTGGTCCGGCCTTGGCCGCCGGCTGCGTGGTCGTCTGCAAGCCCGCGTCCGAAACTCCGTACTCGGCGCTGGCGTTGGCCGAGTTGGCCGAGCGCGCCGGCATCCCGAAGGGCGTGTTCAACGTGGTGACGGGCTCCGCTAAGGAGATCGGCGCCGAGCTGACCTCCAACCCGATCGTCCGCAAGATCACCTTCACGGGGTCGACCGAGATCGGCAAGAAGCTGATCGAGCAGTGCGCGGGCACGGTGAAGAAGATGTCGATGGAGTTGGGCGGCCATGCGCCGTTCATCGTCTTCGACGATGCCGACATGGACGCGGCCATCGAAGGCGCCATGCAGTCCAAGTTCCGCAACATGGGCCAGACCTG
>CADEGL010000035.1:0-17081 GCA_902826885.1 uncultured Alphaproteobacteria bacterium | reverse complement strand
GGCATCATCTCGACCGAGGTGGCGCCCTTCGGCGGCATGAAGGAATCGGGCCTGGGCCGCGAGGGCTCCAAGTACGGCATCGACGACTTCCTCGAGGTCAAATACGTCTGTATGGGCGGCGTCTAGACCCGGCCGTTTTCGAGCCTATATCGCCTATCACGCGGGCGCGGGATCAAACCCGCGCCCGCTTCGTCTCTGGGGTTCAGCCATGGCCACATACGACTTTGATCTGTTCGTGATCGGCGCCGGTTCGGGCGGCGTGCGTGCCTCGCGCTGGGCCGCGCGCTATGGCGCCAAGGTGGCCGTGGCCGACGACGATCGGCTGGGCGGCACCTGCGTCAACCGCGGCTGCATCCCCAAGAAGCTCTACGCCTATGCCTCGCACTTCCACGAGGATTTCGAGGACGCGGTCGGTTTCGGTTGGGACAAGGCCGCGCCGAAATTCGACTGGTCGCGCCTGGTCGCGGCCAAGGAGAAAGAGATCACGCGGCTCAACGGCATCTACGCCAAGCTGCTGGACGGCTCCGGCGTCGCGCGCATCGATGGGCGCGTCACGGTCGAAGGGCCGCATGAGGTGAAGGTGAGCGGCAAGGCCTACACTGCCCGCACCATCCTGGTCGCCACCGGCGGGCATCCGCACCGTCCGGAGATTCCGGGCGCGGAACTCGGTATCGTCTCCGATGATGCATTCGACTTGCCGAAGCTGCCCAAGCGCATCGTCATCCTCGGCGGCGGCTACATCGCGCTGGAGTTCGCCGGCATTTTCGCCGGCCTCGGTGTCGAAACGACGCTCGTCTATCGCCAGACTCTGCCGCTGCGCGGCTTCGACGAGGATGTGCGCAAGCATGTCGCGGCCGAGATCGCCAAGAAAGGCATTGCCGTTCGGGCGGGCGTGAACCTGACCAAGTTGGAGCGCAAGGGAAGCGGAATGCTCGCCCATACGACGGCAAACGACACCATAGAGGCGGATATCGTCATGTTCGCGACGGGACGTGAGCCCAATACGAAGGGGCTGGGTCTTGAAAAAGCCGGTGTGAAGCTGGGCAAGAACGGCGAGGTCGTGGTCGACGAATATTCTCGCAGCAGCGTCGAAAGCATCTATGCCATCGGCGATGTGACCGACCGCATTGCGCTCACGCCCGTAGCGTTGCACGAGGCCATGTGCATGGCAGAGACACTGTTCAATAACAATCCGACCAAGGTGGATCATGCGGATGTAGCGGCCGCCGTGTTCAGCCAGCCGACCGTCTCCGTTGTCGGCTTGACCGAGGAAGAGGCGCGCAAGCGCGTCGGTCGCGTCGACATCTACCGCACGTCTTTCAAGCCGTTGAAGCACACGCTCTCCGGCCGAGACGAGCGCACCATGATGAAAATGGTGGTCGATGCCGCCTCGGGCCGCGTCTTGGGCTGCCACATGGTGGGTGAGGATGCGGCCGAGATCATCCAGGGCATGGCGATCGCGGTGAAGATGGGTGCCACCAAGGCCGATTTCGACCGAACGATCGGCATTCACCCGACGGCGGCCGAGGAGTTCGTGACCCTGCGCGACAAGATGCCCGACCCGGTCCCCAAGGCGGCGGAGTAGAGGTATTTTCGGCCCTTTCTCCAACGACGGGCGGTAAGAGGGGAGGGGGAGCCGCCGACGCGGGTTACGTAGTTTCCCTGCCGGACCGCCCCCTGGAAAAATCCCCAATTCCGCCTATTATCCCGACCGTCCCACGGTCCCCGAGCCCTGGGGCGCTAGGCGAAGGAGCCTGATTTTGGCCCAGAAGTGGCAACTCGATAGCTGGCGGGCAAAGCCTGTGCAGCAAGCGCCGGTCTATCCGGACCCGGCCGCGTTGAAGGCGATGGAACAGCGCCTTCGGCGCGTTCCCCCTTTGGTGTTCGCGGGCGAGGCGCGGCGGCTGAAGTCGGCGTTGGCCAAGGTGGCTGACGGGAAGGCTTTTCTGCTTCAGGGCGGCGACTGTGCGGAAAGCTTCGCTGAATTCCACCCCGACAACATCCGCGATACTTTCCGCGTCCTGCTGCAGATGGCCGTGGTGCTGACCTATGGCGCCGCATGCCCGGTGGTGAAGGTCGGCCGCCTAGCCGGTCAGTTTGCCAAGCCGCGCTCGGCGCCCACTGAGAAGGTCGGCGATGTCGAGCTGCCGGCCTATCGCGGCGACATCGTCAACAACCTGGATTTCACGCCCGAGTCGCGTAAGCCCGACCCGGAGCGGCTGATGCTGGCCTACAGCCAGGCGGCGGCCACGCTCAATCTCCTGCGCGCCTTCGCCCAGGGCGGCTATGCCGACCTGCACCAGGTGCATCGCTGGAACATGGGCTTCGTCTCCCGCAGCCCCCAGGGCGCGCGTTACCAGGAGATGGCGGCCCGCCTGACCGAGACGCTCAACTTCATGGAAGCCTGCGGGCTCACGTCGGAGACGACGCCGCAGATCCGCGAGACGGATTTCTTCACCTCGCACGAGGCGCTGCTGCTGCCTTACGAGGAAGCGCTGACGCGCGTCGATTCGACGACTGGCGATTGGTACGACGTCTCGGCCCATATGCTGTGGATCGGTGACCGCACGCGCCAGATCGACGGTGCGCATGTCGAGTTTCTGCGCGGCGTGAAGAACCCGATCGGCCTCAAATGCGGCCCGTCGATGGAGCCGGATGGTTTGCTCAAGCTGATCGACGTTCTGAACCCGGAGAACGAGCCGGGACGCCTGACGCTGATTGCGCGTATGGGTTCGGACAAGATCGATAGCAAACTGGCGCCGCTCATCCGCGCCGTCCACCGTGAGGGCCGTTCGGTCGTGTGGTCTTGTGACCCCATGCACGGCAACACGATCAAGTCTTCGACCGGCTACAAGACCCGTCCGTTCGATCGCGTCTTGGCCGAAGTGCGCGGCTTCTTCGCCGTGCATCAGGCCGAGGGCACCTATGCTGGCGGCATCCATCTGGAGCTGACGGGTCAGGACGTCACCGAATGTATCGGCGGCGCCCAGGCCATCACGGAAGAGAAGCTGTCCGACCGTTATCATACGCACTGCGATCCGCGTTTGAACGCCTCGCAATCCTTGGAGCTCGCGTTCCTTGTCGCCGAAGCCCTCAAGCACGAGCGGAACGAACTCGATCGACGCCGCGTCGCCGCCGCGTCCTGAGTCGCCCACCGCAGGTCCATCCAGCTATCCGATAGGCGCGCCCATGCCTGGTGCCGACGACGTCACGCGTTGGACGGACGCCTATTTCAACAAGAGCAAGGCCACGGTCCGCCGCTATGGCGACAAGGCGGTGACCTACGCGCTGTTCATGCGCCGCCCCGTGCTGTGCACGCCGCGCCTGATGGTCGACTGGTTGAAAGGCATCGCGGAGTCGCGCGGCGTCTCGTTCAAGATCGAATTGAACTACCAGGAAGGCGAGTGGGTCGGCGCGGGCGAGCCCATGCTGTATCTGACCGGACCGTTCTCGCATCTGGTCGATCTGGAGACGCTTTACCTTCAGAAGCTCGGCCCCGCTTGCGTCGCGTCCTACAACGCCTATTCCATGTGTGTCGACCTGCCCAAGGTCGCGTTCCTGGCCATGGATGCGCGCCACTGCGCGGGCACCGAGATGGCCAATATCATGGCTTATGCGGCCTCGGTTGGCTCGGAAGCCGCCAAGCGCAAGGTCGGCGCCATCGGTTTTGTCGGCAACGCGACTGACGCCACCGCCCATTACTTCGGTCAGAAGAAGGGCCTTGGCACCATGCCGCATGCGCTGGTTGGCTATGCCGGCTCGACCGTGCGCGCGGCCGAGATGTTCCGGGAGACCTTCCCGGACGAGCCTCTGACCGTGCTGGTCGACTATTTCGGCCGCGAAGTGTCCGACGCGCTCGACGTCTGCCGCCGGTTCCCGGACCTCGTCGAAGCGGGCAAGCTCGGTGTCCGCATCGACACGCCCGGCGGCCGCTACGTCGAAGGGCTCGACCCGCCCGCGGCCTATGCGGTACTGGAGCGTTACGTGCCGGAGGCCGTGCGCGGCTACCGGACGGAGACCGAGTTGCGCTATCTGGTCGGCACCGGCGTCTCCGCCGCCGCCGTTTGGCACATGCGCGAAAGCTTGGACAAGGAAGGCTTCCGCAAGTGCAAGATCGTGGCCTCGTCCGGCTTTACGCCGGAAAAGTGCCGCGTCATGGCGCTGGCCAACGCGCCCATCGACGTGATCGGCACCGGCTCCTACCTGCCCGAGCGTTGGACCGAAACCTATGCCACCGCCGACATCGTGGCCTATGACGGCGAGCCGCGCGTGAAGGTCGGCCGCGAATTCCTGCTGCGGCCGAAGAAGTAGCTCAGCGGCGCAAGGCCGCGAGCGCCTGGCGCTTGAATTCGCGCAGGTCGTGGTCCGAAACCTCGAATACTTCCTCGGCGGTGAAGTTGCCGTCCCACCATAGGCAGATTCCGCTCTCGGCTTCGCGCATCTTCCGGCCCAAATCGCGCCGGGTCAGATAGAAATCGCGGTTCATGACGAGTTGGTGCGTCTTGCGCAGGAAGCGCAGATGCGAAGCCTCGATCTCGACCATCCAGCGGTGATGGTAGAAACCGACTTCGGGCACATTGCCGAAGCTTGCACGCAGGCCGAAGAAGCGTGTCTTGGCGAAGATTTCGCGCGCGCGACTGGGCACCTCGATATAGCCGCGCTTGGCCACGCGGGCTAACTCGCGGCAGACCACCAACGGCTCGCGCACATCCTCGAGCAGATGCGAGCAAACGGCGAAGTCGAAGAATTTGTCGGGATAGGGCCAGCCGCCCGCGCAGACATCTTGGATATGCCAGGTCGCTTCGGTGAAACGCTCCGCTTCGCCGGGAGTCAGGGAATCGTGCTTTTGGCGCGTTTCGTACCGGCCTAGGTCGATCACATGGGTCGCGGGACCGAACGGGTTGTGCCAGCCGCCGACGTCCAGCACGCGCATGCCCACGCGGGCGGTTTCGATCAGGCGGGGCAGGTTGCCGCGGAGGATCATGGGGTCCGGTTATAGAATCCCGCCCGCGCGGGCGCCAGCAGCGCGCGGCCGATTGCCTTCCGCCCCTCCCGCCCTATAGTGCCCGCCATGACCGATACGCTCACCATCGCCCTGGCCCAGGTCAATCCGACCGTGGGCGATTTGGCCGGCAATATGGCGCGCATCCGCGCCAAGCGGGCCGAGGCCGTGATGGCGGGCGCCGATCTGGTCGTCTTCACCGAACTGACCGTCTGCGGCTACCCGCCGGAAGACCTGGTGCTGCGCCCGTCGTTCCAGGCCGCTACGGCCGCCGCGATTGACGGGCTGGCCGCCGACACGGCGGACGGAGGGCCGGCCATCATCGTCGGCGCGCTACGGGTCGAAAACGGCGCGCTGCACAACGCGGCCTTCCTGCTGGACGGTGGCAAGATCGCCGCCGTGCGCCTCAAGCACGATCTGCCCAACTATGGCGTTTTCGACGAGAAACGCGTCTTTGCGGCAGGTCCGTTGCCTGGACCCATGAGTTTCCGCGGCGTGCGTTTGGGCGTCATGGTCTGCGAGGACATGTGGACGCCGGACGTGAGCGAGTGCCTAGAGGAATCCGGCGCCGAGATGCTGATCGTCGTCAACGGCTCGCCCTATGAGACGGCCAAGCACGACGAGCGCGTGAACTTGGCTGTCGCGCGCGTGACGGAATCGAAGTTGCCGTTGCTTTACGTCAATCAGGTCGGCGGCCAGGACGAGTTGGTGTTCGACGGCACGTCCTTCGTGCTGGGCGCGGATTGCAGCCTGCGCGCCCAGGCGAAGGCGTGGCACGAAGACCTGCTGGTCACGAAGTGGACGCGCGGCGCGGACGGCGTCTGGTCTTGCGCGGAGACGCGGCGCGAACCGCCGCCGGACGGGCACGAAGGCGTCTATCAGGCGCTGGTCTTGGGCCTACGTGACTATGTGCGGAAGAACAATTTTCCTGGCGTGCTGATCGGACTTTCAGGCGGTATCGATTCGGCGCTGGCCGCCGTGCTGGCCGTGGACGCTTTGGGGCCACAGCAGGTGCGTTGTGTAATGATGCCGTCGCCCTATACATCGAAGGAGAGTCTCGACGACGCGGCCGAGATCGCGCGGCTCCTCGGCATCCGCCTCGACAACGTCTCCATCGGCTCCGCCATGGAAGCATTCGGCGCCATGCTGGGACCGCTGTTCGATGGGCTTGCGCCCAACACGGCGGAGGAGAATATCCAGGCGCGCGCGCGGGGCATCACGCTGATGGCGTTGTCCAACAAATTCGGACAGATGGTCCTGTCGACGGGCAACAAGTCCGAGATGTCGGTCGGCTATGCGACCCTCTACGGCGATATGTGCGGCGGGTACGCGATCCTGAAGGACGTCTACAAGATGGAGGTCTATGCCCTGTCGCGCTGGCGTAACCAGGCCAAGCCCGAGGGCGCGCTGGGCCCCGCAGGCCGCGTGATTCCGGAAAATGTCCTGACCCGCGCGCCGACGGCGGAGTTGAAGCCCAACCAGACCGACCAGGACTCGCTGCCGCCTTATGCCCAATTGGACGACATTCTGTCTTGCCTGGTCGAGGGCGAGATGCCGGTGGATGCGGTGGTCGAGCGTGGTCATCCGCGCGAGGTGGTGACACGCGTCTGGTCCATGCTGATGCGCGCCGAGTACAAGCGGCGCCAGGCCCCGCCGGGCGTGAAGATCACCCGTCGCGCCTTCGGCCGCGACCGGCGCTATCCCATCGTCAACGGCTTCGCCGACCGCACATGAGCGTCGTCGTCCGCTTCGCGCCCAGCCCGACGGGGCGGATGCATGTCGGCAACGCGCGCGTCGCGTTGGTGAACTGGCTGTTCGCGCGCCGTCATGGCGGCTCGTTTATCCTGCGCGTTGACGATACCGACACGGAGCGCTCACGCGAGGAATACACCGAGGCCATCCGTGAAGACCTGAGGTGGCTGGGTCTCCTATGGGACCGGACGGAAAGCCAGTCCGCGCGCATGGACCGCTATGCCGCGGCGGCGGATCGCCTGCGCCAGGCGGGCCGCCTCTATCCGTGCTACGAGACTCCCGAGGAGTTGGAGGGCAAGCGCAAACGCCAGTTGGCGCGCGGCCTGCCGCCGCTTTACGACCGCGCCGCGCTCAAGCTGACGGACGAAGAAAAACGCAAGCTGGAAGCCGAAGGGCGCAAGCCCCATTGGCGGTTCCTGATCGAGCGCGTCGAGATCGTCTGGGACGATGTGGTCCACGGCGAATGGCGCTTCGACGGTGCCAAGCTGAACGATCCCGTTCTGGTGCGCGCCGATGGTCAGCCGTTGTTTCCGCTCAGTTCCGCCGTGGACGATATCGAGATGGGGATCACCCATGTCATCCGCGGCGACGACCATGTCTCGACTACCGCAGCCCAGACCCAGATCGCGCCCGCTTTGGGCGCCAAGGCGCCAGCCTTCGCCCATCTACCGCTGATGTCCGATGCGGGCGGGCAGGGTTTGTCGAAGCGCCTGGGCAGCCTGTCGCTCGGTGAGATGCGCGCCGATGGCATCGAAGCCATGGCGGTGAACTCCTATCTCGCGCGGTTGGGCTCGCCTGATCCCATCGTGCCGGCTATCCGCCTGGATGAACTGTCCGAAGGCTTCGAGGTTTCGCGCCTAGGCCGCGCCGGACCGAAATTCGATCTGGCCGAGTTACGCATCCTAAACGCGAAGATCCTGGCGCTACTGTCCTACGATGCCGTGGCCGCGCGGCTTACCGCGTTGAGCATGCCACGGGCAGACGAGCGGTTCTGGCTGGCCGTGCGGGGCAACTTGGAAAAGCTCGCGGATGGCAAGCAGTGGTACGCGGTCTGTCACGGTGAGGTGCGCCCAGTGATCGACGATCCGGCCTTCACGGCCGCCGCGGCGAAATTGCTGCCCGAAGAGCCATGGGACGAGCGAACCTGGAGCGCTTGGACCGGTGCCGTGAAGGGCGCCACGGGAAAGTCGGGCAAGGGCCTGTTCATGCCGCTGCGCCAGGCTCTGACCGGCGTGGATCATGGACCGGAGTTGAAGAATTTGTTACCCCTCATCGGCCGCGCGCGCGCCCTTGCGCGTCTCGGCGGCAAGACAGCCTGAATCGACGGACCTGCCGTGGCGCTCACCATCTACAACACCATCGCGCGCCGGGAAGAGGCGTTCACGCCTCTCGATGAAAATCGCGTGCGCATGTACGTCTGCGGACCCACGGTCTATGACCTGGCCCATATCGGCAACGCGCGCCCAGTCGTCGTCTTCGACGTGCTGTTCCGTCTGTTGCGCCGTCTCTACGGCGAAGCCCATGTCGTATACGTCCGCAACATCACGGACATCGACGACAAGATCATGGCCCGGGCGGCGGAAAGCGGCGAATCGATCGATTCCGTTACGCGCCGCACCGAGCAGGCGTTTCACGACGATATGGGGGCGCTTGGCGCGCTGCGTCCGACCCACGAGCCGCGCGCCACCGAGACCGTGCCCGAGATGGTGGCGCTCATCGAAGAGCTGATCCGTCGCGGCCATGCCTACGAGGCCGAGAAGCACGTGCTGTTCAACGTGCCGTCAATGCCGAACTACGGCCGTCTGTCGGGCCGTAACCGCGACGAGATGGTGGCGGGCGCGCGGGTCGACGTAGCGCCTTACAAGCGCGATCCGGCCGATTTCACGCTGTGGAAGCCCAGCGCCGCTGATCAGCCGGGCTGGGACAGCCCCTGGGGGCGCGGCCGGCCGGGTTGGCACATTGAATGCTCCGCCATGTCGGAGAAGTTCCTGGGTTTCCCGTTCGACCTGCATGGCGGTGGGCTCGACCTGATCTTCCCGCACCACGAGAACGAGATCGCGCAAAGCTGCTGCGCCCATGGCGCCGAGACCTTCGCGCGCTACTGGATGCATAACGGCTATCTGGTCGTGAACGGCGAGAAGATGTCCAAGTCTCTAGGCAATTTCTTCACCGTGCGCGAGCTGCTGGAGAAAGGTTGGCCAGGCGAGGTGATCCGTCTTGTGCTGATCGGCACCCATTATCGCCAGCCGCTCGATTTCACCGAAGAGGCGTTGAAGCAAGCGCGCACGCGGCTCGACCGTTGGTACCGCGCGCTTGGGCAGATCGCATCCGTCGCGCAAGGCGCACCTGGCGATACGGAAGGGGACGCGGAGTTCGATGCCGCGTTGCTCGACGATCTCAACACGCCGCTGGCGCTGTCTGTCTTGGACCGGCAGGCCACGCGCGTCCTCAACGCGACGCCGGCCGAGGTCGCTCCGTTGGCCTCGTCCTTCCGCGCCAACGCGGCCAAGCTTGCGCTTCTGGCCCAGGACCCAGGCCGTTGGTTCCAAGGCGAGGCTCCCGCCGGAGACGTCGCCGAAATCGAGGGCCTGATCGCCCAGCGCAACGCCGCCCGTAAAGGCCGCCAGTTCGCCGAGGCTGACCGCATCCGCGATGCGCTCAAGGCCAGGGGTATCGAGCTTGAGGACGGGGCCGGCGGGACCACCTGGAAGCGGGTCTAAACACCTGATTTTGGCCGAAACTACCTGCCAGGGGCGTTGACGGGACGGCTCCCCTGTGGTGAAAGTCTGCGCCACCCGCGGAACCCGAGATGACCAAAGAGCGCGTATATCTCTACGACGTGACGCTGCGCGACGGCGCCCAGACCCAGGGCGTCGATTTCGGCGTTGCGGACAAGGTGGCGCTGGCGCGCGAGTTGGACCGGCTGGGCGTGGATTACATCGAGGGCGGCTGGCCGGGCGCCAATCCGACCGACGATGCGTTCTTCGGTAACCCGCCTGGGCTCAAGCGGTCGCGGCTTTCGGCCTTTGGCATGACGCGCCGCCCGGGGCGCAGCGCCGACAACGATCCGGGCCTCAACGCGATCTTGGGCACCAAGGCACGCTGCGTCTGCATGGTCGGCAAGACCTCGGGCTTCCAGGTCGACATCGCGCTGGGCATCCCGCGCGAGGAAAACATCGCGATGATTCGCGATAGCATCGCCCACGCCAAGACGAAGGCGGACGAGGTGATGTTCGACGCCGAACATTTCTTCGATGGCTACAAGTCCGATCCGGACTATTCGCTGCAATGCATCGAGGCGGCTTACAAGGCCGGCGCACGATGGATCGTGCTGTGCGACACCAACGGCGGCACGTTGCCACACGAGATCGAGGCCATCGTCGCCGAGGTGGCCAAGCGCATCCCTGGCAAGAATCTCGGCATCCATTGCCACAATGACACCGAGAACGCCGTCGCGAATTCCTTGGCCGCTGTGCGCGCGGGTGTGCGTCAGGTTCAGGGATCGCTCAACGGTTTGGGCGAGCGCTGCGGCAATGCGAATCTCATTTCGATCATCCCGTCACTGATGCTGAAAATGGGTTACGATGTCGGTCTGTCCGAGACCGATCTAACCCACCTGACCCATGTCTCGCGCGTGCTGGATGAGCGGTTGAACCGCGCGCCCCAGCGCAACGCGCCCTATGTCGGCGAATCGGCCTTCGCGCATAAAGGCGGTTTGCATGTCTCGGCGGTCGAGAAGGATCCGAGCACCTATGAGCATGTCCGGCCAGAGCTGATCGGCAACCAGCGCAATATCGTGGTTTCGGACCAGGCCGGCCGTTCCAATATGCTGGCGCGCTTCCGCGAGATCGGGCTCGACGTCGATCCGAAGAATCCCAAGATCGGCGGGTTGATTGAGATCGTGAAGCAGCGCGAATTCGAGGGGTATTCCTATGACGGCGCCGATGCCAGTTTCGAGCTCCTGGCCCGCCGGGCGCTCGAGACCGTGCCGGAATTCTTCAAGCTGACGAGTTTTCGCGTCATTGACGAGCGGCGTTGGAACGCGAAAGGCGATGTCGTTACCTTGTCGGAAGCCACCATCAAGGTAGACGTGAATGGTGGTCATGTGATGACGGTCGCTGAGGGCAATGGTCCGGTGAATGCGCTGGACACGGCGTTGCGCAAGGCTCTGATGCCCTATTACCCGTCGCTCTCGGACCTACGTCTGGTCGACTACAAGGTGCGCATCCTGACGCCGAACGAAGGCACCGCGGCGGTCACGCGCGTGATGATCGAGAGCGCGGATGAGACCGGTGCGCGCTGGTCAACGGTCGGCGTCTCGGGCAACGTCATCGACGCGTCTTATATCGCGCTGCACGACAGCCTGACCTATAAGCTGTTTCGCGGCGGCGCCGAGGGCGCCCGCGCCCCGTGACTGGAACGGACCGCAGCCGCGCGGTTCCCGCGGGCCCTGCGCCCGCGATCATCCTGGTCGAACCGCAGCTCGGCGAGAATATCGGCTTCACCGCCCGCGCCATGAACAATTGCGGGCTGACAGACTTGCGCCTGGTGCGCCCACGCGATGGCTGGCCCAACGACAAGGCTCTGGCCGCGGCCTCCGGAGCGGATGCCATTATCGATGGTGCGCGTCTGTTCGGATCGGTCGAGGATGCCATCGCGGATCTTAACCGCGTTTACGCCTCGACCGCGCGCCTGCG
This sequence comes from uncultured Alphaproteobacteria bacterium, assembly GCA_902826885.1. Taxonomy (GTDB): domain Bacteria; phylum Pseudomonadota; class Alphaproteobacteria; order CADEGL01; family CADEGL01; genus CADEGL01. Next base: position 5,630 of record CADEGL010000035.1, on the reverse strand, counting down.
CGACATGCACCGCCCCGTGGTGACGGCGCGTCAGGCGGCATCCGAGTTGCGCTTCCATATCGGCGCGGGCGACGCCTGCGGCATCCTGTTCGGACCTGAGCGCATGGGCCTTATCAACGACCATGTCGCGTTGGCTGACGTCGCTATCACCATTCCCTTGTCGCCAGGGTTTTCCTCGCTCAACCTCGGCCAGTCGGTGATGATCATCGGCTATGAATGGTTCCAGGCCGGAGACGTAACGCCGCCGCGCCAATTGCCTGAGCGGTCGCCGCCGGCCGCGCGCAAGGACCTGATCGCGATGTTCGAGCATCTGGAGCGCGAACTGGACGCCAGCGGTTTCATCATCGACCCGGAAAAGCGTCCCTCCATGGTGCGCAACCTGCGCACCATGTTCGAGCGGGCGGAAATGTCCGAGCAGGAAGTGCGCACCATGCGGGGCCTGATCGTCAGCTTAGTAGAGGGTCGTCGCCGGCCACGCCGCAAGACGCTTAAAGAAGACAACGAAAAGAGCGAGCAGGGGGAGACGGGGGCATGATCGATCTTTCGGGCAAGGTCATCTTGGTGACCGGCGGCAGCCGCGGTATCGGCGCGGGCATCGTCGAGGTGCTGGTCGGCGCGGGCGCCGACGTGGTGCTCCACTACAATGCGAGCGTCAAGGAGGCCGAGGCGCTGGCCAAGAAGGTAGGCGCTGGCAAATGCCATCTGGTCCAAGCCGACCTGTCCGACCCCAAGGCGCCTGTCGCCCTGTGGGAGAAGTCGGTTGCCTGGAAGGGTAAGATCGACGTGCTGGTCAACAATGCCGCGGTACGTCTCTCAGCTGCGCTCGATTCGCCGTTTGAGGAATTCGACCACGCCTGGACCGAATCCATGCGCGTGAATGTGATCTCCGCCGCCCATCTTTGCCGCCTGGCCATGCCGCATTTCCGGAGAATCGGCGGCGGCACCATCATCAACATGTCGAGCCGTCCCGCCTTCCGCGGCGACCGGCCCGATTTCCTGCATGACGGGGCTTCCAAGGCCGGCCTCATGGCGCTGACGCGTGGCATCGCGCGCTTTTTTGCCCATGAGCAGATCATGTGCTTTGTCGTGGTGCCCGGCATGATCGCGACCGAACAGGTCGACGACTTCATCCGCCATTACGGCCAGAGCCAGGCCATGGACGAGATCCCGATCAAGGAGTTTGGCCGGCCCAAGGACGTGGCCAATGTGGTGGCCTTCCTGGCCTCCGGCCTGGCGCGCTATTCCACTGGCGCCACGATTGACGTCGGCGGGGCCTCTTACATGCGCTGAGGGGTCGGAAAAGGTATCTGGATACCATTTTCCGGTTTGACACCAGGACCCCCATCCCTATACTCCGCCGCACTTCGGAGAACGTGGGTTGAAAGACCCCGCCCCCAGGCTAGCCCTGTGGGCCTATCCGGACATGAATAACACCGAACAGAAAAACGGGTGAACGACGATGAGTAAACGCGAAACCGCGAAGCATAAGATTGACCGCCGTTTGGGCGTCAATCTCTGGGGCCGTCCCAAGAGCCCCTACAACAAGCGCAATTATGGCCCCGGCCAGCATGGCCAGAAGCGGAAGAAGCCGTCCGACTACGGCATCCAGCTCATGGCCAAGCAGAAGCTGAAGGGCGTTTACGGCAACATCACCGAGCGCCAGTTCCGCCGCTATTACCAGGAGGCCGTACGCCGCCGCGGCGACACGGGCGAGAACCTGATCGAGCTGCTCGAGCGCCGTCTCGATTCCGTGGTCTACCGCCTGAAGTTTGTGCCGACGGTCTTCGCGTCACGCCAGTTCGTCAGCCACGGCCACGTGCGCGTGAACGGCAAGCGCGTCACCATCCCGTCCTATCAGGTGAGCGACGGCGACACGATCGAGGTCGCGGGCAAGGCGCGCGAGATGGCATTGGTCCTCGAGGCCGTGCAGTCGGGCGAGCGCCAGGTTCCCGAATATCTGACGGCCGAGTACACCGCCATGAAGGGCAGCTTCGTCCGTGCGCCCAAGCTGGCGGACGTGCCATTTGCGGCGACGATGGAGCCGCATCTCGTGGTCGAGTATTATTCGCGCTGACCGCGGGCACAGAGACGCGACGAAAGGGCGGCCCCATGGGCCGCCCTTTTTTGTTTCGGGGGAACGCCGGCGGTAACCGGGGGGCATCATGACCGAGACGACCAAGTCCGGCGGCGTGACCTATCGCGCGGTCGACGCGGGCTATTTCGAGAAGCGCGGCCTTAAGCGCCACGCACGGGTCTGGTCCTTGTGGGCGCTCGGTGTCGGCGCCGTCATTTCGGGACATTTCTCCGGCTGGAACCTGGGGCTCGGCGTGGGCGGCTTCGGCGGGCTGTTCTATGCCGCCATCGTCATCGCCATCATGTATGTCTGCCTGTGCTTCTGTTTGGCGGAGATGTCGCCGGCCTTGCCGCACACGGGCGCGGCTTATTCCTTCGCGCGCTCGGCCATGGGGCCGTGGGGCGGCTTTGTCACGGGCCTGGCCGAGAACATCGAATACGTCCTGACGCCGGCGGTCGTCGTCTTCTTCATCGGTGCCTATCTGGGCGGCATCTTCGGTACCGGGCCCGAATGGCAGCCTGCCTGGTGGGCCGGCGGATACGCCGTCTTCGTCGGGCTCAACCTCTTGGGCGTCGCGCTGTCGTTCCGCTTCACGGTGCTGGTCACGCTGTTGGCGCTCGCCGTGCTGGCCGTGTTCTGGATCGGCGCCGTTCCCCAGTTCGATTTCTCGCGCTGGGCGCTCAACATCGGCATCGGGTCCGATGGCAAGCCGGTCGAGCTGCCGGATGGCGGGGGGACATTCCTGCCTTTCGGCTGGGGCGGCATCCTGGCTGCCATGCCCTTCGCGGTCTGGCTGTTCCTGGCCATCGAGCAGCTGCCGCTGGCGGCCGAGGAATCCCACGATCCCAAGCGGGACATGCCGAGGGGGCTTCTGCTCGGCATCGCCACGCTGTTGTTCTCGGCCGCCATGATCATGCTCCTGAACCCCGGCATTGGCGTGAAGGCCGCGGACGGCAGCGCTTCGGGCGCGTTCTACTTGGCGACGTCGGCCGAGCCGCTGCTGGATGGATTACGCGCGGCCTATGGCGGGCACGCGGCCAACGCGTTGGCGCTGTGCGCCGTGATAGGGCTGATCGCCAGTTTTCACACGATCATCTATGCCTTCGGCCGGCAGATTTACTCGCTGTCCCGCGCGGGATATTTCCCGCGCGCCCTGTCGCTAACCGGCGGCAAGAACAAGGTGCCGCACGCGGCCTTGATCACGGGCGCCTGCATGGGCTTCGCCGTGCTGATGATCGTCTTCCTCGTGGCGGGAGAGAAGAAAGGCGGCGCCTTCATCGGCGGCACGCTCCTCAACATGGCCGTGTTCGGCGCCATGATCTCGTACGGGATGCAGGCTTTGTCGTTCATCCTTCTGCGCCGGAACCTGCCGAACATCGAGCGGCCGTTCCGCAGTCCGCTCGGCGTGCCGGGCGCGGTCGCCACGATCGTCATTGCCGCGGTCACACTGGTCATGCAACTGGGCGATCCGGTCTATCGCGACGGCGTAGTAGGCGCGGCCATCTGGTACGCCGCGGGTATCCTCTACTTCGCGCTCCGTGGCCGGCACCGTCTGGTGTTGTCGCCGGAAGAGGAGTTCGCCATGCGCGGGCGGGAGAAAGGTTGAAACGAAAAGAGCGGACCCGCAGGGTCCGCTCTTTCTGTTCGATACTTTGATCTTTGATTAGGCCGCGGCGTCGACGCCCTTTTCCTTGAACATCGTCTGTAACTCGCCGGTCTGGAACATCTCGCGGATGATGTCGCAGCCGCCGACGAACTCGCCCTTCACATAAAGCTGGGGGATCGTCGGCCAGCTGCTGAATTCCTTGATGCCTTGGCGCAATTCCATGCTCTCCAGCACGTTCACGCCTTTGAACTTCACGCCCATGTGGTTCAGGACCTGAACCACGGTGGCGGAGAAACCGCACTGGGGAAACGCCGGGCTGCCCTTCATGAACAGCACCACGTCGTTTTCGGCGACGTCCTTCTTGATCTGCTCGAAGGCGGGATTGTCGCTCATGGTTCCGTCTCGCTCCTTTTCGCGCCCGTCAGGCGGGGATACCCGTCTGTAACGCCAACGCGTGCAATTGGTTTCCCATCCGGCCCTGTAGGGCCTTGTAGACCATCTGGTGCTGCTGCACCCGGGACTTGCCCTTGAAGGCCTCCGAAATCACGTGAGCCGCGTAGTGATCGCCGTCGCCGGCCAGATCCTCGATCGTCACCTTGGCGTCCGGGAAGGCTTCCTTGATGAGGCGCTCGATCTCGCCGGCGTCCATCGCCATCGCCGTCTCCCTCAACCCCGCGCCATGTAGGCCGGCAACCAGCCTTCATGGGCGTTTCGCAATACCTTGAGCGATATAGGTTCCTGCCCTTCCACTGTCAACGCGGCTCCACCCGTGCGGCCGATGGCCTGAGCAGGGACACCGGCGGCTTTAGCGGCAGCCAGAACCGCGTCCGGAGACTTGGTGGTCAGGAGATAGCGGGCCTGGTCCTCGCCGAACAACCAGCCGTGCAGGACGGCGCCGTCCGGCGCCTTCACCGTCGCGCCGCGCTTGCCGGCCAAGGCCATCTCGGCCAGGGCAACCAGGAGGCCGCCGTCGGATAGGTCGTGGCAGGCCGTGACACGGCCGCCCAGGATCTCGTCCCGCACAAAGTCGCCGTTGCGGCGTTCGGCCGCCAGATCGACTGGCGGTGGCGCGCCATCCTCGCGGCCACAGAGAACGGAAAGATAGACCGATGCGCCCAGCCACCCCCTGGTCTCGCCGATCAGGATGACGGTTTCGCCATCGCTTTTCAGCGCGATCGTTGCGGCCTTGTCCACGTCCTGGAACAGGCCGATGGCGCCGATCACGGGCGTCGGCAGGATGCCCTTGCCGTTGGTCTCGTTGTAGAGCGAGACGTTGCCGGACACGACCGGGAAGTCCAACGCCTTGCAGGCATCGACCATGCCTTCGATGCAGCCGACGAACTGGCCCATGATCTCCGGCCGTTCGGGGTTGCCGAAATTCATGTTGTCGGTGACGGCCAAGGGCTTGGCGCCGGTGGCGGTCAGGTTGCGCCAGCATTCGGCCACGGCTTGCGCGCCACCGCGCTTGGGGTCGGCCACGCAATAGCGCGGCGTGCAGTCGGTCTTGACCGCCAGGCCCTTCTTCGAATCGGGCGCCAGGCGCACCACGGCGGCGTCCCCGCCCGGGCGGATCACCGTGTTACCCATGACCAAATGGTCGTACTGGTGCCAAATCCAGGCCTTGCTGGCGATGTTGGGGCTGCCCATCAGCGCGGTCAGCGCCTTGTCCGGCGCATGCGCGGGCACGTCCTTGGCCGCCAGCTCGGGGCGTGCCGGGGTTGGCGTCCACGGCCGGTCGTAAAGCGGCGCCTGGTCGACCAGCGGCTGCACGGGAATCTCGGCCACGGTGCGGCCGCCGTCCTTCAGGATCAGCTTGCCCGTCTCGGTCACGCTACCGATGACGGCGAAATCCAGCTCCCACTTTTCGAAGATCGCGCGCGCCATGTCCTCGCGGCCGGGCTTGAGCACGATCAGCATGCGCTCCTGGCTTTCGGACAGCATGATCTCGTA
>CADEGL010000034.1 GCA_902826885.1 uncultured Alphaproteobacteria bacterium | reverse complement strand
GTCATCATGACCCAGCTCCACGCGGGCGGAAAATTCGACCAGAACACCTACAAGGTCTCGGGCGGTCTGCACGGCGTCGGCGTCTCGGTCGTGAACGCTTTGTCGGAGCATTTGGATCTCAGGATCTGGCGCGAGAACAAGGAATGGTTCATGCGCTTCCGCCATGGCGATCCGGAAGCGCCCTTGGCCGCCATGGGCGATGCGCCCGGCCGGCACGGGACCGAGATTACGTTCCTGCCGTCCAAGGAAACCTTCACCAAGACGGATTTCGATTTCGCGACCGTCGAGCATCGTTTGCGGGAATTGGCGTTCCTCAACTCGGGCGTGCGCTTGACCTTGATCGACGCGCGTGGCGTGCAGCCACAAACGGTCGAGCTACACTACGAGGGCGGCATCGAGGCCTTCGTGCAGTATCTCGACCGCGGCAAGACGGCGCTCCACGCCCCGCCCATCAGTGTCTCGGGCGAGCGCGAGGGCATCACGGTCGACGTGTCCATGGAATGGACCGACAGCTATCACGAGACCATGCTATGCTTCACCAATAACATCCCGCAGAGCGACGGCGGTACGCATTTGGCCGGCTTCCGCGCGGCGCTGACGCGTACGGTCAACGGCTATGCCGTCGAATCGGGCCTGGCCAAGCGCGAGAAGATTTCGCTGACCGGCGACGACGCGCGCGAAGGGCTCACCTGCGTCCTCTCGGTCAAGGTGCCCGATCCGAAATTCTCGTCCCAGACCAAGGACAAGCTGGTGTCGTCCGAGGTGCGGCCGGTGGTCGAAACGGTCGTGGGCGATAAGTTGCAGCAATGGTTCGAGGAGCATCCGGCCGACGCGCGCAAGATCGTGGCCAAGGTCGTGGAAGCCGCGGCCGCGCGCGAGGCCGCCCGGCGTGCGCGCGAGCTAACCCGGCGTAAGGGCGCGCTCGACATGAACAGCCTGCCGGGCAAGCTGGCCGATTGCCAGGAGCGCGATCCCACTCTATCCGAACTGTTCATCGTCGAGGGCGATTCCGCCGGCGGCTCCGCCAAGCAAGCGCGCCACCGTCAGAATCAGGCCATCCTTCCCCTGCGCGGCAAGATCCTGAATGTCGAGCGCGCGCGCTTCGACAAGATGCTGGGTTCGGCGGAAATCGGTACGCTGATCTCGGCGCTGGGCACCGGAATCGGACGCGACGATTTCAACATGCAGAAGCTGCGGTACCATAAGATCATCATCATGACGGACGCCGACGTGGACGGCAGCCATATCCGCACGCTGCTTCTGACGTTCTTCTACCGCCACATGGCGCCGGTCATCGAGGCAGGTCACCTCTACATCGCCCAGCCGCCGCTTTATCGCGTGAAGCGCGGCACGTCCGAGGTTTATCTGAAGAACGACGGTGCGCTGGAGGCATATCTCGGCGACGCGTCGTTGGACGAATCGGTCCTGCGCCTGCACAACGGCTCGCAGCGCGCGGGCGGCGACCTCAAGGCGATCTTCGACCGGGCCCAGCACGCGAAGCGGCTGATGACGCCGCTGCTCAAGCATTTCGGAAATTCCGACGTGATCGAACAGGCCGCCATCCTAGGCGCGTTCAAGCCGGAGCTTTTGGGCGACGTGGAAAGCTCGAAGCAGATCGTCGAGGCCATCGCGCGGCGCCTGAACGGTCTTGCGGAAAAGCATGAGCGCGCCTGGGTGTCGGACTTGCGCGCGGACGGTGCTTTCGTGTTCTCGCGCACTCTGCGTGGGGTGACCGAACGCTATGTGATCGACAGCGCGGTGATGAAGAGCGCCGAGGCGCGCAAGCTCGACGAGATGGCGGCCGAGCTGCAGGGCGTCTATGCGCGCCCGGCCGCGCTTGTGACCAAGGATAAGGAAACGCGCGTGACCGGCCCGCTCGGCCTTGTCGCGCACATCCTCGAGTCGGGCAAGAAGGGGTTGGCGATCCAGCGCTACAAGGGGCTGGGTGAGATGAATCCCGAGCAGCTTTGGGAAACCACCCTCGATCCCAATGTCCGCACCTTGTTGCAGGTCAGGGTGACCCACGCGGACGAAGCGGAAAGCGTGTTCTCGACCCTGATGGGCGAGGTGGTGGAGCCCCGGCGGGATTTCATCCACGAAAACGCGCTCAAGGTCGCCAATCTGGACGTCTAGGGACGCTGCGGCGGGAACCGTGCCGCAGATTCGCCGTTTTCCCCGCCTAAGGGGGAGCGCTGCGGCTCCGCGGATGCCGACATACGCCACGGCACCGCCCCTTTGCCCAGAGACCGAGCATGCCTCCTAAATCCAACGGCGACGCGCGCAAGCCCAAACCGGCCAAGCCGGTCTCGACCGCGCGGCCGCCGCGTTCGGGCCCCGTCCGCGCCCTGCGCCTGGCCGCGACCGCGCTGATCTGGCTTGTCGCGCTGGGCGCCGCGGTCATCGCCTATTTCGCCTACGACATGCCCGAGGTCGGCCGCCTGACCGAGGCCGAGCGTAGGCCCAGCATCACGCTGGTGGATGCGCGCGGCCAGGTGCTGCTGTCGTTTGGCGACATCTATGGCGAGCAGATCCAGGTTCGCGACCTGCCCGACTATCTGCCCAAGGCGCTCTTGGCCACCGAGGACCGGCGCTTCTTCGAACATGGCGGGCTCGATCCCTGGGGCATGGGACGCGCGCTGGTCGTCAATCTGCGCGCGGGACGCGTGGTCCAGGGCGGCAGCACGATCACGCAGCAGCTGGCCAAGAACCTGTTCCTCAATCCCGAGCGCACCATCCGCCGCAAGGTGCAGGAAACCCTGCTCGCCCTGTGGCTGGAGCAGCGCTACACCAAGGAACAGATCCTCACCATCTATCTGAACCGGGTCTATTTCGGCGCGGGCACCTACGGTGTCGACGCCGCCGCGCGGCGCTATTTCGGCAAGTCGCCGCGCCAGCTCACGCTTTACGAATCGGCCATGCTGGCGGGCCTCCTGAAGGCGCCCTCGCGCTACAACCCCTCGCGCGACGGCGATCTCTCGGCGCGGCGGACGGATCAAGTGCTGGCCAACATGGTGGACGCGGGCTTCATCACCGGCCGGCAGGCCGAGATCGCGAAGTCCACGCGGCCGCAATTGGCCTATGCGCTGTCGGGACAGGGCGGCCGTTATTTCGGCGATTGGGTTCTGGACCAGGTGTCCAGTTTCGTCGGCTATCCCGATCGCGACCTGATCGTCGTCACCACCATGGACGCGCATTTGCAGCGCGTGGCCGAGGCCAAGTTGAGCGCGGTGCTGGCGGCGCAAGGGCCGAACGCCGGCGTCAGTCAGGGCGCGCTCCTGTCCATGTCGCCCGATGGCGCGGTGCGCGCCATGGTGGGTGGGCGCGATTACTCGCTCAGCCAGTTCAACCGCGCGACGCAGGCACTGCGGCAGCCGGGCTCGGCGTTCAAGACCTTCGTCTATCTGGCCGCGCTCGAACGCGGCATGGACCCGACCGAACGCATGGTCGACACGCCGATCTCGGTCGAGGGCTGGAGCCCGCGCAACTTCGACAACAAGTACCGCGGCGAGGTTTCGCTGCGCGAGGCGTTTGCCCAGTCGCTCAACAGCGTGGCGGTCCAGGTATCGGAACGGGCGGGCCGCCGCAACGTCGTCAACGTCGCGCGCCGGCTCGGCATCACGGCCGATTTGAAGCCGATGCCTAGCATCGCGCTCGGCACCAGCGAAGTGACGCTGATCGAATTGACCCAGGCCTATGCGGCCTTCGCCAACATGGGCAACGGCGTTTGGGCCTATGGCATCGAGGAGATTCGCGACCGGGAAGGCCGCGTCCTCTACAAACGCCAGGGTTCGGGCCCCGGCCGCGTCATCGAGCCGCGGCAATTGGCTCAGATGGACGACATGATGATGGCGGTCGTCAGCGAAGGCACCGGCCGCGCCGCACAGATCGGCCGTCCCGCCGCGGGCAAGACGGGCACCAGTCAGGATTTCCGCGACGCCTGGTTCGTCGGCTTCACGGCGGAACTCGTCACCGGCGTTTGGTTCGGCAATGACGACGGCGCACCCATGCGCGCGGTCTCCGGCGGCCGCCTGCCGGCCGCCTTGTGGCACGAATACATGGCGACCGCGCTGGAAGGCCAGCCGGTGAAACCTTTGCCCATGCCCGCCGCCGTGCCGGTAGCCGAATCAGGCGGCGTGCCGCTGACGCCGCCTGAGCCTGGCGAGCGCGGCGCTCAGCCCGCCGGCATGTCGTCCGCGCCCGCGGGAGCCACGTCCGCGCGCCCATCCGTCACGGTCACGCGCGAAGGCGGTTCGCCGGCCGTGCGGGACGCGCCCATCGACAGACGCTAAAGGCCCGGCCCGTCACGAGGCGCGGCGGCTCGCGCGTTTGCGTTCGGCGGCCAACAGCTTTTCCTTGCGCGGCAGTCCCCACGCATAGCCGCCCAGGCCGCCATCCTCGCGCACGGCGCGATGGCAGGGCACGATCAGCGATACGGGATTGCGTCCACACGCGCTGCCCACCGCCCGGGCGGCTTTGGGGTCGCCCAGCTTACGCGCGATTTCCTTGTAGGTTCGCGTCTCGCCGATGGGAATGTCCTTGAGCGCGTCCCATACGCGGCGCTGGAAGGCGGTGGCCCGCACGTCCACCGGCAGGTCTATATCCGCCGCGCGCCCGTCCAAGTATCCGGTCAGCGGGCGCACGTAGCGCGCCAGCCCTTTGTCGTCGCGCGCGATGGCGGCGGCCGGAAACTCCTCGCGCAGACGCGCTTCGAGCGGAGCATTGCGGTCGTCCAGCGCCACATAGGCGACGCCGCGTTCCGTCGCGGCCACCAGCAACTTGCCCAGCGCCGATGGAACGATCGTGTAGCCGATCCGCATGCCTTGTCCTCCCTTGCGATAGGTCGCGGGCGTCATGCCCATTTTCGCCGCGGCGCCTTCGTAAAGCCGGCTCGACGACCCGTATCCCGATTCGTAAAGAGCGCCCGCGATGTCGTCGCCGCGCTTCAATTTCTGCTTCAACCGTCCCAGCCGCCTGGCATCGGCATAGGCGCGCGGGCTCAGACCCAAGACGCGTTTGAATGTGCGCTGAACGTGAAAAGGACTCAGGCCCACGTGGGCGGCGATCTCGTCCAGACTCGGCGGCCCGTCGTGGCGCGCGTCGATGAAGGCGCAGGCCTTCCGCACCATATCGCCCGCCGCGTCCGGCCGTCCGGCCAGCTCCGGCTTGCAGCGGCGGCAGGCACGATAGCCATGGGCCTCGGCCTCGCCGGGCGAGGCATAGAACGCGACGTTGCGGCGCAACGGCCGGCGGCTGGGGCATGAGGGGCGGCAATAGATGTGCGTGGAGCGCACGGCGAAGACAAACGCGCCATCGCGCCGCGCGTCACGCGCCATCACGGCTTGCCATTTATCGTCTGCGTTCACGTCGGTCTGTCTTTCCATAGCCATAACCGGACTATGAGGCGCCGCGCGCCGTGCCTCTATCCGACTCTTGCTTCGGATATCGGCTTCAGCCGAAGCGGTGCAAGCCCGGCCCTTCGCGGTTCAACCATGCGCGCGCGGTATCGATATCGCCCGTCAGCGTCTCGACCAGCGCCCAGAAACGCTTGCCGTGATTGAGGTGGCGCAGATGCGCGACCTCGTGGGCGACCACGTAGTCCAGGACAGGCTCGGGTGCCATCACGAGGCGCCAGCAGAAAGACAGGCGCCCGCGGGGCGAACAGCTTCCCCACAGGCTGCGCGTGTCGCGCAATCCCACGGGCGGTGGGCCAAGGCCGATTTGCGCGGCCTTCGCCGCCGCCCGGCGCGGAATTTCCACTCGGGCCTGCTCGCGCAACCAAGCCAGCACGCGCGTGGCCACGGCGTCCGCCGGCCCGCCGACGCGCAGCTCGCCCCCGGCTTGCCAGACGAAGGGCAGGGCGTCGGCGCAATGCCGGACCCGGTGAGGCACGCCCAGGATCGGCACGGCGGCATCGTTCGCGATCGTGGTGCGCGGCGGCAGGCGCGCCAACCGGCTTTCGAGCCAGCCCCGCTTGGTTTCCACGAAGCGCAGCCCCTCGTCGATACTGACCCAGCGCGGCAGGGTCAGGCCCACGCCGTCGGCGGCCGCGTCGACGCGCAGCGTCATGCGGCGCGCCCGCGCGACCTTGCGGATGCTGAACGGGACCGTCCGGCCGCTGAGGTCGAGATGGGTGGGGGCCGTGGCCCGCTTCGCCATCAGGCCGCGCGCGCGGTCTCGAAGGAGACGGCTTCGAGCTTGGCGAACAAGGCTTGGGCCTGCGCCTCGGTCAGGCGCATGTTCGGCGGCCGGATGTTGAGCCACGAAGCCTGGCCCGTCGTGCGCGCCAGAAGCTGCTTCAGGGCGGCGATGGGCGGGAATGCTTCCAGGATGTCGCGCACCGCGATCAGCGCGGTTTGCAGCGCGTCGGCCTTGTCGTTGTTCCAATTGGCATAGACCTTGGCCGCCATGGGCGCCGTCACGTTGGTGGTGGCGCTGATGCAACCGACGCCGCCGGCCTTGAGCGCGGAAAGAAGGAACCGCTCGCTGCCGGGGAAAACCTCGAAGCCGGGGAAGCGCTTGCACATGGCTTCCATGTTCGGCCAGTTGCCCGAACTGTCTTTCACGCCCACGACGGTCTTGGGATAGGCATCGATCAGACGCCCGATCAGATCCAGGCTCAGATCAAGTCCGGTCATCTGGGGGAACTGGTAGATGTAGAGGCGCAGGCGCGCATCGCCCACGCGCTGGATCACCTCGGAGAACGAGGCGAACAAACCATCCTCGGTGACCTTCTTGTAGTAGAACGGCGGCAGCACCAGCACGTCGCGCCCGCCCGCGTCCAAGACACGCTTGGTCAACCGCACGGAATCGGTCAGCGCGCAGCTTCCCGTGCCGACGATGCAACGATCCATCGGAATGCCGGAGCCGCCCAGCGCATCGATGACCGCCAGCCGCTCGTCGACCGAGAAGGAATTGGCCTCGCCCGTGGTGCCCAGCGGCGCCAGACCGTCGCAGCCGTTGGCCAGCAGCCACTTGTAGTGGCGCACCAGCGCTTTCAGATCGGGGCTGAGATCGTCGTTGAGAGGCGTGAGGGCGGCGGCATAAACGCCGCGAAGGCGCGAATTTTGGGTCATGACAGGCTCCGTCGGAACGAGGGAGCCATTTGAGGCGCCCGCCTGCCAGCGGTCAAGCGGCCGCTACTGGCTCTGCTGTTGCTTTTGCTGCTGTTGCTGCTGCTGTTGTTTCGCCTGGGATTCCGGAATCTGTCCGAAGCCTTTGGACGACATGCAGAGCCGGTACAGGCTGTTGCGGTTGTCCGATTCGTAGCGGGCGCTGGCTCCTTCGGTCGAACTTTGGTTGTTCAGGAAGCCATAGTCGTTGGAATCGCGCGAGCAATCCTTCTGGGCCGACGTCACCTCGCTCTGGGTGGCGCCTTCCTTCGTCCATACGCCGCGCTGGCCGCAGGCGGTGACGAACACCAGCGCGGCCATCACTGTCGCGGCGCGCGCGATGCGCGGGGACAACGCCATGATCTCGGGCCTCCAAAGGCACCCGCCACGGCCCGACGGCTCTGGGCTTGGGCAGGCAAGAAGTTGCTATTGCTACTATTTTTTAAAATAAGCGCAAAAACCAACGGGTTCAAGCGAACCGCCGGATTCGTGCTTGCGCGCGACCGGGTTATATCACGGCAACGCCTTGACTTGGCCGCCGCTCCGCCTGACAACCCTTCCATGCAGATCAAATCGCTTGCCCGCCTGTCCGCGCTCCTTCTCCCCCTTTTCTTGACTGCTCCGGCCCTGGCCCAAGGCTTGGCGCCGCCTCCTGGCGGCTTCGGGCCCGACACGTTCTTGGTGGATGCCGGCAACGGCAATCTCGAGGGCGTACAAAAGGCGCTGAATGGAGGAAAGAACCCGAACGAGATCGACAAGATCGATGGCACCTCGGCGTTGATCGCGGCCGCCAAGGGCAATCACGCCAACGTTATAGAGGTCCTGATTCGCGACCGGGCGTTGGTCGATCTCAAGGACAAGGGCGGGAATACGGCGCTGAATTGGGCCGCGGAGCGGGGCAATATCGACGCCGTGAAAGTTTTGCTCGACGCTGGTGCGGACCCCAACACGGTCGATCGCTCGGGGGTCACCCCACTGATCAAGGCCGCCAAGATTGGCAACCTGGATATTCTCAAGCTGCTTGTGGCGACGAAGAAGGCCGATCTCAAGCGCGGCGACTTCACGGGCATGACGGCGCTGGACTGGGCCGAACGCAACCGCCAGACGGCGGCCGCGCGCTATCTTCGCGACGCCGGCGGCTGATCCGCCGCGGCCGGCGTTGACGCGCCCGGCCGTGCTTTCCATTCTCGAATCATGATTTTCGACGGCGCTTCGTGTCCGGGCGCGCTGGCTGTCCTGGTCGGCGCGCTTCTTCTGGATGGCGCCCTGCCGGAGCGGCGCTGGCCATTCCCTTGGCCCGGCCATCCCGTTCGCCTCGTGGGCGCCGTCATCGCATATCTCGATCGTATGCTGAACCGGCCCGAGCGCGGACCCGGGCGAAATCTCGCGTGGGGCGGTGTGACGATGATGATCGTCGTCGCGGGCGCCGCGCTATCGGGTCTCGTGCTGCATGTGCTGGCCCATTCGGTTCCGTTTGGCTGGGTTGTCGAACTGGCCGCGGTCGTGGCGCTGTTCGCGCAACGCAGTCTGTTCGACCATGTGCGCCGCGTCGAACGCCCGCTGGCGCGGGATGATCTGGAGAGCGCGCGCCACGCCGTCTCCCATATCGTCGGGCGCGACCCACGCAGCCTCGATCGGCACGGCGTGGCGCGTGCGGCCGTGGAGTCGTTGGCCGAGAACTTCTCCGACGGCGTGATCGCCCCGGCGCTTTTCTATGCGCTCTTCGGCTTGCCCGGACTGTTCGCGTATAAGGCGGCCAACACGCTGGACAGCATGCTCGGTCATCGCTCGCCGCGTCATCTGTATTTCGGACGCGCCTCGGCACGCCTCGACGATGTGCTGAATTTCGTTCCGGCGCGCGCCTCGGCCATCCTCCTCGCGGCCGCGGCTTTCTTCGTGCCAGGCGCGCGGCCATCCCGCGCCGTCGCCGTCGCCTGGCGTGACGCGGGTAAGCACCGCTCGGTCAACGCGGGCTGGCCCGAGGCCGCGGCGGCCGGCGCGCTCGACCTCGCTCTCGCCGGCCCGCGCCGCTATGGCGCGCAGACCGTCGACGATCCTTGGCTTGGCGACGGCACGCCCGATTTGGAGGCGCGCGACATCGCGCGCGCGTTGCGGCTTTATGTCGCGGCCTGCGCGCTCTTCACGCTCGCGGTCGCGTTCGTCTGGATAGGGTTCGATTGAGGGGCGTCTAGGGCGCTGCGCTGCTGATCTTCGCCATGGCCTCGCGCAAGCCGTCGGCCTGCGGGTTGCGGAACGCACGGTCCATCACGACGCCGCGTGCCGAGGCGCCGACCTCGTAATAGTTCCGGCTCCAATCCGCGCGTTCATATGTCACGGCCCCTTCGAAGGAGCCGCCGGCGAACAGGCCGCGCGTCGCGGAATAGGCCTCGATGTCCGCGCCGAACGCGGTCGTCGTCGAACCCTCGATGCCTTGGCCGACGGGGCCGAGCGCCACGCTGGCGTCGACGCCGAACTTGAAGTTGTTGTTCAGAACCGCGTTCAAGCCCTTCAGCGTGTTGATGACGAGGACCACTTCGGAATCCTGGAAGCCGGCCTGCAGGCCGATGCTGCCCGCGCCCAGCGTGTAGAAGGCGGGATAGCTCCACTCGCCGTTGGCGTCCTTGGTCAGGAGCACGCCGTTGCCGCCCTCGGCGCCGATGATAAAGCTGCCCTTGAGCACGGAGGGGAAGATCATCACCCCTTGCGCCGTTTTGATGGCGGCGTTCATGCGTCCGAAATCCGGATTGGCCGATAGGCGTTCGATGGTCAGGCGCGCCTTGCTGACCAGCTCTTCCTGGTTGGTTTCCGCGCGCGCCGCCGAGCTGGCGGCGATGGTGAAAGCGAGGGCAAATCCGAGGATGATCCGGAGGGGCAGTCTCATGTCTTTTCTTCTCCTTGCAGGGTCCGGCGCCGCCGCATCGGCGCCTCCGCCCGTGATGACGACGCGGAAACCCCTGGTTTTATTTCCAAATTACGCTCCGCCCCAGGCCGGCGGGCCATCATAACGCGTTTGGGAATCGCGAGGGACCATGGATCGTGCGCGGATCTAGTCCTGGAATACGGCATCAAAATGGTGGCGGCGCGACGGCGACCGTGCCCTTTCCATCGATGGTTAGGACGGAATGGGCGCCGAAGACGTCGCGCAGCCAGGCAATCGCGGCCAGATGTCCATGGGGCGGTGTCGACGCGGCGGATGGCTTGGCGCGCATGCTCCAGGCGACGACGGCCGCATCGCCGCATCGCGTGGCGGGGATCGGAAAATGGCCGCAATCCAGCGTTCCCGGGCGGAACAAGGGGTCGTCCTCTGGGCGCTTCCATCCTTCGGCAAGCTTGCGCTCATAGCCGGGGGGAAGCGTGGCCAGCCATCGCGCATAATCCGGCAAGGGGAGGGTTTCGCGATCCGCGGATGCCTCGTCCATGCCGCGCCAAAGACGGCGCAGCAGTGTCCGGCCATCCGCGGGCCGTTCGTCGACCCGGCAGCCCAAGGCCGCGAGCGCCGAGAGGACGTGGAGCACGGCATCGGCCGCGCCTTCCACATTTTCGTCCTCGATCAACACCAAGCCGGTGCGCGCCCGCGCATCGATGCCCAGGGCTTGAACGCGGGCCGTGAGATCGCCAGCCGACATCAACCGCCTTTGAGAACGAGGGGAAGCCCGGCCGCCAGGAACACCACGCGGTTCGCGGCGGCGGCCACGGCTTGGTTCAATCGCCCGGCTTCGTCGCGGAAGGCACGCGCCAGCGCGTTATCGGGCACGATGCCCAGGCCAACCTCGTTGGAAACGAACACCACGGGCACGGCCAGGCTCTTCAGCGCTGTCAGCAACCGCGCCGTCTCCGCTTCCACCGCGCGCCCGGCACCCATCAGGTTGGAGAGCCACAAGGTCAGGCAGTCGACCAGAATCGGGTGTCCCGCCTGCGCACCGCGTTCGAGCGCGGCCGCCAGTTCCAGCGGCTCCTCGATCGTCGTCCAGCCCTGCCCCCGATCGGCGCGGTGCCGTGCGATGCGTGCCGCCATCTCGCCGTCCAACGCTTGGGCGGTGGCCAGATAGACGCCGCCACCCGCCTCGCGCACCAGCGTTTCGGCGTACCGGCTTTTGCCCGACCGCGCGCCGCCGAGGACCAGGGTTACGGGGGTGAGCGCCGCCGTCATGCGAAAGTGATGGGGATGTCTCGGCCGGCGGGAAGGGCGTTGGCCGCTTGGTTGACGGCGACCACGCGCCACGCCGCACCGTCCGGCCCGGCGATATGGTCGAGGCGCGTCAGCGAAATCGTGTCGATGGAAAAGGCCAATGCCGCCGATGGCGTCAGACCGAGCGCCAGCGCCAGCGCCGCGCGGATCGTGCCGCCGTGGGCCACGGCCACGATGTCGCGGCCCGCGTGCGACTGGGTCAGCCGTTCGATCGCGGGCGTCACGCGCGCGACCACTTGGGCGAAGCTTTCGCCGCCCGGCGGCGCATGATCGGCCGGGGCCAGCCAGAAGCCCGGCCAGCGGGATTGGTTGGCATAAACCTCCTTGCGCGGCTGGCCCTGCCACTCGCCGAAATGCTGCTCGGCCAGATCGCGTTCGATCGCCGGTTGCGCCTCGCCGTAACCGGCGGCGCAAATGGCCGCCGCGGTCTCATGGGTGCGGCGCAAATGGCTCGCGACCCACACCGCGCCCGCTGGCAAGGATGCCGCGCGGCAGGCGAAGGCATCATTGTCGGAACAGTCGGCCGAAAGATCGCGCTGGCCATAGATGCAGCCGCCGTCCGGCACCGGCGCGTGGCGAATCCACCACCAGCGGGTGACCTTGCTCATACCGATCCGAGCTTCGCCGCGGCGACCAGCAGGATGGCGATCTCGGCGGCTTGCTGGGTCGCGCCCAGCACGTCGCCGGTATATCCGCCGATGCCCCGCCGGGCATATTGGCCCACGGCGACCGCGGCGACCAAAGCCGCCGCCGCGGCCACGATGCCGGTGCCGAGGCCGAGGAAAAGGAGGGCGAACGCCGCGCCGATCGCCGCCGCGGTCAGGGCGCCTTCCTCCGAAGGGCGGCCGGCGCTGGCCGCCAGCCCGTCGGGACGGGCGGGATCGAGCCGCCGCATCACGAGGCCCAACACCGCGCGGGAGCCCGCGCCGCTGGCGATCAAGGCCGCCGCCGCCAGCCATGGCGTGCCGAGCGTGGCGAGCGCCGCCGCGCGCAAACCGATGCTGAAGACCAAAGCCATCACGCCGAAGGCGCCGATATGGCTGTCATGCATGATGCGCAGACGGTCTTCCACCGTCTTGCCCCCGCCGAGTCCGTCGGCCGTGTCGGCCAAGCCGTCCTCGTGCAGGGCGCCGGTGATCAACGCGCCGGCCGTCAGAGCGCACAGGGCGGCGGCGAACGTGGGCAGGCCGAGCCAATAGGCCAGGGCGTAGACGATTCCGCCCGCCAGACCCACGCCGGCTCCCACCAAGGGAAAGGCGCGCACGGCGCCGGCCAGGCGGCCGGGCGTCAATTCCGCCGGAGCCGCGGCGCCCGGTAGCCTCAGGCGTGTCAGAAATGAAGACGCCATCGTGAGGTCGGACAGCCAGCCGCCCACGTCCAGGCGGTCGCGCGGGGGGTCGGGTTCCTCGGTCGCCGTCACGGGATTTCTCTAGCACCAAGCATGATCGTGGTTATAGGACAGGTGCGGGTCCACGAACAGGGATTGCCATGACGCGTTGTGTTGAATCGAGCCGGGTGAATTTTGTCGGCATGGAGGGTATCGGCCCGAAATACGCCGTTCGCGTTCGCCCCTTCGCCGCCTTTGCTCAAACTCTGGACCGGCCATGACCCAACCATCTCCGCTTGCGTCGCTCGGCGAGCTGCGCGCCCTGATCGCATCGTTGCCGGGCGGCGACGAAGCCGCCGCGGAGGCCGCCGCCGCGCGCGAGACGCTGTTAACCAAACCCGCCGGCGCGCTCGGCCGGCTGGAGGAGTTGTCGGTCTGGCTCGCGCGCTGGCAGGGGCGCCACCCGCCGCGCGTCGACCGGCCACGTGTGGCCGTCTTCGCGGGCAACCATGGCGTCGCCGCGCGCGGGGTCAGTGCCTATCCGCCCGCCGTGACCGCCCAAATGGTGCAGAACTTCATCGCGGGCGGTGCCGCCATCAACCAGCTATGCAAAGCGGTCGACGCGGACCTGCGCGTCTATGAAATGGCGCTAGAACATCCGACCCGCGACTTCACGGAAGGACCCGCGCTGTCGGACGAGGAATGCGCGCGCGCCGCGGCCTACGGCATGATGGCGGTCGAATCGGGCGTCGATCTTCTCTGTCTCGGCGAAATGGGCATCGCCAACACGACATCCGCCGCGGCCCTATGCCACGCGCTCTATGGCGATACGGCGGCCGATTGGGTCGGCCCGGGCACGGGCGCCGAGGGCGCTACGCTCGCGCGCAAGGTGGAGGCGGTCGTGGCGGGCGTGGCGCGCAACCGCGCGGCGATGACCGATCCGTTCGAGATTCTGCGTTGCGTCGGCGGGCATGAATTGGCCGCCATCGCGGGCGCTGTGCTGGCCGCGCGGCTGGCGCACGTGCCGGTCGTGCTCGACGGCTATGCCTCGACCGCCGCCGCCGCGATCATCCACGCGGCGCGGCCGGACGCTCTCGACCATTGCATCGTCGCGCATTGTTCGGCCGAACCCGGCCACGCCCGGCTTCTGAAGCGGCTCGGCAAGCGGCCGGTGCTCGATCTCGGCATGCGGCTGGGCGAGGGGTCGGGCGCCGCGCTCGCGGTCGGCATTCTGCGCGCGGCGGTGGCCTGCCACACCGGCATGGCGACATTCGAGGAGGCGCGCGTCAGCGGCCGCGAGGCCTAGCCGATCATTCGCCGGTGCGTAGCAGCAGCCCTTGCACCCGCGCGACGCGGAAGCTGTAGAGGAAGGCACCCGCGCCCAGGAGGATATAGACGAGATCCAGCGCCAGCGCGGCCAGCATCAGATCGGTGCGAAAGACGCCGTGGAACAACACCTCGCGCATGCCCTCGAACACATAGGGCGCCGGGAACATCCAGGCGATCACCTGAACCCAGCCGGGCAAGACGTCCACCGGGTAATAGATGCCCGAAATGGGTGCCAGCACGAAGACCAGGAGCCACGCCAGGTTTTCCGCCGCGAGGCCCCAACGGATCAGGATGGCCGCGATGGCCAGGCCCAGCGCCCAGCCAAAGACCAGAAGCGTCGAGAAGAACGCCAGCAGCGGCAGCCCCATTTCGAAGATGGAGTATTCGTAGAGCGGAATGGCGAGCAGCGCCGCAGGCACGATTCCGATCAGCGTGCGGATCATGCTCATCGTCGTCAGCGAGATGCACAGTTCGTAGGGGCGCAAGGGGCTGACGAAGAGATGCCCCAGGTTGCGCGACCACAATTCTTCCAGCAATGAAATGGTGACGCCCAGTTGGCTGCGGAACAGAACGTCCCACAGCAGCACGCCCGCCAAGAGAACGCCCGCGGCCTGCGCCACCCACGAACTGTTGGTGGCGAAGAACTTGCTGATGAAGCCCCATAGCAAGACCTGGACGATGGGCCAATAGGCCAGCTCCAGGAGCCGCGGCCACGACCGCCGCAGCAGATAGACATGGCGCATGACCATGGCGCTGATGCGCGTGGGCGAGAATCCATGCGCGCCGGCGCGCGCGACTTTTTCGCGAAACGCCCTCATTGGGCCGCCCGCAGATCGCCGTCGCGGCGGTGGATATCGAGATAGACCTCCTCCAGCGTGTCGCGCCCAAACTGCCGGATCAGCTCGGCGGGCGTGCCGCGGTGCTCGATCTTGCCTTCGCGCATCACCATCACGTCGTCGCAGATGCGCTCCACCTCGAACATGTTGTGAGAGGCCATGAGCACGGTGGCGCCGCTCTGCCGCGTGTAGTTCTGCAGATACCGGCGAATCCAATCGGCGGAATCGGGATCGAGCGACGCCGTCGGCTCATCGAGAAGCAGAAGCTCGGGTTGGTTGAGGAGGGACTTGGCCAGCATCACGCGCGTCTTCTCGCCGGCCGACAGGCTTCCCGTCGGGCGTTTCAGGAAGCGAACCAAATCCAGCTCCTCGGCCAGGCGCGCACAGGTCTCCGCGCGGTCCGGAATGCCGTAAAGCCGCCCGAAGACGGCCAGGTTCTCCTTCACCGTCAGGCTGCGCGGCAACTCCACATAGGGCGAGGAGAAATTCATGCGCGGCAGCACGCGGTAGCGATGGCGGACCATGTCTTGGCCCAATACCTCGATCGTGCCGGAGGTCGGCAACACGAGCCCCATGATCATGGAGAGCGTGGTCGTCTTGCCCGCGCCGTTGCCGCCCAGAAGCGCGGTCACCGAGCCGCGCGCGACTTCGAAATCGAGCGCGGACACGGCCAATACCGTTTTGTAGCGCTTGGTCAGGCGCGTGACGCGGATGGCGGGTTCGAGCATGGGCCGGACTATGCGTGAAATCGCCGAAGCGGGCCAGGGCGTAGGCGCGGCCGCGGCCGCTGTGGCACACTCGCGCGCGATGACGAGAACGGTATCTTCCAACAATGCGCCGGGCGTGATCGAGTTCCGTGGTTTCGCGCGGCCGATCGTGGCGCGCGTCGACGCCGCGCTGATGGGCGAGCTTCCCTTTCTAATTTCGGAATGGCCGTGGCGGCGCGCGCCGCTTGCGCGGCGCTGGCACGTGCGCATGACCGCCGCCGGCACCGGGTACGTCATGACGGAACGAAGGGGCCGCGCGGTCGTGGAGTCCTTTTATCCCACCGCGCCGCATGTTTTGGGTGCCTTCCTCGGCGCCTTGATCGCGGCGGCGCTGCGCCAGACGCGCGACGCGGTCAGCCTCCACGCCGGAGCCGCGTCGTTCTCGCGCGGTGCCGTGGTCGTGCTGGGCCCGTCCATGGCGGGCAAAAGCAGCGTGGCCCTCCATATGGCGGCCATCGGCGCGCGTCTGCTCGGTGATGATTCGGTCGCCATCGCGGAAGACCGCGCGCTCTCTTTCGGCTTGGCGCCGAAGCTGCGTCTGCCCCTGCCGGCCGACGCCGGGCGGCTGTTCGGCGGTTTTGCCGGCGCGCGCATCCGCCGCACCCAAGCGGGCATTGCTCATCTGCGTCTCCGGCGCGGGGAGGGCGCGCGCTTCGGACAGGGCGCGAAGCTGCGCGGCATCGTCATCCTCAAGCGCGTGGAAGAGGGCAGGCCCCGGCTCCTGCCGGCGGACCGTTCGGCCGCCATGCGCGCGCTCGTCACCCATGCCTTTGCCCCACAGCTTGGCGCGGCGGCGTTGGTCGCGCGGCTCGCCGCGCTCGCGGCCCGGACGCCGGCCTACACGCTCGAATTCAGCCGCAGCCGCGAGGCCGCGCGCGCGCTCCGCCGTCTCGTCGAGGGCGGCTGAACGCCATGCGATACGGCCAGCGGCCAGACGTCAGCGCAACGGAGATCGACGGCGACGTCTTCCTGGTCGAGCCGGGCACCGAGGAGGTGTTCTATCTGAACGCGGTGGCGGGCGGATTGTGGCGGGCGCTGGCGGAGCCGATGACCTTGGCCGAACTGACGGCGCTGATGCGCGACGCTTTTCCGGAGCGCGTCGCGGCGGATCTCGACGCCGACGTGGCCGCCACGATCGAGGAATTCGCGCGCCGCCGCCTGGTGATCAACGTTCCTTGAAGGCGTTGTTGGTCGTCTTCAACATGCGTTCGGTCAGGTATTCGAGGATCGTCCGTTTACCGAGCTTGAAATCCACTTCGGCCTGCATGCCGGGCTGGACCGGATACTGCCCGGGCTTGTCGCCCAGGTAATTCTTCTCCGTGCGCACGATGACGGGGAAATAATATTCCCGCGTCTTCTCGTCCTCGATGGCGTCGCCCGGAATCGTCTCGACCACGCCGTGCAGCGTGCCGTAGCGCATATAGTCGTAGGTCGAAATCTTGACCGTGGCTTCCTGGCCGACCTGGATGTAGCCGATGTCGTTGTTCGAGACCTTGGCCTCGATGACAAGCGAGGCGCCGGTGGGCACGACGTTCATCACGGCTTCGCCCGGACGGATCGCTTGGCCGGGACTGCCGACCGTCAGCTTCTGCACCACGCCGTCGACCGGCGCGCGCACGATCAGGTTGTTCAGGCGCGATTTGTTCTGTTGCAGAGTCCGATACGCGGCATCGCGATCGCGGCGCGAGGTAACCAGCTTGTCCAGCGGTTCGGCAGCGGCGTCGCGGTTCAACGCGTCGCGCTTGCTGACGGCTTCCTGAAGCGCCGCACGCGTGGTGACGAGCTGGGCCTTGGCCTGCGCGATCTGGCCTTCGAGCTGTGCCAGCTCTCGCTTGATGGAAAGGTATTTGAGCCTCGGAAAATAACCTTTGTCGGCCAAGGTCGCGGTCGCGCGTTCCTGTTCCTGGAGGACCTTCAGACTTTCCTCCAGCTTGGTGATCTGGACGGTCAGACCGGCGGCCTCGCTCTGTTTCTGGCGCACGACTTCGGCGGCGGCGTCGCGCTTGCTGTCGAGGCTGCCCGCGCGCTCGTTGAAAAGCTTCGTTTGCGTCGCGATCAAGTCAGGGCGTTCGGCCATCACTTCGGCCGGAAACTCGAGCTTGCCGCCAGTGACTTCGGCGGTCAGGCGGGCAACCTCGGCGCTCCGGGTCAGATACTCGGCGTTGGCCTTGGCCAGCTCCTGCTCGATCACCGCCGGATCGATCTCGATCAGCACGTCGCCTTCCTTGACGGCCTGGCCTTCATGGACGTGCAGCGCCGTGACGATGCCGCCGTCCGGGTGATTGATGACCTTGACGCGGCCGAAGGGGCGCACCTGCGATTCGGCGGAGGCCACCCGGTCGACCTCGGCGATGGCCGCCCAGGCCAAGGCGATCGCGAACATGATGCTCAGCGCGATCACCATCGTGCGCGCGAGCGGCGAATGCTCGCGCTCGGCGACCGCTTCGATCTCGGGCAGGAAGTCCGCGAATTCCGCGCGCGGTAAAAGGCGCGGCACATGGGAGATCGCCCGGGGCAGAAGAGAGCGCGCCGCGGCGGGCGGCTTGGCCCCGCCCGCGGCGATGCCTTGCAGCGCGGGCGCGCCCGGCTGCTTGGGCGGCTCCGGCGGCGGGGGCGGAGAAGGGTTTTGGATGCTCATAGGGCGTTCTCGCCCGCGTGTTCGGCCATCCGCTTGCGCGCGTACTCGATCACCTCGGTCGGCGGACCGATGCGCTCGATACGGCCGTTCATGACGAACACGACCTGGTCGGCGATGGTGACGGGCGCCATGCGGTGGGAAATCATCACGATCGTGCGGCCGCGCGAAGCGCGCTTCAGGTTGCGGATGAAGAGGGCCTCGGAGCCGGCATCCAACGCGCTGGTGGCTTCGTCCAGGATGAGAATGCGGGGGTTGCGGATCAGCGCCCGGGCGATGGTCAGAAGCTGGCGCTGGCCGGCCGATAGGCCGCCGCCGCGTTCCGTCAACGCGGTGTCATAGCCCTGCGGCAGGCGTTGGATGAAATCGTGGGCGCCCACGAACTTGGACACCGCCACGATGCGCTCGGGCAGCTTGATCGGCATGCCCATGGCGATGTTCTCGCGCACCGAACCCGCGAAAAGCTGCACGTCCTGCGGCACGGAGCCGATTTGGCTGCGCAGCCAGGGCGGCGACATATGGGCGATGTCCGTGCGGTCGATCAGAACGCGCCCTTCGCTCGGCGTATAGAGCGCTTGGATCAGACGGCCGATGGTGCTCTTGCCGGAGCCCGACGGGCCGATGACGCCGACAATGGACCCGCTGGGGATCTTGAGGGTCACGTTCTCGAGCGCCGCCGGCATGTTGTCGCCATAACGGAACGTCACGTTTTCGAATTCGATGTCGCCTTTCAACGCCGGAATGGGCGAGGTGGCGCCGGGCTCGGCTTCGATCGGCTCGTTCATGATTTCGTCGATGCGTCCGAACGCGGCTTTGACCTCTTGCAGCTGGTGCAGCGCCGAAACCACTTGGCGCACCGGCGCCAGCGCGCGCGACGACAGGATGTTGGCCGCGATCAAGGCGCCGATGGACAACTCGCCCGCGATGATCTCGCGCGCGCCGACATACATGATCAGCAGGCTGACGCCCTGCTGGAGGATCGTGCCCAGCACGCCGACGACATTGCCCATGTTGCTGGCTTCGAAGCCCGTGTGGGCGGTGAGCGCCAGGCGGCCGCCCCATTTCTTCTCGACTTCGGATTCGAGGCCGAGCGACTTGATGGTGAGTGCGTTGGCGATGGTTTCCGCCAGCGCCGACGTCTTGCTCGCGAGCGCCGCGAAGCTCCGGTCCACCAGGGATTTCTGTGCGCGGTGAAAGGCGATCGAGATCAGAAGGAACAGCGGGATCGCGCCGATCGTGATCCAGCCCAAGGACGGGCTCACGAACATCAAGGCCGCCAGGAAGACGAACATGAAGCAGACATCGACCAGCACGATCGGCATCTGTCCGGTGAAGAACGACCGGACCGTGTCGAGCTGACGCAGGCGTTCGCTGATCACGCCGGTGGGCGTCGTTTCGAAGTGCCGGAACGGAAGGCGCAGGAGCCTGTGCAGGACTTCGTTGCCCAGCAACGCATCCAGCCGCGCGCCGGTGTGGCTCGAGACATAGCCGCGGATCGCCCGCAGGATGAAGTCGAAGATGTAGAGCGTCACCATTCCGATGACGAGCACATCGAGCGTGTCGAGCGCTTTTTGGCCCAGCACCTTGTTGTAAACCGTCATCGAGAAGAGCGGCGCGGCCAGGGCGAAGATGTTGACCACCAGCGACGACAGGATCAGTTCCCATACCACCTTGCGCAGGCGGTTGCGGATCAGGGTCCGCCAGTCGGTGCGCGCCGAGATGGCACCCTTGGGGCTGATCATGATCGCTTCGCGCCGGCCCTCGACCGCTTCTTCCGGCGTCATGATTTTGGACGCGCCGTCGACGGGGTCGAACACGGTGAGGCCGGTATCCTCGCGCGAGATCACCAGGCGCGCGGGCGCGCCCTCGACACCGACGACCACGAACGGCGCGGGAAGCTGGCGGGCGGTTTCGGCGCTGAGGACCGTGC
The DNA here is from genome assembly GCA_902826885.1 of uncultured Alphaproteobacteria bacterium. Classification (GTDB taxonomy): domain Bacteria; phylum Pseudomonadota; class Alphaproteobacteria; order CADEGL01; family CADEGL01; genus CADEGL01. Next base: position 17,911 of record CADEGL010000034.1, on the reverse strand, counting down.
GGCCCGCGCGATAGCCGATCCTGTCGGCCGCACGGATGAACGTATCCACGGTCATGCCGTCGGGCCCGATCGGCACCATGGCGCGGATGTCGGCCTCGGTGACGGGGCGGTCGAAGGTCAAGGTCGCGCGAAGAAGGCAGCGTAACAGGCTGTCGATGGCCATGGGCGCGGGCGCGACCTGGCTGTCGGCCGGCGTATCGGCCGCCACCAGCCGCAAGGAGGGATTCTCCGGCGGCTCCGGCGTGATCGGCGTTGGACTATCGCTCGACATGGCCCGTCATCGTTTCGCCGTCCCGCGGACGGCGCCATTCAGTGGGATTCGTTCCGTGGGATCACTCCAGCGGTTGCCGGAAGGGAACCTCAAGATGCCTCACGGCTCAACGGACAATTCGTCCCGGACCGGCCAAACGAAAGCCCCTTCGTTGCGGAAGGGATCGCGTGGCTTCGACAGGAAGCCCGCAGTGCGCATCGCAAAATGCAAATTTACCGATCTGGAACCCAATCCTATGCCTGGCCGACCTCGTCCGCGCCGTTCTTTTGCAAGACCGGCGCCGCCCCGAATCGGTGGCACTATGACACGAACACAACATTTTGAGGTTGTTAATCTAACTCCCACAAAATATAAGATATTTCGTTGAATCAGACGGACCCGAGCGGGTTCCCGGCGGCCCTATACGCCCGTTTTTGGAAAATGCCGTCGACAGAGGGGGTCGGCGGTCTCGTGGCCATGGTTTTGCTCACGTGGTTGAGGACAGCTTGTCGGTGGGCTCTGTCGCTGCTTCGGGATTCCTGCGCCGTGATCGCGGGTTCGGTCCTGATTTGGGCGGCGCCCTGACCGGCCAGCCCAACCAGCGGGGCGCATCATGACCAAGCGCATCAAACTCAACCCTCTGTCCGCGACGATTGGGGCGGCCCTCGTTTGGGCCGTGGGTCTTGGTCTTTTCGCAGGCCTGGGCGGAGGCGCCACGGCGCAGGTCCAGACGGCCGCGGCGGACGGCACCGGCAGTATCGGCATCGCCGCCACCGTGATGAACGACGTCACCGGCAAGCGTGGCGCGAATGTGCGCCAAATCGAATTCAAGGACGAAATCTTTCAGACCGAGAAGATCGAAACTGGCGCGGGCAGCGCGGCGGAAATTGTCTTGCGCGACAACACCCGCATCGCCTTGGCGCCGCGCTCGAGCATCCTGATCGAGAAGGCGATCTTCGATCCGTCGCCGAGCCGCCGCAAGGTGTCGATCATGGTGACCAGCGGCACGATCCGCTTTGTCTCCGGCAATTCTCCCTCGTCGGCCTACGAGGTGAGGACGCCTGCCGGCACCATCGGCGTGTCCGGCACGGACTTCGTCGTCCTGTTGGGCTTCAACGGCTCGGTCAGCGTGTCGGTCAATTCCGGCACCGTTCTGTTGGCGAACAACGCTGGCGAATCGGTCTCCATCGAAAAAGGACAGGCCAGCACGATCCGCCCCGTGGACGAAACCGGGAAACAGGCCGCGCCGTCGGCCCCCACGCGTCCCTCGGACGCGATCGCCGTCTCCGCTCAACGCCTCGACGCCGTGATCTCCGAGGCCAAGATCGCCACCCATGCCGTGCGTGTCGGCGCGGATGGCAACAGCGCCGCCGCCGGCGGAACGGGGCGTGTGCTCGATAGCGACAAGAAGACGACCGCCAATCTCGAATCCGTGCCCGCCAAGGCATTGCAGGGCGCTTTGAATGGCTCCGATGATGGCGTGCGCGCCTTGACGGAATATTTGAACGGCGACGGCGCGAAGCCGGAGGATGTGACGCGGCGCGCCGTCTCGGTGCTGCGCGCGCTGCAGGAAATTCCCGGCATGAAGGACAATTACGATGCGTTGGTGCTGGCGGCCGACCGCGTCGCGCAAGCCGCGTCGAATATCTTCAACACCGGCTCGATCATGCGGCTCACGATCGACAAGGATTACAAGCTTCCGGACCGCGCCGTGGCGATGGACCTTAAGCCGGTCGACGGCGAACCCGCGCCGGGCTGGCAGAACTCGACGCCGCGCGACCAGCGTCTGGTCGGCAAGGGGATGCGCGGCATCCGCCGTCCGGGCGGCGAACCTCTGACGTCGGACGGCATCGTGGGGGTCGAATCCGCCGATATCAACGTGCCGAAGGATCTCTACCGCGTCATCGTGATGACCGACGATTTCGGCGCCAATTCGATCGGCAGCGACGCGATCAATTTTTTCGGCGACGAACTGGTGGTCAACGACACCACGGTCAAGTTCAACAAGACCGATCCGAATTCCTGGAGCGAGACGGCCTATCTCACCAACAAGGCTCTCAAGCTCGGCACCGCCGCCCCCGATGGCACCATGGGCAAGAGCCGGCAAAGCGGCGGCGGCCAAGCGGGCGATGGCGGCGGCGGCGGTAGCGGCGATTCGGTCAGCAACGCCTCGACCACGAGCGCCGGCGTTGTCGTCGTCGAGACCGAGGCGGTCTCCGACAAGGTCAACATGCAGTTCGTCAGCGACGCCGTGAAGGGCCGTTCGCCGAAGACCTACATCGTCGCCCTTCTGGTCGAGCCCATCGAGCAGCCCAGCAGCGTCAAGGGATTCCCCGACCTCGCGCGGTTTCTGGAGCTGGAGAAGCAGCTTGCGAAGAAACTCGCCGAGATCCTGAGCCAAGTCGAGCCGACAGCCGGAACAATTGATGAGAATTTGTTCGAGAACGACGCGAAATCACCGAGCCCGTCCTAAGGACGGTCTCGGCCGCGTCCGGTCTCGGGCGCGGCTCGAGAGGCGAGGCCCCGGAAGATATTTCCGGTCATCTTCGCCCGAATCGATCATCCGTGGATTGACAGTTCTGATGTGCGCTGGCGCGTTCTTCGCGCCCGGCTTTGCCCTGGCCCAGACGACCAAACAATCCGCGGTCAACTTACGGCCGGTTCCCGGTTTTCAATCGGAAGGACTCGAGCTCGGCACCATGCTTTCGCCGATGCTCAATCCCAACACGGTACAGACACTCAACAGCTTTCGGGTCCGCGCGGGGCTGAAGGTGATGGAGGAGTTCGACGACAACGTCTTCAACACGCCCGAGAACGGTGTCGCCGACAAGATTTTCCACATCATGCCATCGATCGGGCTGGAATCCGATTGGGACCGGCATGCGTTCAGCACCAATTTCGCGGTCGATAAAGGCTACTACGAGGAAAACACCTCGCAAGACTTCTACGACTATATCCTCGATACCAAAGCCCGCATCGACATCCAGGATCAGTCAAACTTAGGGCTTGGTTATATCCATGCGCGCCAACACCAAATTGGAAACGCGCCTCTTACAGCTCCGACCGCGTTTGATCCCGCCAATCCGTTCGGACCTGTTGTCGATACCACCAACAACGGCACCATCGTTTATCACCAGGACATCTTTGCTCTGCAGCCGGTCTTCAGTACGGACCCTCTAATCGCGCGAATCAACATCGATGGTCAGCGCTGGTCCTACGTCAACAACAACAACGTGGACCTAGGCTTTCAAAATTTCTGGCAGTACGCGATTACGCCTCGTGTCGGTTACCAGGCATGGGAAGACACGTCCTTGTATGTCGAACCGCAGTATTCGCAGAGAATTTACGATTCGGACCAGGACGCGAATGGCTTCAATCAGAATTCGCGCGAATACCAAGTCATGTTCGGCCTTACCTACGATTTTGCCGATGTCACATATGTCGATATCGGCATCGGCGTGGTCCACTCGACCTTCACCGATCCGGCCTTCACGCCGACGACCGGTCCGACATTCGACATTAGCGGAATTTGGAACGCGACCGAGCTTTTGACGCTTAACGCGCGTTTGCTGCAAAGCAACTTGGCGACGACGGATTTCGAGACCAAGCAGGTCGCGACAAACTTCTTCTCGCTCGGCGCCGACTGGGAAGCGCGCGACAACTTGTACTTCAACGTCAGCGGGACCTACATCGACGCAGTCTATCAATCGGACAACTTGACGCCGCAGGGCGGTTTCTTTCCTAGCGAGCAGCGTCACGACAAAACGTGGTCCTATTCCGTCGGCCTCACCTATTACTTTTTGGATTATCTCACGGCTAACGTGAGCTACCTGTTCACGGACCGGAAATCCAACATCGAGGCCGATAAATTGACGAAGCGTCAATGGTTCTTGAGCATCGCGGCTAAGATATGATGAGCGCCGCCAACGCGCTCCAGACGTCCAGCATGGAGGAGTTTTAAGTGTTGATGCAGACGGGAATCCGACGACAGGCGTGGGTGCTAGCGTTTGCGTGCGCCATCGCGCTGTTCACGAGCGTTTTCGCCGGGGCCCATGCGCAGAATATCTCCGAATATCGGCTGGGGACCGGCGACAAGCTCCGCGTGACCGTGTTCGGTCAGCCCGACATGTCCGGCGAGTTCGCCGTCGACGCCGGCGGCCAGGTGACCATACCCCTCGTGGGCGCCGTGGACGCCGCGCGTTTGACGGTGCCCGAGCTGACCAAGTCGATCACCGACCGCCTAGCCAAAGACTTTCTGGTCGACCCCAAGGTGTCGGTCGACGTCCTGAATTACCGGCCATTTTACGTGCTGGGCGAGGTGAAGAGCCCCGGCAGCTACGCCTACGTCGTTGGGATCAACATCCGCCAGGCCATCGCCATCGCTGGGGGGTTCAACCGCCGGGCGAAGACGTCCGAGGTCACTCTCTATCGGGACAGCCGGATCGATCAGAGAGCCGTCACCCCCACGGACGTGAATCGTCAGTTGGAAGGACAGCGATTCGGGCAGCGGCAGAACCATCAGCTTGTAGAAGAAGAGTTCGAGGCTGATTTGGACGCCCCCGTGCTTCCGGGCGATACGATCGACGTGGATCGTCGGCTGTTCTAGTACGACTTTCGCCGAATAATACAACTTATTGATAATTATACATAAACTCACCCCGTGCCACGCTTGGCACGGGGTGTGCTTAGTTGTGCATGCGTAGGGTGGAAGAGGGACGGCAAGGTTCCGATAAATTCTTTGATTATCAATATGTTATCGGAATAGACGGGCATGTCCTCCGGCCCATCTGACGCAAATTGGTTCGTAGCTTTGCAGAATCGCTTCAAGCAGACGGATGCGCCCGCGAGGGCCAGAGGATTAAGACCTTGAGCGCTGTGACCCGACTTCCCCTCCCGGAGAACGAGCCCGTCGTCCGCGACGCGCCGGGCCCTATTCCGCTGGTCGAGGAAGAAACGCTCACGCTGCGCCGGCTTTACTCCGTTTTGCGCCGCCGGATCGCTCTCATCGCGGGCGTGGCGTTTCTGGTTACCTCGCTGGCCGCTTTGTTCGTCTATCAGATCACCCCGCTCTACCGCGCTGATGTCGACATGGTGGTCGATGGCAGCCGCCAGAAGGTCGTCAATACGGAATCGGTGGTTCAAAGCGTCCAGGCGGATTATTGGACCAACGAGACCGAGGCCGCGGTTCTTTCATCGCGCGAAATGGCGCGCAAGGCCGTGGAGCGGCTGAATCTCGTCAACAATCCGATGTTCAATCCGGAACTCCGGCGCCCGGAGAAGGGGTTGTTCGGCACCGTGTTCGGTCCGGTGCGCGAGTTCATCTCCGCCACGCTCTTGGCGCCGATCCGTGAAGCCATCTTCGGCGCGGACGCGAACGAGACACGGCCCGCGGTCGCCCCGATGACGGCCGAAGAAAAGCGGGACGCTCTGGTCGACCAGCTCGCCGGCGCTTTTCTCGGTGGCCTCAACGTGATGCCGCATGACCGTTCGCGCGTGCTCACGGTCACTTACACTTCGACCGACCCGGCGTTCGCCGCCCTGGCCGCGAACACGGTTTCGGAACTGTATATCCTCGAGCAACTCGCGGCGAAGGGTGACGCCACCTCGCGCGCCAGCAAGTGGCTGTCGGAGCGTGTCAACGAGATGCGCCGCCGCGTGATCGATTCCGAACAGCGCCTGGAAGAATTTCGCCGGACCGCTGGCATCATCGAGGTCGGCGGCGCGACTCTGTTCCAGCAGCAGCTTGTCGGCCTGAACGAAGAGTTGATCCAAGCCCGTAACAAGCGCGCGGAGGCTGAGGCGCGCTACGAGCAGGTCCAGACAATGCTGAAGGCCGGCGGTGATGCGCAAGCCGTCGCGGCGGTGTTGGATTCGCGCTTGATCCAGGGCCTGCGCGAGCAGGAGGCCATGCTCGAGCGCAAGATCGCCGATCTGTCGCAGCAGTACCTGCCGACCCATCCCAAGCTGAAGCAGGCCCAGCAGGAACTGGCCGCCGCGCGCGCGAAGATCGAATCCGAAGTGTCCAAGATCTCGCTCAACCAGGACAACGAGTTGAAGATCACCCGCACGCGCGAGGCCAATGTCACCAAGGAAGTCCGCCGTCTCGAGCAATTGCTGGAGCAGCAAAAGGAAGCCGAGGTCACGCTGCGTTCGCTCGAAAGCGAAGTGCGCGCGAACAAGCAGCTCTATGAAACGCTTTTGTCGCGCTTCAAGGAAACCAGCGTCGCCCGCGACGACCTTCTGCAGCAAGCCGATGCGCGCATCATCTCGCGCGCGGCCGTGCCCGGCAGCCCCTTCTATCCCAAGCGCGGGCTGATGATCGCGGCCGCCTTCGTGGTCTCGATCGTGATCGGCATCGCCATCGCGCTCGTCGCCGAGTATCTCGACTCGGGCTTCCACAGCTTGAACGAGATCGAAGCCATGACCGGGCAGGCCACGATCGGTCTGGTGCCGTCGCTGGGCGACCTCCAGAAACTCGGAAAACGCCCGCACGAGGTTGCGCTCGACCGTCCGAATTCGGCTTACGGCGAAGCTATTCGTACGCTGCGGACGGCGCTTTTGCTGTCGCGTGTCGACAACCCGCCGAAGACTGTCTTGGTCACGTCCTCGATCCCCGGCGAGGGCAAGACCTCGATCGCCTTGTCGCTGGCCGCGATGGCCGCGCGCTCGGCGCAGAAGGCGATCATCATCGATTGCGACCTGCGCCATTCGACGCTGCACACCTATCTCGATCATCCGAACCAACTCGGCCTGGGCGATTACCTGGCCGGTCTGGCAAGCCTCGAGGACGTGATCGAGATCGATCCGCGCTCCGGCGTTCATTTCATCACCGGTGGCAATCGCGCGCCGAATCCAACCGATCTTTTGGGTTCGACGGAAATGAAGAAACTGATCCGCCAGCTTTCGCAGATCTACGATCTGGTCGTCCTGGATACGCCGCCGCTGCTCGCGGTCTCCGACGCCCTGGTCTTGGTCCGGCAGGTCGATCGCAGCCTCTTCGTCGTGCGCTGGGAGAAGACGCGGCGCGAATCCGCCATCGCGGGTCTTCGCGCCCTGGTGGAGGCCGGCGGCCGCCTGGCCGGCGTCCTGCTCAGTCAGGTCGACATGCGCAAGCACGCGCAGTATGACTTCGCCGACTCGGCGTATTCTTACTACGGCAACTACAAGAACTATTACACGGAGTGAGCCTGCCTCGCTCCGGACGTCCGGTGAGCGATGCGCAAGGATCTCGGCCTCATTCTGGTTTCGGCAACGGCGGGCGCCCTTCTCCTGGCGCTCGCCGTTCCGCGTTTCATGGCCGCCGCGATCTCGGCTCCGTATGACCAGACGATGCGCGACATGGGCGATGGGGCCAAGGCTGGAACCGTCTCCCAGGATATGCTCAAGGCCGCTGCCCTAAGCCGCCAGCGCGCCCTTCGCTGGCAGGACAATCCGCGGTCGTGGACGGATCTGGGCGCTCTTCAACTCGAGCAGGCGGAAGCCGCCGGCCTCGCCACGGTCCAGGGGCGCGAGTTGGCTATGCGCAGCCTGGACTCCCACCGGAAGGGCTTGGCGCTCGATCCGGCCCAGCCCTATGCCTGGTTGCGTGTGGCCAAGGCGGAGCTGGTCACCACGGGTGTGACCCCCGCGCTCAACCCGCCCTTGCAGATGTCGGTCCGCACCGCGCCCCGCGAGCCCCAGCTCGTACTGGACCGCCTTGAGTTGGCCTTCACCGTTTGGCCCATGCTGGATAAGACCACGCGGGCCATGATGAACGAGCAGGTTGTGATCGCCGCCCGCTTTTACGAGAAGAAGCTGGCTCTGATGGCGCGCCGTCACCAAGCCCTGGATATCGTGGCGGAGGCTTTGCGCGACGAGGAAGGGCTCTATCGCAGGGTCGGCTTCTACTACCGCAGGGGCTATTAAGCGCCGTTACCCGGCTTAATCGGGCCGGTGTTGAACGACTGGCCGCATGCCGCGCCCATGAGAAACAGATAGGTCACGGTAATCGCCGGGATCTGCAGGCTGAAATCGATCGCGGCGTGCGCCGCGACCAAAGTGGTAACCCCCAAGCCCAAGGCTGGGTAGATGACGCGCCGGCGGCGGCGCAAGACGCCCCTGACGCAAAGCCCGACGATGCCCGCGAGCAGAGACATCATCAATGCAAAGGCCGGCAGGCCCGCCTCCAGCGCAAGCTCGAGATAGCTGCTGTGCGCCTGCTGATAGGCCGGGGTCAGGGCAGAGAAACTGGCGTCGCGCAAGATCTGAAAAACGCCCCGGAACGTACCCAACCCCCACCCCAGAATGGGGTGCTCGGCGATGGCGTGGGCGCTCAAGGCAAAGATCGCAGTGCGTCCGCTGTCCTGTGTCGCGAGATCGGCAAAGCGCGCTAAAGTCGCGTTCCCGCTAAAGGAAACCAAAACGGCGCCTGCCACAATGAACGCCACCACATAGCCGATCGCGGCTCCGGTCTTCTGCTGGCGGCGCAATGCCATCATGGCGAAGAACGTTCCAATGCCGAGGATCGTGGCCAGGAAGGCGCCGCGCGACTGGCTGAATAGAAGCGCGGTCGCGATCACCACGAACGCGGCTATCAAGAAAAAGAGCGATGGGGTGAGGTTGTTTGTGAAATGGATGAACCCTGCCCGCGTCCGCACCCCCTTTTCCAGGCTGCGGATAAACGCGGCATTCATGAGCGACAGCGTCGCGACCGCTCCAAGGCCGGCATAGGTTCCATAGCTATTGCGATTGACGAAGGTGCTCGTCAACGAGCCCGGATAGGCCCACCGCGGGTACCAAAGAATCATCTCGGCTCCGGCGAACTTCAGCACCAAGCCGTAAAGCGCATAGACCAGGCCGGCCAAGGCGACGATCCAGACCATCGCATGCGCGCGTGGGGGCGCCCGGCCGAACTGAAGCGCTAGAACGAAAACGCCGGCATAGGCGACGAAGCGCATGATGCCGCTGATCGTGGCTTCAGGATTGATGCTGATCGCGCCGGGGATGTCCGTTCCAAGCGCATGGCCTGCTTGACGCCAGATGGGATGATGCCAGGACTCGGGCGAAGCGCTCGCCGCCTGAAAAAAGAACCAGAGCACGACAGCGGCAAAAACCGCGGCGGGCAGAGCCAAAACGCGCCACGGTATCCGTATGGTCTTTGGTCTGCGGGCCGCGGAAATGCTCCATAGAAGCAGCAGAGCGCCGACCGCCACGGACAGCGCGCTCCAGGCCCAGGCCCGATAGCTGCCGAAAGGAATCGGAGCCAGGACCACGATGGCGGCCAAGAACCAGAAACAGAGGCTTTCGAGCCTTGATGGCCGCTCATCGGGCGTCGGTGGTTCAATCGGCCGCACATTTGGCCGGAACCGGCGCGGCTCAATAGGCATTTTTGTGGACGAATCCGTAAAGGACGGTCAGCAAAAGGATGCGCATGTCGAAGAGAAGCGACCAGTTGTCGATGTAGTAGAGATCGTGCTCCACGCGCAGGCGCATCTTCTCCGGTGTATCGACCTCGCCGCGCAAACCGTTCACCTGGGCCCAACCAGTAATGCCGGGTTTCAGGCGATGCCGGCCAAGATAGTCGTCGATGATCTCCGCATACTGAACGTTGTGCGCGACGGCATGCGGACGTGGCCCCACCAACGACATGTCGCCCTTTAAGACGTTCCAGAGCTGCGGCAACTCGTCCAGGCTTGTGCGTCTTAAGAACGCGCCGAACACCGTCACCCGCGGATCGTTACGACGCGCCTGCGGTACGCTCGGATCGGTTTCGCTGCCGGCGCGCATGGTGCGAAACTTGTAGACGATGAACTCGTTGTTGTTGAAGCCGTAACGGACCTGGCGGAACAGGACCGGGCGTCCGCTGCTCAGCAGAACGCCCAATGCGATCAGAAGCAGCAGCGGCGATATGACGCCTAGGATGAAGGCCGCCAGAAACCGGTCTTCGATCGTCTTGAGGACGATTCCCCAACCGCTCAGCGGACGCTCGTGCAGGTTCAAAACCGGCATGCCCGCGAGCAGGCGAAAGCCGCGCGAGGGTACGCGCGGTAGCGCCATGCCGTCGGGGCCCAAATGGACGTTGGCCGTCAGCGAGCGAACCTTCTTCAACACCGCCAGAAGGTTTTCATCGGATGGGGTAGGCAACGCGATGATCACGTCATCGATGCGCAAATCACGGCTTAGCCGGATCAATTCATCAATCGATCCCCGGCTCACGCCGGCTGGAAGTCCGCTCAGGTTTTCGGGCCGGTCATCATAGACCCCGACGACCCGGTAGCCGGGCTGCAGGGGGTTGCTCAGGTGTGCCACCAACCGCGAGGCGGCGTCTCCGCCGCCGATGATCGCGACGTTGGCGTTGAGACGGCCATCCCTGCTCCATTGCGCAAGCTGGAGCTCGACGGCGAAACGGATGCCGAGTAGGAAGGCATAGGACAGGACGGCCCAGAGGATCGCCCAGGTGCGGGAGAAGTGATCCGACGTCTTGGTGAAGTAGGCGATGATGATCAGCATCGCGATCACGCCCAGAAGCGCCAGGGTCATGGCGCCGATCCCGGCGCCGGCATGGCGGACGGCATCTGGCCGATAAAGACCCGCCAGATGGAAGACGTTGAGGGTCAGAATGAAGCTCGCCGCCAGAGCCACCAAATAGGGATTGGGCAGGTCCAAGGCTTCGTGCCGGAACCAGAAGGCGAGGATGCCTGCCACCAGCACGGCCGTCCCATCGCAGGCCCGCAGAACCCCGGCTATGATCGTCAGGGTATCGGTCCCCGACGCGTAGCCGGACAGGCCCGAGATGCTTCGGCCTACGAGCGGATTTTTTGCCTGGGTCACAAATCTTATTAAGGCACAGTCCGTGCCAACCTCCGGGCTTTTTCCTCCCAATCGCCTTTCGGCCATGGGCTAGCCCCCGCGGTTGCCAAAAAGGGCCTTTCGCACCTGGTCGGTTCGGGCCTCCGTCAATTGTGCCACGCCGAACGCATAGGCCAACGTACCGCCTGCGATGGCCAATCCATAAGCGCCGTGCAGCAGATCGGGCTGCCAGTGCTTATTCCCGATAGAGGCCAGCCAAGCGCACAGGAAAATCAGCGCCGGAAGATGGGTCAGATAAAGCGTGTAGGAAAAGCTGGCGAAGAGATGGGCCAGCTTGCCGTAGACGGTCTTTTCGCGTGAACCGCGTTTGGATGGCATGTGGGCGAAGAGATAGACCAGAACGGCGCATACGATACCGACTGCTATGTCCCCAACCGGTTGTGGCAGTGGGTGCAACTTTCCGCCGATGAGAAGCAGGAAGAAAATAACGCCCGTGGCCACGAGGGCTGTGCTTCGCGGCAAGCCGCGGCGAGCCAACGCGGCATGAGGCGGGGCCAGAAACGCCGCGACCCCGAACAGCCAGATAAAAAAGTAGATAAGAATTACTTCCCCCACCAAAAGCAAGATCGCCACGACCGCCAAGCCATGTAATACCCGCGGGATCAAGCCGCGCCCGAAACCGGCAACCAGTAGGCAGGGAAAGAGCATGTAGTACCAAAACTCAAAGCTCAGACTCCACAAAGGGCTGTTTGAGCCAAAGGTCGGGACGAAAATGTCCTGCACGTAGGCGGCATTGCCGAGGAAAGTGGTCCAATCCAGCCGATCGGCTACAGGGACGGCGATGATGTGGTCATATCCCGTGCCACCTCCATACGGACCTTCTGTCCCGAACAGGGACAGCCCGGCTGAATCGAATGCGAGGCCGATTAGGAGGCTAGGCCACAGCACCACGGACAGGCGCGTCACGCGGCGGCCGAGATACCAGTTCCAGCTCCATCGCTCGTTGCCAAAGGCCCGAAAAACATTGGCAGAAATAAAAAACCCGCTCAGAACAAAGAAGACCATGACGGCCTCATGCCCGAGGCCGGTGAAAAAATAGAGCGCCTGGTTGATCCAGCTTTTATCCGTAACGTTCGCGTATGGAACGAAAAACAGGCCCCGAACATGCCCGACCATCACCAAGGTGGCCGAAACAGCGCGCAGCATATCGAGGGTCGCGGAACCCCGCTCGCCGATGCTCCTCGACGGTACTAGGACAGACAAACCTCTTAGAGAGGAAGGGCGATCAACGGCGGGCAATGAACCCTCGATTTCGTATGGCACCGCGAATCATAAAAGAATTCCGTCGGCCGGTCCTCCTGGCGCATCCCATATATCGATCCTACATTCGGGCATGGCGATCAAAGCACAAGGTGCCGTTCTGGTGCTCGCAATATCATGAAGCTCTTCCAGCGTCGGCAGCCGACGGAAGAGCCTTCCGTGCCGCGCGGAACGCGTGTTTACGCGATTGGGGATATTCATGGCCGTGCCGATCTCCTGCGCGAAATTCATCGCCTCATCCGCGAAGACTTCAGTCGGGCACCCGTGGAGCGGCCGGTGGCTGTTTACCTCGGAGACTATATCGACCGCGGCGCGGAATCGCGTCAGGTCGTGGACATTTTGCTCGACGACCCCTTGGCGGGGTTCGAGCGGATTCATCTTCGCGGCAATCACGAAGATTTCATGCTGCGCTTTATCGATGACGTCGGAATAGGACCAAACTGGCTGCTGAATGGCGGCTTCGCCACGATCCAAAGCTATCTGGGCATTCGCGGCGATGTCGACGACATCGCAGGCATTCAGGCAAAATTGCGACAAGCCTTGCCGCCGCGGCATTTGGAATTTTTCCGCACGTTGTCGTTGTTCTATGCCGAAGGTGACTATTTCTTTGCCCACGCAGGCATCCGTCCCAACGTGTCCTTGGCGAAGCAAGACCCTCAGGACTTGATGTGGATTCGCGAGGAGTTTTTGAGCTCGACGTCGAATCATCCGAAGATGATCGTACATGGACACAGTATCAATTTCACGCCCGAGGTCCGCCGCAATCGCATCGGCATCGATACTGGTGCCTACACGACCGGCACCTTGACCTGCCTGATGCTTCAGGGCGCGCGCCGGGACTTCCTACACACGCTATAGGCGGTCGTTGGACAGCAGCAGCACGTCTGATCTTTGGCCTGCCATAGCCAATCCGGAACACTGTCCGCTGCCTTCGGATGTGGGCGCCGCACGCGTTGCGGCCGGCCGATTGGCCGATGTGCTTTCGCCTGCCTTGGCGCAGCATCTTTTGGGGCCGCTCGAGCGTCGTCTTGGTCAGCCGCTCGTCGATCCCGCGCGCGCGACGAAAGGGTTGCTCCTTCATCGCTTTACCCGGCGTGCCCAGGTTGATTGCGCGCGGCGGCTGCATGAGGCCGGATTCCCTGTCGTCTACATGAAGGGTTTCGCCAACGCGCATACGCTTTACACCACCCCTGACGCGCGCATCGCCGGTGATCTGGATGCTCTTATTCTAGAGAGCGACTTGTCCCGCGTGGTGTCGTTGCTGAAAGCGGCGGGTTTTCAATTCCGAGACGGCGATGTCAGCGCGCGATGGGGCTTTACCGCGACGTCCAGCTATGTTCCGTTCGTGTCGGCGGACGGAAGTTGCAATCTCGACCTGCACACGGCCCCCGACAGCGATCCCCTCGATCGTGTCCTGACCGCCGCGCAGGTCTTCGCCGAGGCTAGATCCATAGCGATCGAGCGCATGACGTTGCGCGTACCAAGCGTTGACCATTCGCTGGTGATCGCGATCTCCAATATCGTGAAAGATCGATTTGGTTTGTTCGCGGCCAAGAAAATAGTCGATGCCGGTCGGCTGATGGAAGGCACTCAGATGGAATGGCGGCGCGTGGTAGAAATTCTTCACCGCGCGCATCTGGCCAAATCCGCCAGAGCGGCGCTCGCATTGCTGTCGGATCTCGGCTTTCAAGGAGTCCCTGATGAGCTCGCACACGTGCCGCGAGGGGGTGCGGGCCGTGAGTATGCGCGCATCCTGGCCGAGACCCGTGCTCTTTATCCCGGTGAGGAGAGTTCCTTCGCGATTTTGAGGCGTGAATTTCTGTTTGGGGGAGGATTGCCCGTCGCCCTTCGGCGCAACAGCCGCCGGCTCGCCGGGTTGATGCGACCCTCTCGCGGCATTCCGGGATAGGAAGCGCGTAGGTCGAAAGCCGACAGTGAGTGCCGTTTTGGACCGCTAGCGTGTCACTGGAAACGCCATACGCCGTTGCGGCCGACGCGGCACGGGTCGCGCGCGAACCGCTTGACGAGGCGCAATCGCATCCAACGCAGGCAGTTTGAACATGAGGCCGACAAACACCCAGAGATAGATGTTGAGCGGATCGTAATCGATCTGCCAGCCCTTGCCGCTGTGAATTGCGATGACAATGAAAAATGCCAGGAATGCAGCCGCACAGCTTCGCAAGGAACGGTCTTTAATCGATCGGAGAACCGTGAAGCCTTTCGCGATGATGGCGAAGAACATCGCGCATACCGCAATCAACCCGAGGAATCCCAGCTCAACGATGGCCTTCGCGTAATATGTTTCCACCAGGAAGGGAAGCGCGGTGAACGCCTGCGATTCCGAACTGTACGCATGCCGCGCGGCACCGGTGTTCATGCCCGTTCCCATGCCAAAAGGATAGCGCCGGAACGCTTCGACGACGTGCCCCATCACAAGATCTTTACTGTAGTCCGTGACCAGATTTCCGGTCGCGCCAAATATGATCATCGGGTCTAGGCCACCCAAATTCAGCGCTGTCAGAACGAGCACCGGCAAGGCAACCACGATTCCTATGATGCCGGTCAGGCGCTGATCTAGAAACGCAGTCACCACCAGCAACAACGGAATGAAGACCAGGCCGCCTCTGGCGCCGCTCAAGACGCCTGACACGATGTACAAGCCGATCATGGCCAGGCCTATGTGGCGCCAAGTGCGTGACACATCGAAACGCATCATGCAGTAGCCGAAAACCACCATGCCCATTGTGTAGCCGAAATACTGGCTCACGAAGGTGAACGTCGCCGGGATACGAAACAGCTTTCCGCCGTAGATATGGAATCCGAAGTTCTGGGTCGCGCCTTTGGCTGCATCGCCATAGAAGGATTCCATGGTCTCTTCATAGCCATAAGTCATCGCGCCAAACCACTGCAGAAGGCCCACGGCGCACGGAATGATCGAGACCAAAATCAGAATGCGGAGAAGACGTGATAAATCTTCGTGACTGTTGACGTATGCGGCTGAGAGAAACGCCAACGGAACATAGAAGAGCCAAATCTTTATCCCGATGGCTGGAACCAGCCACTGATCGATGTGCGGGTTCATCGATTGCAGCACGACCAAAAGTCCCAGAAACCCGATCGCCATGAGGACGGGGCGCGGTATCGGCGCCAGCTTCAGATCCTTGCGATGAAAAAAGAAAAATGACGCATACGCGGGCAGGACAAAAAGGAAGTCCTTGAGAAGAAGCATCTCCTTCAGCGAATGGAGTTTGAGCGAAAGGGCGCCTGCGTAGGGCAAAAATACGAGAAGGCCGATAAAACCCAACCGCCAGCGCACGATGATCGCGAGCCAGAACGCGATCAGGGCGAGCCCGCCCAGGATGACCATGATTTCCATCATGGGCGCGCTCCCGCGAACTTTCGAAACAGGCGGTCGAGGTCGTCGCCATAGCGTGTCCACGTGAACTGCTCGGCGCGCGCGCGGGCGGACCGCGCCATGGCCGCACGTCTGTCAGGATCGCCGCGCAATTGCTGGATTCCGGCGGCGATGGCGTCGGGATCGCGGATCGGGACGATGAAGCCATCCATGCCGTCGCGTACCACGGAACCGGCGTTGCGCGTGGTTATGACAGGCAATCCGGCGGCCATGGCCTCGAGATTCGCGAAAGCAGATCCTTCATGCAGGGAAGGATAAATGAAGAGATCGGCATTCCGGAACATTTCATGGACCTGCAGATAGGGAACGTGCGGCAGGTGGGTGAACAGCGAACGGTACGGAGCAAGGCCCGCTCCGCTGCCCACCAGGCGTCCGACCAGCGTAAGGGTGATATCGGAACGCCCCAGCCGCCTCACGGCTTCTAGGAGATACTTGATCCCTTTCTTCTGGCCGACGTTGCCTACGTAGAGGATACGGAAGCGCCCCTCAGGGTCCGGCGTCCAACCGGACCGGAAACGTTCGACATCGACGCCGTACGGCAAGAGGTTAATCCGGGCGGGATCGACCCCTTGCTCCAGCAACGTGTCGCGGACGAAGTCCGAAGGCGCCAGGATTTGCTCGGCCTCCCGTGCTTCGTCGCGCATGAATGCCAACGATGATGCGGGCAAACGGCTGCTCAGGGAGTCGCCGAACTCCGGGTGCAGCCTGGCCTCCTCGCGATACGTCTCGATCGCCTTGAGGACGAATCCCGTTGTCTGGTTCAGGACGGTCAGAATCCCAGCTTTGCGTGCGGCGCGTAGCGTGCTCAGCGACTGCCCATCCTGCACGAAGGCGATGCCGGTTCCGCTTGGAATTCGCCGCCCGACTTGGCGGTCGAACAGCCGGTCGGACCAGATGGTGACGCGTTCGCCCAACCAGGGTGGGCCAAACCGGTTGGCGAGCGCCGAAAAAATCTCCGACATCGCGTGAGAGCGGACATGGGCGGGATTGATTCGCGGCTCATGGCGGCGCGCAAACTCCCGTTCCAAAGGCTTGCGCAGAGATGAAGGCAGCACGGAGGCCAGCCGTGTCAAGGGAGCGTCGGGCTTGTGGAAAAAGCCCGTCTCCATGACGAAGTCATACCCATGCTGCTGAAGCGCAACAGCGGCTTGGCGGATGAGCGGACTCGCGTGGCTGTAGGCGATGAGGACTTTCGGCCGGCCGTTCATCGCGCAAGCTCGCTGTAGATCGCGGAGTAGCCTCGCGCCATTTCCAAATGCGAAAACCGTGTGGCCCATTCCGGTCCTTCGATCCGTACACGCGCGCGATGCGCATCGTCATCGAGCAGGCGGGCGATGCCGCCGGCGATGGATGCGGGATCGGCCGGATCGACGAATAAACCCAGCGTGCCGGCGACTTCGACCAGGCCGCCAATCCCCGCCACGACGCATGGCGTGCCGCAGGCCAAGCTTTCGATGGCGGGCAGGCCGAAGCCTTCCTTCAAGGACGGGAAAACCAATCCTCGCGCACCGCGATAGAGCGCCGCCATGTCTCGCGCGGAGACGCCGCGGTCGAGAATGATCAGCTTATCCGCGACCCCGGCATCCGCGGCCAAACGCATGAGATGTTCGCGCATGCCGGGAATGGCCTGATAGGCGCCGACGGAAACAAGCGTGGGAATCGCGCGAAGCTTCTGAAGCCGGGCGAGAGCCGCGATGATGCCGTGGGGATTTTTGCGCGGCGTCAGCACGCCCGCATGCAGCAAATAACCGGCGGGCAGATTAAAGCGGTCGTCCTTATCGTTCCCAGGGTGGAAAATGGCCAAGTCGATCCCGTTCCTGACCACACGAACGCGACCGTTCGACGGGGTGTGACTGTCGGCATAGTCCCGCCCGATGGCTTCCGACACCGCGACGACGCGGTCGGCCCGCTGAATGCCGTCGACCAGCATGCGGTGAACTGGCCATCCCCTGCGCGCATCGGCGAAAAACTCGTGGAGCGTGACGACGGTGGGGCACCCCACGCCGCGCGGCGGGGCGGTGTGATCGCCCATATGCAGGACATCCAGCCGCAGCCGGCGCAACGCCAGCCCCATGCCGCACTCCGCCTCCAGAAGATAGGCGACGTTCGCGTATTTCCAACGCCGGTCGAGCGGGGGG
>CADEGL010000033.1:35315-38976 GCA_902826885.1 uncultured Alphaproteobacteria bacterium | reverse complement strand
TCGTTCTTGGCGGCGGCGGCTTCCAGATGGCGGAGCGCGGTTTGCGTGTCCTTGGAGACGCCGCTTCCCGAGGCGTACATCTGGCCCAACTCGCGGGATGCCCTGGCGTGGCCGGTGGCCGCCGCTTTCTGAAAATAGGGCGTTGCCGTCGCGGGGTCGGGCTGGCCAAGCCGGCCATCGAGGTAGGCCTTGCCCACCGCGTACTGCGCCTCGGGATCGCCTTGCTCCGCCGCGCGTTGCAAGAGGCGCACGGCCTCGGCGGCGTTCGTCTGTTGCGCACCGCCGGTCCAATAGGCGTTGCCCAGGGCCTTCACCGCGTCGACGTCGCCTTGCGCGGCCGCTTTCTTGAATAGCTGATAGGCCGCGTTCTCGTCCGGCGGCAATCCGCCGCGTCCGCCGAAATACATGGCACCCAGCCGGTATTCCGCGATGGGATCGTTCAGCGCCGCTGCCTTGGCATAGAGATTGGCCGCGGTGTTTTGATTCTGCGGCGTGCCCAATCCCTGCTCGTACATGAAGCCCAGCGAGGTGAGGGCGCGCGCATCGCCTTGGTCGGCGGCGCGGTTCAACCAGTGGAAGGCCTGGTCGTAATTCTGCTGCGGACCGTTCTCGAGATAGACGCGGCCCAGGTTGAATTGCGCCGGCGGATAGCCCGCGTTCGCGGCTTGGGTGTAGAGCTTCACGGCACCCGGCAGGTCCTGAACCATGCCTTGGCCGCGCTCGTAAAGGCTGGCCAGGTTGTTCTGGGCGACCACGTTGTTCTGCGTCGCGGCCATCGTGTACCAGCTGATCGCCTTGCCGTAATCCTGCGGAACGCCGCGCCCTTGCTCGTACATCCAGCCGATATGCATTTGGGCCTGGGGGTCGCCCTGCTCGGCCTGGGGCAGGAACAGGCGGTAGGCAGTCGCGTAGTCACCGCTCTTATAGGCCTGGTCAGCCGGATCGGTCTGGGCATCGGCCGCCGAGGCCGTGAAAAGAATAAAAAAGGCGGCAAGGCGGACGGTCAGGCGCATCGAAATCCCCCAGGGCAAAATCGGTCGCCATCGTAGCCGCGCGGTAGGGAGACCGCCACGCGCATGGGCTGGCGTCGTTATGGGGATTGCTTGACGGGCTTGAACGCGGCGATGCGTTTTTCCCCTTCGGCGACCTCGGAAGGCGTCATCATCGGGCGCAGACCGTCGCAGATCTTTCGGGCTTCGGCGGTCATTCTGGGATTGTCGCCAGTCGTGGACAGGCAGAACCAGACGAAGGCGTCGGGGATACTTTTCGAAACTCCCGCGCCCTGAAGGTAAAGCGTGCCCAGAAGATATTGTCCGGCCGGATCGCCCTGATCGGCTGATTTTCGCGCCAGTTCCGCCGCCAAGTTGACGTCTTTGGGCGTGCCCGAGCCTTGCAATGACGCGGCCGCCAGCCCGAATTGGGACTTGGCGTGGCCTTGGTCCACACCCTTGCGCAGATAAGCGATCGCCTGAGCGGGATCTTTCTGAACGCCGCGCCCCGTGTTGTACATGTCGGCGACAAGATATTGGGCGTTCGGATCGCCAGCATCGGCCTTAGGCTGGAGCAGGCGGAAGGCCGTGGCGTAATCGCCTTTCTTATAGGCGTCTACGCCGGGATCAGACTGGGCATCGGCCGCCGAGGCCGTGAAGAGAATAAAGAAAGCGGCGAGGCGGGCTGTCAGGCGCATTCGGGTCCCCAAGGAAACGCCGGGCATGGTAGCCGCGCCGGGAACGGACCGCCACGCCGGGGCCGACGGTTTCCGGTTGATTCACGGTCTCGTGCGCGGGGTGGTGGCAGCGCGCCGCGCGATTACCATGTAATATGTCGGTTGATTCATCGCCCCGCGCCCGTGCGGGGCGGGCCGAGGCGATATGAGCAAGATTTCCAGCCCCCGCGCGATCTTCGACCGGCGCGCCTTGCGCGCCGAGACGGTCGCGCTTGGAGACGTGCCGACGGCCGAGCGGCGGCGGCGCATGCTGGCGCTTCTCAAGAACGCGCTGAAGTCCGGCCAATTCGAAATCCGCCGCCGTTTCGAGGCCGGGGCTTCGGGTGCCGAGACGGTCGCCGCCGGCGCGCTTCTGATGGATCAGCTCATCCGTCTTCTGTACGAGCATGCCAACGAAGCCTATCCGGCGGCGAATCCGACGGAGGGCGAGCGCCTCTCCATCGTCGCGATCGGCGGCTATGGGCGCGGCGAGCTGTGCCCGCATTCCGACATCGACCTCATGTTCCTGCGCGCCTACAAGGCCAGCCCGCGCACGGAGCAGGTGGTCGAATACATGCTCTATCTTTTGTGGGATCTGGGGCTGAAGGTCGGCCACGCCGTCCGCTCGATCGACGAGTGCATCCGCTTGGCCCAGGCCGACCACGTCATCGCGACCAGCATCTTGGAGGCACGCGCCATCGTCGGCGACCGTCGCCTCTTCAACGAGATGCGCCGCCGTTTCTCGGCCGAGGTCATGGACGGCACGGGGATCGCTTTCGTCGAAGCCAAGCTGGCCGAGCGCGATGCGCGTCACGCGCGCATGGGCGATTCGCGTTATGTGCTCGAACCCAACATCAAGGACGGCAAGGGAGGCTTGCGCGACCTGCATACGCTTCTGTGGATCGCGAAATACCTCTACCGCATCCACACGATGGACGATTTGGTGAAGCTGGGTGTCCTGACCGAGAAGGAGGGCCGCCGCTTCGCCAAGGCGCAGAACTTCCTATGGACCCTGCGCTGCCATCTGCACAATTTGACCGGCCGCGCGGGAGACCTTTTGACCTTCGACGTGCAGACCGAGATCGGCCGCGGGCTGGGTTATACCGACCACGCGGGCACGCTCGGCGTCGAGCGCTTCATGAAGCACTATTTCCTGACCGCCAAGGCGGTGGGCGATCTGACGCGCATCCTCTGCGCGGCGATCGAGGCCGAGCACAAGCGCACGCCGTTCCAAGCCGTGGCGCCGTTGGAGGGCTTCGCGCTGGAAGGCGAGCGCTTGACCGTCGCGTCGGAGGATGCGTTCGAGCGCGATCCCGTCAATCTGCTGCGCCTGTTTCACCTGGCGCACGAGCGCAACCTCGACATCCATCCCAATGCGCTCAAGCTCGTCACGCGGAACCTGAAGCTGGTGGATGCGCGCCTGCGCGCCGACCCCGAGGCCAACCGCCTGTTCCTCGAGATGCTGACCTCGCCCAAGGGGCCGGAGGCCACGCTGCGGCGGCTCAACGAGGCCGGCGTGTTCGGCCGCTTCATTCCCGATTTCGGCCGCGTCGTCGCGCAGATGCAGCACGACATGTATCACGTGTACACGGTGGACGAGCACACGATCCGCGCCATCGGCATCCTCTCGCGCATCGAGCGCGGGCTCTTGCGCGAAGATCATCCCTTGGCCAGCGAGATCGTCCACAAGGTGCTGTCGCGCCGCGTGCTCTATCTGGGCCTTCTGCTCCACGACATCGCGAAGGGCCGCGGCGGCCAGCATGCGAAACTGGGCGGCGAAATAGCCGAGCGGCTTTGTCCGCGTTTGGGCCTCGACGCCGAGGAAACCGAGACCGTGGCTTGGCTCGTGCGTTATCACCTCGTGATGAGCGAGGCCGCTTTCAAACGCGATCTGTCCGATCCCAAGTCGATCGAGGATTTCGTGGCGTCGGTGCAATCGCCGGAACGGCTGCGGCT
>CADEGL010000033.1:0-35215 GCA_902826885.1 uncultured Alphaproteobacteria bacterium | reverse complement strand
AACCTGCGCGCCATGATCGCGCGCAGCCTCGAGGGCGAGTTGGACCCGGGCACGATCCTGGCCAGCCGCCGGGGCCTGCCCGCGCGCACCCATGTCTTCCAGGTGCCCGCGCGCGTCCTGATCGACGGCAAGGCCAGCGCCACCCACACGGTGATCGAGGTCAACGGCCGCGACCGGCCGGGGCTTCTCTATGCGCTGACCCGCGCCTTGGCCGACCTCAAGCTACAGGTCTCCTCCGCCAAGATTTCGACCTATGGCGAGCGCGTGGTCGACGTGTTCTACGTCAAGGACGCGTTCGGACTGCAGGTCACCCATCCCAAGCTGTTGCAGCAAGCGCGGGCCGCGCTGCTGGCGGCGCTGGCCGATCCCGCGTCGCGCGCGCCGGTCGAGCCGGTCGTGGCCGCCCAGTAGACGGCGTTCCGCGCATCATGGGGCTTCTGCGCCACACCGCGACCGTCGGCGGCTACACCATGGCCAGCCGCATCCTGGGCTTCGTGCGCGACGTCATGATCGCGGCGCTGATGGCGGCGGGTCCCGTGGCCGATGCGTTCTTCGTGGCGCAGCGGCTGCCCAACATGTTCCGCAGCCTGGTGGCCGAAGGCGCGTTCTCCGCGGCTTTCGTGCCCATGTTCTCGGGCGCCGTCGAGCGCGAAGGCAAGGCCGAAGCGCTGCGCTTCGCCGAGGAGGCGCTGGCCGTCATGCTGGCCGCCATGCTGGCGGTCTTGGTTATCGCCGAGATCGCCATGCCGGCGCTGGTCGCGCTTCTAGCGCCCGGCTTCACCGGCGATGCCGAACGATTCCGCCTGACGACGGAATATTCGCGCATCACCTTTCCCTACCTCACCTGCATGGCGGTGGTCGCGTTGTTCGGCGGCGTGCTCAACGCCTTCTACCGGTTCTCGGCGGCGGCCGCGGCGCCGATCCTGATGAACGGGATCATGATCCTGGCTCTGCTGGGCTTTCACGACACCCTCGACACGGCGGGCCATGCGCTGGCCTGGTCGACCTTCACGGCCGGTATCGCGCAGCTTCTGTGGCTCGTCTGGTCGGCCAAGCGCAACAACGTGTCGATCCGTTTCTTCCGCCGGCCGCGCCTGACGCCAAACGTGAAGAAGCTTCTG
The DNA here is from genome assembly GCA_902826885.1 of uncultured Alphaproteobacteria bacterium. Lineage (GTDB taxonomy): Bacteria > Pseudomonadota > Alphaproteobacteria > CADEGL01 > CADEGL01 > CADEGL01. The sequence goes on along the minus strand of CADEGL010000033.1, from coordinate 34,094 downwards.
CGCCTCATGCTGCCCGGCATGGTCGGCGCGGGCGTGCAGCAATTGAGCCTGTTCGTCAGCACGATCATCGCCTCGTTCGAGGCGGGTGCCGTCTCGATCCTCTATTACGCCGACCGCCTCAACCAACTGCCCTTGGCCGTCATCGGCGTGGCGGTGGGCGTGGCGCTTCTGCCGCTGCTCTCGCGCCAGCTCAAGGCCGGCGACATGGCGGCGGCGTCGGCCAGCCAGAACCGCGCCATCGAGTTCACCCTCGTGCTGACGCTGCCCGCGGCGGCGGCCCTGATCGCGATCCCCGAGCCCATCGTCTCGGTTCTGTTCGAGCGCGGCCAGTTCACCGCCAGCATCACGCGCGCCACCGCGTGGGTCTTGGCCGCCTTCGCCCTCGGCCTGCCGGCCTATGTGCTGGTGAAGGCGCTGTTGCCCGGCTTCTACGCGCGCGAGGACATCGCGACGCCGGTGCGCATTGCCTGCGTGGCGCTGGGTGCCAACGTGGCGCTGGCCTTGACGCTGGTTCATCCGTTCGGCGCCGTCGGCATCGCGCTCGCGACCGCCGCGTCGTCCTGGATCAACGCGGGCCTTCTGGCCTGGGTCTTGCGCCGCCGCGGCCATTTCACGCCGGATGCGCGTCTCGCGCGCCGCGCGCCGCGCATGCTCATGGCCGCGATCTTGATGGCGGCGGCGCTGATCGGCGGCTCTGTTCTGCTCGACCATGCTCTGCACGGCGGGCATGTGCTGGCCGAAGGAGCGGCGCTGGCTGCTCTGATCGCGGGCGGGGTGGCGCTCTATGGCGGGCTTGCCGTCCTTCTGGGCGGCGCCAGGCTCGACGAGGTGCGCGCCGCGCTGCGCCGGGCGCCGCGCCGGGTTGACCAGCCGCCGCCCGCGCAGCCATAACAGCCGCCTCGATACCAAAGGGCTCTCCCATGGCGCGCATCTTCTCCGGCGTCCAGCCGACCGGAAACCTGCATCTCGGCAACTATCTCGGCGCCATCCGGAATTGGGTGCGGCTGCAGACGCAATACGAGTGCATCTTCTGCGTGGTCGACATGCACGCCATCACCGTATGGCAGGACCCAAAGGAACTGCGCGCCAGCACGCGCGAAGTGGCGGCCGCCTTCATCGCCTCGGGCATCGATCCCAAGAGCTGCATCCTGTTCAACCAAAGCCAGGTCTCGGCCCATGCGGAACTCGCGTGGATCTTCAATTGCGTCGCGCGCCTGGGCTGGCTCAACCGCATGACCCAATTCAAGGAGAAGGCGGGCAAGGATCGCGAGAACGCTTCGGCCGGTCTCTACGTCTATCCGAACCTGATGGCGGCGGACATTCTGGCCTACAAGGCGACCCACGTGCCGGTGGGCGAGGACCAGAAGCAGCATCTCGAGCTCTGCCGCGACATCGCGCAGAAGTTCAACCACGATTACGGGACGGAGACGTTCCCGGTCGTCGAGCCCTTGATCCTGGGCGAGGCCACGCGGGTGATGAGCCTCAGAGACGGCACACGGAAGATGAGCAAGTCCGAGCCGTCGGACATGTCGCGCATCAACCTGACCGATTCGGCCGACCAGATCGTGCAGAAGATCCGTAAGGCCAAGACCGATCCCGAGCCGTTGCCGGACAATGCCGCTGGCCTCGAGGCGCGGCCGGAGGCGGCCAACCTCGTCAATATCTATGCGGCGCTCGGCGACCTTTCGCGCGACGCGGTGGTGGCCCAGTTCGCCGGCAAGACTTTTTCGGTCTTCAAGGACGCCTTGTCGCAACTGGCGATCGAAAAGCTCAACCCCATCGCCGAGCGGATGCGCGAGCTGATGCAGGACCAAGGGCAGATCGACGCCGTGCTGCGCGACGGTGCCGAGCGCGCGAACGCGATCGCCCAGCCCATTCTGCGCGAGGTCCAGGACACGGTCGGTTTCCTGCGTCCCTGAAGGACGCTTGCGCCGAAAATACTTTGTCCTTTCGGCACAGCGCGTTAACGTGATGCAGACCCGCGACCGGCCGCGCCAGAGGGCGTCCGGCTCCCGTAGCCGTCCGGGCGGATCTGGCAGCCGTTCATGCAGATTTACCTGCCCATCGCCGAAGTTTCCGTGGATGCGTTCGTCATCCTCGGGCTTGGCGGCGCGGTCGGCTTCCTCTCGGGCCTGTTCGGCGCCGGCGGCGCGTTTCTCCTCACCCCGCTCCTGATCTTCATGGGCGTGCCTCCGCCCGTGGCCGTGGGCTCGGTCGCCAACGAGCTGATCGCGGCCTCGGTCTCGGGTGCCATGGCCCATTGGCGGCGGAAGAATGTCGATTTCCGCATGGGCGGCGTGCTTCTCGTGGGCGGCCTCTTGGGCTCGGGCTTCGGCGTCTGGCTGTTCGGCATCCTGCGTAAGCTCGGCCAGATCGACCTGACGATTTCCGTCTCCTACGTGCTGTTCCTCGGCACGATCGGTGTTTTCATGCTGATGGAAAGCGTGCGCGCCATCATGCGCCACCTGAACAAGGCGCCGCCCGCGCGCCGGACGCGCCACCCGAACTGGGTTCGAGCCTTGCCGCTCAAATTGCGGTTTCAGAAGTCGCGGCTTTACATCAGCGCGCTTCTGCCGTTCGGCATCGGCTTCTTCGTCGGCATCCTGTCGGCCATCATGGGCGTGGGCGGCGGCTTCGTCCTGATTCCGGCGATGATCTATCTTCTGGGCATGCCGACCGCGATGGTCGCGGGCACGTCCCTGTTCCAGATCATCTTCGTCTCCGCCAACGTCACGTTCCTGCAAGCCGTCAGCCACCAGACGGTGGATATCGTCCTGGCCGCCATCCTTCTCGTCGGCGCCGTGGTCGGCGCCCAGTACGGCACGCGCTTCGGCGCGCGCTTGCCGGCGGCCCAGTTGCGCGGGCTTTTGGCGCTCATGGTGCTGGCGGTCTGCGGCAAGCTTTTGTTCGACCTGGTCGTGCGGCCGGCCGACCTTTATTCCATCGCCGTCGTGCCGGTGGATCTGTGAGCGCGCGCTTCACCCTCCGCTTGCTTTTCGTCGCGGTGGTGGCGTTCGCGGCACCCGCTTTGGCCGCGCGTCCGGCCGTGGCGCAAGCGCTGGTCGCCGACATCTCCGACCATCTGGTCGCCATCACCGCGGGTTTCACGGGCACGAACGTCGTGGTCTTCGGCGCGGTGGAAGGCGAGGGCGACGTGGCCATCGTGGTGAAGGGCCCCGAGCGCGACATCACCGTCCGCCACAAGGGACGTATCGCCGGTATCTGGGTAAACGAGAACGAGCTGCAGTTCGTCGGCGTGCCGCTGTTCTATTTGGTCGCAACCTCGCGCCCGTTGGGCGAGCTGGCGCCACCCGATATTCTGAAGCGCCACGACATCGGTCTCGAGAATATGCGGCTGGCCGCCAAGCGCGCGGTGCCGAAGGAAGAGAATCAGGAATTCCGCGAGGGCCTGCTCCGGAACAAGCTGCGGCAGAAGCTCTACTTCGCCGAGCCGTTCAAGGTCTCGTTCCTGACCGGCCGACTGTTCCGCAGCGACTTTTACATTCCCGCCAACGTGCCGATCGGAACCTATTCGGTCGAGGTCTATTTCATCCGCGAAGGCCAGGTCGTGGGCGCGCAGACAATTCCGTTCATCGTCAGCAACGCGGGCGTGGGCGCGGACATCCAGTATTTCGCCCACGCCCATTCCATCTTCTACGGCATCATCGCCATCTTCCTGGCGCTGGCGGCCGGATGGGGCGCAAGCGTGGCGTTCAGGCGCATCTGACGCGCGCGAACGCGAACGAGGGGAAACGAGCATGTCCGACCAGACGCAAAGCCAACCCGCATCCGCCCAGCGCGTTTTCCTGGTGGTTGTCGACGACAGCGAGGAGCTCAAGGTGGCGTTGCGCTATGCCTGCCGGCGCGCGGTGCGCACAGGAGGGCGGGTGGCTCTCCTCTACGTGATCGAACCCGAGGCGTTGCATTGGTCGACCGCGGAGCGCCTGCGCGAGGAGGAGTTGCGCACGGCGGCCGAGGAGCGCCTGCAGAAACTGTCGGCTTTCGTGGGAGAATGGACCGGCGACATGCCGATCCTCTACATCCGCAAGGGTTCGCGCCGCGATCAGCTTCTCAAACTGATGGACGAGGAGCCCAGCATCTCGATCCTGGTGCTGGGTGCTGCCAAGGGCCGTCGCCCCGGCCCCTTGATCGCGGCGCTCACGGGAAAATTTTCGAGCCGGTTGCACACGCCGATGACCATCGTGCCGGGCGCCCTCACCGACGAGCAGATCGACGTCCTCACCTGACCGCTCAGGACAGAGCGAACACCTCGTGCGGCTCCGCCACGCCGCGCAGGGCGTGGCGGCCCAGGGACTGCGTGGGGCGCGGGCACAACTTCGCAAATTCGGACGACATCAACAGCGGCCGGTTCACGGTCTTGGTCAGACCTTCCAGGCGCGAGACCAGATTGACCGCGGGCCCGATCACCGTGAAGTCGAGCCGGTCCGGCGCGCCGATATTGCCGTACATCACGTCGCCGAGATGCAAGCCCAGGCCGAATCGCAGCGCAGGTTCGCCGACCGCGATGCGCGCGGCGTTCAAGGTGTCGACAGCGCCGAATGCCTCGTCGGCCGCATCGATGGCGTTGCAGACGCAAAGCCCTTCGCCGACCAGGTCGGGCCGAAAGATGGCCAAGAGGCCGTCACCCATGAACTTCAGCACTTCGCCGCCATGATTGTGGACACGTTCCACGACGGCTTCGAAAAACGCGTTGAGCGACCCCAGCATCGCATCGCGCGGCAAATGCTCGGCCATCTCGGTCGAGCCGCGCAAATCGCACATCCATAACGCGGCGTGAATTGTCTCGCCGCTGCCGCGCCGGATCGACCCGTCCAGCACGCGCGTGCCGGAATGCCGCCCGATATAGGTGTCGAGCAAGGTGCGCGTGATCGATTCCTGCGAGTGGATTTCGAGCACCAAGCTCAACACGGGAAGGATGCCGCCCAGCCGCGCGATGTCGTCCTCGTCGAAACCGCCGGGCCGGTCGGTCGCCCACGTCACGGCCATCCGGTGTCCCACCCGGCCTTGCGCTGGCAGGGCCAGGTAGTCGGTCAGGCCCTGTTCCTGAAATTCCTTCAGGATGGGAAAGTCGAGGATCGGGCTGGGCACGTCGAGGCGCCGCCGGATAATCCGGTTTTCTTCGTATACAGGCTTGAGCGGGCTGACCTGATATTCGGGCGAGTCGCGGATCGTATGCTTGCGCGGCGTCTGCTCGGCCTGGTCCATGCCCCGCGTCCACCGGTAGGTGTGGGCATAGACGAGCGGATGGAGGGTGGGGATGCTGATGTTGATGCGCGCGACCGGCACGCCGATGTCGTTCATGCGCCGCGCCAACTCCGCGATCAACGCGCGGATGTCGGTGCTGCGCCGCCCTTCGGCCAGGAGCCATTGCACGACGGGCGCGGCGGATGCCGCCGGGAGGGCCGGGATGGTTGCGATTCCATCGGAAAATGCATTTTGCATGGCGCGCGGTAATCCGTACAACATGTTGAATTCAATAGAAAATAGGAGACTGCCGCCCGAAGATTTGGGCGGTTAGGTTGAAACGAACCGCTCCTCATCACATTTTACACCCATCCGAGGCCCGGCCCGGTGCTGTGCGAAGGAACGTCGATGTTCATTCAGACTGAAGACACACCTAATCCCGCCACGCTGAAATTCATCCCCGGCATCGCGGTGATGAAGACCGGCACGATCGACTTTCCGTCCGCCGAGGATGCGGCGCGCTCGCCTTTGGCCGAGCGCTTGTTCCGCGTCGAGGGCGTGACGCGCGTATTCCTGGGTTCCGACTTCATTACCGTTAGCAAGAGTGCTGATCGCGAATGGCACGTGATGAAGCCCGCGGTCTTGGGCGCGATCATGGAACATTTCACGGTTGGCGCGCCGGTTTTGCGCGACGAGAACGCGCCCGTGGCCGCGTCGGGCGAGGATGACGACGAGGTGGTGAAGCAGATCAAGGATCTGCTCGACACGCGCGTGCGTCCCGCGGTCGCTTCCGACGGCGGCGATATCGAGTTCGATCGTTTCGAGGACGGCGTCGTCTTCTTGCACATGCGCGGTTCCTGCTCCGGCTGTCCCAGCTCCACGGCGACGCTGAAGATGGGCATCGAGAATATGCTGAAGCACTATGTTCCCGAGGTCGTGGAAGTCCGCGCGGCCTGATTCCATTTCCTTCGACCGTTCCAAGGTTGACCTATCGTGCGGTTCGGCATGATGGGAACACGATCCCAGTAACCGCGCGGTCGATTCTCGTGCCTACCGGTTTGTGTTATTCTTTGACCATTGCGATTGCGTCGAGCAGGCGGGGGCGCGGCTCGAATCCCTCTACGTACCAGGAGTGATCGATGCGCCAGTTGTTGCTGCGGGCGAACCTACGTGATCGCACCCTTCTTTCCGCCGGTGTCTGCGCCATTCTCGTCGCGGGCTCTATCTTCCTGACCGCGCCCGACGCGGCAGGCGTCGTGGGCGGCTCGCTGAAGGGCAGCGCCACGCTCAACGGCTCGATGTTCGTGCGCGACGTGCGCGGCGCCGACGCCTTGTCCGATCTCTATTCCCAGATGGACTATCATCTGCAGGACGTGCGCGAAGGGCTGATCGACGTGCCGCGCATCCTCTTGCACCGGATGCCGGACGATCTGGCCACCATCGAGTCCACCGCGGACCGAAAGGCGCTTTTCTTCCGCACGCTGTTGCCGCTGATGCTGGACGCGAACGAGGCCGTTCTGCGCGACCGCGCGCGATTGGTCGCGCTTGAGCAGCGTCTGGCCGCGGGCGAGACGATCTCTCCGCACGAGCAGGCATGGCTCGAACGTCTGGCGGAGCGTTACGAAGTCGACGGCGTGAACTTCCAGCAATTGCTGCGCCGGGTCGACGCGGTGCCGCCCTCCCTCGCCATGGCGCAGGCCGCGATCGAAAGCGGCTGGGGAACGTCGCGTTTCGCGCGCGAGGGTCAGGCGCTGTTCGGTCAAAAGGTGTTCAATCCCGATGCCGGCATGACGCCCGTCGGACTTTCGGATGACGACTATCAGATCCATGCCTTCAACGGTTTGGCGGAAGGGGTGCGGGCCTACGTGCACAATCTCAACACCCACAACGCCTATCGCGAATTCCGCGACCGGCGCGCGGGCCTGCGCGTGCAGAACCGTCCCCTGGACGGCTATGAGTTGGCGACCAACATCAGCAAATATTCGGAGCGCGGCCCCGACTATATCCGCGACGTTCGAGCCATGATTCAGTCGAACCAGCTTCGTGCGTTCGACGGCGCGCGGCTCGAGCGGCGCCCGCCGGCCGGCACGCGCGGCGCCTAGAGCGTCTTGTTCGGCACGTAAAACTGGATACCCCACCAGCGCCAGCGCCCATCCGGGCCCGGCATGGTGCAGTTGACCCGATTGCGACCCCGCGTGAAGGGCTGTGCGAAGCTGGCCTTCGCCGCGCGGTCGTGTCCGTCGATGTTCATCGTGATTTTCGACGGCGCGTAACATGCGAACTTGGTGAGCGGTCCGACCTCCGGCGAGACCACCAACGTTAACGGCGGCGGATTCGGCTGCGTCACCCGCGTGTCGCCTGGCACGACCACCGTGATGGGCAAGGGCAGGGCGTTCGCGATCTCGCGGAACCGTCCGATTTCACCCCAATGTTCGTTGAGGGCGAAGCGCGGCAGCGTGAAGCGGTCGGCGCTCGCATAAGCCACGCCGGAATGCTGGCCGAACGCGGCCTTGAAGCCGGCCTTCTCGGCCGCCGCGCGCGGCGCGTTCGCGTACTCGCCATAAGGATAGGCGAACAAGCTGGGAGCCTCGCCCAGTTCGGCCTTGAAGCGCGCGTTGGATTTTTCGATCTCGGCCGCGTTCTCTTCCGCCGTCGCGTCCACCATGTGGCCATGCGTGACGGAATGATTTCCGATGGTGACGCCCGCCTGCTTCAGTTCGCGGATTTGGTCCCAGGTCATGTAATCCTTGAAATGCCTGTCGTGCGCGTCCGTCGAGACGAACAGCGTGAACGGTAGCCCTGCTTGTTTGAGGCGCGGCCAGGCGCGCGTGTAGACCGAGGCCACCGCGTCGTCGATCGTGATGGCCACCGTCCTGTCGGGCAGCGCGCGCCCCTCGGCGAAGGCGGCCATGATCTCGGTCAGCGGCAGGACGGTGTAGCCGCCCGATTTCAGTTCCTTCAGATGCGCCTCGAACTGTTCGAGCCGGATGTTGGTGGTGGGGTACTGGTTTTCGCCGAAGCGGTGATAGAGAACGATTACCGCCGAATCGGCCGCCGCGACGGGCGTGGCGATGACGGCCGACAGCGCGAGAAGGGCCGCGCGCAGGTAAAACCGGATGGGCGGGATGCTCCGTTTCATGCACGACCCTAGCCACGGCGCGCCGTCGCGCCAAGCCGCTCGCTTGTGGGAAGGCGCCACCATCGCGGACAATGGGCGAACAGAGGCAAGGAGCCCACCATGGACGCGCGCGTGACCGACAAGGATCTGGACATCATCTTCCGCGATGCGCGTACGTTGCGCCATTGGATCGACCGGCCGGTGCCGGACGAAACCCTGCGCGCCGCCTACGACCTGATGAAGTGGGCACCCACCAGCGCCAATTGCAGCCCCGCGCGTATCGTCTTCGTCCGCTCGCCCGAAGCCAAGGCGCGGCTCAAGCCGGCCTTGAGCGCGGGCAACCTGACGCAGACCATGACGGCGCCGGTGACGGCCATCTTCGCCTACGACCTCTTGTTCTACGATCTTCTGCCCCGGCTTTATCCCCAGGCCGACGCGCGCTCGTGGTTCGCGGGCAACGCCAAGACCGCCGAAGTGACGGCGCTGCGCAACGGTTCGCTCCAGGCCGCTTATTTCATGCTGGCCGCCCGTGCCCTCGGCCTCGATTGCGGTCCCATGTCGGGCTTCGACAACGCCAAGGTGGATGCCGCGTTCTTCCCCGGCGGAAGCGTGAAGTCGAATTTCCTGTGCAATCTCGGCTATGGCGACCGCACCGGTCTCGATCCGCGCAATCCGCGCCTGACGTTCGAGGAGACATGCGCGATCGCTTGACCATCCTGGCGCTCGATTCGGCGACGGCGGCCTGTTCCGCCGCTGTCTTGTCCGGCGGCACAATCGCCGCGCACCGCTTCGCGCCCATGACGACCGGCCATGCCCAGGCGTTGGTGCCGTTGATCGAAACGGTGATGACCGAAAGCGGCGTGGCGTACGCGGCTCTCGATCATATCGCGGTCACGGTCGGGCCCGGCGCGTTCACGGGCTTGCGCGTGGGCCTCGCGGCCGCGCAGGGCCTAGCACTCGCGGCGGGCAAGCCGATCGGCGGCGTGACCACGCTGGAGGCCGTGGCCCGCGCGGTCGATGCGCGCGCGCGCGAGGGCGCCGTTCTGCTGGTCGCGATCGAATCCAAGCGGCAGGAATTGTTCGTGCAGTCTTTCGCGGCCGACCTGTCCCCGCTCGACGCGCCCGCGGCGATTCTGCCGGAACATCTGTCCGCCCATGTTCCGCCGGGCGGCTTGGCCGTGGCGGGCGATGCCGCCATTCGGGCGGCGGACGCGTTGGCCGCGGGCGGCCGTCGCGCGTCGGTCATGGCCGGCGCCGTCCACCCCGATGCCGCGCATGTCGCCACGGCCGCCGCCGCCCGGCTTGCCGCGGATGGGGTGCTGCTTCCGCCGCGCCCCCTATATCTGCGCGCGCCGGACGTGACGGTCGCCCGCGCGTGATGGATGCGCGCATCGAGACCGTGGATGTGTCGCGCGCGGATGTGCTCGCCGCGTTGCACGCCGCTTGCCTCGAAGAGGCGTGGCCCGCCGCGGATATCGGGACGCTCTTGCAACAGCCGGGTGTTTTCGCGGTGCTGGCGTCGGATGCGGCGCCGGCCGGCTTCATGCTCTGGCGCGTCGTGGCCGACGAGGCCGAGATTCTGTCGCTCGGCGTGCTCCCCTCTGTCCGGCGTCACGGAATCGCCACGGCGCTTTTGGAAGCGGCGGTCGTTTCGCTGTTGGCCGCAGGGGTCGCGTCGCTTTTCCTCGAGGTCGCGGAAGACAATCGGGCGGCTCTCGCGTTCTATCGCACCCATGGCTTCGGTGCGGTCGGCCGGCGGTCCCGCTATTATCGCCGCGTGGATGGACAGGATGCCGACGCGCTGGTGCTCAAACTCACATTTCCGGTGGGGAAAATAACCTAACGCGGCCGGGTGGCATGGCCGGTCCGCGCGCTTTCGTCTATACTCCGGCCCGAGGAAAAGAAGCATGCCTGGCAAAAACACCGAGCTGTCCCGCATTGAACGGCGCTGCGTCGAAAAAGGCTTGAAAATGACGGGCCAGCGCCGCGTCATCGCGCAGGTTCTGTCCGAATCGCAAGACCATCCGGATGTCGAGCAGGTCTACCGGCGCGCCGCCGAAATCGACCACCGCATCAGCTTGGCCACCGTCTATCGCACCGTGCGTCTGCTCGAGGCCGCCCAGATCCTGGAGCGGCTGGAGTTCGGCGAAGGCCGCGCGCGGTATGAGGAAGTGCCCGAACGGCATCACGACCATCTGATCGACGTGCAGAGCGGCAAGGTGATCGAGTTTCGCAACGAAGAAATCGAGCAGCTTCAGCGCCGCGTGGCGCGGCAATTGGGCTATGACCTGGTGAACCACCGGCTGGCCCTGTATGGCACGCCGATCAAGCGAAAGCGTACGGGCTCCGAATGACAGGCCGCGCCACCGTGCCGAGAACGGATTTGGCCGGATGAGCAACACCGTGCCGTTCCGCAAACGTGAGGCCGAGCGCGCCGTGGATGCCAGTTCCGGCAGCCTGTCGGTTCGTTTGGCCGAAAGCGCCGCCGAAATCTCGGCCTCCCAGTCGCTTCGTTATCAAGTGTTCTACGAAGAGATGTCTGCGAAGCCGACGCCGGAGATGGCGGCGCGGCGCCAGGACTTCGACGATTTCGATGGGATCTGCGACCACCTCCTGGTGTTCGACGCGGAGCGCGGGGAGGGCGCGGAGGCCGTGGTCGGCACGTATCGCCTCCTGCGCCGGACGGTCGCCAACAAGCATGGCGGTTTCTACACGGCGGGCGAATACGATATCGGCGTTCTCTTGTCGTACCCGGGGGAAATCCTGGAACTCGGCCGTTCCTGCGTCAACGCGGCGTATCGCAACCGCGCGGGCATGCAGCTTTTGTGGCGCGGCATCGCGCAATATGTCTTTCACCATAAGATCGAGATCATGTTCGGCTGCGCCAGCCTGCCGGGCACCGATCCGTCGCGCGTCGCGACATCCCTGGCCTATCTCTATCACTATCATCTGGCGCCGCCGGCGCTTCGCCCGCGCGCTCTGGCCGAACGCTATACCGACATGCGCCTGGTCGAGCGGCCCGACATCGACCCGAAGCGCGCCCAGGCCGTGCTGCCGCCCTTGATCAAGGGCTATCTTCGCTTGGGCGGCTTCATCGGCGACGGTGCCGTGATCGACGAGCAGTTCAACACGACCGATGTCTGCATCATCGTGAAGTCGGACTGGGTCACGGAAAAATACTCGCGCCACTACGCGCGCGAGGAAGGCCGCGATTCGGGCTTGCTCGACTGAGCCATGGGCTCTCCGCTTCGCGCCCTCTGCCGCCTCGTCACCTATCTCAGCCTGACCTTCGCCCTGATGCCGGTGCAGGCGTTGTTTCTGGCCGTTGGCTCGCGGCGCGCGAAGACGCTGCCCACGACGTTTCACCGCATGTGTTGCGGCATCCTGGGGCTCAAGCTCGAGATTCGAGGCACGCGGGTGTCTCACGGGCCGACGCTTTTCATCGCGAACCACACCTCTTATCTCGACATCACGGTGCTGGGCGCCGCCACCCACGGCTCGTTCGTGTCCAAGGCCGAGGTCAAGGACTGGCCGCTGTTCGGCTGGCTGGCGCGGTTGCAGCGCACGGTCTTCGTCGACCGCGGCGCGCGCGACCCCAGCGCCCAACGCGACGAGATCGCGCGCCGCCTGGAAGACGGCGACGATCTGATCTTGTTCCCGGAAGGCACCAGCAGCCACGGCAACGGCACGTTGCCGTTCAAGAGCGCGTTGTTCAGCGCGGCGTCGATCGAGGTGCGCGGCCGGCCCGTGGTGGTGCAACCCGTATCCGTCACCTACACGCGGCTGGATGGCATGCCGCTTGGGCGCAATCTGCGTCCGCTTTATGCCTGGTATGGCGACATGGACCTGGCCTCCCACGTTCTGAACGTGATGGCTTTGGGCACGGCGACCGTGGTGGTCGAGTTCCATCCGCCGGTCAGCCCGCCGGATTTCCCCAACCGCAAGGCCTTGGCCCGCCATTGCGAATCGGTGATCGCGAATGGCATCGCCTCGGCGCTTTCGGGCCGCGCCTTGCCCGCGCCGATGCCCGCATGAGGGGCTTGCTTGACTCCCGGTCGAGCGATGCTAGTGTCTTGATTATGTTCACGCTTCTCGTGAAGCACCGCGCTTTGACGCGCGCCACGCACCAACCGTAAGCGCTTGGCGAAAAAACTTTTCATAAAAACCTACGGCTGCCAGATGAACGTCTATGACTCCGCCCGCATGGCGGATGTCATGGCGCCTCTCGGCTACGTCTCCGCGGATTCGCCGGCGGAGGCCGACATGGTGATCCTCAACACCTGTCACATCCGCGAAAAGGCGTCGGAGAAGGTTTTCTCCGAATTGGGCCGTCTGCGCATGCTGAAGGAAGAGCGCGCGCGCGAAGGCCGGACCTTGTCGGTGGGTGTCGCGGGTTGCGTGGCGCAGGCCGAAGGCGAGGAAATCCAGCGCCGCATGCCCCATGTCGACGTGGTCGTGGGGCCACAGGCCTATCACCGGCTTCCCTCTCTCTTGGAAGAAGCCGCGCGCGGCCAGGCGGGCGCGATCGATGTCGATTTCTCGGCGTCCGCGAAGTTCGCCGGCGCGGGCGAGGGCGCCGCGCGCGGCGCGGCGGCGTTCCTGACCATCCAGGAAGGCTGCGATAAATTCTGCACCTTCTGCGTCGTGCCCTATACGCGCGGCGCGGAATTCTCGCGCCCCGTGACCGATATTTTGGACGAAGCGCGGCGCATGGCCGCGCACGGCACGCGCGAGATCACGCTTTTGGGCCAGAACGTCAATGCGTATCGCCACGGCGCGACCGGCCTTGGCGAATTGATCCGCCGGGTGGCCGAGATCGACGGCATCACGCGCATCCGTTACACCACCTCGCACCCGCGCGATGTGGACGACGATCTGGTGGCGGCGCATCGCGACGTGCCGCAACTCATGCCCTTCCTGCATCTGCCCGTGCAGTCCGGTTCGGACCGCATCCTGGCCGCCATGAACCGGCGTCACACGGCGGACGATTACCGGCGGGCGATCGGGCGATTGCGCAACGCGCGGCCCGACTTGGCGTTGTCGTCGGACTTCATCGTGGGTTTCCCGGGCGAGACCGAAGCCGATTTCGCGGCCACCCTCGCGCTGGCCCAAGCGGTCGGCTATGCCCAGGCGTATTCTTTTAAATACAGCCCCCGGCCGGGTACGCCCGCGGCTGAGATGGCGGAGACTGTCGCGGAAGAGGTCAAGTCCGAGCGGCTGGAGCGGCTTCAGGCCGTCCTGAACGACATGCAGCTTTCCTTCAACCAGGCCACGATCGGCCGCACGGTCGAGGTGCTGTTCGACCGGCCCGGCGCGCGCCCTGGCCAGTCCATCGGACGCAGCCCATATATGCAGTCGGTCCATGCCACGGGCGCCGCGCGGGGCACCCTAGCCTCGGTTCGTATCGACGCCGCTTATAACAACAGTGTCTCGGGCGAAGTGGTATCATCGGACCCAACGGTGCCGTTCGGCGCCTCGGACGGCGGAGAACGGCGAATCACCATGGAGGGGATTGGTTGAGCCAGGTGTCGGTCACGACGGGTGCCAAGCCCGTGCATCTCCAGTTCGACGACAACCGCCTGTTGCCATCCCTCTTCGGTCAGCACGACGAGTTCCTGGCGCGCATCGAGAAGCAGTTGGGCGTTTCGGTCACCACGCGCGGCAATCGGGTCGCCATCTTTGGACCCGAGGACGCGGTCGAGCTGGCCCGCCGCGTTCTCAACGAGCTTTATGCACGGCTGAAGCGCGGCATGGCGGTGGATTCGGGCGAGGTCGATGCGGCGGTCCGTTTGGCCGGTCACGTCGAAACCCATGGCGCCGAACGCACGTCTATCCACACACGCCGCCGTCTGATCGCGCCGCGCTCGAAAGCCCAAGCGGCCTATATGGCGGCGCTGGAGCAGCACGAGCTGGTCTTTGCCCAAGGTCCCGCCGGCACCGGCAAGACCTATCTGGCCGTCGCCATGGCGGTCGCCATGATGCTGCGTGGCCAGGTCGACCGGATCATCCTCTCGCGTCCCGCGGTCGAAGCGGGTGAACGGTTGGGCTTTTTGCCCGGCGACCTCAAGGAGAAGGTCGATCCCTATCTGCGCCCGCTCTACGACGCGCTCTATGACATGCTGCCGGCCGAGCAGGTCGCGAAGCGGCTCGAAAGCGGCGAGATCGAAGTGGCGCCGCTGGCCTTCATGCGCGGCCGCACGCTGGCCAACGCCTTCGTCATCCTGGACGAGGCGCAGAACACCACGGCCGGGCAGATGAAGATGTTCCTCACGCGGCTCGGCGAGAATTCGCGCATGGTCGTGACCGGCGACGTCAGCCAGATCGATCTGCCGCTCGGCGCCGTCTCCGGCATGGTCGACGCGCTGCAGGTGGTGGGCAATATCGAGGGCGCCACCATCGTCACCTTCACCGATGCCGACGTGGTGCGTCATCCGATTGTGACCCGCATCGTCCGCGCCTACGATTCCCGCGACAAGGCCGGAACGGGCAGCGCGAAGTGAGCGAACCTCCACCAAGACGGCGGCCGCGCGCGGCGCGGCGCCCGCCCGTTCGCGTCATCGTGTCCGTGCCCGATCGCGCCTGGCTGCGCGACCTGCCGCGCGCGCCGGCCTTGTGCCGCGCGGCCACGCGCGCGGCGCTCGGCCATCTGGGCAAATCCGTGCCCAAGGGCACGATCGATATCGTACTGGCCGGCGACGCGTTCGTGCGCGCGCTGAACCGCCGCCATCGCGGCAAGGACAAACCAACCAATGTGCTGTCGTTCCCGGGCCTCGAGCGCGCGATGCCGCGCCTGCCCGCCGGAACGCCAATCTTGCTCGGCGACGTCGTGCTGGCGCGCGGCACCGTGCTGCGCGAAGCGGCGGCGGGTGGCAAGAAGCCGTCGCACCACTTAAGCCATCTTGTTGTCCACGGCGTGCTCCATCTTTTCGGCCATGACCACGGGGGCGACGCGGAGGCGCGGCGCATGGAGCGGCTGGAGCGCAAAAGCCTGGCCTCCCTCGGCATTCCCGATCCCTATGCCGACCGTGCCTCCGTTTGAGATGATGCAATGAGCGAACCTGCCAACAAACCCAATCCCGGCGCGGTCGGCGCGTTCCTCGCGTGGCTGCGCGCGCGGCGCAACGGCAAGGCCGACGAGAATTCCTTGCGCGAAAGCGTCGAGGAGCTGATCGAGGATTTCGAGGAGGAATCGGCGTCCGGCGATTTCGACGAACCGCGCCTCATTCGCAACGTGCTCAAGCTGGGCGAACTCAGCGCCGAGGACGTCATGGTGCCGCGTGCGGACATCGTGGCCGTCGAGGCCGACACCACGCTCGACAATCTGGTCAAGGCCATGAGCGCCGAAGCCCATTCGCGCATGCCCGTCTATCGCGCCAATTTGGACGACGTGATCGGCATGGTTCACATGAAGGACGTGCTGACCTATTGGGACCGGAAGGACCAGTTCTCGCTGGCCCAGATTCTGCGCAAGGTTCTGTTCGTCGCCCCGTCCATGCGCGCGCTCGACCTTCTTCTCGAGATGCGCCAGTCGCGCACCCATATCGCGCTCGTCGTCGACGAATACGGCGGCATCGACGGGCTGATCACGATCGAGGACCTGGTCGAGCAGATCGTCGGCGAGATCGAAGACGAGCACGACATCGACGAGACGCCGGTGCTGCAGCCCAAGCCGGACGGTACGCTTGTCGCCGACGCGCGCACGACGCTCGAGGATTTCGAGAAGACCGTGGGCAACGTGCTGACCGAAGACGAACGCGCCGAGATCGACACGTTGGGCGGCCTGGTCACGGCGCTGGCGGGGCGTGTACCACGCCGCGGCGAGTTGGTCCGCCATCCGGATGGGCTCGAGTTCGAAGTGCTGGAAAGCGATGCGCGGCGCGTGCGCCGCTTGCGGGTGCGCAATTTGCCGCGCGGCGGCGTATCCCTCCCGGACGGCGGCTAAGCGTGGAGCGCGCGATCGCCTGGCTGGCCGGGCTCGGCCAACGCGTCCGCGCGCTCGCGGGCTGGCGGCGCTATGCGCTGGCGCTGGCGCTGGGCGTGATCTCGGCCGCCGCGGATGCACCCTTCTTCATCTGGCCGGCGCTTGTGCCGGCCTTCACCGGTCTCGTGTGGCTGCTCGACGGCTCGTCGAATGCGCGCCGGCCCGCGCGCGCCGCGCTCGCGCTTGGCTGGTGGTTCGGTTTCGGCCAGTTCGTGGTCGGCTTCTATTGGATCATGCTCTCGCTCCTGACCGATCCGGAGCGTTTCGCCTGGCTCGTGCCGTTCACGCTTCTCGGCGTGCCCGGCGGCCTCGCGATCTTCACGTCCATCGCTGTCTGGCTCGCGTGGCGCCTGCATGCGCGGGGCGTCGTGCGCATCGTTGTGCTGGCCGCCGCCTGGACCTTGCTCGAAATCCTGCGCGGGCACGTGCTGACCGGATTTCCGTGGAACTTGGTCGGATACGCGTGGGCCGACGCGCCCGCCATGTTGCAGCTGGCGTCCCTGACCGGCGCGTATGGGCTCACGCTTTGGACCGTCTTTGTTGCCGCATGGCCCGCGCGGATCGCGGATACCGATGTGCCGGCCAAACGGCGCGCGGCCTCCGTTCTCGCGGTCCTGGTCCTGACGCCCGCATTGATCTGGGCCGGCGGCGAAGCGCGGCTCGCATCCTTGCCCGCGGCCGGCGCCGACGCCGTTCCCGGCATCCGCCTTCGCATCGTTCAGCCCGCGATAGCCCAGCAGCTCAAATGGCTCGAGGACCAGAGGCTGGCCAACGCGCGCACCCACCTGGCCATGACGGTCACGCCCGGCTTCGAACAGATCACCCATGTGATTTGGCCCGAGACGGCCATGTCCTATTTCCTGGATCATGAGCCCGAATTGCGCCAGGCCATCGCAGCGGTGACGCCCAAGGGCGGCGCCGTGCTGACCGGTACGTTGCGTGCCGAACCGCGCACGGAGACGACGCCGTTCCGCGTCTGGAATTCGCTCCAGGGCGTCGATCCCAACGCCAACATCGTCCTCAGCTACGACAAATCCCACCTGGTCCCGTTCGGCGAATATGTCCCGCTTCGCTGGCTCCTGCCGATCGACAAGATCACGCCGGGCATGACGGATTTCTCGGCGGGGCCGGGGCCGCGCACGCTCGAGGTGCCGGGCGCGCCGCCTGTCTCGCCCCTGATTTGTTACGAGGCCATCTTTCCGGGCGCCGTGACCGAGGATGGTAACCGGCCTGGCTGGCTCCTGAATGTCACAAACGATGCCTGGTTCGGCGAAAGCGCCGGCCCTTACCAGCATTTCGCCAGCGCCCGGGTGCGCGCGGTGGAAGAGGGGTTGCCGCTGGTGCGCGCGGCAAATACCGGCATCTCGGCCGTGGTCGACCCCTATGGCCGGATTGTCGCGCAACTGCGCCTTGGCCAACGCGGCGTCTTGGACGCGCCCTTGCCCGAGGCGCTTTCCCCTACGTTCTTCGCGCGCACGGGTAACTGGCCGGTGATTGCGATAGTTTCTCTCATCCTGATCGCAAGCCCCGCTTTATCACGCCGCCGTTGAGGCGTTTCCGGGGCCAATTCTCTTGACGGGGTCGGTCCGGATTGGGAAAAGTGCGCCCCGCAAGGCGCCCATCGTTCCACTGATCGCGCACGCGACCAAAGTCCCCCGATTCTTTTGAAGGAGCCGACCGTGCCCAAGGGCAGCTACGTTTTTACGAGCGAATCCGTCTCCGAGGGCCATCCGGACAAGGTCTGCGACCGTATCTCGGATGCCGTTGTCGATGCCTTCCTGGCGGCCGATCCCCATGCGCGCGTGGCCTGCGAGACGCTGGTCACCACCAACCGCATCGTCATCGCGGGCGAGGTGCGCGGACCGCGTTCGCTGGTCGAGAAGAACGGCCATGTGAAGAAGGAAAAGATCGAAGCCATCGCGCGCAAGGTCGTGAAGCAGATCGGCTATGAGCAGAGCGGCTTCCACTGGAAGAAGGCCAAGGTCGCCGTCCATCTGCACGGCCAGTCGCCCGACATCGCCCAGGGCGTCGATGCCAAGGGCAACAAGGACGAGGGTGCTGGCGACCAAGGCATCATGTTCGGTTATGCCTGCGACGAGACGCCGGAGCTGATGCCCGCGCCGATCCAGTACGCCCACAACATCCTGCATGCCATGGCGGAAGCGCGCCACGCGGGCAAGGAACCGCTGTTCGCGCCCGATGCCAAGAGCCAAGTCAGCCTGCAATATGAAAGAGGCAAGCCGGTGCGCACCACGGCCATCGTGGTCTCGACCCAGCACGCCGCGAAGTTCGGCAAGGGCCCCAAGGCGGGCCGCGAGGTCGAGCAGGAAGACGTGCGCGACGCGGTGGAGCCATACGTGCGCAAGGTCCTGCCCGAGGGCTGGATGTGCGACAACGCGCACTTCTATGTGAACCCGACCGGCAAGTTCGTGGTCGGCGGTCCCGACGGCGACGCCGGCCTCACGGGCCGCAAGATCATCGTCGACACCTACGGCGGCGCGGCTCCGCATGGCGGCGGCGCCTTCTCCGGCAAGGACCCGACCAAGGTCGATCGCTCGGCCGCCTATGCCGCGCGCTATCTGGCCAAGAACGTGGTGGCCGCGGGCCTGGCCTCGCGCTGCGTGATCCAGTTGAGCTACGCCATCGGCGTGTCCCATCCGCTGTCGGTCTATGTCGACACGTTCGGCACCGGCCAGGTCGACGAAGACAAGCTTTCCGATACGCTGCGCCAAGTGATGAACCTGTCGCCGCGCGGCATCCGCGAGCATCTCGGCCTCAACAAGCCGATCTATCTGCGCACCGCCTCTTACGGACATTTCGGCCGCGACCCGGAGAAGGACGGCGGCTTCTCGTGGGAGAAGCTGGATCTGGTGAAGGACCTGAAGTCGGCCTTCAACGTCCGTTGACCATGCGCGCGGCGGACACCCGCCGCATCCGGAGCTACGGCCGCCGGCGCGGCCGCAAACTGCGCCCGGCGCGCCAGGCCGCTCTCGACAGCGGCTTGGCCTCGGTCTCGCTCGATGCCTTGCCGGCGGACGGCACGCTCGATCCGCGCAGCCTGTTTACACCCGCCCCGCGCGGGGTGTGGCTCGAGATCGGCTTCGGCGGCGGCGAGCATCTGGCTTGGCAGGCGGCCGCCCATCCGGAGGCCGGTATTCTGGGCGCCGAGCCCTTCGTGAACGGGGTCGCCAGCTTGCTGGCCCAAGTCGCGCGCCAGGGCTTGCGCAACGTGCGGGTCTGGCCGGACGACGCCGGCGCCCTCCTGGCCGCCTTGGCCGACGGCTCGATCGAGCGGGCGTTCCTTCTATTCCCCGACCCCTGGCCCAAGTCGCGCCATCACAAGCGGCGGATCGTCAATCCGGCCAATTTGGACGCCTTGGCGCGAATCCTGGCGGACGGCGCGGAGTTCCGGGTCGCAACCGACGATCAGACATATCTGGGCTGGATTCTGACCCATATTCTGGATCATCCGGCCTTTGTCTGGACCGCCCGGGACCCTGCGGACTGGCGCACGCGGCCCGAGGACTGGCCGGCCACCCGGTACGAGGAAAAGGCCGTCAAAAACGGCCGAAAACCTTACTTTTTGCGCTTCCGGCGGCGGGCGCGGCCTTGAATCATCTTGCCGTTGGGCCGGAAGCCGTTATATCTATTGGGTAATCAATCACCCCAGAGCATTAGATTGGCTGATTAAAGCCACGGGAAGGGTGGGCCTCGGCGCCCGCCTTAATTGTTTCTGGGCATGGTCATGGGACCGTTGCCCGGCGAAGGCAGGATATGAGCAGCGAAGCGCGGATCGAGACGGTGGTTGCGTCGGCGATCGAGCCCATGGGCTACGATCTCGTGCGCGTGCGCCTGTCGGGCGGCCACCAGCAGACTCTGCAGGTGATGGCCGAGCGCCGCGACGGGCAGGCCATGTCGGTGGACGATTGCGCCGAGATCAGCCGCGCCTTGTCGGCCCATCTCGACGTGGAAGACCCTATTCCGGGCGCGTATACGCTGGAAGTCAGCTCGCCCGGCATCGACCGTCCGCTCGTGCGCGCGCAGGACTATGAACGCTTCGCCGGCCACGAGGCCAAGGTCGAGCTGCGCGAGCCGGTCGAAGGGCGCCGCCGCTTCCGCGGACGGATCTTGGGGCTGGCGGGTGAACAGGTGCGCATCGCCATGCCGGAAGGCGAGATGACGGTGCCCCTGGGCGTGATTTCGGCGGCGAAGCTGGTCCTGACGGACGAGTTGATCGCGGCCGCGAACAAGAAGGAACACTGAGACCATGGCAGGCGAAGCCATCGAACAGATTCAGCGTCTTGAACTTCTCCAGGTCGCCGACGCCGTCGCGCGCGACAAGAGCATCGACCGCGAAGAAGTGGTCATTGCCATGGAGCAGGCCATCCAGAAGGCGGGCCGTTCCAAATACGGCCACGAGCACGACATCCGCGCCGAGATCGACCGCAAGTCAGGCGACATCAAGCTCTACCGCTATCGCCAGATCGTCGAGACGATCGAGAACGAGGCCACGCAACTGACGCTCGAGGCCGGCCGCAAGCTCGATCCGAAGATCGAGGTCGGCGGCTTCATCGTCGATCCGTTGCCGCCCATCGACTTCGGCCGCGTGGCCGCCCAGACGGCCAAGCAGGTCATCGTGCAAAAGGTGCGCGAGGCCGAGCGTCAACGCCAATACATGGAATACCGCGACCGCGTGGGCGAAATCGTCCATGGCCTCGTGAAGCGCATCGAGTTCGGCAACATCCTGGTCGACATGGGCCGCGCCGAGGCCATCATCCGCCGCGAGGAACTGATCCCGCGCGAAACCTTCCGCCAGGGCGACCGCGTGCGCGCCTATATCGAGGACGTGCGCGAGGAGCCGCGCGGCCCGCAGATCTTCCTGTCGCGCACCCATCCGCAGTTCATGGCGAAGCTGTTCGCCCAGGAAGTGCCGGAGATGTACGACGGCATCATCGAGATCAAGGCCGTCGCCCGCGATCCGGGCAGCCGCGCCAAGATCGCGGTCGTCTCGCACGACTCCAGCATCGATCCGGTCGGCGCCTGCGTCGGTATGCGCGGCAGCCGCGTCCAGGCTGTGGTTGGCGAGCTGCAGGGCGAGAAGATCGACATCATCCCCTGGTCGCAGGACCCCGCCACGTTCGTCGTCAACGCGCTGGCGCCCGCCGAAGTGACCAAGGTGGTGCTGGACGAGGAGGCGCACCGCATCGACGTGATCGTGCCCGACGAGCAGCTGTCGCTGGCCATCGGCCGCCGCGGCCAGAACGTCCGTCTGGCTTCTCAGCTCACCGGCTGGGAAATCGACATCATGACCGAGGCCGAGGAATCCGAGCAGCGCACGAAGGAGCTGAAGGAGCGTTCGCAGGTCTTCATCGAAGCGCTCGACGTCGACGACGTCATCGCGCACCTGCTCGTGGCCGAGGGCTTCGCGACCGTCGAGGACGTGGCCTTCGTGCCCGTCGAGGAATTGGGTTCGATCGAAGGTTTCGACGAAAGCGTGGCCGCCGAACTGAAGGACCGTGCACAGCGCTTCATCGACGAGCGGGAGGAGCGCCTGCTCCAGCGCCGCAACGAGCTGGGCGTGGCCCAGGACCTGGTCGAGATCCCCGGTCTTACCTCCGCGATGTTGGTCGCGTTGGGCGAGGCGGGCGTCAAGACGCGCGACGATCTGGCGGATCTGGCGTCCGACGAGCTGGTCGACCGCGAAAGCGGTTTCCTGAAAGGCTTCGATCTCACCCAGGACGACGCCAACGCCATCATCATGGCGGCGCGCGCGCATTGGTTCGACGACGAACCGGCCAAGGCCGGTGACGCGCCGGCCGACGCAGGCTCAGCGTGAGGACCCCGGCTTCATGGCGGAACGCCTCAGGCAAAAACAGAATCGGACGATGGCGGCGCGCGAGGAATCGCCCGAGCGGCGCTGCATCGTGTCCGGCGAGGCGCGTGCTAAGGATGCGCTGATCCGGTTTGTCGCGGGGCCGGACGGCACGGTCGTGCCGGATGTGGCCGAGCGCCTGCCCGGGCGTGGAGTCTGGGTTTCCGCAGACCGTGCATCCCTCGAGAAAGCGGTCAAGACGGGCGCGTTTTCCCGCGCCCTTAAGACGTCCGTCAAAGCCCCCGAGGATCTGATCGAGCGGGTGGCGTCGCTTCTGGCATCGCGCGTTCTCGACTATGTCGGCTTTGCCCGCCGTTCGGGAAAGGCCGTGGCCGGGTTCATGACCGTCGACAAATGGTTGCGCGAAGGCCGCGCGGCTGTTCTGTTCGCCGCATCCGATGGCGCCCAGGGCGGTGCCGGAAAAATCAAAGCCTTGGCGCCGGATCTTCCGGTGCTGGAATTGTTCGCCAGCGATGAGCTGGGCGCCGCTTTCGGGCGCGCGCACGCCGTTCACGCCGCCGTGGCCGCCGGCCCGTTGGCTGATGCTATCCGCCGCGAGGCCGACCGCCTCGCGGGCTTCCGTACCAAAAAAATTGCACCGTAAAACGGCCGAGTGGAAATGACCGAGACGAACGAAAAAGATCCGAAGCAGCCGCTGAAACTCGCCCGGCCTGGGCGTCTGGAGTTGCGCAAGACCATCGAGCACAGCCAGGTCCGGCAGAGCTTCTCTCACGGCCGCACCAAGACGGTCGCCGTCGAGGTCAAGAAAAAGCGCAGCTTCGGCGCTGGCGGCGCGGCGCCTGCCGCACCGGCCCCGGCCGAGGTTGCGCCCGCACCGGCGCCCGAGCCCGTGGTGGAACAGCAGGCGCGTCCCGCGCCCGTCGCCGAGGAGCGCCGCGGTCCTGCTGGCCGTGGGTTGTCGGAACAGGAACGCGCGGCGCGCGCGCGCGCGCTTGCCGGCGCGGTCTCCGAGGACGAGGCCGCCAACCGGCGTGCCGCGACCGAGGCCGCGCTCCGCGCGCGCGACGAAGCGCAGCGCGAGCGTGAACAGAAGGAGCAGGCGGAAGCCGAAGCGCGGCGCCAGGCCGAAGAGGCCAAGGCCGCCCCGCCGCCCGCCGCCGCGCCGGCTGGCCGCCGCGACGAAACCCGCCATGCGGGCGACGAGGCACGCCGCCGGTCCGAGGAGGATCTGCGCCGCCGCACCAACGAGCGCCTGGCTGCGCGCGGCGGTGTTGCCGCCGAGCCTGCGCCTGCGGAAGAGGAAGACGCACCCAAGCGCGCGCGTCCGGGTGCGGCACCCCGCCGCCCGGTCGTGGCGCCGCGCCGCACCGAGCCGCGCCGCCGCACCGGCAAGCTGACGGTCGTCGAAGCCCTTGGAGCCGAAGACGCGATCGAGCGCACGCGCAGCCTCGCGGCCCAGCGCCGCGCCCGCGAGCGCGAGCGCCAGCGGGCGCTCGAGGCCGAGAATGGCGGCCCCCTCAAGGTCATCCGCGAAGTCGTCGTGCCCGAGACCATCACGGTGCAGGAACTGGCCAGCCGCATGGCCGAGCGCGGCGTGGACGTCATCAAGTCGCTCATGAAGATGGGCGTGATGGCGACCATCAACCAGACACTCGACGCCGATACGGCGGAGCTGATCGTCGCCGAGTTCGGACACAAGCTGAAGCGCGTGGCGGAATCCGACGTCGAAATCGGCATCGGCGGCGAGGCCGACGCGCCGGAGACGATGAAGGCGCGCCCGCCCGTCGTCACCATCATGGGCCATGTCGACCACGGCAAGACGTCGCTGTTGGATGCATTGCGCAACACCGACGTCGCCGCGCACGAAGCCGGCGGCATCACCCAGCATATCGGCGCCTATCAGGTCACGCTGGCTTCGGGCCGCAAGATCACCTTCATCGATACGCCGGGCCACGAGGCGTTCACCGCCATGCGCGCGCGCGGCGCCAAGGTGACCGACATCGTTGTCCTCGTGGTGGCGGCCGACGACGGCGTGCAGCCGCAGACGGCGGAAGCCATCAACCATGCCAAGGCGGCTGGCGTTCCCTTGATCGTCGCGATCAACAAGATCGACAAGCCGGGCGTGAACCCCGATCGCGTGCGCACCGAGTTGCTGCAGCACGAGGTGGTGGCGGAAAGCATGGGCGGCGACGTCCAGGTCGTCGAGGTTTCGGCGACCAAGGGCATCAACCTCGACAAGCTGGAGGAAGCCATCCTCCTGCAGGCCGAAGTGCTCGAGCTCAAGGCCAATGCGGATCGTCCGGCCCAGGGCATCGTGGTGGAATCCAAGCTGGAGCGCGGCCGCGGCTCGGTCGCGACCGTCCTGATCCAGCGCGGCACCCTGCGCCAAGGCGATATCATCATCGCCGGCGGCGAATGGGGCCGCGTGCGCGCCCTTTACGACGACAAGGGCAAGACGATCCCATCCGCCGGTCCTTCGGCACCGGTCGAGGTGCTGGGCCTGAACGGCACGCCCGAGGCGGGCGACGAGTTCGCGGCGGTCGAGAACGAAGCGCGCGCGCGCGAGATCACCGAGTTCCGCCAGCGGCGTCAGCGCAACGTGCGCGTGGGTGCCACCGGCGTGCGCGGCACGGTCGAGGAAATGTTCTCGGGCATGAACACGGCGGCGCGCAAGACCTTGCCCGTCGTCATCAAGGCGGACGTGCAGGGCTCGGTCGAAGCCATCGCGGGCGCCTTGGGCAAACTTTCGACCGACGAGGTCGCGACCACCGTCCTGCATCAGGGCGTGGGCGCCATCACCGAATCGGACGTGGTGCTGGCCAAGGCGTCGGGCGGCTTCATCATCGGCTTCAACGTGCGTGCGGTTCCGCAGGCGCGCGAGCTGTCCAAGCGCGACGGCGTCGACATCCGCTACTACAGCATCATCTACAACGTCGTCGACGACGTGAAAGCCTACCTGTCCGGCATGTTGGCGCCGACGATCCGCGAAAACCTCATCGGCAACGCCGAGGTGCGCGAGATCTTCGACATCACCAAGGCGGGCAAGGTCGCCGGCTGCCGCGTGACCGAGGGCGTCATCCGCCGCAACGCGAAGTTCCGCTTGCTGCGCGACAACGTCGTCATTCACGAGGGTCCGCTGAAGAGCCTCAAGCACTTCAAGGAAGACGTGCGCGAGGTCAAGGAAGGCCTGGAGTGCGGTATGGCGTTCGAGAACACCCAGGACGTGCGCCAGGGCGATGTGATCGAGTGTTACGAGGTGGAGCAGGTCGCGCGCGCGCTGTAAGCCGCGACCTGTCCGCGCCGCCGGGCTGAACCGGCGGCCTTTCGAACGGTCGAGAGAGACATGCAGAACCCGCATGAGCCGTCCCAGCGCCAGCTGCGCGTGGGCGAGGTTGTCCGCCATGCGCTGGTCGTGGCGCTGGAGCGCGCGCATTTCCGCGATCCCGTGCTCGCGGAAGCCTCGGTCACGGTGACCGAGGTGCGCATGAGCCCGGACTTGCGTCATGCGACGGCGTTTATCGTGCCGTTCGGCACGACGGGCGGCGACGCGACGGAGTTGGTCAAGGCGCTCAACCGCGCGGCGCCCTATCTGCGCCACCAGATCGCGCCGGCCTTGCAGCTGCGCGTGCTGCCGGATCTTCATTTCCGCGAAGACGAATCCTTCGGGCACGCCGCGAAAATCGATGCGCTCCTGCGCAGCCCCGCGGTCGTGCGCGATCTGGCGCCGCCTGCGCCCAAGCCGCGCCGCCGGCGTACCAAGGGCCCAAAGGGCGGCTGATGGCGCGAAGCGGCCTTCCGCTCAACGGCTGGCTCATCATCGATAAGCCGCAAGGGTTGAGTTCCGCCGCCATCGTCGGGATCGCCAAGCGCGCCACGGGCGCCGCCAAGGTCGGCCATGGCGGCACGCTCGATCCGCTGGCCACCGGCGTCCTGCCTTTGGCCTTCGGCGAAGCCACCAAGACGGTCGCCTATGTCATGGATGCAAGGAAGCGATACGGCTTCACCGTGCGCTGGGGCCAAGCGCGCGACACCGATGATGCGGCGGGGCAAGTGATGGCGGAGAGCGATACGCGGCCCACGCGCGCGGCGATCCTGGCCGCGCTGCCGCGCTTCACCGGGCGCATCCGCCAAGTTCCGCCGGACTATTCGGCGATCAAGGTTGGGGGCCGCCGGGCTTACAAGCTGGCCCGGGCGGACAAACCGGTTGCGCTGAAGGCTCGCGAGGTTGATGTCTACGGGCTGGAATTGACCGGCCAGCCGGACGCCGACCACGCGGATTTCGTCGTCGATTGCGGTAAGGGCACCTATATCCGGAGTTTGGCGCGGGACTTGGCGCAAGATTTGGGGACTGTGGGCCATATTGCCCGGCTGCGCCGCCACCGGACCGGCCCGTTCGATGAAAAACAGGCGATTTCGCTGGAAGAACTAGGGTCTGTCGGCCATAGTGCGGCGCATTCAAAGCACCTTTTTTCGGTCGAGACCGTGCTGGACGACATCCCGGCTCTGGCCCTGACCGAAATGGAAGCTGAGAGGCTGCGTTGCGGCCAATCGGTCGAGGTGCTTCGCACGGAAGATCGGGCCTTGTTGGACCGGTTGGAACCGGGCGCCACCATCCGAGCCTGTTCGGGTAATCGGACGGTGGCGATCATCCGGGTCGACGGCAACCAGATCCGGTCCGTGCGCGGTTTCAACCTCTAAATCGTAAGGAGAACCCGATGTCGATTAGTGCGGAGCGCAAGGCTGCGCTCATCAAGGAAAATGCGCGCAAAGACGGAGACACGGGGTCGCCGGAAGTTCAGGTGGCCGTTCTGTCGGAGCGCATCAAGAACCTCACCGAGCATCTCAACACGCATAAGAAGGACGTGCATTCCCGGCGCGGCCTGCTCGTGCTCGTCGGCCAGCGCCGGCGCTTGCTCGACTATCTCAAGGGAAAAGACCAGGCGCGTTACGAAGCCGTTCTCGAACGGCACGGGTTGCGCCGATAACTCGACCGACTGGTTGTCTCGGCGGCCGGCGCGCGCGCATGTGCGCGCCGGCCGTGGGCGATGGCAGCAGGCGGATATGGATGACGGGCCGCTACATGGCGGCGGGACGCTCGGGCGCGGAGAAGGTATGAGGCGCACGGCAGGACGTCCTTGAGCCGCTGACACAGGCCCGTCCAGCGGAAGGAACGGAAAGAAATGTTTCAAGTGCATCGTAAGGAAATTCAGTGGGGCGGGCGCACGCTGGTCATGGAGACCGGCAAGATCGCCCGTCAGGCCGACGGCGCGGTTCTCGTGACGTACGGCGAGACGACGGTTCTCTGCACCGCGGTCGGCGCGAAGAAGCCGCGCGAAGGGATCGACTTCTTCCCCCTCACGGTCAACTACCAGGAGAAGACCTTCGCCGCGGGCAAGATCCCCGGCGGCTTCTTCAAGCGCGAAGGCCGTCCAACGGAAAAGGAAGTGCTGACCTCGCGCCTGATCGACCGGCCGATCCGGCCGCTCTTCGCGGACGGGTTCCGCAACGAGACGCAGATCGTCGCGACGACTTTGAGCCACGATCTCGAGAATGATCCCGACATCGTCGCCATGATCGGCACCTCGGCGGCGCTCACCATCTCGGGTATCCCGTTCCTGGGTCCCATCGCCGCCGCGCGCGTCGGCTATATCGACGGCCAGTACGTGCTGAACCCGCGCCTCGAGGATATGGCGAATTCGAAGCTCGACCTCGTCGTCGCCGGCACGGCCGAAGGCGTCCTGATGGTCGAATCGGAAGCGCATGAGCTGTCCGAGGAAGTCATGCTCGGCGCCGTGATGTTCGGCTTCGAGCAGTTCCAGACGGTCATCAAGGCCATCATCGAACTGGCCGAGCAATGCGCGAAGGACCCGTGGCCGATGCCGCAGGCCTCGCCCGAGTTCGACGCCATGAAGGGCAAGGTGCGCGAGCTGGTCGCCGACAAGCTGCGCGACGCCTACTCCACCACCATCAAGCAGCAGCGCGTCGAGAAGATCGGCGCGGCCAAGGCTTCGCTGGTCGAGGGGCTTGGCGCCGACGCCAATGTCCAGTTGGCCGGCCAGGTCTTCAAGGATCTGGAGAGCGACATCGTGCGCGGCCAGATCTTGGACACCGGCCGCCGCATCGACGGACGCGACACCAAGACGGTGCGCCCCATCGTGGCCGAGGTGGGCATTCTGCCCCGCGCGCATGGCAGCGCCTTGTTCACCCGCGGCGAGACGCAGGCCCTCGTGGTCTCCACCCTCGGCACGGGCCAGGACGAGCAGATCATCGACGCGCTGGCGGGCGAGTACCGCGAGCACTTCATGCTGCACTACAACTTCCCGCCGTATTCGGTGGGCGAGGCGGGCCGCATGGGCTCCCCCGGCCGCCGCGAGATCGGCCACGGCAAGTTGGCGTGGCGCGCGGTTCGTCCGCTCCTGCCCAGCAAAGAGGCGTTCCCCTATACGATGCGCGTGGTCTCCGAGATCACCGAATCGAACGGCTCGTCCTCGATGGCAACCGTGTGCGGCACCTCGCTATCGTTGATGGATGCGGGCGCGCCTCTCGCGCGTCCCGTGGCCGGCATCGCCATGGGCCTGATCAAGGAGAACGACAAGTTCGCCGTTCTCTCCGACATCCTGGGCGATGAGGACCATCTGGGCGACATGGACTTCAAGGTGGCGGGCTCGGAAGCCGGTGTCACCGCGCTGCAAATGGACATCAAGATCACGTCCATCACGCGCGAGATCATGGAGATCGCGCTGAAGCAGGCGCGTGACGGCCGTTTGCACATCCTGGGCGAAATGTCCCGCGCGCTGACGACGTCCCGCGAAGGCGTCAGCCAGCACGCGCCGCGCATCGTGACGATCAACATCCCCAAGGACCGCATCCGCGAGGTGATCGGCACGGGCGGCAAGGTCATCCGCGATATCGTGGAGACGTCGGGCGCGAAGATCGACATCGAGGACGACGGCACGATCAAGATTGCGGCCGTGGACTCCAAGTCGATTGATGCGGCTCTCGAGCGTATCCGCGGCATCGTGGCGGAGCCCGAGGTCGGTACCATCTACACCGGCAAGGTCGTGAAGGTGGCCGAGTTCGGCGCGTTCGTGAACTTCATGGGCACCCGCGACGGGTTGGTCCACATTTCCGAGCTGGCCGCTCAGCGCGTGAAGAAAGTCACCGACGTGGTCAAGGAAGGCGACGTCGTGAAGGTGAAGTGCATCGGTCTCGATGACCGCGGCAAGGTTCGCCTCTCCATGAAGGTCGTCGACCAGCAGACCGGCCAGGAGATCACGCCGCCGCCGCGCGAAAAGCGTGAAGATGGCGAGCGCGCCGAGGGCTAAGACGCAAGCGCGAAAGCCGAAGGCTTCGGAAAAGGGCGGTCCTCCGGGACCGTCCTTTTTTGCTTCGGGTTTCGCCTTCCCGCCCATCATCGGCCATCGCGGCGCCGCGCGTCATGCGCCGGAGAACACGCTGGCGGGCCTGCGCACCGCTGCGTCCTTGGGCGCCTCCTGCGTCGAATTCGATGTGCGCCTCACGCGTGACGGCGTGCCGGTCCTGTTTCATGACGACACCGTCGAGCGCACCACGAATGGGCACGGGCGGCTCGGTGCTTTGACCTTGGCGCAGGCGCGCCGGCTGGACGCGGGCGCTTGGTTCGGTGCGCGCTTCACGGGCGAGCGCGTACCCACGCTTGCTGAAGCGATTAAGGTTCTGATCCGGTCCAACCTCGCGGCCAATATCGAGTTGAAGCCGGAAGAGGCGCAGGGCGCCGCCACGGCGCGCGCGGTGCTTGCCGTGCTGCGTAAGGGCTGGCCGCACGATCGGCCGCGCCCGCTTCTCTCGTCGTTCGATTGGAGCGCCTTGGCCACGCTCGCGGCCGAGGATGCCGCTTGGCCGCGCGGGCTTCTGATCCGCAATTCCCGTCAGCCCGATTGGCGGGCCTGGGCCGTCCGCGTCGGAGCCGCCGCGATCCATTGCGGGGCGCGGGGGCTCGATCGCGCCGGGGTCGAGACCTTGCGTGCGGCGAATCTGCCCGTCGCCGTTTATACAGTGAATGACGCAAGGCGCGCGCGAAGCCTGTGGAATTGGGGCGTGACGGCCATTTTCACCGACGACCCGCCTGGTTTATTGGCCGCGCATTGATGCTCGGGTGGTTTTTTCCGGCACCCGTTCATATATACATTCCTTCATAGGGCAGAGGCCCACGGTCACGGTTCGTTCTCACGGACTGCCGGGGCCTCTATGCGCGACCAGCCGGCATGTGACGTGGATTCCACGAAAAAGAAAAACAGTTACGGGTACGAGGACCTGCTGGAATGCGCCCACGGCCGACTCTTCGGTCCTGGCAACGCACGGCTGCCGCTGCCGCCGCTCCTCATGCTCGACCGCATTGTCCAGATCACGGACAAGGGCGGCAAATATGGCAAGGGCGAATTGATCGCCGAGCAGGACATCAAACCGGACCTGTGGTTCTTCAAGTACCACTTCGAATCCGACCCGATCATGCCCGGCGCCTTCGGGCTCGACGCCATGTGGCAGCTTCTGGGCTTTTTCCTGGGTTGGACGGGCGCGCCGGGCGCCGGGCGTGCGTTGGGCGTGGGCGATGTTCGCTTCAGCGGCCAAATCCTGCCCACGGTCAAGAAACTGGTCTATCACCTGGACATCAAGCGCGTGGTCGCGCGCCAGGTCGTGCTTGGCATCGCGGACGGAACGGTCACCGCGGACGGGCAGGTGACTTACGAAGCCAAGGACATGCGGGTCGGATTGTTTGCGGCGGCGCCGAAGCCGGAATGACGGCGGCGCGGGAGGAAAGGCCATGAGACGAGTCGTCGTCACGGGAATGGGCATCGTATCCAGCATCGGCGCCAACAAGGGCGAAGTGCTGGACTCGCTGCGCCAAGGCCGTTCGGGCTTGAGCTTCGCCGAGGAATACAAGGAAATGGGCTTCCGCAGCCATGTGCACGGCAAGCCCCATATCGACATCGATGCGCAAGTCGACCGCCGCCACCGCCGCTTCATGGGCGACGGCGCGGCTTACAACTATATCGCCCTCAAGGAGGCGATCGCCGATTCGGGGCTGGGCGAGGATCAGGTTTCCAACGAGCGCGCGGGCCTCATCATGGGCTCGGGCGGTCCCTCCACGAAGAACCAGGTCGCGGCCGTCGACGCGGCGCGCACCAAGGGCCCCAAGCATGTCGGCCCGTTCATGGTGCCGCGCGCCATGTCGAGCACCAACTCTGCGACCCTCTCGACCTTCTTCAAGATCAAGGGCGTCAATTATTCGATCAGCTCGGCCTGCTCCACGTCGGCCCACTGCATTGGCAACGGCGCGGAACTGATCCAGCTCGGCAAGCAGGACATCGTCTTCGCGGGCGGCGGCGAAGAGTTGCATTGGAGCCTTTCCGTCCTGTTCGACGCCATGCCCGCGCTGTCCTCCAAATACAACGACCGGCCCCAGGCCGCCTCGCGCCCCTTCGACCGTGACCGCGACGGGTTCGTCATCGCGGGCGGTGGCGGCGCGGTGGTGCTGGAAGAGCTGGAGCACGCCAAGGCGCGCGGCGCCAAGATCTACGGCGAACTGGTCGGCTATGGCGCGACCTCCGACGGGTTCGACATGGTTCAACCCTCGGGCGACGGCGCGCGGCGCTGCATGGAAATGGCCATGCGCGATCTCGACACGCCGGTCGATTACATCAACACCCACGGCACCGGCACGCCGGTCGGCGACGTGAAGGAGTTGGAGGCTATCAAGGCCGCCTTTGCCAAGCGCAACCGCATCCCGGCTTTCAATTCGACCAAGGCGCTGACTGGCCATTCGCTGGGCGCCGCGGGCGTGCACGAAGTCATCTACTCGCTGCTGATGATGGAGCACCGCTTCATCTGTGCGTCGGCCAACGTCGACAATCTGGAGCCCGCGGCGGAAGGCATGCCATTGGTTCGCGAGCGGCAGGATAACGTGGACATCAACTGTGTCCTGTCCAATAGCTTCGGCTTCGGCGGCACCAACGCGACCCTTGCCTTCCAGCGTTACGACGGCTGATCGCCGGGCCATCGACGTGAATGTCCCTCATCTTTCGGCGCGCCTGCGCCCGGCGTTCCGCCCATGACCGGCATCGACGGCATCATGACGGGCAAGCGCGGTCTAATCATGGGCGTTGCCAACGACCACTCCATCGCCTGGGGCATCGCGACCGCGCTGCATGCGGCGGGGGCCGAGATGGCTTTCACTTACCAGGGCGACGCGCTCGGCAAACGCGTGCGGCCGCTGGCGGAAAGCCTGGGTGCGCGCCTCATCCTGCCCTGTGATGTCGAGGATGCGGCCGGCATGGATCAGGCCTTCGCCACGCTGGCCAAGGAATGGAGCACGCTGGATTTTGTCGTCCATGCCATCGCCTTTTCCGACAAGAACGAATTGAAGGGCCGCTACAGCGACACGACGCGCGGGAATTTCCGCCGCACCATGCTGATCTCCTGCTTCTCCTTCACGGAGGTCGCGCGGCGCGCGGCGCCGTTGATGGCGGCGGGCGGCAGCCTGATCACGCTGACCTTCGAGGGTTCGCAGCGCGTCGTTCCCAGTTACAACGTCATGGGCGTGGCCAAGGCGGCGCTGGAGACCAGCGTGCGTTATCTCGCGGTCGACCTCGGTCCCCGCGGCATTCGCGTCAACGCGCTCTCGGCCGGCCCCATGCGCACGCTCGCGGGTGCCGCCATCAGTGACGCCCGGCGCATCCTCAACTGGCATCGCGATCATGCGCCGTTGCGCCGCGATCTGAAGCTCGATGAGGTCGGCGCGGCCGCGCTGTATTTGGCGTCAGACCTGTCTGCGGGCGTTACGGGCGAAGTGCTGCGAGTCGATTGCGGCTATCACGCCATCGGCATGCCCGATCCGCGGGGTGCCGATTCCGCCGCAGGTTGAAAATATAATATATTACAGTTATTTACCGGTTATCCTGGAGTCGATCTGGAAATTGGCGTCAAAGATCGCTATATCCATTCCATGAGCCGGACGCGCCCTTACACCGAGAGCATTGGCCGCCTGCGTGCCGCGGGCCTCAGACCCACGCGCCAGCGCCTGGCCTTGGCGCGGCTTCTGTTCGGCAAGGGCGACCGGCATGTGACGGCCGAACAATTGCACGCCGAAGCCATCGGCGAGGGTATCCGCGTCTCGCTGGCCACCGTCTACAACAGCTTGCATCAATTCACCGACGCCGGCCTTCTGCGCGAGGTCGTCGTCGATCCCGTGCGCCGTTACTTCGACACCAATGTCAGCGGGCATCATCATTTCTTCGTCGAGGCGGATGGCGAGCTGCTCGATATCCCGGGCCATCAAGTCGCGTTGTCGGGCTTGCCCGAAACGCCGCCCGGCACCGTCGTCGACCGCGTCGACGTGGTCGTTCGCGTGCGCAAGCTCGCCCCGGGGAACGGCGCGTAAGCTTTATTAGAATTACTATAAAATATTGACAAAGACTTTGGTACGCGTCACTCTTTAAGAGACGCTGGAGCCGCTTCGGCGGTTCTTGGGCCCAGCAGGGGGCCTGGACCACGGCGTGAGTGTTCCACCGCTTTGCAAAGGGAGGATGACATGGCAAAGCAACTGAAAGGCAGTCAGACGGAAGGCAATCTGAAGGCCGCCTTCGCGGGCGAGTCCCAGGCCAATCGTCGCTATCTCTATTTCGCCCAGAAGGCCGACGTCGAAGGCTACAACGACGTGGCCGCCGTGTTCCGCTCCACCGCGGAAGGCGAGACGGGCCATGCGCACGGCCATCTCGAATTCCTGGAGATCGTGGGCGACCCCGCCACGGGCAAGCCGATCGGCTCGACCTCGAACAACCTGGCCGCCGCCGTCGCGGGCGAGACGCACGAGTACACCGACATGTACCCGGGCATGGCGCGCACCGCGCGCGAGGAAGGCTTCGACGAGATCGCCGACTGGTTCGAGACGCTGGCGAAGGCCGAGAAGTCGCACGCCGGCC
>CADEGL010000032.1:15964-39075 GCA_902826885.1 uncultured Alphaproteobacteria bacterium | reverse complement strand
GGCGACAAGACTTGCGTGCCCTTGAAATGGTTGATGAGGGCGAGGAGCGAAGGCGGCGACAAAACGTCGATCTCGCCCGCCCAGACGGCCTCGCCGCCGCATTCGGCGGGACAGATCAGGCCGCGCCCGAGCGACGATGCGGTGAGCGCGGCGGGCAAGACACCGGCTACGGCGCGGATCTGGCCATCGAGGGACAGTTCGCCCAGCGCCGCGTATTGGGCGATCTCTTCCTCGGGCAGCACGCCGAGGGTGACGAGCAAGGCGATGGCGATAGGCAGGTCGAAATGGCTGCCTTCCTTCAACAGGTCGGCCGGCGCCAGGTTCACGGTGATGCGCTTGGGCGGCAGCGCCAGGCCGAGCGCGGTCAGGGCCGCGCGCACCCGCTCGCGCGATTCGCCCACCGCCTTGTCGGGCAGGCCGACGACCGTGAAGGCCGGCAGGCCCGAGGACATCTGGACCTGCACGTCCACCGCACGCGCCTCGATGCCCTGGAACGCGACCGTCGTGACCCGCGCGACCAAGCTTGCCCCCCGGTTGGCGAAGAACCCGCGATCTTAGGCGGGAATGCCGAGGAGAACCAATAAGGAACGAAGCCTCGGCCGCGCGCCGAGGAACGCGCGCGGTAAAAATTGTTTCTAGTTGTAGTGTAATAATACAGGCTAAAACCTGTATTCATAATTTATAATATCGCCTATAACCTATAAATGACCTTTCAACCTGGGCAACCGCCCTCTTTCGCGGCGCAAATGCGTGCCATCGTCCGGCGCGACCTCGATCGGCGATTTCAAGCCATGGGTTCCACCGAGGCGCGTCCGCCGGGCGGCTGGCTGCGCGCGATCCGGGACGCGCTCGGCATGACGGCGGCCCAACTGGGCGCCCGCCTCGGCATCACCCCCACCTCCGTCTTCGAGATGGAGCGGCGGGAGGCCGACGGCACGGTCACGCTCAAGACGCTCGAGAAGGCCGCCGCGGCGATCGGCTGCAAACTGGTCTACGCGCTGGTGCCGGACGAAAGCTTGGATGCAACCATGCACCGGCGCGCCCGCAAACTGGCCGTCCGGCAATTGGCGCGGGAAGCGGAACTGCCGCCCGCGGAATCCCGCGCGCGGCTGGAACGCCGGATCGCCGAACTCATCCACACGCAGCCCCGGTCGTTGTGGACCGAGGGGTGACTACTTCGCCTCCGGCGGCTCCATCCAGAAGGCGTTGTCGACCACGGTGTATTGCCAGTAGCCGAGCCGCGCGATGGGACGGAACTTGGTCATGTCGACCATGCCGTCGGTCAGGATCGCCTTGTTGATGTGGATGCCGACGACCGAGCCCAGCACCATCACGTGGCTGTGCTCGCCGGGCGCGTTGGGCAGCGCGATCGTCTTATAGTATTTGCACTCCAGCGCCACGGCGGCCTCGGCCACGCGCGGGGCTTTCACGTTCTTGCACTGGCCCTTGGTCAAGCCCGCCTTCTCGAACTCGTCCACGTCGGCCGCGTAGGGCGCCGAGCTGATGTTCATCTGTTCCTTCAGATTCTCGGTGCAGATGTTCACCACGAATTCGCCGGTCTCCTCGGCGTTCAGTTGCGAATCCTTGAAGTCGTCGCTCTTCGGCCGGCGCGAGGAGCAGAAGGCCACCATGGGCGGCGTCTCGGCGATCGCGTTGAAAAAGCTATAGGGGCCGAGATTGGCGACGCCGTTCTTGGACCAAGAGGAGATCCAGCCGATCGGGCGCGGCACGACCAGGCTCTTGAAGGGGTTGCGCGGCAATCCGTGCGCGCCGGTACGCGGATCGTAGAAGTGGATGGCGTCGGTCGCGGGCGGTGTGGGCTTGTTCATGGCTCATCGCTCCTTCAGGCGGCGTTCGATGGCGTCCCAGATCATGGCCTCGATGCGGATTCCGTCCAGGCGGTTGATCTCCTGGATGCCGGTCGGCGAAGTGACGTTGATCTCGGTCATGTAGTCGCCGATCACGTCGATGCCGACGAAGATCAGCCCCTGCTTCTTGAGCGTGGGCCCGATGGCCGCGCACAGCGCGCGCTCGCGTTTCGTGAGCGTGGTCTTCCGCGCGCTCGCGCCCGCGTGGAAATTGGCGCGCGCCTCGCCTTCCTGCGGCATGCGCGCCACGCCACCCACGGGTTCGCCATCGACCAGGATGATGCGCTTGTCGCCCTGGCGGATCTCCGGCAGATAGCGCTGGATGATGATCGGCTCGCGGTAAAGGCCGGTGAACATCTCGAGCAGCGCGTTCAAATTCTCGTCGCCCGGCGCGATGTGGAACACGCCCGCCCCGCCGTTGCCGAACAGGGGCTTCACGATGATGTCCTTGTGCTCCGCGCGGAACGCCATGATCTCGGCGCGGTCGCTGGTGATCAGCGTCGGCGGCAGCACGTGCGGGAAATGGGTGACGAACAATTTCTCCGGCGCGTTGCGCACATGGACCGGATCGTTCACCACCAGCACTTTCTTCTGGATGTGTTCCAGGATGTGGGTGGCCGTGATGTAGGCCATGTCGAAGGGCGGGTCCTGGCGCATCAGCACCACGTCCATGGCGTCGAGGTCGATGGTCTCGGGCGGGCCCATCTCGGCGTGGTTGCCGCGCTCGCGCTTCACGTGCCGGATCGCGCGCGCCCTGGCCGTGACGCGCCCGTCCTTCAGGCTCATCTGGTTGACGAGGTAGTGATAGAGCGTGTGCCCGCGCGCCTGGGCCTCCAGCGCCATCATGAAGGTGCTGTCGGTGTCGAGATTGATCGTCTCGATCGGGTCCATCTGGATGGCGACGGCGAGGGACACGGGGCCTCACGGAAACGGGAAACGGCGGGCGACTCTAGGGCGGGGGCGGCGAAAACGAAAGCGTGCCGGGCCTAAATAGAGCCTCACCCTGAGCCTGTCGAAGGGCGAGATTCATAAATCCGGCGGCCCTCACGCTTCGACAAGCTCGGCATGAGGATATTTTTCGGATTTCAGTTCAGCCTGGACCGCAATTCCTGCATCAGCGCGGCGATGCGGAACCGCTCGTCATGGCCGGTCTCGAGCGCGGTGAAGCGCTCCAGCGCCCCGAGTGCGGCGCGCACCTGGCCCAGCCGCGCGTGCAAGAGGCCGGTTTCGCGCCACAGCTCGGCCTTGGCCGGGGCGAAGGCCAGCATGCTCTCCAAGGTGGCGACGGCGGCCTCGATCTGCCCGGCCTGGATCTGGCGCAGCTTGATGTTGTTCTGCAGCCGCAAAAGGATGTCGCGGTTGCCGAGCGGGGCGTAGTGGGCGGGCGTGAGCTCGGCGTCCTGGCCGGCGACGGATTTGAGCAGTGCGCGCAGCTCACCCGTGCCGAGCGTGCGCCCGCCGTGGAACGGGTCGAGGATCGCGCGCCCCGCGCCGCGGTCGAGCCGCACGAGGAAATGGCCGGGAAAGTTGACCCCCGCCATGGCCCAGCCCTGGGCGCGCCCGGCATGGAGATAGAGGATGGAGAGCGAAACGGGCAGGCCGCGTTTGCGGTCGATCACCCGCATCAGATTGGCGTTCTGCAGATCGTCGTAGTTCTGCGTGTCGCCCTGATAGTTATAGCGCTCGACCATGGCCGTGTTCAGCGCGGCGACGGATTCGTCGAGCGTCGCGTCGTCGGGCACGGCACCGCGCACGCTCGCGCCCAATTCGACCAGATGGTCGCGATAACGGTCGAGCGAGACGCGCGGACGGTCGAGCGCGGCCAGCGCCAGCGCCGTCCCGGCCAGGTCGATGGCGTCGTCGTCCTGCGCCGCCACGCGCGCCAGCGCCGCCAAGGCTTCCTCACGGGTGCTCATGTCTTGCGTGCCGGATCGTCCTTCAACCGCACATAGGAGACCACGCCGCGCACATAGGCCGTGTCGCGCACGTGGTTGATCACGCGGTCCAGCTCGTCCTGGTTCTGCGCGATGCCCATGACATAGACCGTGCCGTTCACGCAGTCGATGGAGTAGTTGATCGACATCACGCCGGAATCGAGCGTCAGCCTTCCCTTGATCTTGGCCTGGATCCACTCGTCGCGGGCGCGGTCGCTCACGCCGCTCCAATTCTCGACCTGGATCTCGTTGATGACCTCCTTCACGCCGTTGGCCTGCCAGGCGATGCGCGCCGCGTCGATCCGCGTCTGCGGGTTGATGACCGAACCGGTCAGGACCACGCGTCCCTCGATCACCGACAGGCTCACTTTCCGGTAGAGCGCGAGGTCGTGCTTGCCCCACTTGTAGTTGATCTCGGAGCGGATGGCGGTGTCGCTGACGGCCTTGGAGAGGGGCCGTTCCTGCGCCGCCGTTGTGCCGGCGGTGGCCGCGGCGCCGATCGCCATGCCGGTGGGCGAAATGCAGGCGGACAGTGCGGCCAGCGCGAGGCAGGCGAAGACAAAGCCGATGATGAGGCGGGCGGCCGCCATGGCACGCGCTCGCGGTCGTGGGTCCTTGTCAATTATGGCCGGAATCGCCGTCCGGCCGCCACGCATCGATGAGGTGGCGCGGCAGGCGCCAGGGCGAAACCAGGATCGCGTCGAAGCGCAGGTCGCAGTCGGCGTGACGCGGGTGGCGCGAAAGAAAGCGCAGGGCCGCGCGTTCGATGCGGTTTCGTTGGCGCGGCGTGATGGCGTAGGCAGCCGTTTCGATGGAAGACCGCGCCTTGACCTCGACCAAAACCAAAACGCGGCCCTTGCGCGCCACGATGTCGATCTCGCCCTCGGGCGCGCGGTAGCCGCGCGCCAGGATGCGGTAGCCCTTGAGGCGAAGGTATTGGGCGACGGCATGCTCGGCCCAGCGGCCATGGGTTTGGGCACGAAGATGCCGCGCGCTCTTCACTTCTTATGTCTTGATGAGCCGAGCGCCAGCGCGCGGGCATAGACGGCACGGCGCGGCTCGCCGGTGGCCTCGGCCACGGCCGCCACGGCATCGCGCAAGGACTCGCGCTTGAGCGCCGCGCGCAGAAGCGCGTCGAGATCGGCTTCGCTCGGCGCCTCTTGCGCCAAGGGCGGGCCGACGACGACGACGATCTCGCCCTTGGGCGCGCCCGCCTCTCCATAATGGGCGGCCAATCCGGCCAGCGTGCCGCGGCGGATTTCCTCATACAGCTTGGTCAGCTCGCGCGCGACGGCGGCCGGCCGGTCGCCCAGGACGTCCGCCATGTCGGACAGCGAGGCGGCCAGGCGCTGGGGCGATTCGAAAAAGATCAGGCTCGCGCGTAAAGAGACGAATTCCTTCAGCGTTTCGCGCCGTCCGGCCGTCTTGGGCGCCAGAAAACCCGCGAACAGGAACCGGTCGGTCGGAAGGCCGGACAGAACCAAGGCGGCGATGGGGGCCGAGGGCCCGGGCAGGAAATCGACCGCGATGCCGGCGTCGATGGCTTCGGTCACGAGCTTGTAGCCGGGATCGGCGACGAGCGGCGTGCCCGCGTCCGAGACCAGTGCGATCGTCTCGCCCTTTGCCAGGCGCGCGAGCAGGGCGGGCCGCGCCTTCTGGGCGTTGTGGTCGTGATAGGGGGTGGTCGGGCGGCGGATGCCGTGGCGCGCCAGAAGCTTGGCGGTGGTGCGCGTGTCCTCGCAGGCGATCGCGTCGGCGTCCCTCAGCGCCTCCAGCGCGCGCAGCGTGATGTCGCCCAGATTGCCGATCGGCGTCGCGACCACGGTTAGCCGTCCGGATTTACTTCCGGATGCCGCCCCTTTAGGCTTTTCCGCGAATTCATCCGTCACGTGGGAGTGGTCCGTTGCGTCGATCTGCGACCGTTCGCCTGTCGCGGGCGTGCCGTGTCGCGGTTGCGGCGGCGCTGGCGTGGTCCGTCTGTGTGCTGGCTCCGACAGTAGCGGAGGCGCAAGCAGCGCCGCAAGCAACGCCCGGCCAGCCCCAGCTCGAAATCCGCAAGAACCTTCTGCCCGACAGCGAGATGGCGCCGGCCGACGAAACCATGGCGGCGCCCGTTCCTCCGCGCGATTTCGGCACGGGCCAGGTGCGCGTCGGGTTGCTTCTGCCCTTGTCGGGCCCGCACGCGCGGCTCGGCCGGGACATGCTGGACGCGGCGTTGATGGCGGTCGCCGACATGGCCGACGACCGGCTGGTGCTTCTGCCGCGCGACGACGAAGGCACGGCCGAGGGCGCCCAGCGCGCGGCCGCCTCGGCGCTGGAGGACGGCGCGGCGTTGATCCTAGGGCCGCTCTTCTCGACCTCGGTCGAGCCCGTGGCCAGCCAGGCGCGGCCGCTCGGCGTCAGCGTCCTGTCCTTCTCGACCGACCGCAGCGTGGCCGGCAACGGCGTCTTCGTCATGGGCTTCCTGCCCGGCCAACAGGTCGATCGCGTGGTCTCCTACGCCGCCGAGAAGGGTTCGAAGCGCATGGCCGTGCTCGCACCCGCGACGCCTTATGGGCGCATCGTGGTCGACGCTTTGCGCGATGCCACCACGAAGCGCGGCCTGTCTCTCACCCAGCAGCGTTTCTACAGCCCCGGCGAAGACCCGGCGCCGACCGTGCGCGGCCTGGCGCAGGGCGCCACCGGCCCCGGCGCCTTCGATGCGCTTTTGATCGCCGAGGGCGGCGAGAAGCTGCAGCAGGTCGCGGCGCTGTTGCCCTACTACGACATCGATCCCGCGCAGGTGCATTTCCTCGGCACCGGCCTGTGGGAGGGCGCGATCAACATCCGCACCGAGACGGCCTTGATCGGCGCTTGGTTCGCGGCTCCGTCCACGGCCGGGCGCGGCGCCTTCGACAAGCGGTTCAAGGAAATTTACGGGCGCGATCCCGCGCGCTTGGCGACCATGGCGTATGACAGCGCGGCGCTGGCCGCGGTGTTGGGGCGCACGGCGGGCGGGGCGGATTTCTCCGTCGCGCGCATCGAGGCGCCGAACGGCTTTTCCGGCCTCGACGGCATTTTCCGTTTTCGTTCGGACGGGCTCGTGGAACGCGCGTTGGCCGTCTTCGAGGTCCAGCGCACGGGCATGACACCGGTCAGCCCCGCCGCCGAGATGTTCCCGCTGCCCGACTGATCTCAGCCCAACAGCCGCGCGAGCAGCGCATCCAGGCGTTGGCGGCCGGCCTCGGTCGCGCGCAGGCTTTTTTCGTCGAGCGTCAGGAGATTCGCGCCGGTCAGTTCCGAAAGACGCGCGGCGTTCAGCTTCGATTCGACATCGCCGCCGGTCTCATCGCGGAAACGCGCGCGCGCGATGCCTTCGGCCAGGCGCAATCCCATCAGAAGCATTTCGGTCAGCCGCTCGCCGGCCGACAATTCCGTGCGCTCGGCGGTGGCATGGCCGCCGGCCTCGACGGCGGCCAGCCAGCGTTCCGGCGAACGCTCCTCGACGGTCGCCACGCGCGCGCCGCTTTGGTCGCGAAAGCGTCCATGCGCGCCGGGGCCGATGCCGACGTAATCGCCGTAGCGCCAATAGACGAGATTGTGCCGGGATTCGAAGCCGGGCCGGGCGAAGTTCGAAATCTCGTAATGCGCGAAGCCCGCCGCCTCGCACAATTCGCGCGCGGCCTCGTAGAGCGGCGCCGCGTCCTCCGGCAGATCGAGCAGGCCCTGACGCAAGGCGGTGGCAAAGCCCGTGTGCGGCTCGATGGTGAGCTGGTAGAGCGACAGATGATCGCGCGCCAGCGCCAGCGCATCGGCCAACTCGCGCCGCCACGCCGTCTCGCTCTGCTTGGGCCGCGCGTAAATCAGGTCGAAGGAGACATTGTCGAACCGCTTATGCGCAGCCTCGATGGCGGCGATGGCGCCCGCGCGGTCGTGATCGCGCCCGAGCGTCTTCAGCGACGAATCGTCCAGCGCCTGGATGCCGAGGGATAGGCGCGTGATGCCGGCATCGGCAAAATCCGCGAAGCGCGCGACGTCGGACGGATTGGCTTCTAGGCTGATCTCGATCTTGTCTCCACCCGGCCAAACCTTGCGTGCGTGCTCGATGACGGCGGCCACCGTGTCCGTCGCCATGAGCGATGGCGTACCGCCGCCGAAGAAGATCGTGCCCAGCGTCCGGTCAGGCAGACCGCGCGCGTAATGGTCGATCGCCGTACACAGCGCATCGCGCCAGCGGGCGTGATCGACCGTCGGGCGGACATGGACGTTGAAGTCGCAATAGGGGCAGCGCGCGCGGCAGAACGGCCAGTGGACGTAGAGGGCGAGCTTCGCGCTCACGGCCGGAAACAGGCAAGAACCAGATCGGCGAAGGCGCGCGCGCGGTGGCTCATGTCGTGCTTCCTGGCCGGCTCCATCTCGCCGAAGGTCAGCGCGTGCCCATCGGGCAGAAACATCGGGTCGTAACCGAAGCCCCGCGTTCCGCGCGGCGGCCAGACCAAGGTACCGTCGACGCGCCCTTCGAAATGCTCGGCATGCCCGTCCGGCCAGGCCAAGGCCAGCGCGCAGATGAAATGCGCGCCGCGGTCGGCGGCACCCTTCGCGGCCAGCGCCTCCTCGACCTTCTTCATCGCGAGGGAGAAATCCTTCGAGGGGCCGGCCCAGCGCGCGGAGTAGATGCCGGGCTCGCCGTCCAGCGCATGGACGGCGAGGCCCGAATCGTCGGCCAGCGAGGGCAGGCCGGTCGCTTGTGTCACCGCGCGCGCCTTCAACGCGGCATTGGCCAGGAACGTCGTGCCGGTTTCTTCCGGCTCGGGCACGCCATGTTGCGCGGCGGAGGTGACCGCGATGCGGAAGGGCGAAAGCAATTCGCCAATCTCGCGCACCTTGCCGGGATTGTGGCTCGCGATGACGAGTTGCTTGCCGTCGAAGCGCCGCGCCATGGCGCGCGCGCTCAGCCCGCGATGGCGCGCTTCTGCGCGGCCACCAGCTCGGCCACGCCCTGGCGCGCCAGGGCCAGCATGCCGTTGAATAAGGCTTCGTCGAACGGTTCCTTCTCGGCGCTGGCCTGCAGTTCGACCAGGCCGCCTTTGCCGGTGAGCACGAAGTTGGCGTCGGTCTCGGCGTTCGAATCCTCGGCATAGTCGAGGTCCAAAACGGCCTGGCCGCCGACCACGCCGCACGACACGGCCGCGACATGATCGGTCAGCGGCACGCGCGCGATGACGCCCGACTTGACCAGCTTCGCCAAGGCCAGATGCAGCGCGACGAAGGAGCCGGTGATGGCCGCCGTGCGGGTGCCGCCGTCGGCCTGCAGCACGTCGCAATCGATGCGCACCTGGCGCTCGCCGAAAGCCGCGAGGTCGGTGACCGCGCGGAGCGAGCGGCCGATCAGGCGCTGAATCTCCTGGGTCCGGCCGCTCTGGCGGCCCTTCACGGCCTCGCGGTCGGTGCGGGTGTTGGTGGAGCGGGGCAGCATGCCGTACTCGGCCGTGACCCAGCCGCGCCCGGTGTTGCGCAGGAAGGGCGGCGTCTTTTCCTCGACGCTGGC
The DNA here is from genome assembly GCA_902826885.1 of uncultured Alphaproteobacteria bacterium. Taxonomy (GTDB): domain Bacteria; phylum Pseudomonadota; class Alphaproteobacteria; order CADEGL01; family CADEGL01; genus CADEGL01. The sequence continues at coordinate 29,746 of CADEGL010000032.1, read as the reverse complement.
CGTGCATAGGACATGGGTGTCGCCGAAGCGCGCCAGGCACGAGCCTTCGGCATGCTTGGTGAAGCCCGGTTCGAGCGCGATCCGGCGCAATTCGCCGGCGGCGCGGCCGGACGGTCGCGCACCTTTCGCCAGGGTGGATTCCTGTGCCATCGACGGGCCCGCGTGTGGTTGAGGATATAGGTCGCGGCCAAGCTATCCCGTGGCTTCTTGGGCGTCCAGCAGGGGCCGCCTTCCGTTGACGCTCGATAGGCCCATACCTAGATTTGCTCTATTCATAGGGACCCCACGATGAAACCGGTCGCGGTTGGACGATCCTCGCCAATCTCGGAGCTGAACGAGCGTTCGCGCGAGATTTTTCGCCGGATCGTCGACGCGTATGTGGAGATCGGCGAGCCGGTCGGTTCGCGCACCCTCTCGCGCATGCCGGGCGTCAACCTGTCCGCGGCGTCGATCCGCAACGTCATGGCCGACCTGGAAGATGCGGGGCTTCTGCACGCGCCGCACACGTCCGCCGGGCGCGTGCCGACCGAGGCGGGCTTGCGGCTGTTCGTGAACGGGTTGCTCGAAGTCGGCTCCCTCACGCCGGACGAACGCCAGAGTATCGAGGCTCAGTGCGCGGCCACGGGGCGCAGCGTCGACCAGGCGTTGCTGGAAGCCTCGCGCGCGCTCTCGGGCCTGGCGCGCGGCGTGGGGCTGGTCTCGGCGCCCACGGTCGAGCGCGCGCTCAAGCACATCGAATTCGTCGTCATCGGACCGGGCCGGGCGCTGGTGGTGCTGGTGACCGAGGACGGACTCGTCGAGAACCGCGTCATCGAGGTGCCGATCGGCCTGCCGCCCTCGGCGCTGACCCAGGCCTCCAACTACCTCAACGCGCGCATCGCCGGCCGTACCACCGCCGAGGCGCGCCAGCAGGTTCAGAAGGAACTGGAAGGCAACCGCGCGGAGCTGGATCAGCTGACCAGCCAAGTCGTCGAGGCTGGCCTCGCCAGCTGGGGCGGCGAAGCGCAGGAGCGTTCGCTGATCGTGCGCGGCCAGGCCAATCTCTTGGATGACATCACGGCGGTGGCCGACCTCGACCGCATCCGCTCGCTCTTCGATCTTCTGGAAAAGAAAGAAGCCGCCATGCGCCTCTTGGACGCCGTCAACGGCGCCGAGGGCGTGCAGATCTATATCGGCGCGGACAACACGCTGTTCGATTTGACTGGTTGTTCCCTGGTCGTGGCCCCATATCACAATCGGAACGGACATCTGGTGGGCGCGATCGGCGTGATCGGCCCCGCCCGGATCAATTACGCCCGCATCATCCCGATCGTGGATTACACGGCCAAGGTGATCGGGCGGACGATGGGATGAAAAGACAATGACCGAGAACGAACAGAAACCTCAGAACGACAATGAGCGGCCCTTCGAGACGCCGGCGGACGCCCAGGCCCAGGAGATGCCGGACCCTGCCTTGGAGGCGGCGGCGCTGAAGGACCAGCTTTTGCGCGCGATCGCCGAGGGCGAGAACCAGCGCCGCCGTTTCCAGCGCGAACGGGACGAAGCGGTGAAGTATGCCGCGGCGGGCTTGGCGCGCGACCTTCTGACGGTCTCCGACAATCTGGGCCGCGCGCTCGACGCCGTGCCGGCCGGAAGCGGGGACGCGCTGGCCGAGACGCTCAGGGCCGGGGTGGAGCTGGTCCAGAAGGAGTTGGCCTCGGCGTTCGAGAAGCACAGCATCCGCCGGATCGACCCCTTGGGCGAGAAGTTCGATCCCAACCTGCACCAGGCCATGTTCGAGGTGCCCGGTTCGGAATACCCCTCGGGCACCGTCGCCCAGGTGGTCCAGCCCGGCTATGCGATGGGCGAGCGGCTTCTACGGCCGGCCTTGGTCGGGGTGGCCAAGGGTCCATCCGCGGCCGAGGCCCAGGCGGCCGAAACCGCCCGCTGACGGAGCATCCGGCACCTTGCGCAGATTCACGGATTCCGCCCGTTGCGGGCGGTTGCGGGCATGCCCATATAGGTTTCTGGACGCCCGAATATGGCGATTTTGAGGATGAAATGGGGGTTGTACGGGCGCTTTTCGAAGGTCCGAGACAGCCTGCCGACGGAGGAAAGAACACATGGCTAAAGTAATCGGTATCGACCTCGGCACGACCAACTCGTGCGTGGCCGTGATGGAAGGCAAGGACGCCAAGGTGATCGAAAACACCGAGGGCGCCCGTACGACGCCGTCGATGGTCGCATTCGCCGACAGCGGCGAGCGGCTGGTCGGCCAGGCCGCCAAGCGGCAGGCGGTCACCAATCCCGAACACACGCTGTTCGCCATCAAGCGCCTGATCGGGCGCCGCTTCGACGATCCGGAGGTCAAGCGCGACCTCGGGCTGATGCCCTACAAGATCGTGGCCGGCGATAACGGCGACGCGTGGGTCGAAGTGCAGGGCAAGAAGTATTCGCCCAGCGAGATCAGTGCTTTCATCCTTCAGAAAATGAAGGAAACCGCCGAGAAGTATCTCGGCGAGGAAGTGAAGCAGGCGGTCATCACCGTTCCCGCGTACTTCAACGACTCCCAGCGCCAGGCCACCAAGGACGCCGGCCGCATCGCGGGCCTCGAAGTCTTGCGCATCATCAACGAGCCGACCGCGGCCGCCTTGGCCTATGGTCTGGAGCGCAAGGGCGCGGGCAAGATCGCGGTCTACGATCTGGGCGGCGGCACGTTCGACGTCTCGGTGCTCGAGATCGGCGACGGCGTGTTCGAGGTGAAGTCGACCAACGGCGACACGCATCTGGGCGGCGAGGATTTCGACCGCCGCATCATGGATTACCTGGCCGACGAGTTTAAGAAAGAGCAGGCCATCGACCTGCGCAAGGACAAGCTTGCGCTGCAGCGCCTGAAGGAAGCCGCCGAGAAGGCCAAGATCGAGCTGTCGAGCGCGATGCAGACGGAGGTCAACCTCCCCTTCATCACGGCCGACCAGAGCGGCCCCAAGCACCTCAACATCAAGCTGACCCGGGCCAAGCTCGAGGCGCTGGTGGACGAGTTGCTCCAGCGCACCATGGAGCCGTGCCGCGCCGCGTTGAAGGACGCGGGCCTGAAGGCGTCGGAGATCGACGAGGTCGTCCTTGTCGGCGGCATGACGCGCATGCCCAAGGTGATCGAGCTGGTGAAGCAGTTCTTCGGGCGCGAGCCGCATCGCGGCGTGAACCCGGACGAGGTCGTGGCCATCGGTGCCGCGATCCAGGCCGGCGTGCTGAAGGGCGAGGTGAAGGACGTCCTTCTGCTCGACGTGACGCCGTTGTCGCTCGGCATCGAAACGCTGGGCGGCGTGTTCACGCGCCTGATCGACCGCAATACCACCATCCCGACCCGCAAGGGCCAGGTGTTCTCGACCGCCGAGGACGGGCAGACCGCGGTGACCATCCGTGTCTTCCAAGGCGAACGCGAGATGGCGGCCGACAACAAGATCCTGGGACAGTTCGACCTGGTCGGCATTCCGCCGGCTCCGCGCGGCATGCCCCAGATCGAGGTTACCTTCGACATCGACGCCAACGGCATCGTCAACGTGGCGGCCAAGGACAAGGCCACGGGCAAGGAGCAGACCATCCGCATCCAGGCCTCCGGCGGTCTTGCCGAGGACGACATCAAGCGGATGGTGAACGAAGCCGAGTCGCACGCGGCGGAAGACAAGAAGCGCCGCGAACTGGTCGAGGCCCGCAACCAGGCCGACACCTTGGTCTACACGACCGAGAAGACGCTGAAGGAGCATGGCGACAAGGTCGGCGCGGACGAGAAGAGCGCGATCGAGACCGCGATCGCCGAGCTCAAAGACGCCATGGGCAAGGACGACGCGGCCGCGATGCAGGCCAAGAGCCAAGCCCTGGCGCAGGCTTCGATGAAGCTGGGCGAGGCCATGTACAAGGCCCAGCAGCAAGAGGCCGCCCAAGGCGGTGCCGCGCCCGGCCCCGAGGCCGGCGGCGGCGCCCAGGAAGGCGAGCCCGAAGCCAAGGTCGTCGACGCCGAATTCGAGGAAGTCGACGACGACAAGAAGGGCAAGGCCGCGAAAAGTTGATCGGGCCGAATTGAACTGAGCCAACAGCCCGCCCGCCATGGGAATGGCGGGCGGGCTGCGGCGCATCCGGGGCGGGAGCGATGGCCAAGCAGGATTATTACGAACTTTTGGGCGCGGCCCGGGACGCCGACGGCGAAACGCTGAAGAAGGCGTTCCGCAAGCTAGCCATGCAATATCACCCGGACCGCAATCCGGGCGACAAGACGGCCGAACAGAAATTCAAGGACATCAACGAAGCCTATGACGTGCTGCGCGACGAAGAGAAGCGCGCGGCCTACGACCGTTTCGGCCACGCCGCCTTCGAGCAGGGCGGCGGGCGTGCCGGTGCCGGCGGCGGTTTCGGATTCGATTTCGCCTCGGGCTTCGCGAACATCTTCGACGAGATGTTCGGCGAGGCCATGGGCGGCGGCGGACGGCGCGGCCCCAATACGCGCGGCTCGGATCTGCGCGTCAATCTGTCGATCTCTCTCGAGGAAGCGTTCCAAGGCAAGCAGGCCAAGGTCCGCGTGCCGACCTCGGTCACGTGCGATTCTTGCCACGGCAGCGGCGCCGCCGGCGGCGCCGCGCCGGTTACCTGCAATACCTGCCGCGGGCGCGGGCGCGTGCGCGCGACGCAAGGCATGTTCACCATCGAGCGCGCCTGCCCGACCTGCCACGGCGCGGGCCGCGTGATCGAGAAGCCGTGCCCGCCGTGCAACGGCAGCGGCCGGGTGCGAAAGGAAAAGACGCTGTCGGTCGCGATCCCGCGCGGGGTCGAGGACGGCACGCGCATCCGCCTGAGCGGCGAGGGCGAGGCGGGCTTGCGCGGCGGGCCGCCCGGCGACCTTTACATCTTCCTATCGGTGAAGCCGCATCGTTTCTTCGCGCGCGAAGGGGCCGACATCCATTGCCGCGTGCCGATCCGCATGTCGACGGCGGCGCTCGGCGGCTCGATCGAGGTGCCGGCCATCGACGGGTCCCGCGCGCGGGTCCAGATTCCGGCGGGGACCCAGGCCGGCCACCAGTTCCGCTTGCGCGCCAAGGGCATGCATCCGCTGAATTCCAGCGGACGCGGCGACATGTTCGTCGAAGCCGTGGTCGAGACGCCGGTCAACCTGTCCAAGCGCCAGCGCGAGCTCCTGGAGGAATTCGAGAAGTCGGATTCCGGCCGCGCCACCAGCCCCGAGTCCGAAGGCTTCTTCGCCAAGATGAAGGAGTTTTGGAGCGATCTGCGCGACTGACTCCCGCTTCCGCGTCCCGCTGTGGTTAAATCGGCGCGCTGAAAACAGGGGGACGGAATGGCTGTCAACAATATGCGTTTGGGCGTCGCCGGTGCATCGGGCCGCATGGGCCGGATGCTGGTGCGCGAGATCGCCGCGACCGAAGGCGCCGTCTTGGCGGCGGCGACCGAGGCGTCCTCCAGTCCCGCCATCGGCAAGGACGCGGGCGAATTGGCGGGTGTCGCGCGCGCGGGCGTCGTCATCGGCCCGGACCCCGCCGCGATGTTCGCGGCTTGCGATGCCGTGCTCGATTTCACCGCCCCCGCCATCACCGTTCAGCACGCCGCCCTGGCCGCCCAGTCGCGCGTGATCCACGTCATCGGCACGACGGGCATCGACGCCGAGCAGACGGCGGCGATCCACCGCGCGGCCAAGCACGTGCCCATCGTCTGGGGCGACAATATGGGGGTGGGCATCAATCTCCTGTCCGCGGTCGTCGAGCATGTCGCGCGCACGCTGGGCATCGACTGGGACATCGAAATCGTCGAGATGCACCACAAACACAAGGTGGATGCGCCTTCGGGCACGGCGCTCAAGCTCGGCCGCGCGGCGGCCAAGGGGCGCGGCGCCGACCTCGACAAGGTCTCCGCGCGCGGCCGCGACGGGCATACCGGCGCGCGCAAGGCGGGCGATATCGGCTTCGCCTCGTTGCGCGGCGGCGATGTGGTGGGCGACCACACGGTGATCTTCGCGGGTGCCGCCGAGCGCATCGAGCTGACCCATCGCGCCACGGGGCGCGAGATCTACGCGCGCGGCGCGGTGCGCGCCGCCTTGTGGGCCAAGGGCAAGCCGGCCGGCCTCTACGGCATGGACGACGTGCTGGGCCTCAAATCTTCTTAGGCTTTGTTTTCGCCGTGGTGGTGACGCCGATCCCGGCCAGGATCAGCGCCAGGGCCACGAAGGCCGTGAACGGCAGCCGCTCGCCCAGGACCAAGACCGCCAGGAACACGCCCACCACCGGCGTCAGGTAATTGACCATCGCCACGTAGGTCGGGCCGGTGCGCGCGACCAGGTGGAAATACGCGCCGAGGCCGATGCCGGTGGACAAAAGCCCGAGCGCCAAGACGGCCAGGATCGATTCCCGGCTCGGTTCGGCGGCGATGGGGAAATCGACGACCGCGGCGGCTGGCGTCAGGACGACGGCCGACAGGAACAGGACCGTGGGCCCGATCACCGAGGGCGAAAGCTCGCGGACATGGCGCGCGACGACGTTGAGGATGGCGTAGGACACAGCACCCGCGAAGACGGCCAGATAGCCTTCCAGCGGCCCGCCGATGCCGGCGAACGCGCCGGGCCCGGTCAGCACCGCGACGCCCACGAAACCCAAGGTGACACCGGTGATGGCGCGCGGGCCAAGACGCTCTTCCCGCGTCACGAGGTGCGACAGAAGCGCGGTCAGGATCGGAATCGAGCCGATGATGATCGAGGCAATGCCGCTGTCGATGCGCTTCTGGCCATAGGCGATCAGAAACGGCGGCAGGATGTAGCCGAGAAGCGCGAGCGCGGCCAGCGCCCGCCACGCGGCCCAGTTGCGCGGCCAGGCGGCGCCCTGCCAGAGCGCGAAACCCGCATAGGCCGCGAAGGCGGTCAGGATTCGGCACGCCGATACGGTCATCGGCGGGATCGTCTCGACCGACATCTTGATGAAGATGTTCGACGATCCCCACAGAAAGGCGAGCGTTACCAGCAAGGCCAGATTGCGCAGGGCCATGGGATCAGCGCGATTCGCGGTTCGGGCGGCCGCGTGTCAGCCGGGCGTCCAGTCGCGCGCGCGCGACAGGGCGGCGCGCAGGGCGTGGGCCAGCTCCACCCGCTCGCCCGGCGACAGGAACGAGCCGATCACCAGCGATTTTCCATGGGAGGTCAAGGTGAGCTGGCTGCCGGGCACGGGCGGCTCGTCGATATGGACGCGCAGCCAATAGGGCTGAAAACTCCAGCTTCGCGTCTGCCCCGACGGCAGAACGCGCTGGATCGCCAGTTCGCTGCGCGTCAGGCGCAAGGTTTCATGGAGATTTCCGCTCCGGTAGCTGGCGCGGAACGCGAAATAAATCAGTGCCACGTCGAGGCCGAAAAATCCGAACACGGGCCACGCGCCTTGCAGCAGGAACGCCAGGCCGGCCATGAAGCTGATCGACGCGACGCCGGCCATCACGAGCCAGAAACCCCAGGGAGACAGGCTCCGGTGCGGCGTCAGCACCGCGTTGAAAAGAGGGTCGTCCGGCCGGGGGGCGGTCATGCCGTTATCATAGGCGGCGCGCGAAAGGAGGGTAAAGCCTGGCCCGGCCTCGCGCGCCGGGCCGGGCGCGGCTACCATCGGCCCATGAAGGAAAAGGATATCGACGCGTTCTTCCGCCATTTGTCGGCGGCGATTCCGGCGCCGCGCACGGAGCTGGAATACGCCAATCCGTTCACGCTCCTGGTCGCGGTGGTGCTTTCGGCCCAGGCCACCGATGCTTCGGTCAACAAGGCGACGCCGCCCTTGTTCGCCATCGCCGACACACCGGAGAAAATGGCGGCCTTGGGCGAAAAGAAGGTGCGGAACTTCATCAAGACGATCGGCCTGTTCAACACCAAGGCCAAGAACGTCGTCGCCCTGTCGAAAATCCTGGTGGAGAAGCACGGCAGTCAGGTGCCGCGCGCACGCGCGGCGCTGGAGGCATTGCCCGGCGTGGGGCGCAAGACGGCCAGCGTCGTGCTGCACGAGGCGTTCGGCGAGAACACCATCGCCGTCGACACCCATGTCTTCCGCGTCGCCAACCGCACCGGCTTGGCGCGTGCCAAGACGCCCCATGCGGTCGAGGACCTGCTGATGAAGGTCGTGCCCGATCAGTGGAAGCACGGCGCGCATCACTGGCTGATCCTGCACGGGCGCTACACCTGCAAGGCGCGCAAGCCCGATTGTCCGGTCTGCGTCGTGCGTGAATTGTGCGCTTATAAGGACAAGACGCCGGCGGTCGAGGGCGAATCGATCGAATTCAAGCCCCGCCGTCGGGCGGGGTCTTGAGGAACGAGCGGAAGCAATTGCGCGGCACGGCGCCCCCGCCCGCGGGATCGCGCAGCTCGACATAGTTCACGCGCGGGCCGCGCTTCGCCTCGTCGTCGTACATCACCACGTCCAGGACGCAGAGCCGGTTGGCGTATTGCCAGACATGGGCCGGGCCTTCCGCGCGCTTCAAACTGGGCTGGCCCAAGAGGCGCGTGACGCCTGACGCGTCCAGGCCCATCAATTGGTCCGGGCTGGGCGGGGGCAAGGATGCGGTCGGCCCTTGCGGCGCGGGCGATGCCGCCGCGGGCGGCGGGGCCGGTTTGGGGGAGGGGACCGGCGTGCTGGCGGGCGGGCTTGCGGCCGGCTGTGTCGTGGCGGGCTGGGCCGCCACGTCCATATCCTTGGACCCCACCATGCCGCAGGCCGATAGCGCCATGAGCGCGGCCGCGGCGAGGGCGGCCTTGATGACGCCGATCCGGTTCATGCGGCGCCCCGGCGGCGCATGTCCGCGAACAGATGGACCATGAAGGCCGTGGCGACGATCGGGGCCAGAAGATTGACCAGGGGAATGCCCAGCATGACCGCGATCACCGCCCCCGCGGCGCTCAGGCGATTGCGATTGCGGCGAAAGACGGCGCGCGCCGCGGCGGGGTCCATGTGGCGCAGCGCCACCAGTTCGAAATATTCCCGTCCCATCAGATAACCGTTCACCAACGCCGAGAAGGCGATGAGACCGGGCGGAAAGAACAAAAGGACCAGATAGACCGGCAGGACGATCAGGTTGATCAGCAGCAAAAGCCCGGTGAAGCGCGCGGCGACGACCAGGTTTTCCTTCACCGAGATCTGGCGCGTTCCCTTGGCGCCGGAATAGTGCCGCTCTTCGACCCGGTCCGCGATTTCGTCCAGGAATAGGCTCGAGACCAAGCCGATGACGGCGGGAAACAAGAGATAGGCCAGGACCACGGCGCCCAAGCCGCCGGCCACGTCGACCGTGTCTTCCAGCCAGCTTTCCTCGAACAGCCGCGTGGTGCCGAGGAACACCCAGATCCCGACGCAGAGGACGGCCAAGACCAAGATGCTCCACAAGAGGCTGCGGAGAAGAAGACTGCGCGCCTCCGGCTGAAGCAGCTCGGAGAAGGAGCGGAAGAAAAGTCCCAGCATGGGGGCGAGAATGCAGTGCCCGGGCCGTCGCGTAAAGCGCGCCCGCCTTGTTCCATGACTCGGCCTCGCTATACTCGCCGCCTCTTCGGCTTCGCGAGGTTTTACCCATGGGTGCGTACGACGTCGTCGGCATCGGAAACGCTATCGTCGACGTGATCGCGCGCTGCGACGACGCGTTCCTGGCGGCGAACAGCCTGGCCAAGGGGGCCATGACGCTGGTGGACGCGGAGCGCGCCCTCAACCTCTACGCCAAGATGGGGCCGGGGACAGAGATGTCGGGCGGTTCGGCCGCCAACACCATCGCGGGCATCGCCTCGCTCGGCGGCAAGGCGGCCTATATCGGCAAGGTGCGCGACGACGAGCTGGGCAAGGTGTTCCAGCACGACATCCGCGCGGCCGGCGTGTCCTACAAGCTGCCCTTGGCGCCCGAAGGCGCGCCCACGGCACGCTGCCTGATCCTGATCACCCCCGATGCCCAGCGCACGATGAACACCTTCCTCGGCATCTCGAACGAACTGGGGCCCGAGGACATCGACGCCAACGTCATCGCGAAGGCCAAGGTGACCTATCTCGAAGGCTATCTGTTCGATCCGCCGCGGGCAAAAGACGCGTTCCGCAAGGCCGCGCGCTTGGCGCGCGACGCCGGCCGGAAGGTGGCGCTCACTTTGTCCGATGCGTTCTGCGTCGATCGGCATCGCGACGATTTCCTCGATCTTTTGGCGGGCTCGGTCGACATCCTGTTCGCGAACGAGGCCGAGATCACCGCGCTTTATCGCGGCGATGATTTTGATTCGGCCGTGCGTGCCGTGCGCGGCCAGTGCGATCTGGCCATCCTGACGCGCAGCGAGAGGGGCTCGGTCGTGGTCTCGGGCGACGCCACCTATGAGGTGAAGGCCGAGCGCGTCGACAAGGTGGTCGACACGACCGGCGCGGGCGATCTCTACGCCGCCGGCTTTCTTTACGGCCTGACCAACGGCTATGACCTGGCGCGCGCGGGCCGCGTGGGCGCCATTGCCGCGGCCGAGATCATCTCTCATGTCGGCGCCCGCCCGGCGGCCAAGCTGGATGCGTTGGTGCGGAGCCGGCTCGGTTGAGCCAGGCCGCGGCGGAGCCCCGGGGCTGGCGCCGCGCGCTGGCCGCCTACCGTGAACCCGCCGTCGCCGGCATGTTGTTCCTCGGCTTCTCGGCCGGGCTGCCCTTTCCCTTGGTCTTCGCCACCCTCTCGCGCTGGTTGAGCGAGGCTGGCGTCTCGCTCCACACGATCGGGTTGTTCTCGTTCGCGGGCTTGGCCTGGGGTTTCAAGTTCGTCTGGGCGCCGCTCGTCGACCGCATGCCGCTGCCGCTCCTGGGCGGATTGCTGGGCCGCCGCCGCGCCTGGATGCTGCTCGCGCAAGTGTGTATCGCCGCCGGTCTCGCGGGCATGGCCTTCACCGATCCGCATGCCGATCTCTGGACCATGGCGCTCTGCGCCACCATCGTGGCCTTCGCCAGCGCGACGCAAGATATCGCGATCGACGCTTGGCGCATCGAGATCGCGCCTCAGGAAACCCAAGGCGCGCTCGCGGGAGCCTATCAGCTGGGGTACCGCGTCGCCCTGTTCGCGGCGGGCGCGGGCGTGTTCCTCTTGGTCGACGCGGTCGACGGCGAGAACGGCTGGACCATCGGCTATCTGGCCATGGTGGCGTTGATGGCCGTCGGCGTCGTCACGACCTTCTGCGTGCGCGAGCCCAAGCCGCGCACCGATCCCGAGACGCAGGCGCGCGAGGCCCGGCTTTCGGCCAAGACCGGGCGCGGCGGATTGGGGCGCGCGCTGGCCTGGTTCGGCAACGCCGTCATCAATCCCTTCGTCGATTTCTTCGCGCGCAACGGCTGGTCCGCGCTCCTGATCCTGGCTTTCATCGGCTGCTATTGGATGTCGGACCGTGTCTGGGCGGTGATGGCGCAGCCGTTCTATTTCCAACTCGGCTTTTCCAAGACCGAGATCGCGATCATCAGCAAGAGTTACGGCATCGCGCTCAGCATCGCCGGCGCGCTCGCGGGCGGCGCCATCATCGCGCGCTTTGGCGTCGGGCGGCCGCTGGTCCTCTGCACAATTCTGATGGCGGCGACCAACCTGATGTTTGCGTTTCTCGCGCTCCACGGAAAGGACACGACGCTCCTGGTCCTCGTCATCAGCGCGGAGAACCTGGCCAGCGGCCTGGCGGGCACGGCATTGATCGCCTATCTGTCCGGGCTCACCAACGTGAACTACACCGCGACCCAGTACGCGCTGTTCAGCTCGTTCATGGCGCTGCCGGGCAAGCTTCTGGCCGGCGCCTCGGGCTGGATCGTGGAGGGCATCGGCTTTCCGCTGTTCTTCGTCTACACGGGCGCCATGGGGCTGCCCGCCATCGTGCTGGCCCTGATCCTTCTGCGGCGGCAGAACACCGCGCCCGCCCCACGTTGACCGCGCGCCTTCGGGCGGCGCATCCTTCGCCATCCGGTTTGTCAGGCGAGGTGGATCATGCGCGTCGGCGTTCCCAAGGAAATCAAGAATCACGAATACCGCGTGGGGATGGTGCCCGGCAGCGTGCGCGAATTGGCGCATCACGGCCACGAGGTGATGGTCCAGAGCAAGGCCGGCGAGGGCATCGGCATCACCGACGCCGACTATCAGGCGGCGGGCGCCAAGATCGTGGCGGACGCGAAGGAGATCTTCGCCAAGGCCGACATGATCGTGAAGGTGAAGGAGCCGCAGGAGCAGGAATACAAGTTGCTGCGCGACGGCCAGATCCTGTTCACCTATTTGCACCTGGCGGCCGAGCCCGCGCTGACCAAGGCCTTGGTCGAATCGGGCTGCATCGCCATCGCCTACGAGACGGTCACCGACGCGCTGGGCGGCCTGCCCTTGCTCGCGCCCATGAGCGAGGTCGCCGGGCGCATGTCGATCCAAGCCGGCGCCCATTGCCTGGAGAAGGCACAAGGCGGCCGGGGCGTGCTCTTGGGCGGTGTGCCGGGCGTGCCGGCGGCCGACGTGCTGGTGATCGGCGGCGGCGTCGCGGGTACCAACGCGGTGCGGATGGCCATCGGCATGGAGGCGCGCGTCACCGTCGTCGACAAGTCGCTGCGCCGCCTCTACGAGCTGGACACGCTGTTCGGCGCCAAGCTGAACACGATCTACGCCACGGTCGACGCGATCGAGGCCCATGTTCTCCAATCCGACCTCGTGGTCGGCGCGGTGCTGGTGCCGGGTGCCGCGGCACCCAAGCTCGTGTCGAAGGGCATGGTGTCCAAGATGCGCCGGGGGTCGGTGCTGGTGGATATCTCGATCGACCAAGGCGGTTGCTTCGAGACGAGCCGGCCGACCACCCATGCCGCGCCGACCTTCGCTTTGGACGGCGTCGTGCATTACTGCGTCACCAACATGCCGGGTGCGGTGCCGCGCACCTCGACCTTCGCGCTCAACAACGCGACCCTGCCCTTCACGCTGGCCTTGGCGACACAAGGCTATAAGGCGGCGCTGGAGGCCAATGCCCATCTGCGCAACGGCCTCAACGTCTCGCGGGGCAAGGTCACCTACGCCGCCGTGGCGCGGGATTTGGGCTACACCCACGTGCCGGCGGAAAAGGCGTTGGCCGGCTGACGCCGTGCCGGCGCGTGTCGCCGTCGTCGAAGGCGACATCACGGCCCAGGCCGTGGATGCCATCGTCAATGCCGCCAATTCGGGTTTGCGGGGCGGCGGCGGGGTGGATGGAGCCATCCATCGCAAGGCCGGCCCCAAGCTCATGGTAGCCTGCCGGGCCATCGGCTTCTGCCCCACGGGCGAGGCGCGCATCACGCCCGGTTTCGACCTGCCGGCCAAGCATGTGATTCACGCGGTCGGCCCGGTCTGGGAGGGCGGCGGGGCGAACGAGGACACGCTATTGGCCGGCTGCCATCGTTACGCACTGACGCTGGCGCGCGCACACGGGGTCCGCACGATCGCGTTCCCCGCGATTTCGACCGGCGTCTACGGGTTTCCCATGGCGCGCGCGGCTCGCATCGCGCTTGCCACGGTTGTCGAGGCGATCGGGGGCGACGCGCAGTTCACTTCGGTGCGCTTCGTTTGCTTCGGGGCGGAAGCGGCGGCGATCTTCGAAAAGGCGCGCGCGGAGATCGCGAACTAGGCGGCCTCGGCGTCGAGGGCATAGCCGAAGGCGCGCACGGTGCGGATCAGATCGGCGCGGTCGGCATGGTTCAACGCCTTGCGCAGGCGCCGGATATGGACGTCGACCGTGCGCGGCTCGACCTCGGCATCCCGGTCCCAAGCGGCGTCCAGAAGCTGGTCGCGCGAGAAGACGCGGCCGGG
>CADEGL010000032.1:0-15864 GCA_902826885.1 uncultured Alphaproteobacteria bacterium | reverse complement strand
CATCCCGGTCCCAAGCGGCGTCCAGAAGCTGGTCGCGCGAGAAGACGCGGCCGGGATTTTCCATGAAATGCCGCAGCAGGCGGAATTCGGTCGGCCCCAGATGCACGGGCTCGCCGTTGCGCGCGACGCGGTGGTTGGCCAAGTCCATCACCACGTCGGCGTAGGACAAGGTCTCGTCCACCGTGGCGGGCTTGGTCCGCCGCAGAACGGCGCGCACCCGCGCGACCACTTCGGCCGGAGAGAACGGCTTGGTGACGTAGTCGTCAGCGCCGCTTTCCAGGCCGCGAACGCGGTCCTGCTCCTCGCCCTTGGCGGTCAGCATGATGATGGGCGTCGCGCGCGTTTCGGGCGCGCGGCGAAGCTGGCGGCAAACCTCGAGCCCCGAGAGATGCGGCAGCATCCAATCCAGCACGATCAAGTCCGGGCGCTGTTCGGCCACGGATACCATGGCCTCTTCGCCGTCGGTGGCCTCGGCCACGTCGAAACCTTCGCGCTCCAGGTTGTAGCGCAGCAGGGTGACGAGCGCGGGCTCGTCCTCGACGATCAGAACGCGGGGCTTCATGTGGCGCTCTCACCGGCTTTGGCGGCGCGCGCGGCGGCCTTGGGCCGCGATTCGGCGAACGGTCCGCCATTGACGAGGAAGTTGCACATCTCGGCGATGTTCGTCGCATGGTCGCCGATGCGCTCGACGTTCTTCGCGATGAACAGCATGTGGGTGCAGGGCGTGATGTTGCGCGGGTCCTCCATCATGTAGGTCAGGAGTTCGCGGAACAGGGCGGTGTGGAGGGCGTCCAGATCGTCGTCGCGATGCCAGACGTCCATGGCCTTGTCGACGTCGCGGTCGATATAGGCGTCCAGCACGTCCTTGATCATTTGCTGGGCAACCTGCGCCATGCGCGGAATGGCCGTTATGGACCGGATGGCCGGGTACTCGTTCAGCCGGATCGCGCGCTTGGCCACGTTGGTCGAGCAGTCGGCGACGCGCTCCAGCTCGTTCGAGACTTTTAACGCCGAGACGATCTCGCGCAGATCCGCGGCCACGGGTTGGCGCAGGGCCAGAAGATTGATCACGAGGTCGTCGATCTTCATTTCCAGATCGTCGGTTTCGTCATCGCTCTCGATCGTGCGCGCGGCAAGGTCGCTGTCGCGGCGGACGACGGAATCGACCGCGCTTTTCAGCTGTGCCTCCGCCAGTCCGCCCATGCGGGCCAACAGGTTGTTCAGCTGCTTCAAATCTTCGTCGTACTTCTTGACGATATGGCTCTGGCTCATGTGCGATTCCTGTCCGTATGCGTGCGGCGCGTCGGGCCTGGCTCAGCCGAAGCGGCCGGTGATGTATTCCTCGGTCTTCTTGTTCGTCGGCTTGGTAAAGACGGTCTGGGTCGGGCCGAATTCCACCAGCTCGCCCAAATACATGAAGGCCGTGAAGTCCGATGTGCGCGCGGCCTGCTGCATGTTGTGGGTGACGATGGCGATGCAGTAGTCCGGTTTCAGCTCGTCGATCAGCTCCTCGATCTTGGCCGTGGAGATCGGGTCCAGGGCCGAGGCCGGCTCGTCGAGCAGAAGTACGTCGGGCTTCACCGCGATGGCGCGGGCGATGCACAGGCGCTGCTGCTGGCCGCCGGAAAGGCTCAGGCCGCTCTGCTTCAGCTTGTCCTTCACCTCGCCCCACAGCGCGGCGCGCTGCAGCGCGGATTCGACCCGCTCGTCCATGTCGGCGTGGCCCAGGCGCTCGTAGAGGCGAATGCCGAAAGCGATGTTGTCATAGATCGACATGGGGAATGGCGTCGGCTTCTGAAAGACCATGCCGACGCGGGCACGCAAGAGATTCAGATCCACCTTGGGCGCCAGGATATTCTGGCCGTCCAGCAGGACCTCGCCCGCGGCGCGCTGACCGGGATAGAGGTCGTAGATGCGGTTCAGGATGCGCAGAAGCGTCGATTTGCCGCAGCCCGACGGGCCGATGAAGGCCGTGA
The DNA here is from genome assembly GCA_902826885.1 of uncultured Alphaproteobacteria bacterium. GTDB lineage: Bacteria > Pseudomonadota > Alphaproteobacteria > CADEGL01 > CADEGL01 > CADEGL01. Next base: position 13,888 of record CADEGL010000032.1, on the reverse strand, counting down.
CGCAGCGGTCGTAGACCGGCAGGTTGATGTTCTTCAGCGCTTCGAACTTGTTATAGAAAAAGCTGAGATTCCGGATGCTGATCTTCTCGACGCGATTTTGCGCCTCGGACGCGCCGGCATTGGCGGCGCGCGTCATCTCGATATGGACGGAAGGTGTCTTGTCTGTGGACTGGAGCGACATGGCATCCATCTTTTTATCTGCTGGTTGAAGAGCCGACCGAGGCGATCAGTCGCGCCACGATGTTGAGCGTTAGGATCGCGACCGTGATGATGAGGGCGCCGCCCCAGGCCAGACGCTGCCAGTCCTCATAGGGGCTGAGCGCGAATTGGAAGATGACGACGGGCAAATTCGCCATTGGCGCGTTCATGTTGCCGCTCCAGAACTGGTTGTTCAGGGCGGTGAAAAGGAGCGGCGCCGTCTCGCCGGTGATGCGCGCGACGGCCAGAAGGACACCGGTGATCATGCCGTTTCGCGCGGCGCGGTAGGCCACCGAGACGACCATCTTCCATTTGGGCGAGCCCAGCGCGGACGCCGCCTCGCGCAACTGGTTGGGGACCAGGTTCAGCATGTCCTCGGTCGTGCGCAAGACGACTGGGATGACGAGGACGGCCAAGGCCATGGAACCGGCCCAAGCCGAGAAATGGCCCATGGGCCGCACCATGACCTCATAGATGAACAGGCCGACGATGATGGACGGCGCGCTCAGGAGGATGTCGTTGATGAAGCGGATCGTCTCGCCCAGCTTGCTGCCGCGCGAGTACTCGGCCAGATAGGTGCCGGCCAGGATGCCGACAGGCGTGCCGACGGCCATGGCCACGGCGGTCATGATGAAGCTGCCGGCGATGGCGTTGAGAAGACCGCCGCTGTTTCCCGGCGGCGGCGTCATCTTGGTGAAGATGTCGAGATTGATCGCGCCGAGCCCGTTGGCGAACAGCGTCCACAAGATGGCGATCAGCCAGAACAAGCCGAACGCGGCGGCGCCGACGGCCATCGAGAGCGCGATGGTGTTCGTGACCTTGCGGCGGCGAATGAGAAGCTTGTTCATGGCTATTTCCCAGCCTTCCTCTGCATGCGGAGCAGAAGGAGCTTGGCGAAGGCCAGAACGCTGAAGGTGATGATGAAGAGCAGGACGCCAAGGGCGATCAGCGAGGAGGTGTAGATGGAGCCGACGGCCTCGGTGAATTCATTGGCGATGGAGGCCGAAATCGTCGTGCCCGGCGCCAGGATCGACGCGCTGATGCGGTGCGCGTTGCCGATGACGAACGTCACCGCCATGGTTTCGCCGAGTGCGCGGCCTAAGCCCAGCATCACGCCACCGACGACGCCGACGCGCGTATAGGGCAGCACGACCTTGAAGACGACCTCCCAGGTTGTCGCGCCCAGGCCATAGGCCGATTCCTTGAGCATCGGCGGCACCGTGTCGAACACGTCGCGCGTGATCGAGGTGATGAAGGGCAGCACCATGATGCCGAGGATCAGACCGGCGGTGAGCACGCCAATGCCGAAAGGAGGGCCCGCGAACAAGACGCCGATGATCGGCAGGGGGCCCAGCGTGTCGATCAGGAAGGGTTGAACGACGCGTTGGAGGATCGGCGCGAAAACGAAAAGGCCCCAGATGCCGTAAATGATGCTGGGAATGCCGGCCAGAAGCTCGATCGCCGTGCCGACGGGCCGCTTGAGCCAGCCGGGGCACAACTCGGTCAGGAAGATCGCGATGCCGAAGCTGACCGGCACGCCGATCAGCATGGCGATGACGGACGTCATCAGGGTGCCGTAGATCGGCGCGAGCGCGCCGAATTTTTCGGTTACCGGGTTCCAGACCTCGTCGAAGATGAAATCGGGCCCGAACTTGGCGAAGGCGGGCCAGGCGCCTTCGATGAGCGCGACAATGACGCCGCCAAGAATGAGCAGAACCGCTATGGCCGCTCCGTAGCACGCGATGCGAAAGGCGTCCTCGATGAACGCGGATTGCGTCTTGCGCGCGGCCTGAACCATGGCGGTGGGGCTCGTAACGGTTATTCCGGACACCTGGGCCTCGCGAGGGTGGGGGAGAGGCCGCCTTTGCGCAAGACGGCCTCTCCGGTAGGCGTTCGTCCCGGACGGGTCAGTTGGCGGCCATCTTCCAAAGCGGGCCGTTAGGACCCTTGATGTCGCTGGCCCAGGTCTTCTTGACCATCTGCACGACCTTGTCGGGCATCGGCACGTAGTCCAGCTCCTCGGCCATCTTGTCGCCGTCGGAGAAAGCCCAAGCGAAGAACTTGAGCGCGGCTTCGGAGGAGGCCGGGTCCTGCGCCTGCTTGTGCATCAGGATGAAGCTGGCGCCGGTGATCGGCCAGCTTTCCGCGCCCGGCTGGTTCGTCAGGATGACGTAATAGCCCTTGGCGTTCGCCCAATCGGCGTTCGCGGCCGCGGCCTGGAACGACTTGCTGTTGGGTTCGACGAACTTGCCGTCCTTATTGCCCATCTGGGCATAGGACATCTTGTTCTGCTTGACGTAGGCGTACTCGACATAGCCCAGCGCGCCGTCCGTCTGCTTCACCATGTTGGCGACGCCTTCGTTGCCCTTGGCGCCGATGCCGACCGGCCACTGCACGGAGGTGTTCGCGCCGATGGACTGCTGGAACTTGGGGCTCTGCTTGGCCAGGTAGTCGGTGAACAGAAAATTGGTGCCCGATCCGTCCGAACGATAGACCGGCGCGATCGCCGTGCTGGGCAGGGCCACGCCCGGGTTCAGCTTCTTGATCGCCTCGTCGTCCCACTTCTTGATGTCGCCCATGTACATGGCGGCGACGGTGGGGCCGTCCAGCTTGATCGCGCCGGGTGCGATGCCCTTGAGATTGAACACGGGAATCACGCCGCCCATGATCATGGGGAACTGCACCAAGCCGGCGGCGTCCAAATCCTCGGCCTTCAGCGGCATGTCGGAGGCGCCGAAGGTGACGGTCTTTTCCTTGATCTGTTTGATGCCGCCGCCCGAGCCGATCGACTGATAGTTCATGCCGATGCCGGTCTTTTGCTTATAGGCATCGGCCCATTTCGCGTAGATCGGATACGGGAACGTGGCGCCCGCGCCTGAAATGTCGGCCGCCTGCGCGGCGGATGCCATGAGGGCGCCGACCGCCGCGAGACCAAAGCCGCGGATGAGAGCCTTTGCTCCGAGTTTCACTGTCGTCTCCTTGGAAAATGAGGCGCGCTGACGCGCGCGAGGGGTGGCCGAAACAGCGCGCACCGTATCGGTCAGCCAAATCGGTTTTATGACGAGCGGATTAAAGTTTTATGACAGGGGCTGGCGGCCGATCCCCGTCCTTAGAAAATAAACGTTCTAAATCAGCCTGTTAGAAAGAGGGTCTGCGGCCGCGGAAAATAAATCGCGCGAGACACAAAGAAAAAGGCCGGCTCCAGAGGAGCCGGCCCAGCGAGTGCGAGGTTCCAGAAGGGTCGATTAGAAGAAGTACTGCATGCCGAGTTGCAGGCGGCTCGCGTTGCCTTCCATCTGGCCGTTGGCCGTGGCCGCCTTGGCCAAATAACGCCAGCCGTACATGTACTCGAGGCCGATCGCGACCTTGCTGACCGGATTCCAGATCAGATTGACGTTGGCGCTCTGCAGATTCTCGTTGAAGCCGTTGGCGCCCGCGCCCAGTTGGCCGGTCGGCACGTCGGAATGGAACCAGCCATAGGTCACGTTGGAACGCAGATTGTCGGCCCACCAATGTTGATAGGAGGCCCAGCCGCCCATCATGGTGACGACCTGCAGGTCGGCGCCACAGCCGGCGGTCATGATCTGACTGGAGCCGTTGGCGCAGGTCACGTAGGTGTCCGTGTTGCCGGCCGCCGCGGTGCGGATATAGCGGCCGATGCCGGGGCCGTAATTGAAGGTGCCCTTGATGTTGTCCTTGCCCCAGGTCTTGACCGTGACACCGCCATGCACGCCGCCGCCGAAAGTCGAATCGTCGGAAAAGTTGCCCCGGTTGTAGGTGAAGTAACGGGCCACGCCCGAAACGTTCACGGCGCCCCAACTGGCCTTGTAGCGGTAGCGGGCGATGATATCCGGCATTTTATCGACGCTGTTGGCGTTCATGTTGCCGGTCACGCCGGCACCGGACGAGTTTTGGATCGTGGCCTCGGGGTTCTCGATCGCGCCGTCGAGGAACATGCCGGGAGCCAAGTCATGCGTATAGCGGATCTGAGTCTGGCGGATGTTCGTATCGCCCGAGGGGCCGAAGTTGTCGACCATTTCGGCGAAGGTGTCTTCATCCATGAACGTCGACTGGGTCTGGCCGGCCAGGACCGGGCCGAGCACGCCGTAGGCTTGGCGGATACGGAACGCGTCGGAGTTGGAGACGCGCTGGTTGCCGACGGCACCAAAGAAGTCGCCTTCGATGCGGGTCACCAGGTTGCCCCAGTCGGTCGGAGTCCGCGTCTCGAAGCGGATGCGCGACTGGCGGGCATGCATGCGGTAGTCGCCGCCCTGGCTGTTGGCCGCCGAACTCTGGATCGGGATGTTGGACAGCACGAACGAGTCGCCGATGGCCGTGGACGGCGCGTTCATGGTGAAGAACGCGTCCGCTTTCACATAGCCGCTGAAGCTGATCGACGTATCCGAACCCGGCAGCTTCCAGGAGCCCGGAAACGCGCCGCCGGTGACGGCCTGGGCCGGTGCGACCTGTTCGGCCGAAGCGCCCTGCTGGGCTTGATTGCCGCTTTCGAGCGCGGACAAACGCGCCTTGAGCGCGTCCAACCGTGCTTGCAGTTCGGCTTGTTCGTTCGTCGTGTCGTCGGCGAACGCAGGCGCCGCCAACAATGCCGCGACCGCGCTCGTTCCGAGCAACACGCCGCGCTTGATATCCATTCCCCGCATCTGAACCTCTCGCACCAGTTTTTTGCTTACTAACAGCCGGCCGCTCCGTCGCGTTAACGACAAAAATTTGATGCCCCCGACAAAATTTCTGTCGTTGGCACCGGCCGGTCGGACGACCTCCGTCCTCGGGGCCGACTCGTAGGCGCACAGTGCGAAGGAACGGTTACCCGGACGTGACGGGCCGATTTCCGTTTGGTTAAAGTTTTGTGTCGTTGCTCTTCCGTCACAGTGATGGGGGCTTTGCGGGCACGCGCCGGCGCGCCTCGCTCCGGTCATTCGCCTCGCCGCCGGCGTTTGACCGCCGGGTGGCGGTGCGAAAGCCCGCGTTCGGACGGCCCGTCGGGGCGATTTGCCAATCCGTCGCTAATTTGCTTCGCTTATCCGGGGATGCCGTGCCGGACCGAGCAGACCGCGCGGCTGATGATCGACGTGGATCAGGAAAGCGTCATCCGATTGCGTCTTTCGGCGGAGGCCGCGCGCACCCTCCTCCGGCGGCCGCCGATTCTCGACTGGTTGGCCGGCCGCCCGCGCTCCCGGCGCCTGGCGGCGACGTATTACGACACCGAAGACGAGGCGTTGCGGAAAGACGGCATCGCGCTGTCCGTGAAGGCTGGCGGCCGGCAACGAACGCAGGTCGTGACCGCGGGCGCGATCGGCGCGTCCAGTTTGCTGGCGGCCGGCGCCGGCCCGGACCTCTCGCGAATCCGCGATGCCGATCTGCGTGCCCGCGCCCTTCGTCTCGTGTCCGGCGATCCGGTGGCACCCGTCTTTCACGCGGATATCAAGATCCGCACCTATCCCCTGGCGATCGAAGGCGTGCCGGCGGAGATGGCGGTGAGCGTTGGGCAGGTATCCGCGCGGGATACCGTCGACGGATTCTTCGAGGTCGCGTTCCATGCGGCGGACCGCGGGGCGGCATACGACGCGGCCGAAGCCTTGGCCGCGGCCACGCCGGTTTCGGTCGAACGGCGCGATTTCATCACGCGTGGCTATGCCCTGGCGCACGGACGGGGCGCCCAAGCCGCGCTAGCACAGGACGTGACGCTCGACGGCGCGTGGAATGTCCGGCGTGGCTTCGCGGCGGTCTCGCGCAACTGCCTCGATCAATTCGCCGCCAACGAAGACGCCTTTACGGCCGGCGGCGGATCGGAGGCCATTCACCAGTTGCGTGTCGCGATCCGCCGCCTGCGCGCGTCCTTCTCGGCTTTCTCAAGCGTCCTGCCGCCGGACGAGACGGCGGATTTTCGTGCCGATCTGCAATGGTTGCATCAGATCTTTGGGCCGTTGCGCGATTGGGACGTGTTTTGCAACGAAACCTTGGCCACGTTTCGCGCGGCCTTGCCGCATCACGATGCGCTCCGCGTGCTGACGTCGGAAGCGCGCGCGGCGCGCGGCCAGGCGTTGATCGCGGCGCGTGAAGCCCTGACGTCCGTTCGCCATGGCCTCTTCCAGGTCCGTTTGCGGCGGTGGCTGGAAGAGGAGGCGGGCGAAGAAAGTCCGCGCCTCGCGGAGTTCGCGGCGAACGCGTTGGCCAAACGGGACCGCAAACTGCGCCGCGCGGGAAAAGGCCTCGACGGCTTGGCGCCCGACCGGCTGCATGACATCCGCATCGCGGCCAAGAAGGCGCGCTACGCCGCGGAATTCTTCCGCGATCTTTTCGGCCGCAAGACGACGCGCAAATATCTTCGCGCCTTGCGCCGGATTCAGGATGGGCTGGGCGCCATGAACGACGCCGACATGGCGCGGCGGCTGGTGAACGAGATCAGGCCGGGCGATCGCGAGACCGCCGCGCTGTTGGATGGCTGGTTCGCGGCGCGCATCGTGGCCGGCCGGTCCGACGTGGCTGCGCTGTGGCGGAAGTTCGAGCGCGCGCCGCGCTATTGGGAGGGCTAGGCGCGGGCCAAGAGCTTCGGCGTGATGAAAGCGCGCAGCTCGCCCTTGCCGGGCACAGCATCGGCCCAGCGCGGCGCGTCGAAATCCAGCACGGCCAAAGAAGCGGTCGGGAACTTTTCCTGCATCGCGCTCGTGGCGAAGACATCGCCGGTTCCGGCCAGCATGCGGGCCAGCTCTTCGAGACCCGGATTATGGCCGACCAAGAGAAGGCAGGATGCTTCGTCCTCCACCCGCCGCACGCGCATCAACAATTCTTCCGCGCTGGCCAGATAGAGGCCGCGCTCGATCCGGATGGCCGCTTCTCCGCGCAGCCAGGGCAGGAGGAGGCCCAGGGTCTCGCGCGTTCGCTGGGCGGAAGAACACAAGATGCTGTCGGGATAGAGCTTCTTCTCACCTATATATAGACCCAACGGAACCATCGACGATCGGCCGCGCTGGTTAAGAGGACGGTCGAAGTCGTCGAGCGCGGGGTCGGCCCAACTCGACTTGGCGTGACGCAGCAGGCAAAGTGTTTTGGCCATCGGAACCCGTTACGGAACTGTCACATATCCGCCATCCCGCCGTCGCGGCGGGCGGCTAGGAAACAGAGGTCGTCGTGTCGGCGCCCATCACAAGACTTTCCGGACGGTCCATGTTGCATAGCAGCCCAGTCGTCGAGCCGCCAACCCCCGCCGAGGGCGTGGACGCACGTTATATCAACCGCGAATTGTCGTGGCTCGCGTTCAACGAACGCGTGCTGCAGGAATCGAACAATCCCGCCCATCCGCTGCTCGAACGGCTGCGCTTCCTCTCCATCTCGGCCAGCAACCTGGACGAGTTCTACATGGTGCGCGTGGCGGGGCTGCGTGCCCAGGTTCATGCCGGCATCGGCACGCTGAGCCAGGACGGCCTGTCCGCGAAGGACCAGCTGGAGGCGATCGGCCGCCGCGCGGACGCGCTGATGGCCGATCAGCAGGCGCGCTGGGCCAGCATCCGGAACGAGCTGGCCGCCAGCGAGATCGAGGTGGTCGGCGCCGAAAGCCTGTCAGCGGAAGACCGGCAGTGGCTCGAACGCTGGTTCATGGAGCATATCTTTCCCGTGCTCACGCCGCTCGCGGTCGATCCGGCGCATCCGTTCCCTTTCATTCCGAATCTCGGCTTCGCCATGGCGCTTACCATGCGCGGCAAGGGTGCGGCGGGCCGCGATGGCGAGATGACCGGGCTTCTGCCGTTTCCACGCCAGCTCGGCCGTTTCGTGCGTCTGCCGGGAAAATCGATCCGCTACGTCTCCATCGAGACGGTCGCGAGCCTCCATCTGAAGACATTGTTTCCCGGCTTCGATGTGTTGGGTCAGGGTTGCTTCCGCATCCTGCGCGACAGCGAAGTCGAAATCGAGGAAGAGGCCGAAGATCTGGTGCGCGTGTTCGAGACGGCGCTGAAGCGCCGCCGCCTCGGCAGCGTGATCCACATGGCGTGCGATGCCGACATGCCCGAGGCGTTGCGGAGCTTCGTCGTCGACGAGTTGGACGTGCCGCCGCGCGATGTCTTCGCGCAAGGCGGCCTGCTTGGTCTCGGCGACATCTCCCAGCTCATCACCGACGAGCGGCCGGAGCTTCTGTTCACGCCCTATCAGGCGCGCTTCCCCGAGCGCATCCGCGATTTCGGCGGCGATTGCTTCGCCGCGATCCGCGCCAAGGACATCGTCGTCCATCATCCTTACGAGAGCTTCGACGTCGTCGTCCAGTTCCTGCGCCAAGCCGCGGCCGACCCTGCCGTCGTTGCCATCAAGCAGACGCTGTATCGCACCAGCGAGGACTCGCCGATCGTCAAGGCGCTGATCGCCGCCGCCGAGGCGGGCAAGTCGGTGACCGCGATGGTCGAGCTGAAGGCGCGCTTCGACGAGGAGCGCAACATCCGCTGGGCGCGCGATTTGGAGCGCGCGGGCGCCCATGTCGTCTTCGGGTTCCTGGAACTCAAGACCCACGCCAAGGTCTCGATGGTAGTGCGGCGCGAGGGGCGCAGTTTGCGCACCTATGTCCATTTCGGCACTGGCAATTACCACCCGATCACGGCCAAGATTTACACCGATCTGTCCTTCTTCACCTGCGATCCGTCCATGGCGCGCGACGCGAGCCGCCTGTTCAATTACATGACGGGTTACGGCAAGCCGGAACTGCTCGAAAAGATCGCGGCCGCGCCCTTCACGCTCAAGAAGACGCTTCTGCAATTGATCGAGGACGAGATCGGCCATGCCAAAGTGGGCCGTCCGGCCCAGATCTGGGCCAAGCTGAACTCGCTGGTCGACTGCACGGTCATCGAAGCGCTCTATCGCGCCTCCCAGGCTGGCGTGCAGATCGAGCTGGTCGTGCGCGGCATCTGCTGCCTGCGTCCCGGCGTCGCGGGCCTGTCCGAGAACATCCACGTCAAAAGCATCGTCGGGCGCTTCCTCGAACATTCCCGCATCGTCTGCTTCGGCGCGGGCCAAAAGCTGCCCTCGCGCGAGGCCAAGGTGTTCATCTCCTCGGCCGACTGGATGCCGCGCAACTTGGACTGGCGCGTCGAGACCCTGGTGCCGATCGAGAATCCGACCGTCCATCGCCAGGTGCTCGACCAGATCATGATCGCCAACCTGAATGACGAGGCGCAGAGCTGGATCATGCAGTCCGACGGCTCGTACCGGCGTGCCACCCACGAGACGGGACGTTTCTCCGCGCACACCTATTTCATGACAAATCCCAGCCTGTCAGGACGCGGCAGTGCCCTGAAGCGCACGGCTGACGCGCCCCACGCTCTTATCCTCAAGAAATCGTAGCGGGCGGACGGGACCATCCGATATATAAAACCCACGCATCAATTCCGGCTTGGGTGGGCTTGAAGTTTCGGTGACAGGGCGGTCGCGGCACATTGGCGCCTCGGAGCGCCGTACAGGTTTCGCCGAGGACGGGCGCCTCGGCGTCATCGATATCGGCTCGAACTCGATCCGTCTGGTCGTCTATCAGCCCGCCGGCCGCGCGCTCATTCCGATCCTCAACGAAAAGACCATCTGTGGCCTGGGCCGTGGCTTGGCCGAGCATGGCCGCCTCTCGCTCGAAGGCCGCGCGCACGCGCTCGAGACACTGGCGCGCTTCGCCCTTTTGGCCCAGGCCATGGACGTCGAATCCCTCGATGTGGTCGCGACCTCCGCCGTGCGCGACGCGGCCGACGGAAGCGAATTCGTGTCCATGGTCGAGCGTCGCTGCCGCGTGACCGTCCGCGTGCTCTCGGGCGGCGAGGAGGCGCGCCTATCGGCCCAAGGCGTCCTGGCCGACGTGCCCGACGCCGACGGTCTCGTGGGCGATCTGGGTGGCGGCAGCCTGGAGCTGGTCGCCCTCAACAAGGGCCGCACGGGCGCCCATATGACCTTGCCGCTCGGCGTGTTGCGCCTGCTCGACCAGGCGCAGGGCGACGTCGAGCGGGCGACCGAGTTGATCGACAAGGGATTGAAGGACGTTCCGTGGCTGGATGAGCTGAAGGGACGGCGCTTCTACGCCGTCGGCGGCGCGTGGCGCGCGCTCGCGCGCATCCACATGGCGCAGACGGGGTATCCGTTGCGCATCATCGACCGCTACATGGTCAAGCGCGCGCGGATGGAAAGCGTGGTCTCGCTGGTCAGCCGCATGAGCCGGCGTTCGCTCGAGCGCATTCCCGGCGTGCCGCGGCGGCGCATGGACGCCCTGCCCATGGCGGCGCTCGTGATGGAGCGATTGTTGCGCAAGGGCGCGCCCAAGCGGGTGATGTTCTCGGGCTTCGGCCTGCGCGAGGGCGTCGCCATGGGGCGCCTGCCGGCCACGGTGCAGAAGCAGGATTCCTTGATCGCGGTCTCGACCGACGCGGCGCAGCGCTATGGCCGCGACCCGGCCATGAGCGAGGCGCTGTTCGCCTGGACCGCGCCGCTGTTCGGCCGGGGTGAAAGCGCGCCCGACGCGCGGCTGCGGCGCGCGGCCTGCCTTCTGTCGGACGTGGCTTGGGCCGATCATCCGGATTACCGCGCGGAACAGGCGCTCAACCGGGTCATGCGCCTGTCCGTCCTGCCCATCGACCATCCCGGCCGTGCCTTTCTGGGTCTGGTCGTCTATCACCGCCATGGCGGGTCGGTGGAGCATCCGGTGGTGCAGCCCGTGCGCGCCTTGCTCGACGAAACGTTGCGCGACCGTGCGCGGCAATTGGGCCTGACGTTGCGGTTGGGCGCCACGCTTTCTGGCGGCGCGCCGTCGCTCTTGGCTTCGGCTGCGTTGTCGCGCGACGGCGAGCGTGTGGCGCTGACCTTGCCCAAGGAGCGGATGGTGTTGGCGGGCGAGGACGTGCAGCGGCGCCTTCACGCGTTGGCCGAGGCGCTGGGCCTCAAGCCCGCGGTGATCGAGGCGCCCGCGCGTTAGCCGGTGCGTGCCGCCGGGCCGCGCTGACCGCCCATCAAGCCGGGCCCGGCGCGCTCCGGTCCCGCCGCCGGGATCAAGATCGTGAAGGTGCTGCCCTCGCCGAGCGCGCTGTCGATCGACAGCAATCCGCGGTGGTGGCTGACGATGTGCTTCACGATCGCCAAGCCGAGGCCGGTACCGCCGAGAGCGCGGCTGCGCGCCGCGTCCACCCGGTAAAACCGTTCTGTCAGGCGCGGCAGGTGCTCGCGCGGAATGCCCTCGCCTTGATCCTTGACCACGATTTGCACCGCCCCGTGGGGCGCCGCCTTGGCCATGGACGGCGGCGTCTCGGCGCGGGCGAACGCGATCTCGACCTTGGTGTTGGGCCGCGAATACTTGATCGCGTTGTCGACCAGGTTCTGGATCAGCTGCGCCAATTCGTCCTCGTCGCCGAGCGCGGGCGGAAGGCCGGTTTCGACCTTGAGGGTCAACGAGATGCCGCGCGCTTGCGCTTTCAGCTGCAGCGCCTCGACCGTGCTGTGCGCCAGATCCACCAGCTCGACCCGGTCGGTCGGCTGGTCGTGCTCGCCCATCTCGATGCGCGAAAGGGACAGAAGGTCGCCCACCAGCCGGGCCATGCGGTCGGCCTGCTCGTCCATGATGGTGAGGAACCGGTTGCGCGTGGCCGCGTCGTCCGCAGCACCCGAGGATAGCGTTTCGATAAAGCCGACCAGCGCCGACAACGGCGTGCGCAGCTCGTGACTCGCGTTGGCCACGAAGTCCGCCCGCAGCCGCTCGGTGCGCTTGCGTTCGGTTTGGTCGTGCAACGCCAGGATCGCCCAAGTTTCGTCGCCCGCATGGCGCGGCAGGGGTTCGATATTGGCGCGCAGCTCGATCGCCCGGTTGCGTCCCGCCAACTCGATCTCGATCTCGCCGCGCTTGGCCTCGCGCACGGCCAATCCCACGGCGTCGAGCAGTTCGGGCCCGCGCAACACGGCGGTCAGGCCGCGTCCGACGATGTTCTCGTCGAACAGGCGCAGCGCGGTCTTGTTGCCGCGCCGGATCACCAGCTCGCGATCGATCAGCAGCACCGCATCGGGCAAACTGTCCAGGATCGTATCGCCCTCGCGTCCCAGCCGCGCGATGGCCTCTTCTTTGTTGGCGAGCGCGCGCTGCATGCGGCGCAAAATGGCGCCCATGCCCAGCACGTCGGTGCGCGGATCGATGTCGCCGGCGCTCGGTTTGGTCGCGATGATCTCGATGGCCGCGCGCAGGCGCGCGAGATAGGCGCGCAACAGAATGGCGGAAAGCGCGGCCGTGGCCAGCCAGCCGAGGATGGCCTGCCACCAGGGCAGGGCGTCGCTGGCACCCAGCGCACCGAAGACGAGGGCGGCCGGCAAGGCGAGGGAGAGCGCTGCCCGAAGCCGCCGCTTTCCCGTGATGCGCTCCGGCGGCATGGAGGCTGCGCTAGCGCCGCGCCGCCTCGATCGCGTCGTCGGCCGCCAGCGCCGCCATGTTCACCATGTCGGAGACGGTGGCGCCCATCGGCACGATGTGGACGGGCTTGGACAGGCCGATGAGAAGAGGACCCACGACCGTGCCGCCGCCCAGCTTCTGCAACAATTTGGCCGAGATGTTGGCGCTGTGCAGCTCGGGCATCACCAGTACGTTCGCCGGTCCCGATAGGCGGCAGAACGGATAGAGCTGGCGCATCAGAGCGGCGTCCAACGCCACGTCGGCCGACATCTCGCCGTCATACTCGAAATCGTGCGAGCGCGTGTCCAACATGCTGACGGCCTCGCGCACGCGCTCGGCCTGCTCCCGCTTGGGATTGCCGAAGTTGGAGAAGGACAGGAGCGCCACGCGCGGCTCGTGGCCGAGCTGACGCGCCTTGGCTGCCGCCTGCGCGGCGATGTCCGCCAATTCCACCGGCGTCGGGCGCTCGTGAACCGTCGTGTCCGCGATGAACACCGTGCGTCCGCGCGCGATCATGATGGTCAGGCCGAAGACGCGGTTGCCGGGCTTCGAGCCGATCACGCGCCGCACCTCTTCGTAAGAGGCGGCGAAGCTGCGCGTCAGGCCGGTGACCATGGCATCGGCGTCGCCCGTCGCCACCATGCAGGCGCCGAACACGTTCCGGTCCAGGTTGACCATGCGCTGGCAGTCGCGCTGGAGCGAGCCGCGACGTTGCAGCCGCTTGTAGAGATACTCGACATACCGGCCGTTATGCTGCGACAGGCGCGCGTTGTGGATTTCGATGCTGGCGCCGTCGGCGCCGATTGCCTTCAGCGAGGCGCTGATGCGCTCCTCGCGCCCGATCAGGACCGGCTGGCCATAGCCCGAGTTGCGGAACGCGATGGCGGCGCGGATCGTGCGCTCTTCCTCGCCCTCGGCGAAGACGACGCGCATGTTCTGGTTGCGCACGCGGTCGAGGATGCGTTGCAGTCCGGCCGCCGTGGGGTCGAGACGCGCCGATAACTCGTTGCGATAGGACGAGAGGTCCACGATCGGACGCCGCGCCACGCCCGTGTCCATGGCCGCCTTGGCGACCGCCATCGGCACGTGGGTGATGAGGCGCGGATCGAACGGCGCGGGGATGATGTATTCGGGGCCATAGCGCAGGCGCCGTCCGGCATAGGCCGCGTCCACCTCGTCCGGCACGTCCTCGCGCGCGAGCGCGGCCAACGCCTCGGCCGCCGCGATCTTCATCGCGTCGTTGATGGTGGAGGCGCGCACGTCGAGCGCGCCGCGGAAGATATAGGG
>CADEGL010000031.1:13219-39395 GCA_902826885.1 uncultured Alphaproteobacteria bacterium | reverse complement strand
CCGCCGCGCCGCGTCTTCGCCCACGGCTGGTGGACCAACGAGGGGCAGAAGATCTCGAAATCGCTCGGCAACGTGATCGAGCCCAACGCGTTGATTCAGAAATACGGTCTCGACCCCGTGCGCTACTTCCTGCTGCGCGAGGTTCCCTTCGGCCAGGACGGCGATTTCTCGCACCGCGCCATGGTCGGCCGCTTGAACGGCGATCTGGCCAACGATCTGGGCAACCTGGCCCAACGCGTCCTGAGCTTCGTGCAGAAGAATGGCGGCGCCCAGGTTCCGGCGCACGGCGCATTCGATGCGGCCGACGAGGCCATGCTGGCCCAGGCGCGCGGCACCCTCGGCGAGGTTCGCAAGCTCCTGACCGCCACGCCCAACGCGCCGGAATTCCACCGTGCGCTCGAAGCCGTCTGGAGCGTGGTCACGGGCGCCAACGCCTATGTCGACAAGCAAGCGCCCTGGAGTCTGCGCAAGACCGACCCCGCGCGCATGAACACCGTGCTCTACACGCTGGCCGAGACGATCCGTTGCGTCGCCTTGGTGCTGCAGCCCTTCATGCCTCAGGCCATGGCGAAAATGCTGGATCAGTTGGCCGTGCCGGCGGATGCCCGCAGCTTCCATTCGCTGGATGCCAAAGCCGCCTTGAAGCCCGGAACGCCGTTGCCGCCGCCCCAAGGCATTTTCCCGCGCTTCGTCGAGGAAAAGGCCTGATGCTGGTCGACAGCCACTGTCACCTCGACTACCCGGACTATGCCGGGGAAAAGCTCGACGCCGCTCTCGACCGCGCGCGCCGGGCCGGGGTAGGGGCGATGCTGACCATCGGCACGGAGTTGTCGCGTTTTCCCGGCGTGCGCGCGATCGCCGAGCGGCACGAACATATCTGGTGCTCGGTCGGCGTCCATCCGCACGAAGCGGGGAAGGCGGGGGTGAGTGACTCGGCCGCGCTGGTGCGCGAAACGGCCCATCCCAAGGTGGTCGCCATCGGCGAAAGCGGGCTCGATTATTATTACGATTCCAGCCCGCGCGACGCCCAACAAGCCAACTTCCGGACCCATATCGAGGCCGCCGTCGAAAGCGGCTTGCCTCTCGTGGTCCATACACGTGATGCCGACGGCGACACCGACACCATGCTGCGTGCCGGGGGAGCCAAGCTGCGCGGCGTGCTGCACTGTTTCACCAGCAGCCGGGCGCTGGCGGAAAAGGCGCTGGAACTGGGCTTCTTCATCTCGCTGTCCGGCATCGTGACGTTTAAGAACGCCGTCGACCTGCGCGAGACGGCCAAGATCATCCCCATGGACCGGCTGCTGGTGGAAACCGACGCGCCGTACCTGGCGCCCGTGCCTATGCGCGGCAAGCCCAACGAGCCGTCCTATGTCCTGCACACGGCACGCTTCGTGGCGGAGCTGAAGGGCGTGGCGATCGACGCGCTCGCCGAGGCCACGACGGCCAATTTCTTCCGCCTGTTCGACAAGGCGAAGCCGCCCGCCACGGCGGCCTAATGCGGGTCACGATCCTTGGCTGCGGGCCCTCGGCCGGCGTTCCCGTGGTGGGCTGCGCCTGCGCGGTCTGCACGTCCCGACAGAAGCGCAACCGGCGATTGCGCAGCTCCATCGTGGTCAGCGAGGGTGAAACCCAGGTCCTGGTGGACAGCGCCCCCGATCTACGGGAGCAGCTTTTAGCAAATAAAATCAATCGACTGGACGCGGTTATTTACACGCACGGTCACGCCGATCATCTGCATGGGCTCGACGATTTGCGGTCGATCAACCATCTGACGAACCGGGCGCTGCCGGCTTATGGCGACGAAGCGACCTTGGCGGAACTTCGCAATCGCTTCGGCTATGCCTTCAACAATCCGGGGCCGCGCAACGGCTTCTGGTACCAGCCCAAGCTGGAGGCGCGGCCGATTCGCGGGCCATTCAGCGTCGGCGGGCTGGATATCCAGCCGTTCCCCCAAAGCCACGGGGTCATGCGCGATTCGACCGTTGGATTCCGCTTCGGCGACTTCGCCTATTCGACCGACGTGAAAGAAATCCCGGAAGAGGGCTTCCAAACGCTGGAGGGTATCCAAGTTTGGCTGGTCGATTGTTTGAGCGAACGGCCAAACCCGGCCCATTCGGACCTGAAGCAGACGCTGGAGTGGATCGCGCGGGTAAAGCCGCGGCGGGCGATCCTCACGCACATGAACCATTCGCTCGACTACGACGCGCTCGTGGCCAAGCTGCCGGAAGGCGTGGAGCCGGCCTATGACGGCATGGTCATCGACGTCTGAGATATAATCGGCGGAAGTGTTTGTACCCCGCCCGTGAAAACTGGCTCTGAAGCGTCCGCCTCATCACCATATTAGGAACTCAGGATCGTGGATTACTCACAGCCTTGGGCCACAGCGCTTCGAAAACATGCGCGCGTTTTGAAACCAGCCATATCGCTGTGGCGGCGCATGACGGCCGCTCGTTATGAGGACGCTTTCGAGCGGGCCATTCTGCGACATATCTCGCCCGGCGACTGTGTATGGGATATCGGCGCCAATGTCGGGCATTACACCAGACAATTCGCGCAAGCTGTTGGAAATCAAGGCAAGGTCGTTGCCTTTGAACCATCACCACGCACGGTGGACACCTTGATCGCGGCAACCCGCGATTTGCCGACGGTTTCCGTTCAGGCCGTCGGTTTGGCGGACAAGGCGGGCGAAATGTCGTTCTACCTGGACCCGACGGGCTCCAGCACGCTCGATTCACTGCGCGCGACGGAGGGCGCCACGGAAACCAAGGTGCAGATCCGGCGAGGGGACGACTTTCTCGAACAAAGCCCGCCAAACATCATCAAGATCGACGTGGAAGGCTTTGAAAAAGAAGTCATCGACGGAATAAAGCGGACTTTATCCGCGGCCTCGTTGCGCGCCGTCTTCGTCGAGGTCCATTTTCGCACTCTGGAACAGCGCGGCATGGCGCAGGCGCCGGCCGATATCGCCGCAACTCTGCGACATGCCGGGTTCGCGGTGAAGTGGACGGATGCGTCTCATATCGCAGCCGTCAGGAAATAGCCCTTAAGTCACTGTTTTTAAGTTCCAACCAATATTTTCCATAACATACATTATGCGCATTATGGTAAGCGGGCGATCCCCACTCAGACCAGCCCGAACATCCCGCCGCCCGCGCTCGCGCCTCTTCCCGCCTAACGCCCGCAACTTACCGGAATGACGCCGTCGGCTTCGGCCTCGGTCCAGCTGCCGCGGATGGCGATGGAGGTGCTTTCGTCGCTCTGCTTGGCGCGCACCCTGGTGCCGGGCGGCGCGTAGAACGACGCCGTCAACGATGGCGTCACGCGCACGCGCGTCGTGCGATCCGAGCCCGGACGGTCCACTTCCAGATAAATCCAACTGGGACGGACGTTGCAGTTCTTCTCCAGCTTCATGGTGATCAACGGCCCCTCGTCGGTCGCGGCGGGCGCCGGTGTCTGAGCCTGGGCGGAGAACGCCGCGGCTCCCGAGAGAACGGCGGCAAGAACAAAACTGCGGATGGACACACTCATCGCTGGCTCCTTCGAATGGGCAAACCGCACGCGCCCCGAGCCGCGTGGAATGCTTTAGACGGCCGGAACTCTAGGACAAGAACCGTCCGCGATCTACAGACGCGCCGCCACCGAGCCGAGCCCCGCCAGGATCAACGCGCAGGCCCAGACGAGATCCAAGTTGATCCAGCCTCGCCGCAGAAACGCAACGCCCACCCACCGGAAAACGGCGAACGCCACGCCCCCGGCCACGGCCAGCATGGCGGCGGTATGAACGCCCACGGCCAGCAGCGCCATTTCGAGATCGTCCGCGTTGGCGAAATGCCCGCCGTGATACGCGCCATGCCCCGCCTCGCCCATCTTCATGCGCAGCAAAACCGGCAACAGCATGGCGCCCGCCCCATGTCCCGTGGCCATCAGGAACGACCACCATGTCAGGCCGCCGAAGCCCACGCGCATGCCGACGCGTGCCCGGTGGCGCGCGGTCAGACGCCAGATGCCAAGCCCGACCAGCAAAAGCGCGGCGGCGATGTTCAAGATATCCGGCCGGACCACGGGCACGAGCAAGGCCAACGCCACTACGACGAACGCGACCGATAAGGCATGGCCGAGGCCGAGCGGCACAAGGGCGGCGAACACCGCCCCTGCCCGTTTTTCCTGCAGACCCAGCGCCACCGCGAACAGCCAACCCATCGCCGGGTTGATGCCGTGGAACGCGCCGAGCCCGACCAGCGCCGCCCAGGTCCAGACCGGCTCGCTCACGCCGCGTTACGGATAGCAGTACGTGTCGGACGATGAATCCCCGCCCTGAAGACGGATCTGGTGCGGCCGTTCGCCCGCCACGGTCTCCAGGAAAAAATTGGGATCGAGCTTCATGCCGCCCTTGGGATCGACATCCACCTTCACCATCCAGCCCTTGATGCCCTCGGGATAGAACTGCTCGTCCCAGGCCTTGTAGAGCGAGTTGGTGAAATAGATTCGCCGCCCGTCGCGGCTCAACTCGACCATTTGCGGCCCGCCGTTCACCTTGCCCGATTTCGGGTGCGGGGTGCGCCGGACGATGCCGCCGATATGGACCGAGCCGACATGTTTGGGCTTCAACGGGTCGCTCACGTCGTACTGGCGCAATTCGCCCGTGGCCCAGCACGAGACATAGAGAAAGCGGTCATCCAGCGACAAGTTGATGTCCGTGATGATCGGCGGAACCGCCTTGAACCCCTTGAGCAGCGGCGGCAGCTGATCCGGCTCGGCGGGCTCCGGCGGGATCTCGATCACCTTGCGCACGGCATAGGAGCCGTTCTTCTCCTTGTGCCAAAGCCAGACCGAGCCCGTGAGGTCCTTGGTGCTGACCACGACGCCGACAAATCCGTAAGTCTTGGTCGGGTCCCGCGCCTGGCGCAGCTCCAGCACCATCTGGTGCTCCGCGCCCAAGTCGATGCTCTGGACATGCTTCCGGCGGCGCAAATCCCAGACATGCAGCGCATGGCCGTACTTGCCGCCCAAGAGAAGCTCGGGCACCACGCCATCCTCGATCATGTTGGGCGTGCCCCACTCGCTGGTGATCTGGGTGTCGTGGCCCAGATGCCAGGCGAAGTCGTAGGCCAGCCTCTGCGGCCCGCGATCCATCTCCCACTGCCCCAGCACGCCGAAATCGTTGTGATCCATGAGAAAGATGCCGCCCGGCCCCTCGCCGCTGGGCGCGCCGAGCGCGCTGCCATAGATGCCTTCGGGCCCGCAGTGAAGCGTATGCGGGCGCGAATATCCGGCGCGCTTCGCCAGGTCGCCAGGTTCGATCACCTTCACCAGCTTCGGCTGATGCGGGTCCGCCTTCACGTCGAGGATATGGATGCGCGACGAGCGGATGCCCGGCACCACCAGATAGCGCCGCTCGACATGCGGGTGTGGCGCATAGGGGCATAGCGCGGAGCTGCATGCGTTCCAGCTGAAGTGGTGCAACTCGTCGCCCGTGTTCGGCATCTCGGTGCGGCCGACCAGCGTGCCGTAGGTGGAGGATTTGGGGTCGAGATCGACGACACCCATGGCGTCGGGCTTTTTGCCGGCCACGTTGAAGATCGCGACATAGCCAAGCTTCTCCGGCGGCGCCTGCATCGCCATGCGCGGCGATGTGTAGAACGTGGGGTCTGGTTTCCAACTGGGCATGCGCGAGCTCCCCTATTTTGTCCCCGGTACCCGATACCAAACTAAGCCTTCCGGATTGCGAGGCAACCGGGCAAATCGTCCCATCGCGATTGCGTGCCCAACCGCCTCGCGCCTATTCTTTGCGCGCTTTTTCTCCGTGGATTTCCATGACCGACGCGCCCAAAGCCCAAATCGACCGGCTGCTCCAGATCATGGCGCGGTTGCGCGATCCCGAGCGCGGCTGCCCCTGGGACGTGAAACAGGATTTCGCGACCATCGCGCCCTATACGATCGAGGAGGCCTACGAAGTCGCCGACGCCATCGAGCGGCGCGACATGGGCGCCTTGCGCGAGGAGCTGGGCGATCTCCTGCTCCAGGTCGTCTTCCACGCGCGCATGGCCGAAGAAGGCGGCCACTTCGATTTCGACGCGGTGGCGCGGGCCATTTCCGACAAGATGGTCGAGCGCCATCCGCACGTCTTCGGTGAAACCAAGGTGACCTCGGCCGAGGCGCAAACCTTGGCCTGGGAGGACCGCAAGGCCGCCGAACGCAAGGCCAAGTCGGGCGCCGAGGGGGCGCTCGACGGCGTCCCTCTCGCCCTACCTGCCCTCACCCGCGCCGAGAAGCTTCAGAAGCGTGCCGCGCGCGTGGGCTTCGATTGGCACGATCTCGGCCCGGTCTTCGCGAAGATCGCGGAAGAGATGGGCGAGCTGAAACACGAAGTCGATACCGGCGCGCCCAAGACGCGGCTGCAGGACGAGATGGGCGACGTGCTGTTCGCCGTCGCCAACCTGGCGCGCTGGCTCAAGGTCGATCCCGAAGCCGCGCTGCGCGACACCAACGCAAAGTTCGAACGCCGCTTCCGCCGCGTCGAGGAGTTGCTGTACCAGATCGGCAAGACACCGGAGGAATCCAATCTCGAGGAGATGGACCGCCTGTGGAACGCGGCGAAGAAGGAAGAACCGGGGCGCTAAAATGAACAGCATCGATGTCGAGACGGCCCGGACCTATCGCGACAAAGGCGCCGCGGTGGTCAGAAACGCGATCGATGCGGATTGGATCAAGTTCCTTCTAGCCGGTTTCGAGCGCAATCTCGCCGCGCCGGGTCCTAACGCCCGTCACTACAACAAGGATAAGGGAACCGGATTTTTCTTCGCCGATGCGGCGATGTGGCAAAGCATCCCCGAGTTCCGGGACTTCATGCTCCATTCGCCCGCCGCCGCCATCGCCGGCGAGTTGATGGCGACGACCAAGGTGAATCTCTTTTTCGACAATATTTTCATCAAGGACACCGGCACGACCGCGCCCACGCCGTGGCATCACGACCTTCCCTATACGCCGATGGCCGGGGAGATGTGCAGCCTTTGGCTCGCGCTGAACCCCGTGCCTCTGCGCGACAGTCCACGCTACGTCTCGGGCTCCCACCGGTGGGGACGGGAGTTGCGCCCTCGCAGCTTCTTCGACCCCGACCGGGACTACGACGAGAAGGAGTTCGTGTCCTCGAACCTCGCGCCGGTGCCCGATATCGACGCGCGGCTGGATGAGTTCGAGATCCTGGCCTGGGAGATGGAAGCCGGCGACATCCAGGCGTTCGACGGGCTGACGATTCATTCCGCGCCTGGCAACACCAGCGGCCGTCCCCGCCGCACCTTCGTGTCGCGCTGGGCGGCCGATGGCTCGACCTATGCTCAACGCGGGCCGGAAACCTATCCCGTCTTCCCGGAATGCGGCTTGCGACCGGGGCAGCCGCTCGACAGTGCGACGTTCCCGGTGGTCTGGCGAAGGTAACTTCGCGCTACGGCTTCGCGAGCAGATTATAGAGGCTCGACGTGTCCCAGCGCTTGCCGCCGCGGGCCTGGATCTGCGCATAGAACTGATCGACCAGCGCCGTCACCGGCAGGCGCGCTCCGTTGCGCTTGGCTTCCTCCAGGCAAATGCCCAGATCCTTGCGCATCCAGTCGACCGCGAAGCCGAACTCGAACTTGTCGGCGATCATGGTCTTGCCGCGGTTCTCCATCTGCCAGGACTGGGCCGCGCCCTTGGAGATCACCTCGATCACCTTCTCGCAATCGAGCCCGGCCTTCATGCCGAAGTTGAGCCCTTCGGAGAGCGCCTGTACCAGGCCCGCGATGCAGATCTGGTTGACCATCTTGGTCAACTGACCGGCGCCGGCCTGCCCCATCAGCGTGACGGCCTTGCCGTAACAGGCCATGACCGGCTTGGTCTTCTCGAACGGCGCGGCTTCGCCGCCGCACATCACGGTGAGAGCGGCGTTCTGCGCGCCCGCCTGCCCGCCCGAAACGGGCGCGTCGATGACGGAAAGACCGAGCGTCTTGCCCTCGGCCTCCAACTCGCGCGCGAGATCGGCGGACGCCGTCGTGTGGTCGACGAAGATCGCGCCCTTGGACATGCCCGCGAAAGCGCCATCCTTGCCGTAGACCACGCTGCGCACGTCGTTGTCGTTGCCGACGCAAGCGAACACCATGTCCTGGCCCTTGGCGGCTTCGGCGGGGGTCGCGGCCGTCTTGCCCTTGTGCTGTTTGGCCCAGTCTTGCGCCTTGGCGGCGTTGCGGTTGTAGACCGTGACACTATGGCCCTTGGCGGCCAGATGGCCTGCCATCGGGAAGCCCATGACTCCCAAGCCCAGGAAGGCGACCTTGTAAGACTGCGTGCTCATGGCGTTCCCCTGCGATTTTCGTTTTGTAGCCGTATGTTAGCGGCGCGTCTTGAAGCGGACAACCTCACGCGGCCGCGGCGCCGTAATAGAGCGTCACGGCGTGGCGCGCCTCGGCGAAGAACAGCCAGCGCTCGATCACCACGCCCAAGGCGACGCTCGGCACGGCAAGCAAGGCCGCGGCAGCGGCCACCCCCGCGGGCACCAGCAGGGACGCGAGCGACAGCGCGAGCGGAATCGCGAACGCGAACACCAGCACGATGCGGCGCAACTTGGCCGCGTGCTTGCGCGCGATCTGGTAGCCCATCTCGTGCTGCAAATAGTTTTCCGAGGTGTTCGGTGGCTCCAATAGGCGGACTTTGCCGAGATTTCCGAGGCCGGTCGCGGACTCGACGCTGGCGGCCCCCGGCTCACTATCGACGAACCGCCAGTAAGCCCGCTTGAGCAGCCATGCCGCCACGATCGCCACCGGCGTCAGTCCGGCCACAACCGGCAACGGCTGCCCGAACACGATCAGGAGCGCCTCCAAGAGGATCGCGCCCGTCATCAGCGACAGGACCAGATAGTTCGGCAGCACCCAGCGGTTGTTCCAGCGCCGGATCGGCTTCAGCGAGGCATAGATCATGCCGGTGCAAATCACCGTGACGACGCATAGCGCGGCGGTGACGAGGCCGGCCAGTGCCCAAAGCCCGCCCGTCCGTCCCTCGACCACCCAGCCATAGGCGAAAATCAGCGCGGCCGGGTAGGTCACGAGCGCGGCCACGCCTTCGCGCGACAGCCACGACGAGCGCCACTGGCTGATCGCCCGCCAGGCGCGCTCCGGATGGCCGAGATGGAAGGTGGACGACAGAAGCCCCGCGGTCGCCAGCCCCAGCGCCAGCGCGAATCCCACGCCGCCCAACCACGGATCGGCGGGCGGAAAACCCGCCGCCCCCGCCAGCGCCAGCAGGAACAGGAGCCCATAGCCGGCGCCGGACGCCGTGGTGAAGAAGATGATCGAATAGGCCGGATGCACGTCTAATCCCCCGTCACGACGCGCGGCAATGCTCGCCGCCAATGAACTCCCGCACCGCGTCTCGCTTGGCGTCCTTCAGATCGCCGACGACCTGCCGCGCCAGTTCGCACGCCTTCGGATACTCGTGCAACTGTTCGTAGGCGGTGACCAGTCCGAACTGGAAGTCGGGCTTGCTGCGCCCGGCCTTTTCCATGCCCGCCTCAAGCACCGGAATCGCGTCATCATAGCGTTCGTAAAGGATCAAGAAGCGCGCGTAATCCAGATAGGCGCCGGGCGGTGCCGCGGGCTGCTCGATCGCCTTCTTGAACATTTCCTCGGCCCCGACGTCGTTCTCGTCCCGCTCGGTCAGCACCAACGCGAAACCGTGAAAGGCGTTGGCGTTGCCCGGCTGCAGCGCCCACGCCGCGTTGAAGAACGGCATGGCGCGCTGGAATTCGCCCGCATGGAAAGCCTGGAAGCCGAGCGAGGCGCAAGCCGCCGAAACATCCGAATCCGCTCGCTTCTTGGCGGCCTTCTTACACTCCGACAGGATTCTCTCATCGGGCTT
The DNA here is from genome assembly GCA_902826885.1 of uncultured Alphaproteobacteria bacterium. GTDB lineage: Bacteria > Pseudomonadota > Alphaproteobacteria > CADEGL01 > CADEGL01 > CADEGL01. The sequence goes on along the minus strand of CADEGL010000031.1, from coordinate 29,513 downwards.
CGCGTCCTTGGCCTCGATGCCGCCATACATGGGCCGTTCGTCGGGCGGATAGTCCCTGCCGGCCAAGGCCGCCGACGCAAAAAAAGACACGGCCAGAAAGGCGGCGGCGGAACGGGCGCGGCGCATCGGCAAGATCACGACCCTCGGCAATGTTCGCCGTCGATGAATTCCTGCACCAACTGGCGCCGCTCATCCTTGAACTGGCCAACCGACTCGCGCGCCAAGGGGCAAGCTTTCGCGTATTGCTGCAATTCCTGGTACGCGGCAAGCAAAGCAAACTGAAAATCCTCTTTGCCATAAGCCGCCCTCGCCATCCCGGCTTCCAAAACCGGCACGGCGTCGGCGTAGCGTTCCCGCAGAATCAAGAAGCGCCCATAGTCCATGTTGGCGCCCGGCGTCACGAGCTTTGAGGAAACGGCTTTCTGGAACATCTTTTCCGCTTCGGTGTCATTTTTGTCCCGTTCGATCAGGACAAGCGCGAATCCGTGATAGGCGCTGCCATTGTCCTGGCGCAGCGCCCAACCATTGTTGAAGAACAACATCGCACGCCGATAATCGCCGTTGAAGAAGGCCTTGAAACCCAGCGTCATGCAGGCATCGGACACGGTGGCCGAGAACGTCCTGCCGCCCGTGAGTTTCATGCAGGCTGTCAGGATTTCCTTGTCGGGCTCGACCTGACCGCTCTTCAGGTCCACACCGCCATACATGGGTTGCTCATCGAGCGGATAATCCTTCGCGGAAACCGCCCCGGCATACGGCAGCATGGCCATGCAGATGACCAGCACCGCGCGCATCATCCCTCGCAGCGCGGCGAGGTGACGATGAACTGCATGGATTCCTTCGCGCGCGTTTCCTCGACTTTGTCGATGATCTTCTTGGCCAAGGGGCACGCTTTGTCGAATTGCTTCTCGTCGTAATAGGCATCCGCCAACAGCCGTTGAGCCCTAAGTTGGTCGGCCGGCTCTCCCTCGGCCTCCGCTCCACGCTCCAGCACCGGGATGGCGTCCTTGAGCCGCTTTGTCAGCACAAGGAAGCGCCCATAATCGGCGAACAGGCCGGCGGAGGCTCCCGGCAGATCGATCCCTTTCTTGAACATGGCCTCGGCCTCGTCCGGCTTGCGGTCGCGCGCGATGAGCACCAGGGCGAAGCCGCGATAGGTTTCCGCATAGTCGGGATCGAGCACCCAGGCTTGGTTGAAACGGCGCATGGCGGGCCCGAAATCGTGCTTCTCGAACGACTGGAAGCCTCGCGCCACGGCTTCCTGCGCACCGCTCTTGCGCGTGTAGCCGCTGGCGATTACCGAATCGATGAACTTCTGATCGTCCTGCTTCACTCCGCCATACATGGGCCGCTCGTTGGGCGGAATGGACTGGGCCGCGGCGGGCAGCGTCCACGCCAAGAGCGCGAACAGCGCAAGCGCGAGGCGCCCCATCACGACAGCATCCGGTCGATCCACCCAAGCAGCCCCTTGGCCTCGCCCGCCACCGGCTCCATCCGCGTGCCACAGCCGACCGCGCCGGCCACGTCCTTGCGCGGACGCGGCGGCAGGTACTTGTTGACCGGCTTGTAGCCCATCTCCGGCATCAGATCGTAGCCGCCGCGGGAAGCCACCAGCTTCGATACGTCGGACTCGGGATCGCCCAGGTCGCCGAAATGCCGCGCGCCCGCGGGACAGGTCGAGACGCAGGCCGGCGTACGGTCGATCTCTTCCAGGTTCTCGTTATAAATGCGGTCGATGCACAGGGTGCATTTCTTCATCACCCCTTCGCGCTGGTCGTATTCGCGCGCGCCATAGGGGCAGGCCCAAGAGCACAGCTTGCAGCCGATGCACATGCTTTCGTCGACCAGGACGATGCCGTCCTCGGGCCGCTTGTAGGACGCGCCGGTCGGACAAACCGTGACACAGGCCGGCTCGGCGCAATGCAGGCAGGAGCGCGGGAAATGCACGGTGCGCGACTGCGCGCCCTCGCCCGCCTCGAAGGCGTGGACGCGGTTGAACCACACGCCCATGGGGTCGGAATCGTAGGGCCGCTCGTCGGTCAGCGGCGCCATATAGCCGCCGGTGTTCCATTCCTTGCAGTTGACCGCGCAGGCGTGACAGCCGACGCAGGTGTCCAGGTCGATGACCAAGCCCAATTTCTTGCCGGTGGAATGGCGCGGCAGGCTGGTCATGCATCCCTCTCGGCGCGAAACCGTGCGCCGTATTGCAGCAGGCTCGGCCGCTCGCGGAGGCCCGGCGGGGTGTGCAGGGGCTCGAACCGCGGCGCGGTCTCGCCGGCCTCGACCGGATCGGCCTTCTCCACCTTCACGCGCAAATCGTACCAGGCCGCCTGGCCGGTCACCGGATCGGCGTTGGCATAGCGGTAACCGCCTTCACGTTCCGGTAGAAGCTCCGAGATCAAGTGATTCAAAAGGAATCCTTTTTCGGATTCCGCCGTGCCCGCCCCAAGGTTCCAGGCGCCGGCCCGCTTGCCGATAGCGTTCCAGGTCCAGACCGTGTGGCGATTGGTGCCTTCCATCAGTCGGACTTGAGCCTTTACCCGCCCCTGGTGGCTGGTCAGCCAGACCCAGTCGTCGTCCGCGATGCCCTGCTCGGTGGCCGCGGCGCGATTCATATAAAGACGGTTGGCGCCATGGATCTGGCGCAGCCAGGCGTTTTGCGATCCCCAGGAATGGTACATGGCCATGGGCCGCTGGGTGATCGCGTGGAACGGGAATTCCTCGTTATCCACGGCGGCCTGCTCGAACGGCCGGTACCAGATAGGCAGCGGATCGAAATACGCCTCGATGCGCGCGCGGTGCTCGTCCGGCGGCTGGATTGGCCCGTGCCCCCGCGCGGCCTGGCGGAACTTCTGCAACGGCTCGCAATAGAGGTGCAGCACGACGCGCTCGGCCTTGCCGATGAAGCCCATGCGCTGGGCCAAATCGAGATAGGAGCGGTTGGCGAACTTGAAGAAGCGCTGCTCCGGCTCCAGCTCGTGACGCCAGAAGCACTCGTTCTCGATATAGCGCTGGAGTTGATCCGGGTTGACCGCGCCGCGCCCCTTCTCGCTGCCGTCCGCGCCGCGCCAACCGGCCAGACTGCCGATGCCGGGCGTGCGCTCGTGGTTGACGATGTAGTCGGGATAGCCGCCCGGAAACTTGGGCTTGCCCTCGGCGTTCAACAGGCCCGGCAGGCCGATACGCGCGCCCAGATCGATCAGCACGTCCTGGAACGGCCGCACGTCGCGGTCGGGTTTCACCACCGGCTGGCGGATCGAATCGGCGGCGCCGTCGGCATCGCAGATCGGCCGGTCCAGCAGCGAGATGCAGTCCCAACGCTCCAGATACGTCGTGTCCGGCAGGACCAGATCGGCATAGGCCACCATCTCGGAGAAATACGCGTCCGAGTAGATGATGTGCGGGATCTTGTAGTCGTCCGTGCCCGGCTTCTTGTCGGTCAGCATGGACAGCGTGCCCGGCACGTTCATGGCCGAGTTCCAGCCCATGTTGGCCATGTACATGAACAGCGTGTCGATCGGATATGGGTCGCCCTTCCAGGCGTTCGTGATGACCATGTGCATCATGCCGTGGGCGGCCATGGGCGCGTCCCACGAGAAGGCCTTATCGATCCGGCACGGATTGCCTTGCGCATCGACCAAAAGATCCTCGGGTCCCGTCGGGAAGCCGAGCGGCGGCCCTGGCAAGGGCTTGCCCGCCTGAACCTGATCCGGCCGGCCCGTGGGCTTCAAGGGCGGCGGCGCGGGGCGCGGGAACGGCGGCTTGTAGCGGAACGAGCCGGGGCAATCGATGGCGCCCAGCAACATCTGGAGCAGGTGGATCGCGCGGCAAGAGTGGAAGCCGTTCGAGTGCGCCGAGATGCCGCGCATGGCGTGCATGGCGACGGGCCGTCCCACCATCCGTTCGTGCCGCCGCCCGGTCCAATCGGTCCAGGGCTGCTCGATGGTGATGGTTTCGGAGAACGCCACATGCGCCAATTCGGCGGCGATACGCTTGATCGTCTCCGCATCCAACCCCGTCTCCGCCGCGACGGCGTCGGGCGCATAGCGCGGGTCGAGATAGCGTTGCGCCAGAAGATGGAACACCGGCACGGCGCGGCGCCCATCGGACAGCGTGGCCTCCGCGCTGAGCGAGACTTGCGCGTCCGGATCGTTGCTGCCGGCAATGGCGTTCTTGGCGCGATCCCACACCAGAGGCGCGCCGTCCTCGCCGCGGGCGAACAGCCCGTCGTCGGCCGCGCCCGGCGCCTGGATCACCAGCCACGGCGCGTTGGTGTAGCGCGCCAGGAAATCGGCATCGACCTTGCCCGCGCGCAGGATCTCGTGGACCAGCGCCAGCACGAACAGCCCGTCCGTGCCCGGACGGATGCCGATCCATTCGTCGGCCACCGCCGAGTAGCCGGTGCGAATGGGATTGACCGAGACGAACTTGGCGCCCCGCGCCTTCAGCTTGCCCAGGCCGATCTTGATCGGGTTGGAATCGTGATCCTCGGCCACGCCGAACATCAGCAGATATTTCGTGCGGTCCCAATCGGGCTCGCCGAACTCCCAGAACGAACCGCCGATGGAATAGATGCCCCCGGCCGCCATGTTGACCGAGCAGAAGCCGCCATGGGCGGCATAGTTGGGCGTGCCGAACTGGCTGGCCCACCAGCCGGTCAGCGCCTGGCTTTGGTCGCGGCCGGTAAAGAAGGCCAGCTTGCGTGGGTCATCCTTGCGAATGGCGCCCAGCCATCCGGCCGCCGTCGCCAGCGCCTCGTCCCAGGAAATCGCCTTGAACTCGCCCGAGCCGCGCGGGCCGACACGCAGAAGCGGCTGGGTCAGCCGCGCCGGCGAATAGTGATTCATGATCCCGGCGGAACCCTTGGCGCACAGGACACCCCGGTTCACCGGATGGTTCCGGTTGCCCTCGATATAGCGGATCGCGCCGTCCTGGAGATGCACCTTGATGCCGCAGCGGCAGGCGCACATGTAGCAGGTCGTGTACTTGATCTCGTCGGAGACCGGCGGGCTGAGGTCGATAGGGTGTGCCCGGGTCATGCCCGCTTCTCGTCGATCATCATCGCGCTGCTGCTATAGCATAGGCGGGGCGGCCGCGCAGCCTGTCCCACGGTGACGCGATGCGGCCCCGCATGGTACGAATCCGGGCATGTCGCGCTTCCTTGCGGTCCGTCTTTGCTTTGCCGCGCTCGCCCTCGTTTTGGCGACGAGCCCCGTTGCGCGCTCGACAATGGCCATGGAGATGGGTTCCGCCAGCGCGATGCCGGATGGTTGCAAGGGGTGCGCCGGCGACAAGGTCCTGGCTGGGGCTTGCGCGACGATGTGCGCCGTGCCGGTCGCCGTGATCTCGGACGTCCCAGCCGCCAAACCCAGCGCGCGCGCCCTTTTCGGGCTTTCCCCCGATGACCCGGTCGTCGGGCTTGCTCCCCTCCCCGATCCGCCGCGACCAAGGCTTCTCCTTCGCGCCTGAGACACCGCATCGGCTTGCCGATGCGGCCGAATCAACGTGTGAAAAAACTGGGAGAAGATCATGCATATTCGCGCTTTTCTGCTGGCGATGGCGGCCCTAACGATGATCGGGCCAGTCGCCGCCGCGGGGAAAATACCGGCGACCATGTACAAGAGCCCCTACTGCGACTGCTGCGAGGGCCATGCCGCTTATTTGAACAAGAACGGCTACGACATCACCGTGACCCCAACGGATGATCTGCCCGCGATGCGAAAACAGCACGGCGTGCCCGAATCGCTCGAAGGCTGTCACATGATCCTCGTCGGCGGATACGTGGTCGAGGGGCATGTCTCCGCTGGGACCATCGACCGCCTGTTGCGCCAGAAGCCGAAGATCGTCGGCATCTCCTTGCCGGGTATGCCCACCGGCGTGCCGGGCATGGGCGGCAAGAAAGAGGGGCCGCTCGCTGTCTATGAGATCGGTCCCGGCAAGCCCAACGTCTATGCGACCGAATAGCACCTTACGGGCCGGCGACACCCCATGATGCCGGCCAAACCGAAGACCGGCAGGACCCGTTGGGTCTTGCCGGTTGCCCTCGCCGCGGCGGTCTGCGTTGGCCTGCTCGTAATGGCGAGCATACGCCTGGTCGACGTCTTCGACGCTGCCCGTGGCCAAGCCGATGCCAGCGATCCGAGCCAGGTCAAACGCGGGCAAATGGTCTATGCCGAATATTGCGCGAACTGCCACGGCGAAAAACTGGAAGGCCAGCCCAACTGGCAATCCCGCCTGCCCAACGGCCGCCTGCCCGCCCCGCCCCACGACGAAAGCGGCCACACCTGGCATCACCCGGACGATCATCTGTTCGAGGTGACCAAATACGGGCTCAAGAATATCGCGCCGCCGGACTATCAGACCGACATGCAGGCCTACGAGGGCGTCCTGACCGATGACCAGATCTGGGACGTGCTGGCCTATATCAAAAGCACGTGGCCGAAGGACATCCAGGCTCGCCAGGAAAAGCTGAATCGCGGCTCGTCCCCTTAGCGACGAGGCACTTGCCCCCACCCCATCGCTATGAAAAATTCCCGCCATGTTCTTCGAGCGCGACGGCGTCAAAATCCATTACCGCTGGGACGGAACCGAGGGTAAACCGGTCCTCACCCTGGTCCATGGCGTGGGCGGCCAGCTAGGCTATTGGAACTGGGTCGTGGACGACCTGGCCAAGGATTTCCGCATCCTGCGCTATGACCAGCGCGGCCACGGCGAATCGGGCAAGCCGCGCGACAAAATCAACATCGGCGAGTTCGTGGCCGACCTGAAGGCGCTGCTCGATCACGTGGGCCTGAAGAAAACCCATCTGTTCGGCTTCTCGCTCGGCGGCCTCGTGGTTCAGTCCTTCGCGCTGGAGCACCCAGAATACATCGACCGGCTGATCATCATGGGCTCGGTCGCGGGCCGCACCGAGGAAGAAAAGGTGCGCGTGATGGGACGCCTGGAGATCCTGCGCTCGCTCGGCCCTCTCGGCCATTACGACGCCTCGGTCGACCGCTGGTTCACGCCCGAGTTCCGCGCCGCCAATCCCGAGATCATGGCGAAGCGGCGCGAATACGCCTCGCAGATGGACCCGGAATGCTATGTCGCGGCCTATCGCGTGCTGGCCGAGAACGATTTCGCCGACCGGCTGCACGAAATCAAGCTGAGGACGCTGGTCGCCACGGGCGAAAACGACGCCGGCTCGAATCCGCGCATGTCCAAACTGATGCACGACAAGATCGCGGGCTCTCGCTTCCACATCTTCCCCAAGCTGCGCCACAACCTGCTGTTCGAGGCGCCCAAGCAGGTCAGCGGCCTGGTACGGGATTTTCTCCAGAGCTAGGACGCGCACGCGTCCCTAAACATTCAGGAACCGGACCATGAGCGTAACGCTTCCCAAGCACGCGCGCGTCGTCATCGTCGGCGGCGGCATCATCGGTTGCAGCGTGGCCTATCACCTGGCCAAGCTGGGCTGGAAAGACGTGCTGTTGCTGGAGCGCAAGAAGCTGGCCTGCGGCACCTCGTGGCACGCGGCCGGTCTCGTCGGCCAGTTGCGCGCCAGCTACAACCTGACGCAGCTCGCCATCTATGGCGCGCGCCTCTACGGCACGCTGGAAGCCGAGACCGGCCAGGCCACCGGCTTCCAGCGCCGCGGTTCGGTCGCCGTCGCGCGCACGGACGAGCGCATGGCGCAATACCGCCGCCAGGCCTCCATGGCGAAATATTTCGGCGTCGAGGTGGACGTGATCTCGCCCAAGGAAGCGGGCGAGAAATGGCCGCTGATGCGCACCGACGATCTGAAGGGCGCGATCTGGATTCCGGGCGACGGCCAAACCAACCCCGTCGACACGACGGCCGCGCTCGCGAAAGGCGCGCGCATGGGCGGCGCCAAGATCGTCGAGGGCGTGAAGGTCACCGATATCCACACCAAGGACGGCCGTGTCACCGGCGTCTCGACCGACGCGGGCGACGTGACGGCCGATTTCGTCGTGAATTGCGGCGGCATGTGGGCGCGCGACATCGGCGCCATGGTCGGCGTCGCCGTGCCGCTGCACGCGGCCGAGCATATGTACATCGTGACCCAGCCGATGGACGGCATGCATGCGGGCCTGCCGTCGATGCGCGATTACGACGGCTACACCTACTACAAGGAAGACGCGGGCAAGCTGTTGGTCGGCGGCTTCGAGCCGCATGCGAAGCCCTGGGGCATGAACGGCATTCCCGAGAGCTTCGAATTCGACGTCTTGGCCGAGGATTGGGACCAGTTCGAGATCCTGATGGAGAACGGCCTTCAGCGCGTGCCCGCGCTGGAGAAGGCCGAGGTGCGCCAGCTTCTCGTGGGCCCCGAAAGCTTCACGCCCGACAACCGCTACATGCTGGGCGAAGCGCCGGGCCTGCGCGGCTTCTTCGTGGCCGCGGGCTTCAACTCGGTCGGCATCGCCTCCGCCGCCGGCGCGGGCAAGGCGGTGGCCGAATGGATCGCGGGCGGCGAACCCAGCATGGATCTGTGGGACGTCGATATCCGCCGCTGCTTCCCGCACCAGGCCAACAAGCGCTATTTGCACGACCGCACGGTCGAGGCGCTGGGCCTGATGTACAAACCGCACTTCCCGTTCCGCCAGCCCGAGACGGCGCGCAACCTGCGCCTGTCGCCGATCCACGACCGGCTCGCGCAAGCCGGCGCGTGCTTCGGCGTGGTCGCGGGCTGGGAGCGCGCCAACTGGTTCGCGCCCAAGGGCGTCAAAGCCGAATACGAATACTCCTTCGGCCGCCAGAACTGGTTCCCCTACTCCGCCGAGGAGCACATGGCCGTGCGCCAGGGCGTGGGGATGTTCGATCAAACCTCCTTCGCCAAGTTCGCGGTGCGGGGACCAGATGCCGAAAGCGTCTTGCAGCGCCTGTGCGGCGCGGACATGGCCGTGCCGGTCGGGCGCGTGGTCTATACCCAGCTTCTCAATAAGCACGGCGGCATCATGTGCGACCTGACGGTCACGCGCTGGGCCGACGATCTGTTCGTGATGGTGACCGCCGCGGCCACCGCCGTGCACGACCTGGACTGGATCAAGCGCAACCTGCCCGAAGGCGCGCGCGTGACCGTGACCGATATCGGCTCCGCCTGGGGCACGCTCAGCGTCATGGGCCCCAAGTCACGCGAGCTGTTGCAGACGCTCACGACCGCCGACCTGTCGAACGACGCGTTCCCGTACATGAGCGGGCGCGAGATCGAGATGGGCCTGGCCAAGGTGCGCGCCCAGCGCGTGACCTATGTGGGCGAGTTGGGTTGGGAGCTGTATGTGCCGGTCGAGTTCATGTCCGGCGTCTACACATCGATCGTCGAAGCGGGCCAATCGGTCGGTCTGCGCCACGCGGGCTATCACGCGCTCGATTCGCTGCGCAGCGAAAAGGGCTACCGCCACTGGGGCCACGATATCGGCCTCGAGGACACGCCCATCGAATCGGGCCTGGGCTTCGCCGTGGCCTACGACAAGAACGCCGACTTCATCGGCCGCGAGGCGCTGCTGAAGCAACGCGAGAAAGGCGTCGAGAAGCGGCTGGTGCAGTTCCAGCTCAAGGACACGCAGCCCCTGCTCTATCACGACGAGCCGATCTGGCGGGACGGCAAGATGGTCGGCCGCATCACCTCCGGCGCCTACGGCCACGCCGTGGGTGCGGCCGTAGGCCTCGGCTATATCCGAAATAACGGCCAGAAGGTCGACGCCGCGTTCGTGAACGCAGGCAGTTACGAGATTGAGGTGGAAGGCGAGCGCGTTCCCGCCACCGCCAGCCTGCGTCCGCTCTACGATCCCAAGGGCGACAAGATTAGGGCGTAAAAAGCTCTAGCGCTTAACGAGGCATACTCGCTGACGGCGAGCGCCTCTCAAGCCGGACCACGGCTGCTAGGCACGGTACAAATCGTTGCACTTGCTGCGTCGCAGCGGTCGAGCGCCTCGTCCGTCAGCTCATCGTTAAACTCAGCGGTGTCACATTCAGCAATGTGCTCGATCGGTTCGTCAGCCTGATTCATTGAATTGTCTCTCCAGAATTTACCGATCAGGCCGCAGCAGCCCGCGGCGATCTGTCCGTTTTCTTTAGCCCAAAAGTTTAAAATTAGGAAGGACGAGAAAATCGCGGTGTAAAGAACGCGAAGCCGCACACCCGTTCCGTAAGAATGCCCCCTTAACAACCGGCCCAAGCCGCGTTAGGATGGCGTTAATTAGGTATTTATAATACCTAATTAAATGCGTTCGATGGTCTACGGACTGCCGATGGTCCCGGCCTTGCATGGATGCGAAGGAGCGGATCAATCGGCGTCTTGAAAAATAGTCTTAAAAACCTTATGGACATTTTTTCGAATCTGTCGCACACAACAAAAGCTGAATGACGAGTCGCGCATGGTTTCCCAACTCACGATGAACGAACGCCGGTGGGCGATGGGTATTCTCATCGCGCTGTCGTTGATCGGCCTGACGATGCTGGGCGCGGGCCGCGGCGATGCGTTCGGCGTCCATGGCGCCATCGTCGCGGCTGCCGCGATCGCCATGATCTTCGTCGTCATCTCGGGCTATTTCGCGCCGGAGCCGGGCGAAGAACGGCTGACCCGCTATTACGACGATCCCAGCAAGGCCGGGATCGTCATCTCCATGGTTTGGGCCATGCTGGGCCTTTTCGTCGGTGACTGGGTCGCGTGGCTGCTGGCTTATCCGAACCTGACATTCGATGCGCCGTGGTCCAGCCTTGGCCGCATCCGGCCCGTGCACACGACATCCATCATTTTCGGTTTCGGCGGCAACGCCTTGATCGCGACGTCGTTCCACGTGCTTCAACGGACGACGCGCGCGCGCCTACCCGACCAATTGAGCCCCTGGTTCGTTCTGCTGGGCTACAACCTGTTCTGCGTGATCGCCGTCACCGGCTATCTGATGGGCGTCACCCAGTCGAAGGAATATGCCGAGGCGGAGTGGTACGCCGACATCTGGCTGGTGGTGGTATGGGTCACGTATTTCGCGATCTATCTCCGCACGCTGGCCCGCCGTAAGGAACCGCATATCTACGTCGCCAACTGGTACTACATGGCCTTCATCCTGGCCGTGGCCATGCTGCACATCGTGAACAACCTCGCGGTGCCCATCTCCTTGGGTCACGCGAAGAGCTATTCGCTCTTCTCCGGCGTCCAGGACGCGATGACCCAGTGGTGGTATGGGCACAACGCCGTCGCCTTCTTCCTGACCGCCGGCTTCCTGGGCATGTTGTACTACTACCTTCCCAAGCGGGCGGGGCGGCCGATCTTCTCGTACCGGCTGTCGATCATCAGCTTCTGGGGCATCACGTTCATCTATATGTGGGCGGGTTCGCACCACCTGCATTACACCGCCCTGCCCCAATGGGTGCAGACCCTCGGGATGACGTTCTCGGTGATGCTGCTGGTGCCGTCCTGGGCATCGGCCGGCAACGCCCTCATGACCCTCAACGGCGCCTGGCACAAGGTGCGGGACGACGCGACCCTACGCTTCATGATGGTGGCGGCGATCTTCTACGGCCTGTCGACGTTCGAGGGATCGTTCATGGCGATCCGCCCGGTCAACGCGCTGTCGCACTACACCGATTGGACGATCGGCCACGTGCATGCCGGGGCGATGGGCTGGGTCGCCCTCATCACCTTCGGCTCGATCTATGCCGTCGTGCCCTGGCTGTGGAAGCGCGAAGCGATGTATTCGGCCAGGCTCATCGAGTTGCACTTCTGGCTCGCGCTCTCCGGAACGCTCATCTACGTCTTCGCGATGTGGAACTCCGGCATCACGCAGGGCCTGATGTGGCGGACCTACAATGAAAGCGGCACCTTGGCCTATTCCTTCGTCGACTCGCTGGTCGCGATGTATCCCTACTACATCGCCCGCGCGATCGGCGGCCTCCTCTTCTTCCTCGGCGCGATCGTGGGCTTCTACAACATCTGGATGACCATTCGCACCGCTCCGGCCGAAGCGCGCGCGTCCGAGCCCGATGCGCCCGCGCTGTCCGGCGCCCGCGTCCAGCCGGGAGAGTAGGCCGCCATGTTCGGGTACCATTATCGCCTGGAACGCAACGCCATCGGCCTGGTCCTGGCGATCGTCGTCGCGGCCAGCATCGGCGGGTTCGTCGAGATCGCACCGCTTTTCACCATCGACGAGACGGTCGAAGATGTGCCGGACATGCGGGTCTACACGCCGCTCGAGCTGGCCGGCCGCAACATCTATATCCGGGAAGGCTGTTACGCCTGCCACTCGCAAATGATCCGGACGCTGCGCGACGAAGTGGAGCGTTACGGCCCCTACTCCCTCGCCGTCGAATCCAAATACGACCACCCGATGCTCTGGGGCTCGAAACGGACCGGCCCCGATCTGGCGCGCGTCGGCGGCAAGTACTCGGACGAATGGCACGTGGCGCACCTGATCAATCCGCGCGATGTGGTTCCACCCTCGAACATGCCAGCCTATGCGTGGCTGCAGCGCACGCCTCTGGAGGTGAAGGACCTCGGCCTTCACCTCAAGGCACTTCGCCAAGTCGGCGTGCCTTATACGGACGATATGATCGCCAACGCGGCGGCCGATGCGCGTAACCAAGCCATGCCGGACGACGGCGGCGCGGGCGGGCTGACGCAGCGCTACGGCGAAGCGACACAAATCCGCGCCTTCGACGGAAACCCGGCCAACGTCACGGAGTTGGACGCGCTCGTCGCGTATCTGCAGATCCTGGGCCGTCTGACCGACGCCGCCTACAAGCCGGCGGCGGAGGGCGGCTAGCCATGGATATCGAGCACGGCCACATGGTCGCCCTGGCCAAGTCCTTCGGGCTCTTCTACCTCATCGCGCTGTCGATCGGCGTGCTGATCTACACGTTCTGGCCGTCCAACAAGAAGCGTTTCGAGCGCGCGGCGCGCGACATCATCCAAGACGAAGACACGCCATGGCGATAGGCCAACGCGACCCGCATACCGGGCACATGACCACCGGCCACGAGTGGAACGGCATCACGGAGCTTAACTCTCCGGTGCCGCGTGTGATCTTCTTCTTCCTCGGCGCTGCGTTTCTGTACTCGCTGGTCTATTGGGTCTTGATGCCGGCTTGGCCGATCGGGGTCACCTATACGAAGGGCCTCTTGGGCGCGAACCAAAACCTCGCGCTGGCGAAAAGCATGAAAGAAGCAGCCGCGGCGCGCGAGACATGGGCGCGGCACATCGAGACGGCGAGCTACGACGAAATTCTCGCCGATAACAGCGCCATGCAGACGGTGCGACAGACCGGCCGCGCGCTGTTCGGCGACAATTGCGCCGCGTGCCATGGCCAAGATGCCAAGGGCGGCAAGGGCTATCCGAACCTGGCCCAGGCCCCCTGGCTTTGGGGCGGCACGCCGGACGAGATCGCCAGGACGATCCAATTCGGCATCAACGCCGATCACCCGGACACGCGAGTCTCGCAGATGCCGGCCTTCGGCCGCGACCAGATGCTGTCGCGCCCGGACATCCTGGACGCCGCGGCCTATGTCGAGACGCTCTCCGGCACGGCACCGGCCGGCGAGGCGGAGCGCGCGCGCGCCGCGAAGGGCAAGGAGATCTTCGCGGCCAACTGCGCCGCGTGCCACGGCGAGGACGGCAAGGGTAAGCACGACATGGGAGCGCCCGACCTGACGGACCGTTTCTGGATCAACGGCGGCGGTCCGCAAGCCATCCTCGATACGCTCAACAATGGGCACCAGGGGCACATGCCCGCGTGGGACGGCCGCCTCACTCCGTTGGATCGCAAGATCCTGACGCTCTATATCCTCGATCTCCGGGCGGAGCGGAAATGACCGGCGCGCGGCGCACACGCATCAAGATCGCGGTGGCGGTCATCGTGACCGCGGGCATCGCGCTGTTCGCCCTGGCCAACGTCCACCTCGTCTACGTCGCCGTGACCTCTCAACCGGAATGCGTTCCCCACGGGAAAGCTGGCGCGCCCGCGGGAGGCCCGCTCCAGGCGGCCAAATCGTCATGCTAGGACGCGCGCGGCGTCGGAACGGATAAGGACAGATCGGAGATGGCGAAGATCAGGATACCGGCCGTTGTCCCTCCGCTTCCGCGGAAGGATTCCCTCGACCGCCATCTTTCCGCCGGGGCCGCGGCCGGCTGGCTTCGCGACGGGTGGAAGGACCTCGTCCGGCAGCCGGCGCCGAGCCTGAGCTATGGTTTCGCGGTGTTCGCGGCGTCCCTCCTGATCGTCGGCGGCATGTATGCTCTCGGCTGGGACTCCGTGCTCTTTCCCGCGCTCGCGGGCTTCCTCGTCGTGGGGCCGGTGCTCGCCATCGGCCTCTACGAAAAGAGCCGCCGCATCGCGTCTGGCGAACCGGTCACGCTCGGAAGCATGGTCTTCGTCAAGGCGAAGTCCGGCCTGCAAGTGGCCTTCACCGGCGTCGTCCTGTGTCTGCTGATGCTTCTGTGGATGCGCGCGGCCGTCATCATCTACGCCTTGTTCTTCGGCCTGCGTCCCTTCACCGGTCTCGATCACATCTCCTCTGTCCTGTTCACCACGCCGGTCGGCTGGGCCATGCTGATCGTCGGCAGCTTGGTGGGCGGCCTGTTCGCGGCGTTCTCGTTCGCGATCAGCGTCTTTTCCATTCCCATGCTGCTGAACGAACGGGTCGACGCCTTCACCGCGATGGGAACCAGCATGGCCCTGGTCTGGAACAATCTTCCGGTCATGTTGACCTGGGGGACGATCACGCTCGTGTTGTCCCTGGCCGGCCTCGCGACGGGGATGCTCGGCCTGATCATCGTATTCCCGCTGCTGGGACATGCGACGTGGCACGCGTACAAGGCCATCCGCTAGAGCCGGTCACGCCGCCCGCCATCGAGGCGGCGCGGGAGGAGCTGCGGCTGGCCAGCCGGCCGGCCGGACCCGGATTGCGCCAAGTCGATCTGTCCGTGCCGACGATCCACTGCGGCGGATGCATGCAGAGGATCGAGAAGGCGCTGACCGCCTTGCCGGGCGTGGCGCATGCGCGGGTCAACCTGTCCGCCAAGCGGGCCACGGTGCATTGGCGTACCGGCGACCCGCCGCCCCCCTTGGTCGAGACCCTGGTCGGCCTGGGCTATCCGGCCCACTTGTACGACCCGGCGGCGGCGGACAAGGACGGCACGCTTTCCGAATTGGTTCGCGCGCTGGCCGTTGCCGGCTTCGCCGCCGGAAACATCATGCTGCTCTCGGTCTCCGTCTGGTCGGGCGCCGAGCCCGCGACGCGCGATCTGTTCCATTGGCTTTCCGCGGCCATCGCCCTTCCGGCGCTGGCGTATTCCGGCCGGATCTTCTTCCGCTCGGCCTGGGCAAGTTTGAGGCATGGCCGGACGAACATGGACGTGCCGATCTCGATCGGCGTCCTGCTGGCGTTCGGCATGAGCCTCTACGACACCGTGCACCGAGGGCCGCACGCCTATTTCGACGCCTCGATCTCGCTCCTGTTCTTTCTGCTGGCGGGGCGGACACTCGACCACATGATGCGCGACCGGACGCGCGCGGCCGTGAAGGGGCTCGTACGGCTTGTCCCGCGCGGCGCCATGGTCGTCCGCGCCGACGGCGGACATGCGTATGTGCCGGTGGATCGGATCGCCGCGGGCACGACGATCCTGCTTCCGGCGGGCGAACGGGTTCCCGTCGACGCACGCGTCGCGGACGGAACCTCCGACATCGATTGCTCCCTCGCATCGGGAGAAAGCGCCCCCCAGCCGGTATCCGCCGGTTCGGCCCTTCAGGCCGGCACCCTCAACCTCACCAGCCCGTTGACCATCACGGCCACCGCCGCCGCCGCGGATTCCTTTCTTGCCGAGATGATCCGCCTCATGGAGGTTGCCGAGGCCGGCCGCTCGACCTATCGCCGCATCGCCGACCGGGCCGCGCGGCTCTATGCACCGGTGGTGCACGCGACCGCGCTCCTGGCCTTCATCGGCTGGCTGAGCGCGACCGGCGACATCCACCGGGCGCTCACCATCGCGGTCGCCGTTCTCATCATCACCTGCCCCTGCGCGCTCGGACTCGCGGTGCCCATGGTCCAGGTCGCCGCGGCACGGCGTCTGTTCGAGCAGGGGATCATGGTCAAGGATGGCGGCGCTCTGGAGCGGTTGAGCGAGGCCGGCGCCGTGATTTTCGACAAGACCGGGACCCTCACCCTTGGTCTGCCCAACCTGTCCAGTGCCGACAGGATCGATCCCGCCGCCCGTTCCATCGCGGCCGCGATGGGCGCCCATTCCCGCCACCCTTATGCCCGCGCCCTCGCGGCGGCGGGCACGGGCGCCGGAACGGATATCGCC
>CADEGL010000031.1:0-13119 GCA_902826885.1 uncultured Alphaproteobacteria bacterium | reverse complement strand
CCCTTATGCCCGCGCCCTCGCGGCGGCGGGCACGGGCGCCGGAACGGATATCGCCCATGTCTCCGAGCACGCCGGATACGGCCTGGAAGCCCGGTCGAGGGATGGAAGCGTCTACCGCCTCGGCCGTCCCGCATGGGCGGTCGCCCAAGAGACGGACCGGCGCGCGGTTCCCGCCGATGCGGGCGCGGTGTTGGCGAAGGACGGCCGGCTCATGCAAGCGTTCCGTTTCGTGGATCAGACGCGGCCCGGCGCCAAGGAGACGGTTTCCGAACTTACGAGATTGGGCCTGTCCATCGAGATCGTTTCGGGCGACCGCGCGCCCACCGTGCAAAGCCTGGCGGCCGAACTCGGCGTGGATAGCTACGCCGCCGAGGTCACGCCCCAGGAAAAGATCGAGCGGGTCAAAATCCTGGCCGGAGCCGGGCGTAATCCCCTCATGGTCGGCGACGGGCTGAACGACGCCCCCGCCTTGGCGGCCGCCCACGTCTCCATGGCACCGGCCAGCGCGGCCGATGTCAGCCGTAACGCCGCGGATTTCGTGTTCATGCGAGAGGACCTCTCGGCGGTTTCCCAGGCGGTCGCGATCTCCCGCCACGCCGCCCGGCTGGTGCGCCAGAACTTCGCGCTCGCCATTGCCTATAACGCGATCGCCGTGCCGATCGCCTTGTCGGGATACGTGACGCCGCTGATCGCGGCGCTCGCCATGTCGCTGTCGTCGATCATCGTTGTCGGCAATTCGCAGCGCTTGAAAGCCCCGCGCGGTACGGCAACTTCCGCGGCAAACGCGCCGGCCTCTTGGCGCATGAAACGAGTAGCCGCGGGATGACGGGCTATTTCTATCTGATCCCCGTCGCGCTCGTCCTCGGCGGAGCCGCCTTGGCGGCCTTCCTCTGGTCGCTACGGAGCGGTCAATACGAAGACCTCGAAGGCGCCGCACACCGCGTCCTGTTCGAAGAAGACGAGCCCACCGCCGGGCCGCCCGAGCGGCGGGGCTGAGACCTGGCGCTCGATCCGCGCGGAAAGTAAGAAAATTTCCGCGACGGCAACCCGATGGCTGCTCTACGATCCGAAACGCGACGACAACAAGGCGTCAGATCGACATGCCCGACGGCCGGCGGGAACTTCTCTATTTGTCCTCGTCGGATGCGGACGCGACCGGGCTTTCGTTCACCGAGATCATCGCAGGGTTGGAGCGCGCCTATCTGGCCAAGGCGCGCGGCCACGTCATCGCAAAACCCAAGCTGTCCCTGAACCTCGGTGAAGGGCGCATGCGCTTCGCCCTGCCGGCGGCGCTGCCGCCCTATAGCTGCTTCAAATGCAGCGGCGTGACACCGGACAACCACGGCCGCGGACTGCCGCATATTAACGGCCTCGTCATCCTGTCCGACTTCGAGACCGGCGTGCCCTTGGCTATCGTCGACGGAAACTGGATCTCCGCCAAACGTACGGCGGGGATCGGGGTGCTGGCCGCCAAGTATCTCGCGCGGGCGGATAGCGCGGTCGTCGGCTTCATCGGCTGCGGCGTGCAAGCGCGCAGCAACTTGGAAGCTCTGCGCACAGCGTTTCCGTTGCGCAGGGTGATGGCCTATAGCAAACCGCGAAACACCGCCGAGCAATTCGCGCGCGAGGTGGAAACACCGGATTTACACGTCGATGTCGCGGACGATCCGCGCCGCGTGGTGGAGGCGTCCGACATCGTCATCACCACCGTGCCGGACTCGAACACGCTGCGTCCTTTCCTCGACGCCGCGTGGCTTCGGCCGGGAGCCTTCGCGAACCTGGTCGACCTCGGCCGATCCTGGCGCAGCGCGACGTTGGAACGCCTCGACATCGTCGCGACGGACGACCGCGAACAAAGCGAGGATCAGGCCAAGGCGGGCCGCCTGCCCTACTCCGGCCGGTTCGACGCGGACCTCGCGCAGCTGGTCAGCGGCGCGGTTCCGGCACGCAAGGACGCATCGCAACGCACGGCCTTGATCCATCCGGGCGCCGGCCTCGGCGACTTGGCGGTCGCGGCGCTGCTGTTCGAGCGCGCGCGCGAGAAAAACCAGGGAATCAAGCTTCCACGCTGACCGGCTATGCCGCGGATATGCCGCTCGCCTTACGCGGGCGGGCGGGCCGTGCTAGATACGACGGATCACAATGGGGCGCTCCGGGCCAGCCCGCGCGCAATGATCATGCGAGACCTGGACAGCGCTTCCGCCGAATCGGGCATCGAATCGCGCTATGCGTGGCGGCGGCTGATGGTGTCGCTAGCCGTCAGCACGATCAGCGGCATCGGCCTGTGGTCGGTCGTGGTGGTGATGCCGTCGATTCAGGCCGAGTTCGGCGTGGACCGCGCCGATGCCTCGCTGCCCTACACGGCCACGATGCTGGGCTTCTCCATCGGCGCCATCTTCATGGGGCGGCTGTCCGACCGCCGGGGCATCGTGCGGCCGTTGGCCATCGGCGCCGTGTCGTTGGGTCTCGGCTATATCGCCGTCTCGTCCGCCCAGAATCTTTGGCAGTTCACTCTCGCCCAAGGGCTCCTGATCGGCATGGCCGGCTGCTCGGTCACGTTCGGGCCGCTGGTGGCCGACATCTCGCATTGGTTCACGCGCAACCGCGGCATCGCCGTCGGCATCTGCGCCAGCGGCAACTATCTGGCCGGCGCGATCTGGCCGCCCCTCATCCAATATCTGTCGCAGGATTGGGGCTGGCGCGGCGCGCTGCTGTCGACCGGATTGTTCTGCGCCACCGCCATGCTGCTGTTGAGCCTGGCGCTGCGCCGCCCATCGCCCGTGGGCCACGCCGACACCATCGCCCACGCGGCCGCCAAACCCGTGGGCCAGGTGAACATCTCGCCCAACGCGCTTCAGGCGCTTTTGGCCTTCGCCGCGGTCTGCTGCTGCGTCGCCATGGCGATGCCGCAGGTGCATATCGTGGCCTATTGCAGCGATCTGGGTTACGGCGTCGCGCGCGGCGCCGAGATGCTGTCGCTCATGTTGGTCTTCGGCGTGATCAGCCGCCTGGCCTCGGGCTGGATCGCGGACCATATCGGCGGCGTGCGCACGCTCCTGCTCGGCTCGGCGTTGCAGACCCTGACCCTGATTTTCTATCTGCCGTTCGATGGGCTGATGTCGCTCTACATCGTCTCGGCCTTGTTCGGCCTATCGCAAGGCGGCATCGTGCCCAGCTACGCCATCATCGTGCGCGAGTATTTCCCGGCCGAGCAGGCCGGCACGCGGATCAGCCTCATCATCACCACCTCGATCGTCGGCATGGCGCTGGGCGGCTGGATGAGCGGCGCGATCTACGACTGGACCGGCTCGTACCACATCGCCTTCCTGAACGGCATCGCCTGGAACCTGGTGAACGTGGCCATCGCCCTGTGGCTCTTGTGGCAGCCCAAGCGCGCGCGGCTCGCCCCCGCCTGACGCGATTGCCCCTCCGCGCGGCCCATGCCACGATAATTGGCCGAATGGCTTAATCGCGGGGATGTGTCATGGCCCATTGGGACGTCGAGAAGCTGCCGAGGCCAACGCGCGACGAGGCGCGGCTGAAAGCCGATATCGACGAGTGGGGCTATTGCCTGATCGAGGCCGCCTACACGCCGGCCGAGATCGCTTCGTTCAAGGCGCGCCTGGCCGAGCAGGCGCTGGGCGAGCGCAACCACGGTCACCACAAACGCTCCCTCGTCCAGGACCCGGCGGGCATCAACCAATGGATGGTGATGCTGATCAACAAGGGCGAGATGTTTCGCCGCCACGTCCATCATCCCTTGGTCAACGCGGTGGCCCGGCACGTGCTCGGCGCCGAATACGTGCTGAGCGAGATTTCCTCGCACATCACCCGGCCGGGCGCGCAGCTTCTGTCGTTGCACACGGACCAGTGGTGGCTGCCCACGCCCGTCATGCCCGGCGCGCCTTACGTCAAAGCGGGCGACGTCTCGCGCAGCAACGTCCGGCTCGGACCGCCCACCAAATCCACCACACCGATCAATCCGCCGCTCTGTATCAACGCCATGTGCATGGTGACGGATTTCACCGAGGAGAACGGCGCCACGCGCCTCGTGCCCGGCAGTCATTTGAGCGGCGTGCAGCCGGACCCGAGCGTGCCGCACCCCTCGCCCAGCATCGCCGCCGCGGCGCCCGCGGGCACGGTCGTGATCTGGGACGGCCGCTTGTGGCATGCCGCCGGCGCCAATCGCAGCAACGATGAGCGCTTTGGCCTCGTCACCATGTATGGCGGGCCGCAGATGCGCACGCTGCAGAACTTCACCCTCGGCACCAAGCAAGAGGTTCTGGACGGTGCCTCGCCCGAGCTTCTGAAGCTGCTCGGCTTCAAGGTCTGGCTCAGCTACGGTCAGACCGGCGAGACGATCGAAGGCGGTTTTGCCAAACACGCCAAGGACCTGATCGGCGAACTGAAACCCTGAGCGCGCATGCAATACCTCGCGATTGCCGCCGCCCTGCTGGCGGCGCTTCTTACCGCTGCGCCCATATCGCCGGCCTTCGCCCAAGCCGGACCTTACGATTCGTGGGTCGGCAAATACGCGTTCCAGGTCGCCAAGGACCCCGCGCTCAAGAAGCGCTTCCAAGCCCTCACGAAGAACGGCTACCCGTCCTTCGAGAGCCGGATCGATGTGTCCGCGCCCATCGTGAGAAGCGGCGACTTTATCTACGGCCACGGCTGCCTGCCGCATAACTGCGGCGACGAGGAAGCGGCCTTCACCATCCAGGCGCAGACCGGCGCCCTGGCCGCGGTCGTGATGTCGCGGGCCTCGGACCAACAATTCACGATCTACGGCGCCCCCAACGCCGAGCAGTTGCCCCCGCCGCTCCAGGAATGGATCAAGGCGCGCAGTAAGCCCTAGCGGCGCGCGTATCGTCCGCGCCGTTCGCGCGCTAGAATGCCGGCCTTCGCTCCGGAGGCCTGCCATGCTCGACGGTCGCGCCCACGTTTCGCTGCGCTCCTACGCGCACACCGACACGACCCATGCCCATGATTGGCACCAACTCGTGCTGCCGGTGACGGGCGCGCACAGGGTCGCGCTCGGCAATGTCAGCGGCACGGTCGAAAGCGGCCGGGGCGTGCTGGTCGTGTCCGGCCTGTCCCATTGCTTCCGGGGCCTGGGCGAGAACTGCTTCGTCGTTCTGGACATCCCGCGCGAGGCGCGCCGCAGCCAGGGCCTGCCCGAAGCGGTTTGGCGGCCCGCCCTCGCCCAGCCCTTCTTCGCCATCGACGACGGGCTCAACCGCTTCGCCAACTATGTCGCCCACGAGATGAAAGACGGCACGCTGGACGCGGCGGCGGAGCATCATGTCGTCAGCCTGTTGATCCACGCGCTGACGCGCCGGTTGGACGAAAAGCGCACGCCGCCC
Organism: uncultured Alphaproteobacteria bacterium; assembly: GCA_902826885.1. Lineage (GTDB taxonomy): Bacteria > Pseudomonadota > Alphaproteobacteria > CADEGL01 > CADEGL01 > CADEGL01. The sequence goes on along the minus strand of CADEGL010000031.1, from coordinate 7,756 downwards.
ACCATCGCGCGCGCGGTCGCGTTGATCCACGCGCATTACGCCGAGCCCTTTTCCGTGGCCGAGCTGGCCGCCGCCGTGGGCCTGTCGGCCAGCACGCTGCACGAGCGGTTCCGCGCCGTCATGGATTGCGGCCCCGGCGAGTACGCCATGAATGTTCGCCTGGATCATGCCGAACGCCTTTTGCGCGCCAGCGACCTGTCCATCGCCGAGATCGCGGTAGCCACCGGCTTCTCCGACCAAAGCGCCTTGACCCGCAGTCTGCGCCGCCGTCGCGGCACCACGCCCGCCCGCTTCCGCCTGCAGTAACCTTCCATCCATCTCCGGGGGAATTTCGACTTGAGCGCCACGCGCGCCTCGCTGGGACGCGGCATCGCGATCACGATTTTCGCGTGGTCGATCTTTCCCGCCCTCGATGCGATCTCGAAATTCCTGGCCGGCGGCTACGACGTGTTCTTCGTGCTGTGGGGCCGCTTCACCGCGCAGTTCCTGGTCGGCGTTCTGATCGTGCTGCCGCGCGGGCTGTTGCGCACGGCTCGCACGCCGTTCCTCGGCCAGCAGCTTTTGCGCTCCGGCGGTTTCACCGCGCACACGATCATCTTCATCCTGGGCATCCTGACCTTGCCGCTGGCCGAGGGCAGCGCGCTTCTCTTCACCGGCCCGATCATGCTGGCCGCGCTGTCCGTGCCGCTTCTCAAGGAGCGCGTCGACCGCCCGACCTGGATCGCGGTGCTGGTCGGCTTCGCCGGCGCCATGGTGGTGACGCGGCCCGGCCTCGACTTCGCCAACTGGGGCGCCGTGCTGGTGCTGCTCTCGACGCTCTGTTTCGTGCTCTACCAGATCGCCACGCGCTCGCTGGCCCGGCGCGAGAATCCCTATACCACCCTGCTCTACACGCCGCTTGTCGGCATGGTCGCGCTGGGCCTCGCTTTGCCCTGGACCTGGTCCGCGCCCAGCCTGCACGACACGGCGCTGATGGGGCTCATGGGCCTGGTCGGCGCCGTGGGCCACTTCATGCTGATCAAAGCCTACGAAAATGCAGGCGCCGCCCAGCTCGCGCCCTACACCTATGTCCACATCCTGTCGTCGGCGCTACTGGGCTTCCTCGTGTTCGGCGATATCCCCGACCTCTGGGCCATGACGGGCGCGGCCATCATCGCGGCCAGCGGGTTGTGGCTGGCTTGGCGCGAGGGCGTCACGGGACGGCGCGCCTAGCGGCGGCCCAAAGGGCCGGAGAAGCGGTCAAGACCGCGGGCGAGCCGCGCGCCACGGTTGGGCGAACCTTCTCCGACGCTGGAGCGCCCCCGTGAAACTTTCCGATTTCAAGGCTTTGACCTTCGACTGCTACGGCACCCTGATCGACTGGGAGCCCAGCATGCTCGCCCATCTGCAACCCTGGGCGCAGCGCAACGGTGTCCAGATGAGCGATACCGCCCTGCTCGAAACCTACAGCAAAGGCGAGCACGCGCTGGAAAAGGCCAACCCGAAAATGCTCTATCCCGACGTCTTGGCCAACGGACACAAGGAACTGGCAAAGGCGCTGAAGATTCCCGTGGACGAAAAGGCCGCGCGCGCCTTCGGCGATTCGATCGGGGACTGGGAGCCGTTCGACGATTCGATCGAAGCGCTGGCCTATCTGAAGAAACACTACAAGCTGGTCATCCTATCCAACGTCAACGACGCGGGCGTGGCCAAGAGCGCGGCCAAGATGGGCAATCCCTTCGACGACATCATCACCGCCGAACAGGTCGGCACCTACAAGCCCACGCACACCCACTTCCACGAAGCCTTCAAGCGCTTGAAGACCATGGGCGTGGAGAAGCACCAGATCCTGCACACCGCGCAGAGCTTGTTCCACGACCATGTTCCCGCCAACGAACTGGGCCTGAACAACGCCTGGATCGACCGGCGCGCCAAGCGCGGCGGCGGTTCGGGCGCGACCGTGCCGGTCGGGCAGATGCCGAAGCTCGATTACCGCTTCGAATCCATGGCCGAGTTCGTCGCGGCCCACAAGAAAGAGACCGGCGGCTGACGATGGAGCGCTCCGTGAAATTGTCCGGTTTCAAGGCCCTGACCTTCGACTGCTACGGCACCCTGATCGATTGGGAGCCGGACATGCTGGGCCATCTGCAGCCTTGGCTAAAGCGCAATGGCGTTCAGATGTCGGACGACGATCTGCTCGAGCTGAACAGCAAGATCATGCATCGGTGGGAAAAGGCGCATCCCGCCATGCTTTATCCCGAGTTGATGGCGAACACGTATCGGGACCTTGCGAAGGAGCTGAAAATCCCCGCAGACGAAGCGGAAGCCAAGCGCTTCGGCAATGCGGTTGGCGACTGGCGGCCCTTCCCCGACGCCAAGGAAGCTCTGGCCTATCTAAAGAAGCACTACAAGCTGGTCATCCTATCCAACGTGGACGATGCCAGCGTGGCCAAGAGCGCGGCCCAGTTGGGCAACGTATTCGACGATATCGTGACCGCCGAACAGGTCGGCTCCTACAAGCCCGTCCTCAACCATTTCCATGAAGGCTTCCGCCGGCTGGAAAAGATAGGTGTGGCCAAAGAGCAGATCCTGCACACGGCACAGAGCCTGTTCCACGACCACGAACCCGCGAACAAGCTGGGCCTGCATAACGCCTGGATCGACCGGCGCGCCAAACGCGGCGGCACGGTGGGCGCCTCCGTCGCGGTGGCGAAACGCCCCCATTTCGATTTCCGCTTCGAATCCATGGCCGAATTCGTGGCTGCCCATAAAAAAGAGACCGGCGGCTGACGCCTCGAACGGCGCGCGTCTTCATGCGATAGTCCGGGCCTCATACTGCGGGGGTGTCGTGAAGGCGTTCGATCTTTCGGGCAAGGTCGCCATCGTCACCGGCGGCAACGGCGGCATCGGACTGGCCATGGCCCAAGGCCTGGCCGGTGCCGGCGCGTCCATCGTCGTGGCCGGGCGCAACGAACAGAAGAACGCGGCGGCCGTGGACGCCCTGGGCAAAGCGGGCGCCAAGGCCGTTTCGGTCCCGTTCGAGGCGACAGACGAGTCCGCAGGACGAAAAACCGCCGACGCCGCGCTCCAGGAATTCGGCCGAATCGATATCCTGGTCAACAACGCCGGCACCGCCATACGCAAGCGGCCCGAGGATACCTCGCTGGCCGAATGGCATCAGGTGATGAACACCAACCTAACCTCGACCTTCGCCTGCGCGCAGGCCTGCTATCCGCACATGGTGAAGGCGGGCGGCGGCAAGGTGATCTCCATCGGTTCGATGTTGTCGATGTTCGGCTCCCAGTTTCACGCCTCCTACGGCGCCAGCAAAGGCGGCATCGTTCAGCTCACGCGCTCCCTCGCCGCGGCCTGGGCTAAGGACAATATCCAGTGCAACGCGCTCTTGCCCGGCTGGATCGACACGGAATTGACGCGGCGCGGCCGCGTGGAAATGCCGGGTCTGAACGAACGGGTAATGGCGCGCACGCCCGCGGGCCGCTGGGGCTTGCCCGGCGATTTCGCGGGTATCGCCGTGTTCCTGGCCTCGTCCGCCTCCAACTTCATCACCGGCACGGCCATCCCGGTCGACGGCGGTTATTCGATCCAGGTCTAGGTTTGGTTGAACTGGCGCGCTTCGCCGTCGCGCCAATGGCTCGCCTGTTCACATACATGAACGATGGCGTTCCCACGTGTCTCCACGCCAAACTGTCGGCATGAACCGGGGGGTGCCATGTTCATTCGAACGCTTGATGAACTCGAAAAGCTCGGCCGCATCCGATTCCCCGTGCATACCAACGCGTTCCGATCGGCCCGTTTCCTCACCGCCGCCGACGGCATGGGCTACTCGTACAACGAGAACCAAGTCAAAAAAGGCACGGATATCGCCGTCTGGCTGAAACATCACTGGGAAGCCAACTACATCATCGCCGGCAAGGGCGAAGTGACGGATTTGACCAGCGGCAAGCAATATCCGCTTGAAGCAGGCGTCCTTTATGTCGTCGGCCCCAATGACCGGCATCGCCTTCACCTGACGGAAGACACGCTCTATGTGAGCATCTTCTGCCCGCCGCTCCGGGGCGATGAGGGTTTCGATAAGGACGGCTCGTACGAGCCCAGCGGCCCGATCGAAAAGACCGACCGGCGCATGTTCGCCAAACGCGCGGACGAGATGCGACGGGCCGAAAAGGAAATGATCGCGGCCAACGGCCAGTCGCGCGTGATCCGTATGCTGACCAAGGCCGACGATATCGGTTTCGGATTCTCGGACGTGCGCTTCGCCGCGGGCGCGGATGCAACCCTCTGGTACAAGCACCATTGGGAGGCCAACCACATCATTTCCGGCACCGGCGAGGTCACGGACCTCGCCACCGGACAGACTTGGAAGCTCGAACCCAGCATGGCCTACAATGTGGGACCCAAGGACCGGCACCGCGTGCGCGCCCATACGGACATCCATCTCGTGAGCGTGTTCTGCCCGCCGCTTGTCGGCAACGAGCAGCACGACAAGGACGGGGCGCTTAGCCCGAGCGGCCCGGTCCCGCCAGGTCCGCCGGGCTATTGAGCAACGCTCGGATCATCCGTTAGGACGATGCGGATTTGAAAACCTTGCCATTCGCCATGCTCGGGCTTCTGGGCCTCATCTGGGGCAGCAGCTTCATTTATATGAAGATGGCGTCTCAGTTGATTTCGCCGCTCCAGATCATCTTGCTGAGGCTTGTGTGCGGTCTCGTTCCCATCGCGCTCTATGCCTATGGGAAGGGCGCGCTGAAATGGGACCATCGCAAGCATATCGTCCATTTCCTCGTCATGGCCGTGGTGGGAACCATCGGCTATTACTATGGCTTCACGAAAGGAACCTCCCTTCTGCTCTCGGGCGTCGCCGGCGCGTTGAGCGGGCTCACGCCTATCCTATCTTTTCTGTTCGCTTTGATTTTTCTCGAGGGCGAACGGGCCTCGCTTCAAAAGGTCTTGGGAATCTCGCTCGGCTTTCTGGGCGTCGTCTTCATCGCCCAGCCTTTCAGAGCCGATATCGCCGCCACGAATATCGAGGGCGTGCTGTACAACGTCCTGGGGTCTTTGAGCGTCGGCGCATCCTTCGTTTACGCGAAGAAATACGTCATTCCGCTCGGCATTCCCGTTTCCGCGGTGATCACGTATCAGCTGGGGTTGAGTCTCGTAATCTTGCTTTTCGCCATTGACCTAACGGGAATCGGAAACATCTGGAGCGAGCCCTATGTCGCCGCCGGCCTCGTTCTGGGTCTCGGCGTGTTGGGGACCGGCGTGGCCTATATTCTTTACTACTACATCATCGGAAAACTGGGCGCGGTGTCCGCTTCGTCCGTCGCCTATATTCCGCCCGTGGTCGCGATCGCGATTGGAGTCTTCTTCGCGGGGGAACAGATCGCGCTTCTGGAGTATGCCGGGGCGGCGCTGATTTTGACCGGTGTCGTTCTCGTCAACAGACAGCCGGCCCGCATGCGATCGGGTGCATCCACCGCTTAATTCCGTGTCCGTTCACCGCGCGGGCGGCGGACCCGTGCGCCGCAGCAACCATTCCGAGAATTCCAGCAACGGGCGTTCCAGATGGCAGAGATGGGGCGGCGCGGCATAGCGCGCGCGCAGGCCGCGCATGACACCGTCGTTCACGCCGATATCCTCGACCCGGAACTTCAAATACTGGTCGGTCACCACCTTCATGGCGCGCTCGAAATCCGGCCGGTCGAGGCTGGCCTTGGGCACGCACATCACCTTGCGGATGGTGAGCCCGTCCGGGCCGCGCGGCAGGACCAGGTAGTATTCCATTCGGTCGGGATAGGTCGACATCAGGTGCGCCGGGAACATATGGATCAGCGATGGCCGCCGCCGTTCGTCCTCGGTCAAGGTGGGGATCGGCGGCAGCTTGGCCTGCTCCTCGCCGGTCGTGTAGAAACCTGAAACCTCGGTACCTTCCACGTGCGGCATATGCACGATGGTGAACGGCCCCGGCAGGTCTTCCACCCGCACGAGGCGCGTCGGCATCACCGGCTCCAGGCTGAGCCGGTGCGCGCCCAAGTGATGATAGGCCTCGATGTAGTTGTCGATCATCACCTTCCAGTTCCAGCCGACATCGAAGTCGAAGCTGCGGACGGAGACCATTTCGCCCATATGCCAATTGCCGAGGAAGCGCGCGAGCTTCTCCACGCGCGGCGCCAACGGCTTGGCCTTGGAATCGAAATTGACGAAGACGAAGCCTTCCCACACCTCGACCTTGGGGCCGGGCAGCGAGCATGCCGCGCGGTCGAAACCGGGCGTGTACTCCATCTCCGGCGCGCCGGCCAGGCGTCCATCGAGCCCGTAGACCCAGGCGTGATAGGGACAGTTGAAGCTGCGCGCGTTGCCCGAGCCCTCGACCAGAATCATCGACCGGTGACGGCAGATGCGCGAATGAACGCGTAAAGTTCCCGCGAGGTCCCGCACCATGACCAAGGGCTCGCCCACGATGTCGATGGAAACATAGTCGCCGGGCTTGGCCACGTCCTCGACGCGGCCGATGCAGACCCATTCCTTACGGAAGATCGTCTCGATCTCGCGCTCGTGAAACGCGGCGGAGGTATAGCATGCGGGCGGCAGGCCGCGCGGATCGCTGACGCCCTCCTTGAACTTGGCGGGTGGCGCCCGCTTCAGGCTGCGTCGCGGCTTGGCGGATTCGGTTGTCGGCTGGGCCATCGCGTCCCTCCCCGTCCATCGCCCCAGAATGGTCGCGGATCGGGCCGACGGAGTCCACCCTTGGGTCGTGTTCGCTTTCGTCACCCCGGACTTGATCCGATCGACGTATGCGTCGATCAGGGGAAGCCGTTTAGGCGATGAACAGTGTCTTGAGTTTGGCCCAGCTTTCCGCGTCGGGTGCCAAGAGGATATAGCCTTCGGATTCCACAGCACTGTAGGGGCGGCCGTCGACCAGTTTGGAATAGCCGCCGGCCTCGGCATGAATATGCTGCCCGGCCGCATGGTCCCAGGGCAGGATGCGGGTGAAGAGCGCGAAATGCATTTCGCCCGACACCAGCGAGAGATACTCCTGGCCGACGCAGCGCCGATAGCCGCCGCCCGCGTAATACTTCTTCTTAGCCGCGAAATCGGCGGTCAGTCCCGGCCGCGTGGGGCCCGCGTAAAGGGCGCCCTTCATGTCCTCGACCGGCACGGCAGGCGCCACATGGGCGCGGGCACCATTCAGCTTCGCGCCGCTCCCCTTCTCAGCCATGGCCATCAAATCGCGGACGGGATCGTAGACCCATGCCGCGCAGGTCTCCCCACGCACCACATAGGCCAACTGCACGGCAAAAAGTGGACTGCCCTCGGAGAAATTCGTGGTGCCGTCCACCGGGTCGACGATCCAGACCGGCGCGTCCTCGGCGATCCGCTTGAGCACGGCAGGGTCGGCGTGAACCGCCTCCTCGCCCACCACGCGGCTGCCGGGCACCATCCCTGGCAAGCGCTTGGTCAGCACGCGCTCGACGCCGAGATCCGCCGCCGTGACGATGTCGCCGGGTTTCTTCTCGACGATCTCGTACGCCGCCAGTTTCCGGAAGCGCGGCATTACTTCCGCCGCCGCGACCTCGCGCAGGAGCGCCGCCACTATGTCGATATCGGGAGCCATTTGACGGTCCGACGCTAACACATCGGCGCCAAAGAAAAAGGGGCCGCGGTCGCCCGCGGCCCCTGATCCTTCAAGCGGTGGGTTGGATTAGAAGTCCATCCCGCCCATGCCGCCCATACCACCCATGCCGCCGCCCGGGGGCAT
>CADEGL010000030.1:16706-39423 GCA_902826885.1 uncultured Alphaproteobacteria bacterium | reverse complement strand
AGATCGTCGACGAAGATCTCCTTGACGCCCATCTGCTGCGCTTTTTTGCGCGCGGGCTCCAGCTCCTCGCCCTGGCCGATATCGGCCGTGAAGGTCACGACCTCACAGCCATATTGTTCCTGCAACCAGCGCAGAATGATCGAGGTGTCGAGCCCGCCCGAATAGGCCAGCACGACCTTCTTCACGTCGCCCTTCATTGACGCACCTAAATAGGGGGTGTCCGGATGGCGGCGGAGTATAGCCAGGGAAGCCCGCCCGGCAAGGGGTCGGCGCTACCGCCCCGGCGCCGCCGCACCGGCCCGTAACGCCTGGTAAACAAAGGAAAGGAAGCCCGCCTCCAGGCAGATCCAGACGAAGGTGGCCGTATCGGCCGCCACGGAGAGGAAAAACCCGGCCACCCACCCGCCGCGCCCGTCCAGCCCATAGACCAGCCCAATCGCAAGCAGAATGAGCGCGAAGATCGGTGGTTTGAAGAAGAGGCTGGCGAGGGCGATACGCCAAAAATTGCCGCGCGTGAGACGAAGCGCCGAGAGAAAGCCAAATTTCTTTTCGTCGACCGCCTGCGCCGGCAGAACCAATGCAACGACGTAGAACGGCGCGATGAGCACGGTGTAGGCAACGGCCGCGATCACCACGCGCCAAACCTGCGTCTGGTCATCCATGGACTGGCCATCGCCGCCAAACCACGCGGTCAGGCTGAAATCGACGCCGAGATAGCGCAAGGTGGAGTAGATCAGAATCATCACGACGCCGAATACGACGAACCATGCCAGCAGCCAGACGAAATAGCGCGCCTCGCGCCCACCGATTTGAAGCTTGAGCCAGGAACCTTCGCGCAAAAGAATCTCGCGGTGCCAGTGGACGGCCACGGCGACCATCAAGAGATAACGCAGGACGCCGACGCCGAAGGCCGCGATGCTCAAGATCAGGCCCCAGCCGGAGGCGAAATCGGCCGGTTTGCGGTCGTCGGGGACCAGCAAAGTCGCGAGGCCCGAAAGGGTGAGCTCGGCAATGCCCAGCGCGAGCGCGGCGCCCACGCTGTAGATCATGAGACGATGGAAGTCCTCGGCCACATGCCGGTAGCTGCGGCGCACGACGGCGCCCACGTCGATGGGCGGATGGCGATGGATTTCGGTCATGGCGCTTTCCCCCGATTGCGCAAGGCGAGTGTCCGGACCCAGTGGCCCGGGGTCAAGCTAAGCCGCGCCGGCCTGTTGCGCCGCGGCGCCGCGCTGGCTGGCGCGCAGCTTTTCCGATGCGCTTTTGAGCTGGCCGCAGGCGGCTAGGATGTCCTGGCCGCGTGGCGTGCGCACGGGCGAGGGATAGCCTGCGTTCATGACGATCTGGGCGAAGCGCTCGATCGTCTCGGGCGACGAGCATTCGTAGGACGTGCCGGGCCAGGGGTTGAACGGAATCAGGTTCACCTTGGCCGGAATGCCGGAGATCAGCCGCACCAACTCGCGCGCATCGGCCGGCGAATCGTTCACGTCCTTCAGCATCACGTACTCGAAGGTGATGCGCCGCGCGTTCTTGAGCGGCGGATATTTGCGGCAAGCCGCGAGCAATTCCTTGATCGGGTATTTTTTGTTGAGCGGCACCAGCACGTCGCGCAATTCGTCGCGCACGGCGTGCAGCGAGATGGCCAGCATGACGCCGAGCTCGCGCCCGCATTGCTCGATCATGGGCACGACGCCCGAGGTCGAGAGCGTGATCTTGCGCTTGGAGATGGCGATGCCTTCGTTGTCCATCACGACGCGCAGCGCTTTGGAGACATTGTCGTAGTTATAGAGCGGCTCACCCATACCCATCATGACGATGTTGGTGAGCTTGCGGCCGCCGAGCGGCGCCGGCCATTCGCCGAACGCATCGCGCGCCAACATCACCTGCCCCACGATCTCGCCCGGTTCCAGATCGCGCACCAGGCGCTGGGTGCCCGTGTGGCAGAACTTGCAGGTGAGGGTGCAGCCAACTTGGGACGAGACACAGAGCGTGCCCCGGTCCGTCTCCGGGATATGCACGGTCTCGATCTGGTTGCGGTCGTCGAGACCAAGCAGCCATTTCTGGGTGCCGTCGTTCGACAGCTGGTGCTGGGAAATATCCGGCCGTGACACGCGATAGCGTTCGGCCAAGGACGCGCGGAACGGCTTCGACAGCGTGGTCATGCGTTCGAAGTCGGTTTCGCCGCGGGCGTAGATCTCGTGCCAGAGCTGGCGCGCGCGGAAGCGTTTCTCGCCGAGGGATTCGATCTCCCCGGCCAGCTCGTCGCGCGACAGGCCGATCAGGTTCTTGCGGCCGTCGTCCGGGGAAAGCGCTTGCGCCATGGGCCAGATATAGGCCCGGGGACGCAATCCGGCAAACTACGACTTCACGCCGCAGGCCTTGTTCAGCTCCTGGTAGGCCTTGCTGACGCCGTTCAGGGAATAGGTGTCGGTGGCCGCCTCGCCCTTGGCCGGCGTGCCCTTCACCACCATGGTTTGGCCTTTGAGCATGGCCTGCACCAGCTTGGCGTCCTCGAAGGCCCAGGCCGTGTCGGGCGTCTTGGCGCTGGTATAGAGCGAGAGCTTCTCGCCGCCGATCTCGGCCACGGGTTCGCTCTTGTCCTTGAAGGCATAGCCGGAGGTCACGCTGACCACGCCCAGGTTCTTGGCCGCCGGGCGATGCATGACCATGACGTAGGATTTGTCCTTGCGCGCGCCGCCGCCCTTGGTTTCCTTGGCGATGGTCGCCATGTAGCAGACCTTGTTCTTGCCCTCGGCGCCCTCGAATAGATCCCAGTCGCCGTAATGGCCGATATGGGCGTCCTTCTTCTCCGGCGCCTTCTCGGCCGGCTTCTGGGCCGCGGCCGGCTTTTGCGCGGCGGGTTTCTGTCCTTGCGCGAATGCTGCGGCGGGCAGCAAGGCAAGCGTTGCAACGGCGGCGATCAGGAACGGTCTCATGCCTTCTTGGATCCTCTGGTCTCTTTCGTCTTCAGGCGGCGAATCACGGGCGGGCCGAACTGATGCAAAGGCGGCGCCTCGACGGGCCCTCCCGCCGCGATCGGCCGGGCGCCGAAACGGCCGGAGGAGAGCAGCCGATCGTACATGACCAGCGCCCCCGCAAGGGCCAAGTTGATCGAGAATTTCGTCGGAATTTTGACGACATGGGCGCAGCGCGCCACCAGCTCGGGCGAGAGCGCGCCCCGTTCGGGACCCAAAACATAGGCCGCGCAGCGCGGATGGCGGAAACTCGGCAGGTCGACCGCATCGTCCATCAGCTCGATGCCGACCAGGTCGCAATCGGTCGGCAGGCGCAGATCCTCGACCGAATCGAACTCATAGAGCGGCAGGTTGCGCGGCGTGTCGGACGTGTCGGCCAGGTTGCCCTGGTCGGCCTCGTAGACGGCGCCGACCGTGAACACAAAGCTCGCGCCGAAGGCATGGGCAGTGCGGAACACACTGCCGATGTTCATCTGCTTGGAGATGCCGTCGACGCCGATGCCGAAATAGCCGCGCATGGCGGGCGAACTTGCACCCCTCCACCCCGCAAGGCAAGGTGCTTGACCCTTTCGCGCGGAATTTCATGGCCCAAAACCCCATCCTGGTCGAAGTGCGTCGCGGCCCCCTGGTGGAATCCGCTCACCACGGCGCGGCCGTCGTGTGCGACGCGCAAGGCAAGCTCGTGGCGGCCTGGGGCGACACGGCGCGGCCGGTCTATCCCCGTTCGGCGGTCAAACCGCTGCAAGCGATCGCCGTGGTCGAGACGGGCGCGGCCGACAAATTCGCGCTCAGCGAGGCCGAGTTGGCTCTGTCCTGCGCCTCGCACAATGGCTCGCCCGATCATGTCGCGGCCGTCGGCGCCTGGCTGAAGCGGCTCGGCCTCTCCGGCGACGATCTGGAATGCGGCGCGCATGCGCCAAGCGGCGCGGACGCGGCACTGGCCCTGGCGTGCAAGGGCGAGACGCCGACGCGCCTGCATAACAATTGCTCGGGCAAGCACACAGGCATGCTGGCGACGGCGCTCGCCACGGGCGATGCGACGCGCGGCTATTCGGCCGCGGACCACGCCGTGCAGCGCCGCACCCGCGCCATCATGGGCGAGATGGCGGGCGAGGACCTGGACCAGGCGCCCATGGGCATCGACGGTTGCGGCATCCCCACCGTGGCCATGTCGCTGGCCGGCCTCTCGCGCGCCATGGCACGCATCGCGGCGCCCGACGCCCTGGCTCCCGCGCGCCGCGAGGCCGTGCGGCGCATCCGCCGCGCCGTCGCGGCGCACCCGTTCATGGTCGCCGGCAGCGGACGCTTTTGCACCAAGATCATGGACGAAGCGGGCGAAACCATCCTGGTCAAGACGGGCGCCGAAGGCGTGTTCGCCGCGTCGTTGCCCGAACAGGGTCTCGGCATCGCGGTCAAGATCGACGACGGCGCGACGCGCGCCTCGGAATGCGTAACGGCCGCGTTGCTGCGCCGGTTCGGCGCGACGAAGGGCGCGGCGGACGCGGCGCTGGCCGCCTATGCGCACATCGAATTGCGGAACTGGAGCGGCACGGTGGTGGGCCATCTGACGGCCGCGCCAACCTTGCTCGGCAAACCCTGACGGAGAGTCCGATGCGCGCGGTGCTGTGCAAGGAAACGACGGGCCACGAAGGGTTGATGGTCGGCGATGTACCGGCCCCCAGCCTCAAAGGCCCCAACAGCGTGCGTATCGCCGTTCACGCGGCGGGGCTCAATTTCGCCGACACGCTGGTCGTGGCCGGTAAATACCAGGAAAAGCCCGCGCTGCCTTTCTCGCCCGGTCTCGAGTGTGGCGGCGTGGTGCTGGAGACGGGCGCGGGCGTCACGCATGTGAAGAAGGGTGATCGCGTCATGGCGACCACCAGCTTCGGCGCCTTCGCCGAGGAGGCCGTGACGGACGCCAACGAGGTCTATCCGATTCCCGATGCGATGGATTTCGAGACCGCCGCGTCCTTTCCCGTCGCCTACGGCACCTCCCATGTCGGCTTGGAGCGCCGCGCGATGCTCAAGCGCGGCGAGACGCTGATGGTGCATGGGGCCGCGGGCGGCGTGGGGCTGACTGCGGTCGAGATCGGCAAGGCCATGGGCGCCGTGGTGATCGCGACGGCGCGCGGCGCGGACAAGCTGGCGGTCGCCAAGACGCACGGCGCCGATCATCTGATCGATTACGCGGCCGAGGATTTGCGCGCGCGGGTGAAAGAGATCGCGGGCGACAAGGGCGTCGACGTCATCTACGACCCGGTCGGTGGCGACGTTTTCGACACGTCCTTGCGCTGCCTGGCGTGGGAAGGACGGCTGATCGTCGTGGGCTTCGCCGCGGGCCGCATTCCGCAGGCGCCGGCCAACCTGCTGCTGGTCAAGAACACGGCGGTGATGGGCCTGTTCTGGGGCGCCTACCGCCAGCGCAACCCGCAGGTGCTGCGCGATTCCTTCGCGGCGCTTCTGGCCTGGTACGCGGCCGGCAAGCTGAAGCCGCATATCTCGCACCGCTTCGCGATCGACGAGGCACCGCAGGCCATGGCCGCCATGCTGGAGCGCCGCTCGACCGGCAAGGTGATCCTGAAAATCCGCTAGCGTTTCTCGCGCAGGAACGCGATCAGATCGAGCGACGGCGCGGCCGCACCGGCCTGGGTCAGCATGGCATGGACCTGGCCACGATGATGGGTCTGGTGATTGAAGAAATGCCCCAGCACTTGATTGAGCGGCATGGAAGACGCCGTGCCGTCCATGCTCTTGAAATCGAGCGCGCCGGCCAGCTTCGTCTCGCCGCAGCCCTCGACATACTGCTGGATACGGTCGTCCTCGGCTTCGCGCGCGCGGCGCAGGGCGCCGAAATCGTCGAACAGAATTTGGTTCAGCGCCTTGATGCCGGAATCCGCGCCCATGAAACGGCCCATCCAAACCCGGTCACCCACCAAAAGATGGTTGAGCGTATTGTGAATGGAACCGAAGAACGTCTTGCGGTCCTCTCGCCGGCCGGCGTCGGACAATTGAGCACAGGCGTCGTAAAGGCGCGTGTTGGCCCACCGGTTGTAACGCGCGAAGACGCGGAAATAATCCGGCGCCATCATCATGCTCCGTAAAAATTGATGATGTCGAGCGGCGGCGGCGTGATCCCCGCTTGGGTCAGCATCACGTGGACCTGCCCACGGTGATGCGTCTGATGGTTGAACAGCGTGATCAGCACGACATCCAGCGGCGTCTCGGCCGGCGTGCCATCCACGAACGTATAGGCCAGCGGCTTCGAGACATTCGCCGCATCGATATCATCCACCGCGCCGATCAGCGCTGCGTCTTCCTCCTTGCGCGCGGCGCGCAAAGACGCGAAATCCTCATGCAGGATTTCGTTCAGGTTCTTGATGCCGGTCGTCCCGCCTTCGACCCGCGCCCGCCATAGCTTGTCCACGACCAGAAGATGGTTGAGCGTGGCGTGGATCGAACCGAAGAAGGCCTTGCGGTCCATCCGGTAGTCCGCGTCGGACAAGCGCGCGCAGCAATCGTAGATGCGGCCGTTCGCCCATCCATTGAATCGGGCCAGCATCCGCAAGGTCTCAAGCCCCATTCCATCCTCCCGTCTCGGTATCAGAATTGCGCGTGGTGCGGGCCGCATCAAGGCGTCGGCGGCACCGCCGGAAGCGGCGGATCGGCCGCGCGGCGGCGCGCCTGCATGGCCTCGCGGTGACTAATATAGACGACCGCGGCGATGATGATCGCGGCGCCGATCGGTGTGTAGATATCCGGCACCTCGGCGAACAATATGAAGCCCAGCAGAGCGCTGATCGGAAGCTGAATATACTCGACCGGCACGACGACCGAAGTCTCGGCCACGGCCAAGGCGCGCGTGGCTGCGATGTGCCCCAGTACCCCGAGCACGGCCATGACGATGAGCAAGACCAACGAAGTGACGCTCGGCGTTTCCCATACGAACAACGCGGGCACCATCGCCATGGGCGTGGCGAGGAGAAACATGGAGGCGACGATCGCCACCGGATCGTCGCCCCGAGAAAGGAGGCGCGCCAGGATGATCGCGCCCGCCCAGGACGCGGCATTCAGCAGCACGAAAACGATCCCCATGTTCATCACCGCGAAACCCGGGCGGATGATGACCAAGGCGCCGATGAAGCCGACGATAACGGCACCCCAGCGCCGGATGCCGACATGCTCCGCCAGGATCGCGGCCGCCAGCATGGTGGCGAACAGCGGCGCGGTGAAAGCCAGCGCCGTGGCTTCGGCCAGCGGCAGTTCGACCACCGCATAGATCCAGAACAGCATCGAGGCGAACATCAGGGCCGCGCGCAGTGCATAGAGACCGAGCGTGCGCCGGCGCATGACGCCCCAGCCCGAGCGGGCCAGGAACGGCAATAGGAGAAGCGCGCTGAACGCGCACCGGAGGAACAGAAGCTGGACCGGCGGAATATCCTCGGCCACCGGCCGCAGCATCGCGCTCACCGTGGTCAACAGGAGGGCGGCCAGGGCCATCCACAAGACGCCCTCGATGGGTGCCGGCAGGCCGGGCATCCAACGCCGTCCGCTCATGCGCCCGTCCTCCTGCGCTTCCACAACAGCACGATCACGTTACCGGCCAGGATCAGCGCCACGCCCGCCACGCCGTGGGCGGTCCAGCGGTAGCCCTCGTAGATCGTCGAAAGCACCAGCGCGATGACGGGAAACAGCACCATGGCGTAGGCCGCGCGGTCCGCGCCGGTGCGGCCTAGCAACGTCAGGTAGGTGCCGAACGCGACGATCGAGCCGAAGACGACCAGGAACAGGAACGACCCGATATAGCGGAACGTCCATTCGAAGACGAACGGCGCGCCCTTGGCCAGCGCGAACACAAGCGTCATGACGCCGCCATAGGCCATGCCCAGGCCGTTGGCGACGGTGACCGAGATACCCGCGCGCTGGTTGCGCGCCGAGGTGATGTTGCCGATGGAGACGACGACGGTGGCGATCAGCGAGAGGAGCAGGCCCCGCGCGCCGCCCGATTGCAGGTCGAAATTGTGCAGTTCCTGACGGAACAGAAGCGCCATGCCTGCGAGCCCGACCAACCCGCCCGCCAGCACGCGGAGACTGACGCGCGTGCCCAAAAAGATGGCGCCGGTCGCCACGTTCATCAGCAGCAGCGTGGAAAAGATGACGGCCAGCAGACCGCTGTGGAGATAGGAATTGGCCGCGTAGAACAGCACGTAGTTGACGCAGAAAAGGCAAAGCCCTTGCAACGCCACGAACAGGTGATCGCGCAGCGAGAGGTCGAGCTTCCGGCCGCGCAACAGGCAATAGCCCAGCAACAAGGCGCCCGCGAACAGGAACCGGTAGGCGACCGACTGTTCGACCGGCACCACGCCCAATTGGAAGGTGACCGCGAGCCAGGTCGTGCCCCAGATCAGCACGGTCACGGCATAAAGGATGGCGTTGGTCATCGGCCCCCGGATCACCACCCGCAAAAAAAGGCCGACGCGGCGGAAGGCCGCGCCGGCCAGGGACACGGTACTGGCCATAGGGGTGCGCCTCAAGGCGCGGCGGGTTCGGCCAGTCCGTGAGAACGCAAAACCGATTGCACGCGCGGCACCAACGCTGCGGCATCCGCCGCGCGCTCGACCGCGATCGAAACATGGCCGCCGCCGGCCGGCAGCACGAGCTGCCGAAACGCGCCGTAACCGACGACGAGGAATTCAAGGCCGCCGCAGTCGATCTCGCCGCGCCGCCGCGCGAGGCTGAGCAGCGTCGGGTTCACCAGCAGCTCCTCATACCGGTCGGATTCGTGCGAGGAGGCGCCGTGCAGATGCGGCCGCGTGCGCGAAACGACCGAGCCGCCACGGCCAAAGGCCACATAGCGGATCGCGGTCGACAGCGCGAACAGCGCGTCGAGGGCACCGCTGGGCCCGGCCGGCGGAGAGACCGGTCCGGGCCCAAGGCAGGAATCCTCCACGCTCATTCCTTCCAGAACGGCTTGCTGGCCTCGATCTCGGCGTCATAGCGGCTGACGCCGATATCCCGCAGGGTCATCTCGTCGAGCTGGCGGAGCTGCTGGCGCGCCCGGCCCCGCAGGAACCAGGTGGCGAACAGACCCAAACCCTTGAGGGCGGCATGGCCGAGCCCCTGCGAGGAAGGGATGGCATGAGAGAAGATGCTGGTGGCTGACATGGCGATTTCCCTTTCTATTCGGATTTCTCATCTTTTTTAGG
Organism: uncultured Alphaproteobacteria bacterium; assembly: GCA_902826885.1. Classification (GTDB taxonomy): domain Bacteria; phylum Pseudomonadota; class Alphaproteobacteria; order CADEGL01; family CADEGL01; genus CADEGL01. The sequence continues at coordinate 30,245 of CADEGL010000030.1, read as the reverse complement.
GTCATTCCGAACCGGATTGACCCGTTCATGACGGGAAATATGTCGATACCACCGCCTCTGGACAAACGACGAGTTTTCGGGATAAAGATTAGGAAATCTTATGAATAGGAGGGGTCATGGGACGCCGTCTTCCGCCGCTCAACGGCTTGCGGGCCTTCGAGGCGGCGGCACGCCACCTCTCGTTCACCAAGGCGGCCGAGGAGCTGTTCGTGACCCAGGCCGCGATCAGCCATCAGGTCAAAGGGCTGGAAGAGCATCTGGGCGTGGCGTTGTTCCGCCGCGTCAACCGCGGCCTGATCCTGACCGACCATGGCCAGGCGTTGCTGCCGGTCTTGCGCGATTCGTTCGATGCGATCGCGGGCGCGACCGAACGGCTGACCGCGCGGGACCGCACCGGGCACCTGACCGTCACCACCATGCCGTCCTTCGCCGCCGCATGGCTGGTGCCGCGCCTCGGGCGTTTCCGCGCGGCGCATCCCGACATCGACATCCGCCTGGCGCCCGACGAACGGCTGGTCGATTTCATGCGCGAGGATGTCGATATCGGCGTGCGCTATGGCCGCGGCCATTGGGCCAATCTGGTCGCCGACCGTTTCTTGACCGAGGACGTCTTTCCGGTTTGCAGCCCCGAACTGGCCAGCGGCAAGAACCCGCTAAAATGCCCGGACGACCTGCGCCACCACACGCTGCTGCATGACGACATCGAAACGGACTGGCGGCGCTGGCTCGTCGCCGCGGGCGTGAAGGGCGTGGACCCTAGCCGCGGCATCTCGTTCAACAGCTCCAGCATGGTCGTGCAGGCGGCCGCGGCCGGCCAAGGCGTGGCGCTCGCGCGCAGCGCCATCGCGTCGTCGGACTTGGCGGCGGGGCGCCTGGTGCGCCCGTTCAAGCTGCGGCTGCCGGTCGAGGCGGCCTATTACATCGTCTATCCACCGGCCTATGCGCAGCGGAACAAGGTGGTGGCGTTCCGCGAATGGCTGAAGGCCGAAGGCGAGCGCGAGAACGCAGAACCCAGAGATTAGGCGGGCTTGTCCTCGAAGCGGATGTGGCGCGGGCGCGCCGCCACGCGTTTCATCCACGCCATGACGTTGGGATAAGGCTCAAGCGCGATGCCCGCGACGGGTGCGCGGTGCGTGTAGCCATAGATCGCGACGTCGGCGACCGTGAAGGAATCGCCGACGAACCATTCGCGCCCTTGCAGATGCCTCTCCAGATAGGCGAGCTCGGTTCGCGCCTTCTCGCGCGCGGCCTCGACCTCGGCTTTCTTCGTCTCGCCCTGGCCGGTGACGAAGGTCCAGTAATGCGCCATGCCGACGCCCTGGTTGCAGAGATGCTGCTGCTCGTAGAACAGCCAGGACAACATTTGCGCCTGTAGCCACGGATCTTTCGGCACAAGCGCGGTGCCGTGCGCCAAATAAGAGAGAATCGCCGCCGATTCCGTCAGCACGCGGCCCGATGCTTCTTCCCACGCGGGCACCTGGCCGCGCGGGTTGACCGCGAGATAAGCCGCTTCCTTCTGCGCCCGGTTCGCGCGGTCGAGCGCCGCGCTGTCGTAGGGACGTCCCAACTCGCTTAACAGCAAACGGATCTTGTAGCTGTTGCCCGAGTTCCAGAAATGATGAAGCCGCGCCACCGCCTTACTGCATCAGCGTGACGTGGCCGGGTTGGGCTTTCACCCGCTCGAGCCAGGCCACGACGTTCGGATAGGGCTTCAAATCCATGCCTGCGCCGTCCTCGCCCGCGAGATGCGTATAGCCGTAAAGCGCCACGTCGGCGATCGTGTAGCGGTCGCCCGCGAAGAACCGGTTCTTCGCGAGATGCGCGTCCATGATCTTGAGCGCCTTATAGCCGGCCTCTTGCTTCGCCTTGAACTCGGCCTCGCGCTCCTTGGGGATGTTCAGCATCTTGCGGATGAAACGCGCGCCGGCGATGGAAGACAGCACCCGCTCCTGCTCGAACGAGAGCCAGCGGATCACCTGAGCGTGCTCGTACGGATCTTCGGGCAGCATGGGTGTGCCCTTGCCCAGATAGGCCAGGATCGCGGCCGATTCGGTCACCAGCTTACCGGGCGCGATCTCCAGCACCGGCACCACACCGGTCGGCGATAATTTCAAGAAATCCGGCGTCTTCGTGCCGCCGTCGCGGCTGACGGCTTCGCGCGTATAGCTCTTGCCCAGATTCCCCAGGGCCAGCCGGATTTTGTAGCAATTGCCCGAGGTCGCGAATTCGTAGAGCTTCATCGTCCTCTCCCATCATCAACCTCACCCTGAGCCTGTCGAAGGGTGGGCGGCCAGCGATTCTACCGTCGTCTCATCCTTCGACGCGCTCAGGATGAGGAAGCGTTGTCTACCCGGTCGGCCATCGTGTAGTCGCGCAGCACCTGCGTCACGCGGATACGGAAGTCGGCGAAGATGCCGTCCTTGCCGCGCGCCTGCGCGATCCGGTGGTCGGCCTGTTCGCGCCAGGCCTTCACCGCCGCCTCGTCGCGCCAGGTCGAGAGGGACAAATACTTGCCCTTGGTCTTCATGCTCTCGAATCGCTCGACCGAGATGAACCCGTCGATCGCCTCCAGGTCCCGCCGCAAGCTGGCGGCCAAGTCAAAATACTCCGGCGCGCGGCCTTCGTTCATCGTCACCTCGAAGACGACGACGATCACAGCTTGCCGATGAAGTCTTCCAGCCGGTCGAGCGCCGCGCCCAGCCGGCCGGGTTCGGACGCATAACACATGCGCAAGAAACCCTGGCTTTCCGGTCCGAAGGCGATGCCGGGCGCCAAGCCCACCTTGGCCGTGCGCACGATGTCCTTGGCGACCGCCAAACTGTCCTTGATCCCGTCGACCGCGAAGAAGGCATAGAAGGCGCCGTCCGGCAGGCCGATGCGCACGCGCGAATTGCCCGCGAGCCGCTGATAGACCACGTCGCGGTTGGCCTGATAGCGCGCGACCGATTCGGCGATGAACGCCTCGCCGCCCTTGAGCGCCGCGATGGCGCCCCACTGCGCGAAGGTGGTGGCGCAGGACATGTTGTACTCGGTCACCGTCTCCAGCGTCTTGCCGAAGCCCAACGGATGGGTGATCCAGCCCACGCGCCAGCCGGTCATGGCCCAGGGCTTGGAGAAGCTGTTGATGACCAGCACGCGGTCTTCGGGTTCGGCATGCTCGACGAAGGATGGCGCGGCCTTACGGCCATAGGCCAAGCGCGCATAAACCTCGTCGGCCACGATCCAGACGCCGTGCTTGCGGCAATGTTCGAGCAGCGTCTTTTGGTCGGCCGAATTCATCATCCAGCCGGTCGGGTTGCTCGGCGAGTTCACGACGACCGCGCGAGTCTTGGGCCCGATGGCAGCGATCAGCTTGCCGATATCGAGCGTCCATTTGTCGCCCGCGAAATCGAGCGAGAAGCGCTTGACCGCGCCGCCCATGATTTCGATACCGGCCGAGATATTGGGCCACAACGGCGTGACACAGATCACCTCGTCACCCGGATCGACCAGGATTTCCATCGACAGGATGATGGCGTTGATGCCCGACGCCGTGACCGTGATGCGCTCGGGATCGATGGGCCGGCCGTAGAGTTTCGATTGATATTCGACCAGCGCCTGGCGCAGCTCGGGGATGCCGCGGTTCGGGTTATAGAAAGTCTTACCCTCGGACAGGGCCTTGGCCGCCGCGTCGCAGATGAACTTGGGCGTCGAGACGTCGGGCTCGCCGAACCAGAAAGCGGTGACGCCCGGCACGCCCGCCCCCACCAGCGAGACTTCGCGGATCGGCGAGGGCGGCATGTCGGCGATGGAATCGCGCACGCCCAGCTTGTGGGCCAGCGCGGCGTCTTTGCTCATGGTCGTCATCGCCTTCCCTCCCTTTCACGCGGGCGCGAATTCGCCCGCGCGTCACGTGGCTACGCCGTCAGTTCCGGCCGGTTGCGGAAATTCTCCAACGCCTCCGGGTTGGCCAGAGCCTCGCGGTTCTTCACCGGGCGGCCATGGACCACCTCGCGCACGGCCAGCTCGGTGATCTTGCCCGAGCGGGTGCGCGGGATGTCGGAGACCTGGACGATGCGCGCCGGCACGTGGCGCGGCGTCGTGTTCTTGCGGATCTCGGCCTTGATGCGGTCCTCCAGCGCCTTGTCCAGCTTCACCCCAGGGCGCAGGACGACGAACAGGACGACGCGCACGTCGTGGTCCCAATCCTGGCCGATGACCAGCCCTTCGATCACCTCGGGGATACGCTCGACCTGGCGGTAGATCTCGGCCGTGCCGATGCGCACGCCGCCGGGGTTCAGCACCGCGTCCGAGCGGCCATAGATGACCATGCCGTCATGCTCGGTCAGCAACACATAGTCGCCGTGGCACCAGATGTTCGGGAACTTGTCGAAATAGGCGGCGTGATACTTCTTGCCGTCGGGGTCGTTCCAGAAACCGAGCGGCATGGTGGGGAACGGCGCGGTGCAGACCAGCTCGCCCTTCTCGCCGCGCACCGGCTTGCCCTCGTCGTCGAACACGTCGACCGCCATGCCCAGGCCCCGCCGCTGAATCTCGCCGCGCCAGACGGCGCCGGTCGGATCGCCCAGGACGAAACAGCCGATGATGTCGGTGCCGCCCGAGATCGAAGCCAGGTGGATGTCTTTCTTAATTTTCTCGTAGACATAGTCGAACCCTTCGGGCGCCAAAGGCGATCCGGTCGAGGCCAACGCGCGCACCGAGGCCAGGCCGTGGGTCTTGATCGGCTCTACGCCCGCCTTGGCGGCGGCGTCGAGGAACTTGGCCGAGGTGCCCAGCAGCGTGAACTTCTCCGCGTCGGCGTAATCGAACACCACGTTGCCATTGGGATAGAAGGGCGAGCCGTCATAGAGCATCAGCGACGCCTCGCAGGCCAGGGCCGATACCAGCCAGTTCCACATCATCCAGCCGCAGGTGGTGAAGTAGAATACGCGGTCGTCGCGTTTGGTGTCGCAATGCAGCAGATGCTCGACCAGGTGCTTGAGTAGGACGCCGCCCGCACCGTGGACGATGCACTTGGGCACCCCCGTCGTGCCCGACGAATAGGCGATATAGAGCGGCGAATTGAACGGCATGTGGACAAAGTGGATCGGGCCCGCCTTGTGCGGCGCCACGAAATCCGCGTAATGGACCGCGTTGGGAATGCCGTCGAGCGCGGGCTTGTCGCGTGTATAGGAAACCGCGACGACCTTCTGCAACGTCGGCAGGCCGGCCACGATCTCCTTCAGCTTGGCCAGGCAGTCGTGGCTTTTGCCGTTGTAGTGATAGCCTTCGACCGCGATCAGCGCCTTGGGCTCGATCTGGCCGAAACGGTCCAAGACGCCTTGCGCTCCGAAATCGGGCGAACAGGACGACCACACGGCGCCCAGGCTGGCCGTCGCCAGCATCGCGATCACCGCCTCGGGCATATTGGGCAGATAGCCCGCGACGCGGTCGCCGCTTTTGACGCCCGCGCCATGCAGGGCGGCCGCCAAGCGCGAGACCTCGTCGTGAAGCTCGGCGAAGGTCAGGCTGCGCTTCACCTTGTCCTCGCCGCGGAAGACGATGGCTTCGGCCTGGTCACGGCGGCGCAGGAGATTCTCGGCGAAGTTGAAGCGCGCATCGGGGAAGAACTTGGTGCCCGGCATCTTGCCCGGGTTCTCCAGCACACGCTCGCCGCGCACCGGCGCGATGATGCGGCCGTATTCCCAGACGCTGTGCCAGAACTTGTCCATGTGATCGACGGAAAAGCGCCACACAGCGGCGTAATCCGGCAACGAAACGCCCCACTCGCGCTCAAGCAGCTTGCGGAATTCGGTCAAATTGGCGCGCTCGACGCGCTCCCTGGATGGTTGCCAGAGGGGTTTGGTGTCACTCGTCATCGTCGTTAAGTCTCCGAAAAGCCCGGGTGCCCCGCATGAGGCCCAGCCATCATGCCATGGTCGCGCGGGGAACTGGAGTCGTGCGGCGCCCGCGTTGACGCGGGCGCGGGCCGCCCCCTACCGTGCCCCATCGACGCTTGGGAGCACCGCATGGCCGACCGTCTCGACATCGATTTCGTCCGCGCCCAATTTCCCCAACTCGCGGATGGCTGGGGCTATTTCGACAACGCGGGCGGGACGCTCGTGCCCAAGCAGTTCATCGCGCGGATGACCGATTACCTCACGACCTCGCGCGTGCAGCCCAACGGCACCTACGGGCCCTCGGCCAAGGCGACCGAGCGGCTGACCGAGGCCAAGCGCGCCATGGCCGCGCTGATCAACGCGACGCCGGAAGAGATCGTCCTCGGTCATTCCACCACCAACAACGTCTTCGTCCTGGCCAATGCGTTCCGTTCGCGCCTGAAGCCGGGCGACGAGATCATCGTCACCAACCTGGACCACGAATCGAACAACGGCGCCTGGCGCCGCCTGGCCGACATCGGCGTGGTGGTCAAGGAATGGCGCATGCGGCCCGAGACGGCCGATCTGGAATTGGACGACCTGAAGGCGCTCCTGACCGACAAGACCAAGCTGGTCTGCGCCACCCACTGCTCGAACGTGACCGGCAGCGAGAACGACGCGGCCGCCATCGCGAAGCTGGCCCATGACGCGGGCGCCCTCGTCTGCATCGACGGCGTGGCCCATGCGCCGCACCGGCGCGTCGACGTGCGCGCGACTGGCGTCGATTTCTACCTCTGCAGCCTCTACAAGATTTTCGGCCCGCACCACGGGCTCATGTACATCAAGCGCGAGCACATGCTTGCGCTCAAGGGCCAGAACCACTTCTTCATCGCGGAAGACAACCTTCCGCTGAAGATGAACGTGGGCGGCTACGATTACGAGACGGTCGCGAGCGCCACCGGCATCGCCGATTATTTCCAGGCGCTGCACGCCCATCACTTTCCCGGCGCGAACCGGCCCTTCGGCGAACAGCTCGATCGCGTCTACGATCTGATGGCGCGCCACGAAGAGGCCGTGTCGAAGCCACTGGCCGACTTCCTGTCGGCCGACAAGCGGGTGAAGCTGGTCGGCCGCAAAAGCGCCGATCGCAAACTGCGCGCACCCACCTTCTCCTTCGTCGTCGAGGGCAAGAATTCCGACGACGTCACCAAGGCGTTGGACGCGCAGAAACTGGGGCTGCGCCACGGCACCTTCTATGCCCACCGGGCCGTGGACAGTCTGGGCTATCTGCCCCGTGGCGGCGTCGTGCGCGCGAGCCTCGTCCACTACAACTCGGCCGAGGACGTAAAGCGTCTGGTCGGCGCACTGGACCGGATCGTCTAGGCCGGATCAGTTTTCCTCATCGGCATCCCGAGAAATCGTCGTTTGCGGCGCGCATGCGGGCGCGTGAGCCTTGCCGGATCGAAGGCGGCAAGGGAAACACCATGATCGTGAGGATGTGGCGCGGCCATGTGCCCGCGGCGAGGAAACGCGCTTATGTGCGCTATCTCGAGGAAACCGGCTTGGCCGATTACCGGCGCGCGGCGGGCAATCGTGGGGCCTATCTCCTCTGCCGTGACGAGGGTCAGCGCGTCGAGATCACCACGCTGACCTTCTGGGATTCGATCGAATCGATCAAGGCGTTCGCGGGCGAGGACTATGCCCGCGCGCGTTATTATCCGCGCGACGCCGAGTTCCTGCTGCGCTTCGCCGATACCAGCGACCATTACGAGGTCGCCTCGGCGCGGCCCGACGGCTCCTAGGGCGCGATCCCGTCGATGAATTCGGCCAGCTTGATGTCGCGCGCCGAAAGCCCGCCGCATTCGTGGGTCGCGAGCGTGATCTCGACCTTGTTATAGACATTCGACCATTCGGGATGATGATCGGCTTTTTCGGCCGCCAACGCCACGCGCGCCATGAAGCCGAAGGCCTCGTTGAAATCCTTGAAGCGCAGCGATTTATGGATGGCGTCCCGCCCGTCCACCTCGCGCCAACCCTTGAGCTTGGCGAGAGCCGTCTTTCGTTCGGCGCCCCCCAGTTTTTCCACCATGGTTCGCTCCTATATTGATAGGACCAACCATGGTTCCCGATCCGCCGGGGATCAAGCCGGGAGCCCGCCTCTTGTCCAGAACGCCGCCCAGCCTCGACGAACTGCATGCCATCGCGGAAGCGGCGCTGGCCGCCCTGCCCGCGCCCTTCGCCGGCAACCTGGACGGCGTGGTCATCCGCGTCGACGAGTTTCCCGATGCCGAGACCGAGGAAGAGATGGGGCTTGAATCCCCTTTCGACATCCTGGGGCTTTATCGCGGCATCGCCATCGGCCGGAAGTCTACCTTGGCCGTCGGCCAAGACGTCGACATGATCTTCCTCTATCGTCGCCCAATCCTGGATTATTGGTGCGAGACCGGCGACGATCTGATCCACGTCGTGCGCCATGTCCTGATCCATGAGATCGGCCACCATTTCGGCCTTTCGGATGCGGACATGGAACGCATCGAAGCCACCGCCTGACCCCGAACGAGCGAGCCGCATGCCGAAGACCGCCAAGCCCTCCAAGAAAAAGACCCCATCCGCTCCGGCGAAGACCAACGCGAAGGCCGCTCCTCTGGCGGCCGACATTCTGCGCCGCCGCACCGATCCCGCGGGCCTCGGCTTCAAGACCACGGCCGAAATCGAACCGCTGAACGAGGCGCTGGGCCAGGAGCGGGCGATGGAAGCCATCCGCTTCGGCATCGGCATGGTGCAAGACGGCTACAATCTCTTCGCGCTTGGCCCCGACGGCATCGGCAAGCACCGCATGGTGCGCCAGTTCCTGGAGCGCCAAGCCGCCGGCGAGCCCGTGCCGGCCGATTGGTGCTACGTCCACAATTTCGAGAATGCCTACAAGCCCCGGGCGCTGAGCCTGCCGCCCGGAAAGGCGCGGCCGTTCCGCGCCGATATGGATCATCTGATCGACGAGCTGCGCGCGGCCCTGCCCGCGGCCTTCGAGACGGAGGATTTTCGCGGCCAACGCCAAGCGATCGAGGAGCGCATGAAGCAGCTCCACGAAGGCGCCTTCAACGAATTCCAGGAAAAAGCCAAGGCCAAGGGCGCCGCGCTGATCCGCACGCCTTCGGGCCTGACCCTCGCTCCCATCAAAGGCGAGGAGGTGATGGACCCCGAAGAGTTCCAGAAACTTCCCGCCGAGGAAAAGCAGGCGATCCAGAAAAACATCGAGGCGCTGCAAACCGAATTGCAGCAAGTCATGGAGAAACTGCCAGCGTGGGAGCAGGACGCGCGCAAGCAGATGCGCGATCTGAACCGGCGCACGGCGCAGTTCGCCATCTCGCATATTCTGGAGGAGGTCAAACGGCGCTATGCCGAGGTGCCCGAGGTGCTGGAGTATCTAGCCGCGGTCGAGAAGGACATGATCGACAACGCGGAGGATTTCCTGAAGCCGGATCAGCAGGCCCAGCCCGTGCCCGGCGCGCCCCCCGTGCCCACGCAAGCCGCCGCTTCGCCGTTCGCGCGCTACAAAGTGAACGTCCTGATCGACAACAGCGACCGGGAGGGCGCGCCGGTCTTCTACGAGGACCATCCGAACCACCCCAATCTGTTCGGCAAGATCGAATACCGCGCCGTGTTCGGCGCGCTGATCACCGATTTCTCCATGATCCTGCCGGGCGCTCTACACAAGGCCAACGGCGGCTACCTGGTGGTCGACGCGCGCAAGGTGCTGATGCAGCCCTATGGCTGGGAGGAATTGAAGCACGCGCTGCGCAGCCGCGAGATCCGCATCGAGCCCTTGGGCTACGCCTTCGGTGGCGCGGGCGCCATGATGATGGAGCCCGAGCCCATCCCGCTGAACATCAAGGTCGTCCTTCTGGGCGACCGGCAGCTTTACTACATGCTGGCCTCGGGCGATCCCGAGTTCGGCGAACTGTTCAAGGTGCCGGTCGATTTCGAGGAGTATGTCGAGCGCGAACCCAAGAACGGCAAGCTCTATGCTCGCTTCCTGGCCAGCCTGATCGACGGCGACAAGTTGCGCCCCTTCACCGCTTCGGCCATCGCAAAAGTGATGGAGCGCGCCTCGCGGCTGGTGGAAGACAGCGAGCGCCTGTCCATGGAGCTGCGCCGCGTCGGGGGTTTGTTGCGCGAGGCCGACTATTGGGCCGGACAGCGTAAGGCCGACACGGTGGATGCCAAGGACGTGGACCAGGCCATCGAAGCCCAGATCCGCCGCTCCGACCGCATGCGCGAACGCATGGAGGAACAGACGGTGCGCGGCATCGTCCACATCGACACCAGCGGCGAGAAAGTCGGCCAGGTGAACGGTCTGTCCGTGCTCTCGCTGGGCGATCATTCCTTCGGCAAGCCGAGCCGCATCACGGCCTCGGTGGGCCTCGGCAAGGGCGAGGTGGTGGATATCGAGCGCGAGGTCGCGCTGGGCGGGCCGCTGCATTCCAAGGGCGTCTTGATCCTCCAGGGATTCCTGGCCGAGCGTTATGGCGCCGAGCAGCCGCTCTCCCTCAAGGCCAGCTTGGTGTTCGAGCAATCCTACGGCGGTGTCGACGGCGACAGCGCCTCTTCCGCCGAGCTTTACACGCTCCTGTCCGCTTTGTCGGAAGCGCCGATCAAGCAGAGCTTCGCGGTCACGGGCTCGGTCGATCAGCACGGCAACGTGCAGGCCATCGGCGGGGTCAACGAGAAGATCGAAGGCTTTTTCGATCTGTGCAAGGCACGCGGCCTGACCGGCCAGCAGGGCGTGATGATTCCCGCGACCAACGTGACCCACCTGATGCTGCGCGAGGACATCCTGGCCGCCGCGAAGGACGGCAAGTTCCGCGTCTTTCCGATCGAGACCATCGACCAGGGCATCGAGGTGCTGACAGGGGTGCCGGCGGGCGTGCGCGGCAAGAACGGGCGCTATCCCGCGAACACGATCAACGGCCGCGTTCAGACGCGGCTGGATACGTTCGCCGCGGCCGCGCGCCGCTTCGCCCACAAGGGCCGCGCGTCGTGACCGGCCCGGCCGACATCGTCATCCGGCGCATCATCTTCGCGCTCGACGCCGCGACGGAGTCGCCCGATTCCCTCGAGGCGGCGGCGGAGCTGGCCGAGCGGCTGCACGCCGAGCTGGTCGGGTTGTTCGTCGAGGACGCCAATCTCTTGCGCTCGGCCGCCCTGCCCTTCGTGCGCGAGATCAACCTGGCGTCCGGCCAATGGCAGGCGTTCGAGCCGGCCGCGATCGAGCGCGACATGCGCGCCCGCGCCGCGCGCGCGCGCCAGCTGGTCGAGGCCGCGGCGCGGCGGCGCCATCTGGGCTTTTCTTTCCTTGTCGCGCGCGGCGAGATCGGCCGCGAGGTCGCGGCCGCGGCCGGCGAGACCGACCTGATCGTGCTGGAGGGCCTGACCGAGATTCTGCGCGGGCGCGTCCGGATGGGCTCCGGCACCCGCGCCGTCGCGCGGCAGACCGCGCGCACGGTCATGGTCCTGCGCCGCGGCGCGCTCGACGCGCGCAATTTCCTGGTCGCCTACGAGGATACGCCGGAGGCCGATCGCGCTTTGGTGATTGCCGCCCGTCTCGCGGCGGCCAACCGCGCCACGATCGCGGTCCTCGTGATCGCCGCCGATTCGCCCAAGGCCGACGAGCTGCGGCTGCGCGCGACCAAGGTTCTGGAGCGGCTCGGCGTCGAGGGCACAGTCGAAATCCTGGGCGAACCCAGCCTGATCGATTTGTGCGGCTTCGCGCGCCGCATCCAGCACGCCGTCCTGGTGGTGGGCGCCAACGGCACCTTCGCCAAAGGCGACGCGGCCGACCGGCTCATGGACCGGATTTCCTGCCCCTTGGTCCTGGTACGCTGACCAGCGCGGCCACGCGTTCCCGCAAGACCGGCAAGACTTCTTCCTCGAACCATCGGTTGCGCTTGAGCCAGCCGTTCGAGCGCCAGCTCGGATGCGGTGTCGGGATGAAGTCCGGTAGGAATTCGCGCCAGGCGCGCACCGTTTCGGTCACGCCCCCCTTCGCACGCTTGCCGAGATAATATGCCTGGGCATAGCGGCCCACGAGCAAGGTCAGCGCGACCTTCGGCAGTAGCGGGCGCACGCGCGGGTGCCAGAGCGGGGCGCATTCGGGGCGCGGCGGCTTATCGCCGCCCTTGGCGTCACGCCCGGGATAACAAAGCCCCATGGGCACGATGGCGATGCGCGCCTCGTCATAGAACGTCCCGCGTTCGAGGCTAAGCCAGTCGCGCAGACGGTCGCCCGACGGGTCGTTCCACGGCATGCCCGATTCGTGCACCCGCGTGCCGGGCGCTTGGCCCACGATCAAAAGCCGGGCCGTGGGCGAACCCCGCAGCACGGGCCGCGGCCCGAGCGGCAGATGCGCCGCGCATAGCGTACAGGCACGCGCGGCCATCATCGCCTGCGCCAGGGTTTCAGGGCTATCGGTCATGCCGGTTCGATATGATAGCGTGCCGCGCGTTCACAAGCCGCCCCATCATGCCCGAAACGCCAATCAAGATTCTGTTCGTCTGCACCGGAAACATCTGCCGTTCGCCGACGGCCGAAGGCGTCCTCCGCCACCTGGCCGAGGAGGCGGGCTTAAGCGACCGGTTCGTGGTCGATTCCGCAGGCACCCACGAATATCACGCGGGCTCGCCCCCCGACGCGCGCGCCATGCGCATCGCGCTCTGCCACGGCGTCGATATTTCCAACCAGCGCGCGCGCCGGATGGTTCGGAAGGACTTCGAGCGCTTCGACTACGTCATCGCGCTGGATCAGAGCCATAAGCGCTTCATGGCCGAGAGCTTCGCCGAGGGTGCTGCGGCCGAAATCTATCTCCTCATGGAGTTCGCGCCGGACACGGGTTATCTGGACGTGCCGGACCCCTACGATGGCGATGAGGAAGATTTCGAGCGCACCTATGGGCTGATCGAAACCGCCGTCGGCAACCTCTTCGCGAAGCTCCGCGCCACGCTGGATTGATTTACTCGCCCTCGCCCCAGGCCTCGGCGAACGCGCCTGTCAGCGGAAACACTTCTTCCACCGTATAGCTGGCGCCGTTACGCGACAGATGGCTGGAGAAGAGCGCGAAACGGCCAACGGGAATCGGCTCCAGACGAAAAGGCGAATTGCCGGCGATGAACTCGGCCACCCGGTGCTCGGGCGCGACCTTGAGCCGCGCCAAGGTGACGTGAGGCATATAGCGCCGCCGTTCCGGCTCCTGCCCCGCGCCCGTGATCGCGCGCTCGATCTTGGCCTGCAAATTCATCAGGGCTTCCGTGCGCTCGACGCCGACCCACAGCGTATGGACGATGCGGCCCTGCTCGAACGTGCCGAAATCCCGCAGCACCAGGTCGAAGGCGGGCGCCCGCACGTCGAGCAGCGCATCCACGACCTCGTCATAGACCGGCTCTTCGACGTCGCCGATGAAGCGCAGCGTCATGTGCATGTTTTCGGGCGCGACCCAGCGCGCGCCGGGAATGCCCGCGCACAGAAACGACAATCGCGTGCGGACCGATTCGGGCAGTTCCAGGGCGACGAACAAGCGGATCATGGCAACCAGCGAACCACGTCACAGGAACAGCGCGAGCACTCCGGTATAACCGTAAAGACGGTCGTTCGAAATCTCGCCGTTGCAGAAAAATCCCACCAGGGGAAA
>CADEGL010000030.1:0-16606 GCA_902826885.1 uncultured Alphaproteobacteria bacterium | reverse complement strand
GACGGTCAGGATGCCGTCCAGGTCCGCGGAAAGCCGGTCGGTGACGTAGACGAAACCCAGCGTGGCACCGCCCGTGGGACCCAATTGGTCGACGCAGGATTTGGCGGCGCGGCCCCAATTCTCCGCGGATGCATGGGCCAGGCGAAACGCACTCATCGCAACTCCATCGCCGCCATTCTAATGCGGATAGCGCCGCCGCGCTTCTCCCGCGTGCGCCCATCCGATAGAAATCCGCCATGGCGACGGTCGCGGACGCGCTGAAGGACGGGCTGGCCCATCATAACGGGGGCCGCCTCGATGAAGCCGAAGCCTGTTACCGCCGTATCCTGGCGGTAAGCCCGGACCACGCCGACGCCAACCACCTTCTGGGCGTGATCGCGCATCAGCGCGGCGACCATCGCGCGGGCATCGTCTTGATCGAGAAGGCGCTGGTCCAACGGCCGAAAGCCGCCGTGTTCCACCGCAATTTGGGCACGGCACTTTTGGCCGCGGGCGAGGCCGCGCGCGCGGCGGAGGCGCACCGTACCGCGCTCGCTCTGCAGCCCGATTTCGCCGAGGCGCATCACAGTCTGGCCGAAGCATTGCGCACCCTGGAAAAGCCGCAAGAGGCCGAAACCCATTACCGCCAAGCGCTTTCACTCAAACCCGGCTTCGTTTTCGCGCGCAACGGGCTGGGCTTGGCGCTGGCCGCCCAGGGCCGTTATGCCGAGGCCGAGGCCGCATATCGCGCGGCGTTGGCGGCGACGCCGAGCTTCGCCCAGGCCTTGGTCAACCTGGCCCAGGTGCTGGAGCTGCGGAACAAACCGAAAGAGGCCGAGGCGGAATACCGCAAAGCGCTCGCGCTCGACCCCACCTCCCTCGCGGCGCTCGTGAACTGGGGCAATTTGTGCAAGGAAGGCGGGCGCACGACCGAGGCCATGGACCTCTATCGCCGCGCGCTCCGGCACCATCCCGATGCGGCGCCCGCGCTGAACAATCTGGCCAACCTCCTCAAGGATCAAGGCATGGTCGCGGAGGCGCTGACCCTGTTTCGCCGCGCCATCGCGATCGAGCCCAAATTCGGCCACGCGCACAGCAACCTTCTCCTCACCATGCATTACGTGCCCAGTTCAACGCCGGAGGAAATCTTCGCCGCGCATCGTGAATGGGCCGCCCGCTTTCCGCCAGTCGATGCCACGCACTCCAACAGCCGTGATCCGGAACGGCGCTTGCGTGTGGGTTATGTCTCGCCGGACTTCCGCCGTCATCCCGTCGCATCCTTCATCGAGCCGATCCTGGTCGCGCATGACCGCGGCCGCGTCGAAGTGTTCTGCTATGCCGTTCATCTGAAACCCGACCCGGTGACGGCGCGATTGAAGGCACTGGCGGATCATTGGCGCGAGATCGGCCCGCTCGACGCCGAGGCCGCCGCGAACCTGATTCGCGCGGACGGCATCGACGTGCTGGTCGATCTGGCCGGCCACACGGCCAACAACCGGCTCGCGGTCTTCGCGCGCAAGCCCGCGCCGGTGCAGGCCACCTACCTTGGCTATCCGGGCACGACGGGCCTGCCGGCGATGGACTGGCGCGTCACCGATGCCGTCGCCGATCCGCCGGGCGATGCGGAGAAGCTGCACACCGAGGCGCTGATGCGCCTGCCCGAGACGTTCCAATGTTTCCGCAAACCGCCGGACGCGCCCGCGGTGGAACCGGTTCCGATGATCAAGGCGGGCCACGTCACCTTCGCCTCCTTCAACATGCTGGCCAAGGTCCATCCCGCGCTGGTCGCGCGCTGGGCCGAGATCCTGCGCGGCATCGAGGGCGCGCGCCTGGTGCTCAAGGCCGCGCCGTTCCGCGATGCCGGAACCCGCGCGCACTATCATGCGATGTTCGCCGCGCACGGCATTGCCGCCGAACGGGTGGAACTGCTCGGTTATATCCCATCCGCCGCGGCGCATTTCGCGCTCTACAACCGAATCGACGTCGCGCTGGACACCGATCCTTACAACGGCGCCACCACGACATGCGAAGCGCTGTGGATGGGCGTGCCGGTGGTGACGCTCGCGGGACGCAGCCATGTCGGGCGCGTGGGCGCGGCGATCCTGACCCATCTGGGCCTGGAAGAACTGATCGCCGCCTCGGCCGAGGATTATGTCGCGCGCGCCGTGGCGCTGGCGCGCGATCCCGTGCGCCTCGCGGCCCTGCGCCGGGACCTGCGTCCACGCATGGAAGCCTCGTCGCTGACCGATCCCGTGCGCGTTGCGAAAGCGCTGGAGGACGCCTATCGCGCTATGTGGCGGCAATGGTGCGCGAAGACTGCCTAACTTCTGCCAAGAAGTTTGAGCACGTAAGGGAGGATGCGCTCGACGATCACGTCGACGCCCTTGGCGTTGGGATGGATGCCGTCGGCCTGGTTCAGCTCCGGCACGCCGGCCACCCCGTCGAGGAAGAAGGGGTAGAGAGGAACGCTGTGTACTTTCGCGAGACGCGGATAGACCGCGTTGAAGGCTTGGCCGTAGTCGCGCCCCAGGTTGGGCGGCGCGTACATGCCTGCCAACAAGACCTTGATGCGCTGCCGGCGCAGCTCGCCGATGATGGCGTCCAGATTCTCTTCCGTTGCGCTGGGCTTCAGACCGCGCAACCCGTCGTTGGCGCCCAACTCCACGATCACGGCGCGCGCCGGCTCGGCCAAGACAAGGTCGAGCCGCGCGCGGCCTCCGGCGCTCGTGTCGCCCGAGATGCCGGAATCGACCACGTCGATATCGATGCCGCGTGCTTCGAGCGCGGCCTGCAATTTCGCCGGAAACGCCTCCTTGGTCGGCAGCCCGTAGCCCGCGGTCAGACTGTCGCCCAGAACCACGATGCGCGGCCGCAAGTCGGCGGCCAGGGCGGGCGCCGTGCCGAGCCACACAAGCGCGAGCGTCACCGCGCCGATTCGGCGTAGGATCGCCATGGCAGACAACCGAGGTTTCATGACCGACGCGACCGCGAAACGGACGGCGCCCAACGGCGCCTTGATCGAGCTGGAGGACATCCACCTCACCCTGGCGAGCGCGGCCGGTCCGGTCAACATCCTGCGCGGTGTTAACTTGAAGATCGGGCGCGGTGAGCGCGTCGGCGTTATCGGTCCGTCCGGTTCCGGCAAGACCACCATGTTGATGGTCATGGCGGGGCTGGAACGTCCGACCGCCGGCCGCGTGCATCTGGCGGGTCAGGAGCTGGGGCCGCTCGACGAGGATGCGCTGGCGCGCCTGCGCCGCGCGCATGTCGGTATCGTGTTTCAGTCCTTTCATCTGATTCCGACCATGACGGCGTTGGAGAACGCGGCCGTGCCGCTGGAGCTGGCGGGGCGCGAAGACGCGCTCGAGGCCGCGGCGGAAAGCCTGGCCGCGGTCGGTCTCGCGCGGCGCACCACCCATTACCCCGGCCAGCTTTCAGGCGGCGAACAACAGCGCGTGGCACTCGCGCGCGCGTTCGTGACGCGGCCCGCCGTGCTTCTGGCCGACGAGCCCACCGGCAATCTGGACGGCGAGACGGGCCAGGCCGTGATGGAGCTTTTGTTCGGGCTGCAGGCGCGCCACGGCACCACGCTGGTCCTGATCAGCCATGACCGCGAGATCGTGCGCCAGTGCGAACGCGTCGTCCGCATGGCGGACGGACGGCTCGACGGCAGCCTCGCATGAGACTGGCCCTCCGCTTGGCGCGGCGCGAGTTGCGCGGCGGCATCCGCGGCCTGCCCGTGGTGCTCTTGTCGCTGGCGCTGGGCGTGGGCGCCATCGCGGGCGTGGGCTCGCTGTCGCGCTCGATCGAGGCCAGCCTGGCCGCCGACGCGCGCGCGATTCTTGGCGGCGATCTGGAGATCACCCTGCGCAACCGCGCGGCGACCGCCGCCGAGAAGGACGCGCTGCACACCGCGGGCGCGGTCAGCGAAACACGCGAAATGCGCTCGATGGCGCGGGCGGGCGAACGCGTACTGCTGGTGGAATTGAAGACGGTGGACCGGCCCTATCCGCTTTACGGCACCATGCGTCTGGACCCGCCGAGCGCCCTGCCCGACGCGTTGGCCAAGCGCGCCGGTAAGTACGGCGCGGTGGTCGAACCCAACGTACTCGCGCGTCTTGGCATCGGCGTCGGCGACGAGATCCGCATTGGCGAGGCCACCTTCGAAATCCGCGCCTCCATCGACCAGGAGCCCGACCGCAGCGGTTCGCTGATCACCTTGGGGCCACGCGTCCTGATCGCGGCCGAGGCGTTGGCCGCGACGGAACTGCTGCAACCCGGAAGCATCTATGAAGCCGCTTATCGCGTGCGCTTTGCGCCGCATGTCGATCCCGCGCGCTGGCTGGCCCGGCTGAAAGCCGAGTTCCCCGACGCCGGCTGGCGCATTCGCGATCCGTCGGAAGCCGCGCCGCGGGTGCGTCAGACGGTCGACCGCCTGAGCATCTATCTGACCCTCGTGGGCCTGTCCGCGCTTTTGATCGGCGGCATCGGCGTTGCCAACGCGATCAAAAGCTATCTCGACCGTCGCGTCGCCACCATCGCCACGCTCAAATGCGTCGGCGCCTCGAACGGCTTCGTTCTAGGCGTCTACATGATCCAGGTCCTGGCGCTGGCCGCCGCCGGCATTGGCGCGGGCCTGATCCTCGGCGCGTTGTTTCCCTTCGCGGCCGCGCCTTTGCTGGCCGCGTTCATGCCGACCGAGATTCAAGTCGGCTTTCACGCCGGCGCGCTTCTGGTTGCGGCCGTGTTCGGGCTCCTCACCACGCTCGTCTTCGCGGCCTGGCCGCTTTTGTCCGCCGCCGCCGTGCCGCCGCGCGTTCTGTTCCGCGCCGTGGTGGCGCCGGTCGACGCGCGCATGCGTTGGGGCGACCGCGCCATCATCGCGGGTCTGACGCTGGCCTTGACGGCATTGGCCGTACTCGCGGTCGGTGACATCCGGCTCGGGTTCTGGTTCGCGCTGGGTGCATTGGTTTCCTTCGGAGCCTTCCGCTTGGCCGGCGCGGGCCTCGCGCGCCTGGCCGCCGCGGTCAGTCACCGGCGGTATCTGACCGCCGGACGGCCCGCGCTGCGTCTCGGCCTTGGCAACATGCACCGGCCTGGCGCCGCCTTGCCCAGCGTCGTGCTCTCGCTCGGCATCGGCTTGACCGTCCTGGTCGCGGTCTCGCTGGTCGAAGCGAACATGGCGCGGCAAGTGAAGGAGACGATGCCGGCCAACGCGCCGGCCTTTTTCTTCATCGACATTCAGCCGAACCAGGTCGCGCCGTTCGAGGAAACGGTGCGCGCGGTACCGGGCGCGGGCGCGATCGAGCGCGTGCCGCACTTACGCGGCCGCATCGTCAAGCTCAACGGCGTCTCACCGGAGGACATGGCGATCGCGCGCGAATCGCAATGGGTCGTGCGTGGCGACCGCGGCGTGACCTATGCCGCGACGCCGCCCGAGGGCGCCACCATCGTAGCCGGCGCGTGGTGGCCCGCCGACTATAAGGGACCGCCCTTGGTCTCCTTCGACGCCGACGCGGCGGCGGGGCTCGGCCTCAAGGTCGGCGACACACTGACCATCAACGTGCTGGGCCGCGAGATCGAGGCGCGCATCGCCAACCTGCGCCGCATCGAGTGGACCACGCTCGGCCTCAACTTCACCGTCATCCTCTCGCCCGGCGTGCTGGAGAAGGCGCCTCAAACCCATGTGGCGGCCGTGATGGCCACGCCATCCGCCGAGCTTCCGATCGAACGGGCGGTCGCCGACCGCTTCGCCAACATCTCCGCCATCCGCGTGAAGGCCGCGCTGGAGGCCCTGACCGATATCCTGAACCGGGTCGCGACGGCGCTGGATGCCGCCGCCGCGGTGACCTTGGCGGCCGGGCTCCTGGTCCTGGCCAGCGCCGTCGCCGCGGGGCAAGAGCGGCGCATCTACGATGCCGTCGTGCTCAAGGTGCTGGGCGCCACGCGGCGCGACGTATTGACCGCCTATGCGGTCGAGTTCGGCCTGGTCGGGCTGGCCACGGCCTTGGTCGCGGCCGTACTGGGCAGCCTGGCGGCCTATGGCGTCCTAGGCCGGGTCATGCGCGCCGATTGGGTTTTGACCCCGGGAACCCTTCTTCTGGCACTGGTTCCGGCCCTTCTACCCGCCCTGGCCGCCACGCTCGTGGCCGGGGCTGCGGGCAGTGTCCTGGCATTGCGGCGCAAGCCCGCGCCCCTTCTGCGCAACGAATGACGGAATCGTGAACTGGTTGATTTTACGCAATTTTTACTGGAGCCAGTCTCACGACCCCCTATTGATTCCGGCTGGCGCATGGCAATATTAACACGGCATAACCGGCAGAGGTCCGGGGAGGAGGAGTAACGTATGGCCATCGGTCCGCAGAATCAGGCGCAACGGCGCCCCTACGCGCATACCATCGAACAGGTCGCGATCGACGCCGGCCTGCGCGCTTATATGCTGCGCGTCTACAATTACATGGCGTCGGGCTTGGCGCTCACGGGCATCGTGGCCGCCGTGGTGGCCAGCACGCCCGCGCTCTATACCGCGATCTTCGGTAACCCGATCCTGATGTGGACCGCGATCCTGGCGCCCATCGGCTTCGTGCTGTTCCTGTCCATGCGCATCCACAAGATGAGCGCGGGCGCGGCGCAGGCCACGTTCTGGCTTTATGCCGGACTCATGGGCCTATCGATGGCGTCCATCTTCCTGGTCTATACGGGCGCTAGCGTGGCGCGCGTGTTCTTCATCACCGCCGGCACCTTCGCGGCCATGAGCATCTACGGCTACACGACCAAGCGCGACCTGTCGCGCCTGGGCGCGTTCCTGTTCATGGGCCTGATCGGCATCATCATCGCCAGCATCGCGAACATCTTCATCGGCAGCACGGCGCTGCAGTTCGCGGTCTCGGTGATCGGCGTCCTGGTCTTCACGGGCTTGACCGCCTACGACACCCAGAAGATCAAGGAGATGTATCTCGAGTCCGATGACGGCGACTCGATGACCAAAAAGGCGATCCTGGGCGCGCTGACGCTCTACCTCGACTTCATCAACCTCTTCGTGATGCTGATGCAGTTGCTGGGCGTCCGTCGCGACTAGACACGACGCAAGCCTTTGTTTCGAGACGCCCGGGACCTCGGTCCCGGGCGTTTTCGTTTGGGATTCGGGCGCAAGGAGCGGATAGCGCCGGAACCGCCGCCTGCCTAGCCTCGCATCATGGGGAAAGACATGAGGATGGGCGCGGCCGAGTGGGCGCTGCTCGCGGCGCTGGCGCTATTGTGGAGCGGCTCGTTCTTCTTCGCGAAGATCGCGCTGGCCGATCTGCCACCCATCACACTGGTGCTGGCGCGCGTCGGCCTGGCCGCGATCGCCCTTCTCGCCGTCATCGCCCTGTGGCGCATCGAAGTGCCATGGTCCTGGCACCTGGCCGGACAGTTCCTGGTCATGGGCGTGCTGAACAATATCGTGCCCTTCGCGCTGATCTTCTGGGGCCAGCGCGCGATCGACACCGGCCTGGCCGCGATTCTGAACGCGACCACGCCGATCTTCACCGTCTTGTTGGCCCACCTGCTGACGCGGGACGAGAAGCTCACACGCAACCGCGCGGCGGGCGTCCTGTTCGGCCTGATCGGCGTCGCGGTGCTGATCGGCTCCCACGCGCTGGCGGGCTTCGACCTTGCGGCCACAAGCCAACTCGCCATCATCGCGGCCGCCGTGTCCTACGGATTCGCGGGCATTTACGGCCGGCGCTTCCGCGGCTTGCCGGCAATCGTGCCGGCGGCGGGGATGCTGACGGCATCCACCATCATGATCCTGCCGGTGGCGCTTCTGCTCGACCGGCCTTGGACGCTGCATGTTGGCGGTAACACCTGGGCGGCGTTGGCCGGCCTGGCACTGCTTTCAACGGCGCTCGGCTATGTCGTCTATTTCCGCATCCTGGCCGCGGCGGGCGCCACCAACCTACTCTTGGTGACGCTGTTGATCCCCATAGGCGCGCTGACGCTCGGCGCGTTCGCCCTGGACGAACGCCTGGCATGGAACGCCTTCGCGGGCATGGCCCTGATCTTCCTGGGCCTGGCCGCGATCGACGGACGGGTGTTGCGCAGCCTTCGCCGGATCAGCGGCGGCGGCGCGACGCTGCGGGACGGCGCGTAGCGCGCTTGGCCGCCTTGCGCTTGGCCTTTGCCGGACGCTTACAGATGAAATCGATCTCGAGCTTGCCGCCGCGCGCCAAGGCCGTCACGCCGATGCAGGTGCGCGCGGGCAGATGGCCGGGCTTGAAGTAACTGCGATACGTCGCGTTCATCGTCTCGTAGTCGCGCTCGAAATCGGTCAAGAAGACACGCGCGGTCACCACGTCGGCCAGGGTAAGCCCCGCGTCCTTCAGGATGATGATCAGGTTGTCCATGGTGCGGCGCGTTTCCGCCACCATGTCTTTCGGGATCGGCGCGTTGTCGCGGCCGGGCGTCATGCCGATCTGGCCCGTGATGAAGACATACCCGTCGCCGCCGTCGACATAGTGGCTGTAAGGGGCCACGGCCAAAGCCGCGCCCTTGACCATGTGGTAGCTGTGTTTCGCCATCTCCGTTCCCTCCCCGTTGTTTTTTAGCCGACCGATAGCGCGAGAATGCGGCTCAGCTGGCATTGCGGTCGCCCGGTTTCCTCGCCCCAAGCGTTGAAGGCGTCTTGCGTACGTTTGAGATCGGCTTTCGCCGTGGGCTTCTTGGCAACGACCTTGGCCGCCACCAGCGCTTTGACGACGTCATCGGTCAGGATGAACGTGTCCTTCTCCGCCATGCGCAGGAAATAAGGCCCGGAGTTGCCGCCCAATTGCTGGAAGCGGTTGGTGAGGTCGGCCCACAGCCCGACCGTGTCCGTTTCGGACCAATCGGCCAGATAGGCGCCGAAGCCGCCGTGCGCCTTCGCGATTGCCAGCATCGCGGCGGCGTTCGCCGGAATCGACTTCAGCTTGCCCCAATGCCGGATCAGCCCTTCGTTCTTCATGCAGGCATCCAGCGCCTCGTCCGGCATGGCGACGATGCGCTTGGGCTCGAAACGGTGGAACGCCTTCTCGAAGGCGGGCCATTTCGCGTCGACCAGATCGTGCTTGAGGCCTGCGCGGAAGATGCGCAGGCACATGAGCGACAGATAGCGGTCGTCGCCGACCGCCTTGAGCGCCTTGGCCGATTTGGCCTTGGGCAGGTGCTTCTCCAGCTCCTTCGCGCCGCCCGCGCGTTTTGTCGCGCGGGCCAGGATAGGAGCGAAAGAAGCGACCATGCAGCGCCTCAGCTTTTGGGCGGGAAGGTGAAGTCGCCCGCCATCTCGGCGCCCACATTACGCTTCGACAGCGTGCCGTCCAGCATCTGCTTCAGGATCGCGCGGCCGAAGGCGATGGATTGCGCATGATCGGCCTCTTGCGTCGCGGCCTTGGGCACGGGTTTCACCGTGTTGTGGCAGTAGGTCATGATCGGCGCATTGGTGCCTTCGCGTAGCAGGCCTTTCGGATCGCGCCCCTCCGCCACCGCGCGGATGCCGTCGCGCACCAGCTTACGGTACATGACGACGCCCTGGTCGGTGAAACCGAGATGCTCGCGGCCGTGCTTGGTGATCTCGCCCTGGCTGACCCAGGCATCCCAGTCACCGGGTGCGCGCTGGCGCTGCTCGTAGGTGGGCTCGCCCGTCTGGCCTACATCGCCCGCGCCGACCGCGTACTGTCCCGCGCGGTTCATGCGGTCGGTGTAAGCGTCGCGCCCTTCGAGCGGCAGGTTCTTGTCGATGTCGCCGAAGCCGATATTGAGCGTGTTGGTGTCGTCCACCGGCACGACCCAGTTCATCGCGGCGCCGCGACGGTCGAACACCACCTCACCCTCGCCATCGTCGATGCCGGCGATGCGGCAGATATTGGGCGCGATGGCGTCGTTCACGCGCAGGTAGAGATTGTCGCCCCAGCGCCGCACGGTCAGATAGCACATGCCGATGGGCGTCTCATGCCATTCCATGGAGGGAATCTCGCCATAGACCGGCTGGAACTGCACGCCGAACAAGCGCGTGTGCAGGAAGGACAGATGGACCGGGTCCATTTCGTTCTCGCGCACCTGCAGCCAGTTGCAGGGCGAGAAGCGGTAGCGGTGCAAGAACTCGGCATCCGGCCGCTCGAACGCATCATAGACGGGGAAAGCCGGCTTCTTGTCCGGCGGCCCCATATAGGCGAACACCAAGCCCATCCATTCGTGGGTGGGGTAGGCGCCGTGGCAGATGCGATCCTTGATCGGGCTGCCCGCGGGCTCGCCCGGCGTGTCGAGGATGCGGCCGTCCACGTCGAACTGCCAGCCGTGATAGCAGCAACTGATGCCGCGCTGCTGGATCTTGCCGTATTCGAGCGAGGTGCCGCGATGGCTGCAATGCAGCTCCAGCACGCCGACGCGGCCGCTGCCGTCGCGGAAGGCAACCAGGTCTTCGCCCAGAATGCGGATGCGCTTGGGCAGATCCTTCAAATGCTCGGACAGGCAGACCGGCTGCCAGAAGCGCCGAAAGTATTCGCCGCACGGCGTGCCGCGTCCAACGCGCGACAATTCCTCGTCCACGCCGATCTCGCGCGTCGAGTTGTATGCGCCATACGCCTCGCGCAGCGGCTTCGCGCGCGCATTCACCTTGCTGCCCAGATCCATCGCCGTCCTCATTGCTTCGTGTGCCGGAACTGTGCCGTCCGCCCTTAGATCGGGAAAATATAAAGATTTTAGCTATTGAATCGTTTTTTCCTATGGCCTCGGCAGGGGGAACATGGCGTTCCGCCAGCCCTCGCCGCGCAAAGCGCCGGACAGGACCTTTTCGTTCACGGCCCGCCCGAAGGCCAGGCTCAACGCCCGGTCGGCCTCGTCCGTCGCACCCCGCGCCACGCGCTTGACCGTGTTGTTGGAATAGGTCGGAAGCGGCGCCGTCTGCCCGCGCACGATTCCGGGCGGGTCCTCGCCCCGCCGCACGGCAAGGATGCCGCGGCGCAGAAGCTTCCGGTACATCGACACGCCGCGGTCGCTTTCGGCCAGATTTTCCCAGCCGTGGCGCGCGACCTTCCCCTGGCTGACCCAGGCGTCCCAATCGCCCGGCGCGCGCTGGCGCTGCTCGTAGGTCGGTTCGCCCGTCTGGCCCACGTCGAAGGGGCCGATGAAATTCTTCCCCGCGCGCGTCATGCGGTCCATATAGCCGTCGCGCCCGTCGCCCGGCAGCTGCTCTTCCACGTCGTCCCAGCCGATCGTCAGGCTGTTGGTGTCGTCCACCGGCACGACCCAGTTGGTGGTGCCGCCGCGCCGGTCGAACACGGTCTCGCCCTCGCCGTCCTCGATGCCCGCGACGCGCGCGATGTTGGGCAGGATCATGTCGTTGGAGCGCAGATAGAGGTAATCGCCCCAGCGGCGCACGGTGACATACATCATGCCGACCGGCGTCTCGCACCATTCCATCGTCGGCAGCGCGCCATAGACCGGCTGGAACTGCACGCCGAACAGGCGCGTGTGCAGGAAGGTGATATGCACCGGGTCCATCTCGTTCTCGCGGATCTGCAGCCAGTTGCAGGGCGAATGGACCTTGGCCGTAACCAATCGTTTGCCCGGCCGCACGAACAGATCGTAGATGGGGAAGTCGGGCTTCTGATCCTCCGGCCCCATATAGGCGAAGACGATGCCTTCGTATTCGTGGGTCGGATAGGCGCCGTGGCAGATGCGATCCTTGATCGGGCTGCCCGCGGGCTCGCCCGGCGTGTCGAGGATCGTGCCGTCCACGTCGAAATGCCAGCCGTGGTAGCAGCAGCGAATCCCGCGCTCCTGCACCTTGCCGTATTCGAGCGAGGTGCCGCGATGGGGACAAGCTTTTTCCAGAAGCCCCAACCGTCCCCGCCCGTCGCGGAACAGGACGAGATCCTCGCCCATGATGCGGAGGGCGACCGGCAGATCCTTGATCTCGGAAGACAGCGCGACGGGCTGCCAGAAGCGGCGCAGGTATTCGCCGCACGGGCTGCCGCGGCCGACGCGCGCCAGCTCCTCGTCGAAGCCGCCGCGCTCGACGCGGTCATAAGCACGGTACGGCTGGGTGAGAACCGACGCCCGCTGAGCCATGGGCGAAAGACTAGACCCGGCGCAGGGCCTCTCTCAAGCCGCCGCCGTGGGCGCCCAGCCAGCGCCACAACAGGAAGCCGCCGAGGGCGAGATTGCCCAGGTTGAAGACGAAGCCGAGATAAAAGGCCAAATGGTAGTGGCCCATGGCGTCGAAGATGCGCCCGGCCAGCCAGCCGCCCAGCGCCATGCCCAGCGTACCGCCCATGAAGGTGCTGGCGATGCGCCAGCCGACCTGATGCGCCGGGAACAGCTCGCGAATGACGATGGCATAGCTGGGCACGAGCCCGCCGAAGCCCAGGCCGAACACCACGGCCGTGGCATAGAGCATCGGCAGGCTTTCGAAATTGGCATAGAGCAGCAGCGCCACGGCCTGCGTTGCCGAGGCGATCATCAGCGTGCGCAAGCCGCCGATGCGGTCGGCGATGTAACCGAGGGTCAGGAGGCTGGCCAGGCTGACGGTGAGAATGACGGTCAGCATCGTGGCGCCCAAGGCCATCGAATGGCCGAGATCGCTGACATGGGCCGGGCCATGGACGAAGGGCGCCGCCATGGCCAAGCAGCACAGCACCTGCATAAAAAAGAGAATCGCGTGGACGACATTGGCCGGCAGGCCCAGGACGCGCCCCGCCGCGCCGTGCGCGTGCGTGGCCGTGGACGGCATGGGCGCGCGCTGGCGCAGGAACAGGGTGAGCGGCAGCACGGTCACGAAGGCGAACAGGCCGAAGACCATGAACGAGGTGCGCCAGCCGCCGAGCGCGCCGATCACGCTGAAGGCGGGTGGCCAGAGCGCGCCGGCCAAATTTTGGCCCGCGGCGACAAAGGCGACGGCCAGGCCGCGCCGCCGCGCGAACCAGCGCGTGGCGTTGGCGATCAGGACGGCGAAGAAAGCCGAGGTGCCGCAACCGCCGATGAGGAACATGCCGGCCAGCGCCATCTGCCAGGCCTCGGCCGCCTGCGACGCCAGAATGGAGCCGAGCCCGATGCCGAAGGCGCCGAGCGTGACCGGCCAGCGCACGCCTTTCTTGTCGGACCACCAACCCATGATGATGCCGCCGATGCCGGTGCCCGTGATGGTCGCGGCATAGACCAGCGACGGCGCCTCGCGCGGCCAGCCCTCGGTGACCGCGATCTCCTTGAGCGAGATGATGATGAGGATGGTCGCGCCCAACGCGATGGCGTTGAGCAGGAACGACACCGCCGCGACGATCCAGGCTTCGCGGCTGTCGATCCCCGGCGATGCCGTGCTCATGGCGTCATGCGCTTGGCGACCTCTTCCAGCATCACCTCGGTGGCCCCGCCGCCAAAGGTGTGCACGCGCGCGTCGCGTGCCATGCGCTCGATCGTGCTTTCGCGCATGAAACCCATGCCGCCGTGAAGCTGCAGGCAACCATGCACCACCTCGTGCGTCAGTTCGCCGCCGATGGATTTCGCCATGGAGACTTCCTTCACGCAGTCGATGCCCTGCGTGTCGAGCCAGGCCGCGTGATAGACGAGCTGGCGCAGCATCTCGACCCGCGCGGCGTAATCCGCGAGGCGCAGGCGAACGGCCTGCTTGTCCCACAGCGTGCCGCCGAAGGCCTTGCGCGTCTTCACATAGTCGAGCGCGATCTCAATCGCCTTGGCCGCCTCTCCGGCATAGATCGCGGCGGCCACCAGACGCTCGTTCTGGAAGCTCTGCATGACGGCGTAGAAGCCCTTGTTCTCCTCGCCGAGCAGCGCGTCGGCCGGCAGGCGCACCTCCTCGAAGACGATCTCGGCCGTATCCGAGCAAAGCCAGCCCATCTTTTCGAGCTTCCGCGTCACGGTGACGCCGGGCGTGTTGCGCTCGACCAAGAACATCGACATGCCGCGCGACGCCTTGGCCTTGGGATCGGTCTTGGCGGCCAGGACATAAAGGTCGCCATAGACGCCGTTGGTGATGAAACGCTTGGTGCCGTTCACGACCCAGCCGTTACCCTCGCGCCGCGCGCTGGTGCGAAGCCCCTGCACGTCCGAGCCCGCATCGGGCTCGGTCACCGTGATCGCGGCGACGATCTCGCCCTTGGTGATGGGCACGAGGTAGCGCTTCTTCTGCGCGTCCGTGCCTGCGCGGATGATGTGGGGCGCGGCCATCTCGGTATCGGCCAACACGGTCATGGTAAAGCCGGTATAGGTGCAGCGCGCCAGTTCCTCCGCGAAGACGGCGGACGCCATGGCGTCCATGCCCGCGCCGCCATAGGCCTCGGGCACGCGAATGCCGAGGAAGCCCAGCGCGCCCATGCGCCGCAGGACTTCGCGCGGCACCTTGCCGTCCTTTTCCCACTGCTGGGCGTGGGGCAGCACCTCGTCCTCCACGAAACGCCGCACCTGGCGCTGCAGCTCGCGATGTTCGTCCTTCCAGTGAATCGGGTCCAACGGCGCCTCCTTGTCCCGGCGCTTTATAGCCTGCGGCCGCGCCCCACGCGACCGGCCCCCTTGGCCGAACGTGGCCGCGCGGCCCATAATGCGCGCCTGCGAAGGACACGAAAGGGACGGCCGTCATGCGTGAATGCGATTTTCTGATCGTCGGAGCCGGTATCGCCGGCGCGTCGGCGGCCTATCACCTGGTCAAGAAGAACAAGAAGGTCGTGATCCTGGAGCGCGAAGCCCAGCCCGGCTATCACTCGACCGGCCGTTCCGCCGCCATCTTCACCGAGAATTACGGCCCGCGCCTGATGCGCGCCATGACGGTGGTAAGCGGCCCGTTCCTGAAGAAGCCGCCCGAGGGCTATTCCGACGTGCCGCTGATGCATCCGCGCGGCGTCGCCTTCATCGCGCGCAAGGATCAGGTCGAGACGCTGAAGGGCGCGGTCAAGGAACTGTCCGAATTGTCCAAGACCCTGCGCATGGTCGACGCCAAGGACGCGATCCGCATGTGCCCCGTGCTGCGGCCCGATTACGTCGCCGCCGCGGCCTATGATGATTCGACCATGGACATGGACGTGAACGCGATCCACCAGGGCTATCTGCGCGGCGCGAAGAAGGGCGGCACGGAAGTCGTCTGCGACGCCGAGGTGCTGGGCCTCGACCGCAAGGGCGGCAAGTGGCACGTGAAGACCAAGGCCGGCGAATTCGCGGCCCCGGTCGTGATCAACGCCGCGGGCGCCTGGGCCGACGTTCTGGGCGGGATGGCGGGCGCGCGCAAGATCGGCCTGCAGCCCAAGCGCCGCACGGCCATGATCTTCGACGGCCCGCAGGGCGTCGATGTGAACGAGTGGATCATCATCGGCGACATCGATGAGAAGTTTTACTTCAAGCCGGAAACCGGAAAGCTGCTCGGTTCGCCCGCCGACGAAACGCCGGTCGATCCGCAAGACATCCAGCCCGACGACGAGGACGTGGCGATCGCCGCCGACCGCATCGAAAAGGCGACGACGCTCGAGATCCGCCGCATCCAGCGCAAATGGGCGGGCCTGCGCAGCTTCGTGAAGGACAAGTGCCCGGTGGTCGGCTTCGCCCCCGACGCCGAAGGCTTCTTCTGGCTGGCCGGCCAGGGCGGTTACGGCATCCAGACGTCCTATGCCATGGGCATGACGGCGGCGTCCTTGGCCGGCGGCGGCGGCGTGCCGGACGCGGTCAAGGCATTTAACGTCTCGGAAGCCGATATCGGGCCGCAAAGGCTGTGGAGCGCGTAATCAAGGGCTCTTTAATTCGAGGCGTTTGAGGATAGCCTGCCCACCCGAGGTTTTTGGGCCCAGGCTGGCTCCTCGGGTTAATCCTCCGCGATAACAAACCACACCTCGACGCTTTCTCTTCGTGTCGAGCCCCCAATCGCGTGGGCGCCGCGTGACGATAATCGTCACTTCTCCTGCGGCAGCCCGCGGGAGAAGGCTGCCTTTCACGAAGCTCTGGGCGGCGACGCTGGACGGCAGGCCCAATTCAACCAATTTATGGTCGCCAAAAGACGTCGAGTGATAAGGAACCAGCTCTATCGCCGCGACGCGTCTAGAGAGCTCTTCGAGCGCGGCGAGATACGATCCCTCATACTTCTGCTTCGCTAGAATCTTTCCCACTTCACGGAGTTTTCTTTCCCACCATACAAAACCCGAATGCCAGCAGAAGCTCGGGTCTAGGTATAGAAAAGGAAATTTCGCCTTATGGTTTTCCTGACGTAAATTTTGCAAGAGCCGAGAACGAAATTGGCGTGATTCATATTCGGCGTAATAGTCGACGAAATTAAAGCCGGGATTCAATAGTAAGACGAAAATATCCGCCCTTCTAAGATCGCCTGCATACGGGACGGGCAAAAGGGAAAGATGAAATTGCTTGTCCGCGAAATTTCCGAATCGTTCGCTTCGAACGAACTGCCGGAAATTGGCAGACCGCAAATCTAAGATGCCGTGACCCTTTTTCAGAAAAAGATCGGTGTCGTCAGGATGAATGTAAGGTGAGCCGCCTCTCGGGGCGAAGTCACTCCAAAATCGCGTCAGGCTCATCGTCTTGTCGAGTCAGCCTCCATATCAGAGTGCCCGCACCACCTCGCAAAAACGCATGACCTCCTGCTCGGTGTTGTAGTAGTGCA
>CADEGL010000029.1:38664-41336 GCA_902826885.1 uncultured Alphaproteobacteria bacterium | reverse complement strand
GATCGTCGCGATCCGCTATCCCGGCTAGCCGTCAGCCGCCGCGCCGCGCTTTTTCGATCGCGGCGACGTCGATCTTCTTCATCGTTATCATCGCATCGAAGGCGCGCTTGGCCTCGTCGCCGCCCTTCGCCATGGCCTCGGTCAAGACGCGCGGCGTGATCTGCCACGAGACGCCCCACTTGTCCTTGCACCAGCCGCACGCGCTCTCCTGGCCGCCGTTGCCGACGATGGCGTTCCAATAACGGTCGGTCTCTTCCTGGCTGTCGGTCGCGATTTGGAACGAGAAGGCCTCGGTCTGCTTGAAGAAGGTGCCGCCGTTGAGGCCGATGCACGGGATACCGGCGACCGTGAACGAGACCGTGATCACGTCGCCCTTCTTGCCGGACGGGTAGTCGCTGGGGGCACGATGGACGGCATGCACCGCGCTGTCGGGAAACGTCTTGGCGTAGAAGTTGGCCGCCGCCTCGGCGTCCTTGTCGTACCAAACGCAGATCGTGTTCTTTGCCGCGATACGTGCCATTCCGTTTCCTTTCGCTTTGAAGCTTGCCTTCCGAGGGAGGGAAGGCGGCATTTCACCGGAGAGGGGCTATTCCCTGATGGACCGATTTCTCGGCGATTTATTCAATCGTCACACGCGCATCACGGGCTCGGTCGTGCCACCGCCCTTGGCGCGATGGAAGATTCCCAGCGCATTCTTCAGCGTATGGCGCAGTCCGCCCCGCCAGGCCATGCGGAAAACGCGCAAGCCCGGATAGCGCGGCGCGATCTGGCCGGCCAGGAACAAACCGATCTGGCGGCCGAGGATGCCCATCTTCTTGGACGTCTGGTGCGGCTGGGTGTCGTGCAAGAGCGCGAAGCTCTCGCCGCCCTGGATGGTCAAGGCACCTGCGGCGGCTGCTGCTTCGACCAGCGCCTTGCCGCGCGGGGTGCGCGCGGTGA
Organism: uncultured Alphaproteobacteria bacterium; assembly: GCA_902826885.1. GTDB lineage: Bacteria > Pseudomonadota > Alphaproteobacteria > CADEGL01 > CADEGL01 > CADEGL01. The sequence continues at coordinate 40,397 of CADEGL010000029.1, read as the reverse complement.
TGCCGTTGAAGCCTTCGTCCTCGCCGGTCGGCGAGCCGCCGGGCCAGATGTCGTAGGCGATCACGTCGGCCTGTTCGCCCACCGGATCGACGCAGACCTTGCAGCGGAACTGCAGGAACCAGAACCGCTTGTCGGCCCACATGTCGTTGTAGTTGGCGTTCAGCTCGCGCCCGTCCTTGGTCTCGAAGCGCGTCGGGCCGGGGCAGCCATGGCCGCGATAGCGCATCAGCTTCAGCTCGCTCTCCTCGACGGGAAAGCGCCGCATCTGCCGCCAGGTCAGCTCCAGCTCCGATTCGCCGCCGCAGGAGATCGAGAGCAGATACTTCAAGTTCTTTCCGACGCGCGGATCGTGCTTGGCCAGGTTGCGCACGGCGGCGACGTCGCACGGCTTGGCGACCAGCGCGAAGGGGCGGCCTTTCCCGAGATGCTCGTTCAGGTGGAGCAGGGGAGCCACGGGCCCATAGCGCGAGCCCATGCCCTCCAGCACGCCCGCGCGGTCCACGCTCACATGCGGCACGTTGCGCAAGGGCGCGTCGCTGGGCGATTTCACATGGGCGATGAACTCGACCTCTTTCGATTCCAGCAGATGAATGGCGAGCGCCGTGAGCACGCCGCCGGTCGCGGCGCGGAAGCGGATATCGGGATCGGTGGCCCAGCCGCGCCAATGCGCGTGCGCATAGCCGAAGGCCGTATCGAGCACAGCACCGTCGCCGGCCACGGCGCGGTCCATACCGCTAGTGCGCAGGCCCGGGCAGACCCGGTTGATGAGCTTCAGCGTGGCGGGCGCGGGCGGCGTCTTGGTCACGGGGCGCAGGCGGCCTTCCGGCGTCCAGCGCATCTCGACGCTGGTCTCGCCGGCCAGGCTCGCGCACAGGCCGCAGCCGATGCACAGGCCATTCTTCACGATGGCGTCGAGCGTATGGACCAAGCCCGGTGTCCTCCCCCAAGGCTGCCCGATCCTGCCATGGCGTGCCGGACGCGGGAAATGCCTATCGCCATCCGATTGCGCGCGCGGACTCGCCTGGACGTGCGGGCGCGTCAACGCGTATGGCTAAACCGGCATCAAGCATGGGGGCAGGGATGACGTCGCAGACCCGGACCGGCGCGCAGTACATCGCCGAGGCGCTGTGCGCCTATGGCGTGACCCACACGTTCTTCGTCGACGCGATCCTGCGCCGCGGCTTGATCGAGATGGAGAAGCGCGACGTCACCCGCGTGCTGACCCATACGGAAAAGGCGGCGGCCTATATGGCCGACGGGTATGCGCGCGCCTCGGGCCGCATCGGCGTGTGCATGGCCCAGGCCGTGGGCGCGGCCAACCTGGCCTCGGGGCTGCAGGACGCATTCTTCGCGCGCTCCGCCGTGCTCGCCATCACCGGCCACAAGGCCTATCCGATGGTCCACCGCCACGCCTATCAGGAGCTGCCGCACGAACCGCTGTTCCGTCCCGTCACGCGCTTCTCCGCGCGGGTGGAGGAGGCCGTGCACCTGCCGTTCCTTTTGCGCCAGGCCATCCGCGAGGCCACGGGACCGACTCCGTGTCCGACGCATCTCGATTTCCGCGGACATATGGGCGAGTTCGTCGACATGGGCACGGTCGAAGGGCCGCTGGAGGTGGACGCACGTCACGCGCGCTTTCCGGCCTACCGCTACACGCCGCCCATGGAGGAGATCGAGGCGGCGGCCAAGATGATCGCCGCGGCGGCGCGGCCGGTGCTCGTGATCGGCACGGG
>CADEGL010000029.1:0-38564 GCA_902826885.1 uncultured Alphaproteobacteria bacterium | reverse complement strand
CGGTCGGGCTGTGCGGCGATCCGAAGCTGACGTTGGCACTGCTCGCGGAGCGCGTGCCCGCGCGCGCCGACCAATCGTGGCTCAAAGCAGCGCAAGCTTCACGCGATGCGTGGCGGGCCTCGATCGCGCCGCGCTTCAAATCTGACGCGCGTCCCATCGCGGTCGAGCGCCTGTGCCATGAGCTGACCGAGGCTTTGCCGCGCGATGCGATCCTCGTCGCCGACACGGGCTATAGCGGCGTGTGGACCGGCACGCTGGTCGATACCAACGGCGCGGGCCAGACCTATCTGCGCGCGGCGGGCTCGCTCGGCTGGGCGTTCCCGGCGTCGATGGGCGCCAAATGCGGGGCGCCCGACCGGCCCGTGGTGTGCTTCACCGGCGACGGCGGCTTCTACTACCACATGGCGGAGTTGGAGACGGCCAAGCGCTGGAACATCCCCGTCACCGTCGTGGTCAACAACAACTCGGCGCTCGGCCAGTGCATCGCGGGCGTGCGCGACCTCTACAAGGGCAACAACGGCCGCGTCGGCGACATGTACGATTTCGAATCCGTGAATTTCGCCAACATCGCCCGGGAGTTCGGCTGCCAGGGCATCCGCGTCGAGAACCCGTCCGAGTTGGGCGACGCGCTGCGCAAGGGCATCGCTTCGGGTGCGCCTTGCGTGATCGACGTGGCGACCGACCCCGAGGCCATCGCGCCCGAGGCCTGGGTTCCGGCCTAGGGCTTCGGCTTGCCGTCGAGGAAGGCGGCCACGCGCGGGTCGGCGCGCAGCGCTTTCATTTCCTCATCGTTGGGCAGGCGCGGCTTGTCGCGCTCGGCGTTCACCATGCAGAGGAAGCCGAGCGGCTCGCCCTTGGTCGCGCGGAACTGGTGCCAGGTCATGGGCTGGATCGTGACCAGGTCGTGCGGCTTCACTTCGCGCACCTCACCGCCGACCAGACAGTGGCCGTGGCCGCGGAAGACCATCACGGCATGGACATGCTCGTGCCGCTCCAAGGTCGAGTAGCCGCCCGTGTCCATCTCGAAATAGCGCAGCTCGCACTTGAGGGTCGGGTCGGCGAACAGGATCTGGCGCGAGATGGCCAGGAAGGGCGCGCTGCCCTCTTCCTTGTAGGCCATGCGGTCGACGCCTTCCCAGCGGAAGCCGCCATCGGTGGGCCGAAAGGGGTTCGAACCCGTCATCGTTGCACTCTCAATGCAGTTTCGCGTCCGTCACTTTGCGCACGAAGGCCGCCGTCTCCTCCGTCAGGCGCTCGCGCGCGGCAAGCAATCCTCCGCCGATCAGGAGCATGACGTCCGTGCCGTAGAATTCCAGCATCTCCGGCACGCGGTCCACGGTCATGCCCCCGGCCGGCACGGGCACGGCGGGCTTGAGCCCGTCCCAGGGCGCGAGCGCCGTGCGGGCCAAGTCCTTGCAGGTCGCGGGCGAGTAGCTGAAGCGGCCGCCATGATTGGGAAATACGCTCGCATCGGCGCCAAACAAGCGGAACAGCTTGCCAAGGAGGAGGGGAGCGGCGATCCGGCTGGCCCCCGCGAGGGCCGGATGGGCCATGAAGCCCATCTCCGGAAATTCCTTCACCAGCGCGTGAAAGGACGGCAAGCCCACGACCATCGGCGCGATCAGGACCGTATCCAAACCTTCGTCGCGGGCCAGGCGCACCTGTTTGCGCAGCTGGTCCAGATTGCCCGATAGGCTCGGCAGATAACGGGTCTTGCCGCCCGCCGCCCGCACGGCCTTGGCGCAGGCCGCGACCCGCGCGGCGAAAGGGCTGTAGGCCTGGTCGGCCAGGCCATGATCGTCCTTGATGAAATCGATCCCACCCTGCGCCATACGACCCGCCAGGGCGCCCAGTGCTTCCGCCGGCATGCCCTGCGGCTTCAATGCCGAACAGGTCATGGCGCGTTTCTCCGCGCCGCAGCGCGCACGTAAGCCCGCGAGTCCCTGGTTGGGTCCGCCGAATTTCGCCACGACATGGGACGGCAGAATCACGTCCTGCAAGGTCACCTCGTCATGGATCGAGGTGTTACCGAACAGCATGTTCATGAGCTGGCCGACCTCGGGGCCCGTTGTGGCCGTGGCCAGGTCGATGCGGACCTCGAACACGCCATCCCCGGCCGGCGCGATGGCGGCGACCTGGCCTACGATGTTGTTCAGAACATACGTGTCGTCGATGGCCGAAACCGGCATCTCGACGCTTTGCTCCACCGCGATGATGTTGGCACGGCTTTCGATGGAGGCGGCGTCGCTGCGGACGCGGTAGACGGCCGTGATTCTTGGCATGCTCGGCTTCGTTTCTGTGGTCCCGGCCGCGCCAGCCTCTTTGGGCCGGTCGCGCTCATCCGTATCTGCCCTGCCCGGCCCTATGCCGTAAAGGCCTGAATCAAAACGCCGCCGGCTTCGCGGCCGGCGGCGTCCAGATGGCGCGGTCTAGTCGCGCGTTACATCACCAGCGGACCGCATTTGCGGTACGAAATCCACTTCTTGGCGTACATGCACTTTTCGAACTCTTCCGCTTGGCTGGGAGGCGGGCAGGACTTCGCCGATTCGTCGAATTCCGCTTGGCCGCGATTGCCCGAGAACTGCTCTAGCTTGCCGTCGTCGGTCACCTTGGTGGTCACGCAGTTGCCCGAATTGTCCATCGGAACGAAGTAATTGCCCTTCACCGGGCCGCCGCATGACGCGAGCAGAGCCAAGCCCCCGAATATCAGGGCTGCGCAGCCGGTCTTGACCGAGGTTTTGCCCAAAAAACCCATGTTTTTTCTCCGGAATGGCGGGAAATCAGCCGACGATCACCGGCAAATCCCCCCGGGTCGGCCGCCTTACTGGCGCGCAATGTCACCCGCGCGCCTTCTTCGCGCAAGTGCTTAGCCGTGCCGCCGGTCGAAGGGCCTTACCCGAGGTCCCTATCCATTTGCACAGAGTGGATTATGCTTTCGCCCAAGGGCCGTGGAGGCTAACGGGCCCGCAGATTGCTGCAAAAAAGGGGCATGGCGGATCATCCGCGAGCGGCGCGATGGTTCGTTTTGGCAGATCGCCGTGTGGCGATGACGGGGGCTCCGTATGTCAAGGCTGCGCATTCTATTCGTCGCGGATGAAGCGGCTGGGGCGTCGCTTCGGCGCCTTCTCGATGCGCGCGACCAGCCCGCCAGCCGGTGCGTTTCGGACGGCGCCGCCCTGGCGCGGGCGTTGGCCGACGCGGAGTGGAACGCCGTCGTCGTCCAGCCTTCGACGACACGGTCCATCGAAGCGGTCTTGAACGCTCTTCGCGATCGTCATTTGGCGATACCGGTCATTGCCGTGGCGCGCGGCATTGGCGAAGAAGCCGCGGCCGATCTCATGCGTGCCGGCGCATGCGACGTTGTCGCGATGGACAATGGCCTGCGCCTGCGCGCGGCGCTCGACCGCGAGACACGCAAGGTCGTGGTCCGGGACGACTTTTCGGACGCGAAACAGCTCTTGGAGAACGTCGCGTCGCATGTTCCCGGCGATATCTATCGCCGGATTCTCCATGCGGACGGTCGCGTCACTTATCCCTTCACGAGCGAGGGCTTCATCAAGCGCCTCGGCTATGGGGTGGCCGATATCGAAGCGGATTCGAACTTGTTCGCCGAAATGGTTCACGGGGAGGATCGCGAGGCATACCGAACTGCTTACGCAAACTCCGCGCAATCGCTGACCCCGTTGGATCATCGCTGGCGCGTTCGCGCGAAATCCGGCGGCTATCGCTGGGTGCACGGCATTGCCGGCGTCCGGCGCCTAGACAACGGTGACGTCGTCTGGGACGGCATCACCATCGACGTCACGCGCGAAATGGAAGGCGAAAGCCGCCTTCGCAACCTCGCGGCGAATATTCCCGGCGTGATCTATCAGCGAATCAACCATGCCGACGGCCGGGTCAGCTATCCCTTCGTCAGCTCGGGAGTCCGCGATCTGTTCGGATACGAGCCGCGCGAAGTCATGGACCACCCCGAGATTTTCTCCAGCACGGTGCTGGGCGAAAGGGCCGAGGAATACACGCGCTTGGTGGAGGAATCGGCGCGCGCGTTGACGCCGTACCGGTGGTTTGGCAAGGAGCACGCCAAGGACGGGCGCGAGATTTGGACCCAGGTCATCGCGCGGCCGACGCGGCTGGAGAACGGCGATACCCGTTGGGACAGCGTTCTTCTCGACATGTCGGAGCAAAGGAGAATCGAAAGCGCGTTGCGCGAATCCGAACGGCGGCTGGAGAGCATCGCGGACAACATTCCCGGCGGCGTCTTCCGGCGCGTCCTTCATGCGGACGGCCGGATGAGCTATCCCTATTCCAGCGGCTATATGGAGCGGGAGTTCGGCATCGGAGCGATCGATGCGCTGGGAAATCCCCGCACGTTCGTCAGCGCCATCCATCCCGACGACCGGCCAACCTGGGAAGAGGCGGTGGCCGTCTCGGTCCGCCGGATGGCGCCGTTCGACCTGACGTACCGCATGCGTACGCCGCAAGGCGAGACACGGTGGATTCAAACCCTGGCCGGCGTGCGGACTCTGGAGAACGGTGAGGTGGCGTGGGACGGAATCGCGCTGGACGTGACGCGTTACCGGAAGACCGACCAGGAATTGCGCGAACGCACGGCGCAATTGGAAAGCCTGGCGTCCAACATTCCCGGTGTCATCTATCAGCGCATCCAACATACCGACGGCCGCGTGACCTTCCCGTATATCAGCAAGGGGGTGAAAGACATCTACGGTTATTCGGCCGAGGAGCTGATGGCCGATCCGGCGCCGTTTCGCAACGCGGCGCTGCCGGAAGACCAAGACTGGCACGACAAAGGCGCCGAACTATCCGCGGCGAGCATGCAGCCGTGGGTCTGGGAAGGACGCATCCGCCGCAAGGATGGCCAGATCAGATGGGTCCATGTCCACGCTCGGCCGCACCCACTGCCCGAGGGTGCCGTGGCTTGGAACGGTTTCGTACTCGATGTCACCGGCCGAACGCTGGCGGAGCAGGCCGCGCGCGAAACGGCGAGCCAGATGGAAAGCCTGGCCACGAACCTTCCGGGCGTGGTCTTCCGGCGTATCCAGCATCCCGAAGGGCGGTGCGAATATCCGTTCATCAGTTCGCGTGTGCGCGACCTGGTCGGTTATTCGGCGCAGGAGCTGATGGCCGACCCGACGCCATTCCAATCCGTGGCCACGGAGGTTGAGCAGCGCGAGCACGATGCGCTGGCCTTGCATTCGGCGCGCACCATGGAGCCGTGGGAGATGGAATGCCGCGTCCGTCATCGCGACGGCGCGCTCAAATGGATTCACTTCTGGGCTCAGCCCCACAAACGCGAAGACGGCGCCGTGGTGTGGGATGGCGTGGCGATGGACGTCACCGACCACAAACTCGCCGAGGTCGAGTTGGACGCGCTGGCGCGACAGCAATCCGCCGTCGTTGCCTTGGGCCAACACGCGCTCGGCGCCGGCACGTTGTCCACCTTATTCGGGGCCGCCGTCGAGGCTGTCGCCATCACCCTTTCGGCTGACTTGGTCAGCGTGCTCGAGCTCGATGCCCATCATGAGACACTGCGCCTGATCGCGTCGCGCGGCTGGCCGGAAGAGTCGATTGGGAAGAGCGTGTTTCCCAACAACGAGAGCGTTCCCGCCGGCTACGCTCTCAAGTCGCGGCGGCCGGTCATCATCGCGAATACCGCGAAGGACGAACGGTTCAAGCTGCCCCCGTCCCTTAAGGCCCAAGGCGTGATCAGCGGGCTGAGCATCGCTATCGGCCCTCCCGAACGCCCTTTCGGCGCCATTTCCGCATATACGCGGCACCAGCGCGACTTTTCGGTGCAAGACGCGGATTTTCTCCGCGCGGTGGCCAACGTGTTGGCAGCAGCCGTCGAGCGCGAGCGAGCCGAAAAGGACAGGCGCCGGCTCTCCGGTGTCGTGGAGCAAAGCCCGAATGCCATCATCATCGCCGGTGCGGACGGGCTGGTGGAGTACGCCAACCAAGCGCACGAAATAATGACCGGGTTCCGCCGGGATGAATTCGTGGGCGCGCATATGTTGCGTTGGGCGGACCGCAAGGCGCGGGACGGTCAAAGCCGGGCCATCCGGGAGGCCGTCTTTTCAGGAGAGACGTGGCGCGGCGAACGGCAAGAGCACCGGAAAACCGGAGAAGCATTCTGGTGCCGGGAAATGATCATGGGTGTCCGCGACGGCTCGGGACAGATCGCTAGCGTGGCGTCTATCTTCGAAGATGTGACCGAGCGCAAACAGGTCGAGGCCCAACTGGCCCAGGTGTCCAAGCTCAGCACGCTCGGCGAGATGGCGTCGGGTTTGACCCATGAACTCAATCAGCCGCTTAACATCATCCGCATGGCCGCGGACAGTTGCCTGATCCTTCTGGAAGAAGACGGCGCCGATCCCGAGCACCAGGCGCAGCAACTCGAAGTCATCAGTGGCCAGACCAAGCGCATGGCCGAGATCATCAATCACATGCGCATTTTCAGCCGGAAGGATCGGGTCGAGGTCGAGCCGTTCGACCCTTCAAACAGCGCACGCGCGGCCGTTCGGCTCGTGTCAGAGCAATTGCGTCTGTCGGAAATTGGGCTGTCCACCAGCGTCCCGCCCGCATGCCGGCCGGTTTTGGGTCACCCGCTGCGGCTTGAGCAGGTGGTGATCAACTTGCTGAACAACGCCAAGGATGCCGTGCTGGAGCAACGCGGCCGAGGCGCGGCCCAGGGTGAGGTCGAACTCGAATTGGTCGACGACCGAAAGACGAACACGATCGATATCCGGGTTACCGATACTGGAGGTGGTATCGCCCCCGACGTGCTCGAGCATATTTTCGAGCCGTTCTACACGACCAAGGACCCCGGCAAGGGAACGGGGCTTGGGCTTTCAATCGTGTATGCGATCGTCACATCGATGGGTGGAGCGATCACGGCGGCAAATACGGAGAAAGGTGCGCGTTTTACCATCTCCTTGCCGGTCGATCCGGGGTTCGGGTCCAGGCGGGAACGCCGTATGACCAAGCAGGATGGCAAAGCGTGAGCATCCCGCTGCATATTCTGGTCGTCGACGACGAGCCGCTGGCCGCCAGCGTGATCGGCGAATTTCTGACCAGAAAGGGTCATCGGGCGACAATCGCCCATGGCGGCCAGGAAGCCCTTAGATCCCACGCGCACGATCCCGCGGACCTGGTCATTACGGATATCCGGATGCCGGGCGGTGACGGGCATATGCTGATCGCGAAACTTCGCACGGCCGATGCGAGATTGCCGATCATCGTGGTGACAGGGCAGATCGACCTGGGCATGACCGGTTTCAGTCAGGACCCGCCCGTCCTCAAGAAGCCCGTTGACCTGAGGAAGCTCGTGGCAATGATCGACCGTATGGCCGCCCATCGCGGCTGAAGCGGTCTAGGAGCGATAGATCCACGCCCCGCGAAAGCCGGCCGCGTAAAGCGGCTTGAAATGCAGTTCGGGGCCGCCCCACGCGACGACTCGGTTCGTCCGGCCGTCGAGCACGTAGGCAATCCCGTCCAACTCGGCCACGGCCATGGCGTGGGCTTTACCAGTGGCCGTGTCGATGCCGACCACTAGGCGAAGCCTGTCCGCGGAAACGCCGGCCCGCTTCAGCACCGCCAATTTGGCGATCGCATGGTCTTCGCAATCGCCGCCGCCTGCGGCCAGCATCTCGATCGGCGTGGCCCAGTAATCCGATACGCCGTAAATCTCCTGGTCGGTCCGGTAGGGCACCGCGTTGATCAACTTGTTCGCCGCCACCAATAGGTCGAGCCCGGATTGCGCCGCCGCCTGTTCGACGATGCGGTTGAAGGCGTCTCGGATCGTCGCGGCCTGGCCGGCAGACATCGACGCGGGCGAAACGCCGTTCAATTGAAGATCCGTGCGGGCGACGGCGGCGTGCCATTTCGGAAACAGCTCGGCATCCACGGCGCGGAAGGCGGCACGCGCGAATGGCGTGGGGTAGGCGGGCGCGCTTGTGACGGCGACGGGACCCGGTACGGCGTAGGCCAGCTGGACCGCCGGCCGCGAATCCGCGGCCGCGGCCACGCGGGGCAAGGCACCGAGCGTCGTGGCGACCATCGCCACGCAAGCGACCGCCGTGCGAAGCGCGTTTGGAGTTCCGCTGGCGATGTCGAGGTGTCCCATGGCCGTCCGTTGGAGTGAAGCCCACGGCTGTGACAATTATCCGTGGCGCCGGACGGCAAAACTCTCGCGAGGCATGGTCGTAAGGGGCGGGTGTACGTTGGTACGAGATGGACTTATACTTTTGCCTGAGACCGAAAAAGGGGCTGGCTGTCAGGTCGATGCGCGTTGTTCTTGCCGACGACCATGAACTGGTGCGAAGCGGTCTTCGTTTCCATCTGGAGCGCCTTGCGTCCGACGTCGCGGTCGTGGAGGCCGCGACATTGGACGAGGCTTTGACCGCGGCCAAGATGGCCGCCACCGACCTGATCATCCTCGACTTGGCTATGCCCGGCATGAATGGGACGGCGGGACTCGAGCAGATGCGCGCGCGCCACCCGAATGTTCCCGTCGTCGTCTTGTCCGGCCGAACCGGCCGTGAAGACATCATGGGAGCGCTGAACCGCGGTGCGAGCGGCTACCTTCCGAAGACGCTGAGCGGCAAGGCGATGCTGGCCGCCTTGCGGTTGGTGCTTTCCGGAGAGACATACGTGCCCTCCATTTTCATGGAAGAACGCGCGCGCTCCGGCAGCCGTGCCGAGCCTGGCGCGGCACCGGGCCTGGATGCCTTGACCGACCGCGAGCGCGATGTGTTGGACTTCCTGTGCCAAGGCAAGTCGAACAAGGAGATCGCGCGCGACCTCGCGATCCGCGAGGTGACCGTCAAGGTCCATGTCGGCAACATCATGCGCAAACTGGGGGCCTCGAATCGCACCCAGGCGGTGCGGCTGGCGCTCGATTCGAAAGCCAAGGCTTAGATCGCCTCGGTTTTGGCCGAAGGGCCTCCCATATATCCCTGGCCGTTCTAGCCCTAGAATGGGGCCGCAAGCCCGCCGGACCCCCGGCGCGAACGTGGATCGGGGCAATCGGTCTGCATGAGCCAAGGAATCGCCCTGCGCGGGGGCAAACGGCGCGCCCCGGACGACGATCTGGCCGATCGGCTGAAAAGCCTTGGCGAGATCGCGAGCGATGTCAGTTCGGAAGGCGATCTCGTGACCGTGCTGGGCCGCATCGCGACCGCGGTCTGTCGCCACTCGTCCTGGACATCCAGCGGCATCATGGCGATCGATCGGGACGAGGGGTACTCGGTCCTGATCGCCAACTACGATCCTTATGCCAAGCCCAAGGTCGACTACGCGCGCCGCTGGCAGCTCGACACCAGCCCGACCCTAGCCGTGATCGCCAAAAACCGCCCGTTGGTGATCGACGACGCGCGTAGCGACAAGCGCTATCCAGGCTATCGCGAGGACGCGCGCAGCCGAGGCTATGTCACGGCGGCCCTGTTTCCCCTGAATGTCTCGGACGGAAACGGCCGTCCCATGGTGCTGTCGGTCCAGTCGCGCCAGCGGGTCGAAGTGGGCGAAGACGATTTGGCCTTTCTCGAGGCCGTCACCAGCCTGGCGCGTCTCGCGGTCGAGAAGGGGAACCGTCTCCGTTCCGAGCAGGCTCAGGCGGATAAGCTTCAGAAAGCGCTCGGCGCACACGCGCGTCTGATGGACGTGGTCTTGCACGACAGCACGCTGCGCGGCGTGTCCGCCACGATCGAGACCCTGCTGCCCCATCCGTTCATCGTCGTCGACGCGACCGCGGGACAGGTGGTGTGCGGGCGATCGCCGGCACCCGACCGTTTTCCCGAAGCCGCGTGGCGCGACACCCTGACATCAAAGGCGGCGCGCCATCTCACCACGTTCGCCCGCACCTTCGAGCCGTCGGATGCCGAGCGTGCCATCGATCTGCGTGCCTGCGGCATCGACTTCGTAGCGGCCGCGAACGTCGCTCCGTTGACCGTCGACGGTGAACGGGTGGGCGCTTTCATCGTCTTTCCCGGTACGGACCCGCTCGATGATCTGGAACTGCTGATCGCCAACGCGGTCAAATTCGCGCTGGCGGTGCAGATGATGCGCGGCCTGATCAGCTTTCGCGTCGAGACGCGTTCGCTGTCCGATCTGTTGGGGCAATTGTTCCGGGGCGAATGGAACAACCGCGATGATATGATCGCCCGCGCGAGACAGTTCGACCTTCCGCTCGATCGCCCCACGCGCCTCTTGGTTGCCGCGGCATCCACGACGGGCGCCGCCACGGACGATTCCCATTTTCTGCGCAATCTCACCCGCACGGCGCGGATCGTTCGCCCCGATGCCCGTGCCGCCGCCGATGGCGGCGACACCGTCGTCGTGGTGCCCGGTTCGGATGGCGAAAACGACCGTTCGTGGTCGCGCTTGGCGAGCCGGGTCACCGAGGAGGCGCAGGCGTTTTTCGACGGTGCCATCGTGGCGGCCAGCGGCGTTTGCTATCGCCTGGAGGATTTCGCCGCCGCGCGGGAAGCCTGCCGGCGCGCGATCAATTTGGCACGGATGTTCGGCAAGCGAGGGTTGATCGCGGAATCCGAGTTCGGCCCCTATGCGCTTCTCTTGTCCGCCATGGACCGTGAAGCCATGCGCCGCTTTGTACAGGACCGGTTGGGCCCGATCCTGGCTTACGACAGCCGCCACGGCGGCGATCTGGTCCCTACCTTGGAGGCGTTCCTGGCCAGCGGTTGCCGCTATCAGGCCTGCGCCGACGCCATGGGAATTCACGTTACGACCTTGCGTTATCGCCTGTCCCGGGTGACCGAGCTGTTCAATGTCAGCCTGGAAGACCCTGATTCCCGCTTCGGCCTGGATCTGGCTTTGCGTCTCCGACGCATGATGGAGCCGCTCAAGCCTGCCTGACCGTTCCTATGATTCATAGGAACCCGGCCGCCGGGATTTCCCAGGTTCGCCGATAGGTCCGCCCCCTGCCTCTTGCTAGGAAAACCCCAGCGGGCCGGCAACCGCCCGCTCCACGACGCGCTCGAAAGGCGCGCGGGAAAAAGGGAGGCGAAGCATGAAATTCGGATTGGCGATCGACCTGACGCGTCAGGACCCCAGCCAGAGTATGGAGCAGGTCAACGAAGAGGTCCTGGAGCTTGTCCAGATGGCCGACGCGGGCGGCTTCCATTCGGTCTATGCGGCCGAGCATCACACAATCGAATTCGTGATCGGCCCCAATCCGTTCCAGCTCCTGTCCTACTGGGGCGCCTACACCAAGAACGTCCGTTTGGGGACGGCCGTCGCGGTGGCGCCCTATTGGCATCCTATCCGTCTGGCGGGCGAGGCCGCGCTGGCCGACGTGCTGACCAATGGCCGCATCGAGCTGGGCATCGGCCGCGGCGCCTATCAGCATGAGTTCGACCGCATGGCCGGCGGCATCGTCCAGCAGAAGGGCGGCGCCTACATGCGTGAGATGGTGCCAGCCATCTTCAAGATGTGGCAGGGCGACTACGCCCATGACGGCGAGCTGTGGCAGTGGCCCAAGGCGACCAGCGTGCCCAAGCCGATCCAGAATCCGATTCCGACTTGGATCGCGGCCCGCGACCCGGACACGTTCGATTTCGCGATCAAAAACGGCTGCGACATCATGTCGACGCCGCTGTCCAAGCCCTTTGCTGAATGCGAAGTGCTGTCGACCAAGCTGCAGAAGGCGATCGCGGACAATCCCGGCTATCGCCGCCCGCGCTGGTCGATCCTGCGCCGTGCCTGCGTCTATGACGCTCCGGATGGATGGAAGGTGCCGGTGGAATGTTCCATCCGCTACGGCCGTGGCTTCGAGAATCTGTTCCGTCAATTGGGCGACGTCCACAACGGCTTCCCCGAACTGATCAATTTCGAGGACGCCATGGACAAGGCGATCTATCACCCCGACGCGGTGCGGACGAGCATGGTGTTCGGCACGCCGCCGGAGGTCGTCTCGCACCTGCGCAAGTACGAGGCCATCGGCTGCGACATTTTTCTGTTCAGCATGACCTACGGCCTGCCCCATGACGTGGCGAAGCGTTCGCTGCGCCTGTTCATCGACGAAGTTATGCCGCACTTCGCCGAAAAGGCCGCGAAAGGCGTCGCGGCCCAGTAAAAATGCATTTCTCCCGGGGGCCTTGGGCCCTCGGGGATGCCCCCTTCATTTTGGTTGCCGGACCTATGCTTCGATCATAGCATCAGGCCGTTAGCCATTGTTCCCGGGCCGTCCGAGGCCCGGCGAAAGTGGCTGGCGCAAGAACTGCGTCCAGACGCTTCGAAGCTTTATGACATTCAATCTATTGCATCTTGGATTGCGCCTAAGCGGCACTTTGGCGCGGCGGCGGCACGTGATTGCCGCGTTAGGCCTGCTTCTGGCTCTGCCGTTGCTCGCGCCAGCCGAAACCATGGCGCAAGAGACCCCCAAGGCGACCATCGAGAACTTCTACGCCACGCTTCTCGGCGTGATGAAGCAGGCCAAGACGCTCGGCTATCAGGGGCGCTACGCCAAGCTCGAGCCGGTGGTCGACAAGACTTTTAATCTGAACGACATGGGCCGCTTGGCCATCGGTCCCCAGTGGGCCAAGTTTTCGCCCGACGAGCAGGCGCGTCTTCTCGACGTGTTCCGGCGCTTCACGGTGGCCAGCTATGCGGCACAGTTCAACGGCTACGGCGGCGAGCGTTTCGAGGTCGGCAACGAAGTGCCGATGCAGCAGAGCAATCTGATCGTCGAAAGCAAGCTGATCCAAAGCAACGGCTCGCCGGTCAGCATGAATTACCTCATGCGGAAATATGGCGATCGTTGGCAGATCATCGACGTGTTCATCGACGGCACGCTGAGCGAGGTGTCGCGCCGGCGTTCCGAGTTCACCTCGATCATCGCCCGTGGCGGCATCGAGGCCTTGATCAAGACCCTGGAGCAAAAGATCCAGGCTCTGCAGAAATCGGCCTAGTCCAGGCCGGATTTCCGCGGCGCCGGCTCTTCCTTCGGCGGCGGCCCGAGCAGGGCCGGCAGCACGAGCAGCGTGCAGAACAGCGCGTAAGCCAGCATCAGCGCCAAAAGCACGCCCATGCCGGATGTTCCCGGATGGGTGGAGAGCGCCAGACTGCCGAACGCCACGCCCGTGGTCAGGCCGCTATAGAGAATGGCGCGCGCCAGGCTCGATTGTAGCGGGTTGCCGCGCCCGGCCCGCCAATTGGTCACGAAATAGATGTCGAACGCGACACCGATGCCGAGCAGAAGCGGCAAGGCGATGATGTTCGCGAAATTGAGCGGCATGCCGAAGACGACCATCGTCCCTGCGGTCAAAAGCCCGGCGAGGGCGAGCGGCGCCAGCACGAGGAGAATGTCGCGGACGCGGCGCAGAACGGCGGCCAACAGCAGCGTGATGGTGACGAACGCGGCCAAGCCCGCGACCTTGAACGCCTGCACCACCGTATTGCCCGATTCCAGGATCGTGATCGGGCTGCCGGTTACCTCCGGTGAGACGGACAGGGTGGCTTTGGCGAAGCGCCGGATGACGTCGTTGTCGCGCACGTCGCCCTTGGGGGAGATTTCGAGCCGCGCCTGGCCATCCTTGGTGATCCAGTTTCGCCGCAAATCGTCCGGTATCGTTTCCAGAGTCACGGGCCCTGCCTGCAGCGCATCGCGCAACGCGCCCACGCGCCGGTCCAGGCCCGACAAAAGTGCCCGATTCAGCGCATCGATCGGCAGCGGGTTCTGCGCCAGCAAAGCGCGCAAGCCCCTCGCAAGGCGCTGCGTCGCCTCCGTGCCGCCGTTGGCCAAGCGTTCCAGCCGGTCCGCGCAGTCGGTCATGACGGCGCGGATTTCCTCGTCCGTGGGGGGCGCGCCGATGGGCGGCAGCGACAGCGTGGGCCCCAGCAGCATGTTCAGATCTTCGATGATGGGCAGCTTCTGGTCCTGGTCATCGGGCACGAAGCTGGCCAGAGTCAGTGTGCGTTCGACTTCGGGTAGAGCCTTCATGCGCGCGCCCAAAGCCTGGGCGTCGGTGAGGGACGGCGCCAGCACATCGGCCGTGAACGGGGACGTGTTCGGGTCCGCGATCAGCTCGAACATCGTCGCGGCCGATTCGGTGTCCGGGTCCTTCAGGTTGAGCGGGTTGAAGTCGAAGCGCAGGAACGGCAGCAAGGCGGCACAACCCAGCGCGGCCACGCAAGCCGCCGCGATCACCGTCTTCCGGCGGTGCAACAGGAATGCATCCAGCGCGGCGGCGCGCGCGAAGCCGATTGGCTCCGGCTCCCCCCCCGGACGCAGCACCGTGATCAGCGCGGGCAGCACGGTCAGAGTGATGATCAAAGCGATCACCATGCCGCCGCCGGCGATGATGCCCAGTTCGGAGATGCCCGCGTATTCCGTCGGCAGAAACGACAGGAAGCCGAGCGACGTAGACAAGGCGGCCAGCGCCAGTGACGCGCCGATCATGGAGGCCGTGCGGCGTAGCGCGTTCGGCAACGCGTCGTGACGGTGCCGCTCGTCGCGATAGCGCATGCAGAATTGGATGCCGAAATCGACCGCGATACCCACGAACAGGACCGCGAACGCGACCGAGATCATGTTGAGCGCGCCGACCGTGGCTGCCGCGAAGGCGCCGGTCGCGATCAGGCCTGACGCCAGCGTAATGAGTACGGCGAGGATGAGGCGGCCGGAACGCAGGGCGAGATAGAGAATCACCGAGACCAGCACGATCGAGGCCACGGTGGCGAGGCCAGTGCCCTCGGCGACGGTCGCGAACTCGTCGTCGGACAGGGGAACGCTGCCGGTCAGGCGCACGCGCACGCCGTTCTCGGGCGTCAGTTTCAGCTCCTGCGCGGCGGCGCGGATGGCGTTGCTCGACTTCTCGCCGGGCTGGAGCGCGTTGTAGTCCAAGACCGCTTGGACGAGGACGAAGCGCCGCAGCTCCAAGGGACCAGGTGTCCGTCCCGTCAGCATGGTCTGCCACGACACGGGCTTGGGCTGCCCTTTCACCACCGATTCGATCGAATCCGCGAAGGCCGCGATGGGACGCTCGAAGCCCGACAGCTTGATCACCCCGCGTTCGACGCCTTCCAGCGCCAAGTTGAGCGTGCCGAACACGCCACGCAGGCTGGGATCGGCGTTCAACGTGCCCAACAGCGGTTGAGCCTCGATGAGCTGATCGGCGACCTTCTGAAGCTCGTCGACCGAGAGGAACAAAAGGCCGTACTGGCGGAAGAATTGGATGCCGTCGGGCCTGTACACGGTCCTAAACAGAGACTTGTCGGCTGACAGCTTGTCGGCCAGGGCTTGGGCCGCGTCATCGGCCAAATCGGCGGTGGCGCCGTCGATGACGACGACCGTGCGATCGGTCATTTGCGGGAATGCCGCATCGAACGCGCGTTCGCGCGCGCGCCACGGGGTATCCGACGCGATCAAGTCGTCGGTGTTGGTGTTCATCGCCAAGTGCGTGGCGGCGTACCAGCCCAAGCCCGTGGTCACCAGAAGCGCAATCGCGAGGACAGCCGGCGCCTTCGCGCGACATGTTTCTACGATACGGACGATGATGTCGTTGATCACAGGGCGGCAGTCTCTCGATAGAAGATCAGGATCAGTCCGATCAATACGAAGCAGATGCGCCAAATCCAGGACGGAATGGCGGCATTTTCAGGCGGCAGCCGCAGTTCGAGCCAGCGTGACCAGCCCCCGACCACGCCCAGGAAACCGATCATGAGGTGGGAGTATTCCACCAGAAGGGCGTCCTTGAAATTGCTGAGCGCATGGCTGTGGGTCAGCAAGAACGCGGCGCCGATGCCGGTCAGGACGGGGAACACCAGTGCCGCCCGCGGCGATTTCACATAGCCGGTCCGCACGCCCCATTCGAAGAACGAGAACGCGACCACCAGCAAGACGATCAGCCGGTGTTGCAGCGATTCCGTGTCGGCGAAGCTCTCGAAGAAGCCGTTGTCGCCCATCGGCCAATTCGATGGATCCGACCGGATGAAGAGGAAAGCCGCGAGCCCCAGGAAAACGAGCGGCCAATGACGTGCCCACCGCGCGCGTCCGGTCCGCTCGGCCAGCGCCAAAAGGCCAATTGCCAGCACGAAGATGCCGGCCCAGTTGTGGTTGAACTCGGACCAGGCCCGGTCGCCGTCCGTCCGCGCCAGGTTGGGGTCGGTGTCGGCCAGGTTGAAGGACTCCACGGAGCGCTGCGCCAAGGCCGCGCGCTCGGCGTGCTGCTCCATGGTCAGGTTGCTCAATTCGGAACGGGGCGGGCTGACCAGGCGCGGCGGGCCGCCCGGCAACAGGCGCTCGGTCAACTCGCCGATCGTTAGACGGTCGGAAGGCAGATCCACGGCGGGCGGCATGGACGTCAACGACGCGGCCATGAACAGCACGGTGATGCCGATGGCCACCTCCGCCTCGGCGAAGCGGCGCAGCCGCGCGATCGATGTCATCGGATTGCGCCGCACGCGCTCGACGACGCCATAGTTCAGGGCGCCCAGCAGAAGAACGCAGCCGAACAGCGCGGTTTTGGTCATCAGCATGGCGCCATAGGCCGTGCCGTACAGGGCCTGGAGACTGTCGATATAGGCCAGCGACATCAGAACGCCGGCCGCGACGAGAGTGGCCACGCTGATCATGCTCATGACCGAGAAGCGCCGCCCCACGGTGCGAATGGCTTCGCCCGTCCGGCAACGATGCAAGGTCAGGAGGAAGTAAGGGATACCGCCGATCCAAGCGGCCGCGCCCAGCTGGTGCAGCGCGTCGGCGGCCAGCAGGATATCGCGCTGCCCCATGCGGGCCGCGGCGTGGCTGGTGGCAGTCGAGCCGGTGATGATCACTGCGGCTAGAAGCCCAATCCAAGGCAGCATCCGGCGCAGCCCGATGCGCGCCAGCAGCGCGATCCCCAACGCGGCCGCGGCGCTCGTGACCCGGCTGACGGCATAACTGGAGCCCAGCGCGTCGACGGCGGGCATCTCGGTCGATTGCACAAGCACGAACACCATCTGGGCCAGCGCCAAGGCCTCGATCAAAGCCAACGCCAAGGCCGAGACCGTGACCAGACGCCGGGCCGCGCGCCAGGCGCTGTCCTCGTCGGCATCCAGGCGCCCGCCGACGGGGATCAGCAGGAACGCGGCAAAGATGACGCCGCCGACAGTCAACGACTGAGCGGCCAGGATGAAGCCGCGCAGCAGGACGGTGAAGTAAGCGAAGGTGTCGAGGACGAGGGCTGTCATCGAGGCCCGGATCGGAACGGCGGGGTCATGGGCGGTTCGAGGCTCGCATGGAGAGAGGGCTCGAAACCGCTGGAAGTATCGTCATCGCGTTTCTTGCGTGATCCAACGGTTTCGATCGTTGCCGGAGAGGTAATCCGATATGCCGGGATTCTGGCGCGCGGTCTTCAGCCGGCCGCCGGTTCTTAACAAAGGTTACCCGCCCCGACAATCCAAGAAGAGCCCCGGATGGGCTGAAAGGCAATGCGTTGAAGTCCCTTAACCCGGGGGGCAAGATGCGCGCCCCGATCGCCGATCAAGGTGTGCCATGACCAATAAGGAAGACGTGCTTCAGAACTGCTTCCCTACCCCCGAACAGCCTTTCCCGGCGGCGGAGTACAAGGCGCGTCTAAAGCGTGTCCGCGAGCGCATGGCCAAGGAGAAGATCGACCTTCTGTGGGTCGGCGACCCGGCCAGCATGAACTATCTCAGCGGTTATCAGTGCGAGTGGTATCAGGCCCAAAGCCCCAAGCAGTGGCCGGGCACCAGCGGTATCGCGATCCATGTCGACCATGACCACTACATCCTGTTCGACACGATCCGCGAGATCTTGATCACCCGCTATTGCACCCATTCCACCGACACGCGCATTTTTCCCTCTTCGGGCCCCAAGGTGACGCGTGACGGTACCGAGTTCATCGCCAACGAACTGAAGGAATCGGGCTGGCTGAAGGATCGCGTGCGGGTCGGTTTGGAGCTCTATAGCTACCGTCCGACACGCGTGATCAGCGAGCGGTTCGAGGCGCGCTTCAAGGCGGCGGGCGCCACCATCGTCGACGGTAGCGATGTGATGCGCGAAGTGCGGTGGGTAAAGTCGCCGCTGGAGGTGAAGTGCCTGGAAGAGGCCGGGCGCATCGCCGACAAGGGCATGGAGGCCGCCGCCGCCGCCTTGCGCGTCGGTGCGACGGAGCTGGAGGTTTACGGCGAGATGGTGCGCGGCTTGGCGGCCGCGGGCGGCGAGAACACGGGCCTGACCATGCCGGTCCTGTCCGGCAAGAAGTCGAACAGCCCGCACGCCATGTCGTCGCGGAAGAAGATCGAGAAGGGCGATATCGTCATCGTCGACTTGTGCGGCGTCTATAACCGTTATCATCTCAACCTGGCGCGCACGTTCGCCATGGGCGAGCCGGCCAAGGACGTGCGCGAGATGACCAAGACCTCGCTGGCCTCGATCGACATCATCCGCCAGATGATCAAGCCGAACCTGCGCGTCGGTGATTTGGCCAAGGCGCTGCTCGACTACTACAAAAAAGCCGGCATCTGGGAGGAGCGCGGTTGGATCGGCGGCTATGAAATGGGCGTCGCCATGCCGCCGGATTGGGTCGGCAACTTCGTCTTCGATCTTCTCGATGAAGGCAACCACGACCAGAAATTCGTGCCGGGCACCTGCATCAACTACGAGAACCAGTTCTTCTATCCACGCCAGACGGGCATGTATTTCATGATCGAAAGCCTCCTGTTCAAGGAGGACGGCGCCTCGATCCTGTCCAAATTCCCGAACGACTTGAACGTGATCGACTGATATCGCGCGGGCGGCCGATTGACGTGGCCGCCCGCGTTGGCTCCACTTGAAGGCGACCGCGACGGAAGGAACAGGATCATGGCATCGAAATACGCCGCGTTTCCCGAGGCCGATTTCCGCGAGCGCATGGAGCGCGCGCGCCAGACGTTGAAGAAAGCGGGGATCGGCGCTTGCATCTCCGTGGCGCCGGAACACCTTTATTATCTCGGCGGCTACGATTCCTGGGTTGCCGCCAACAGCCCCCAGGCCCTGATCTTCATGACCGACGGCGGAGAGCCCAGCCTGATCGTCCGCGACGTGGACGAGCTGCTGGCGACCGAATGCACTTGGATCAAGGATGTCCGCACCTATCGCCTGCATGCGGAGAACGCGGCGGAGCGCATCGCGGGCTTGGCCCGCGAGAAGGGCCTCAAGGGCGGTAAAGTCGCCATTGAAACCCAATCTTTTGCCCTGCCGTTCGCGCTGGGCGATGCGCTCCGCAAGGCGCTGGCGCCGGCCGAGATCGTGGACGCGACCGAGCTACTGGGCGACATCCGCCACATCAAGTCGGCGCGCGAGATGGTCTATGTGGAGGAAGCCGCGCGCTTCACCAATATCGGCCTCGAGGCCGCGCGCAAAGCGCTCAAGCCCGGTATTACGGAGATCCAGTTGGCCGCGGCGCTGGAAGGTGCGATGCGCAGTGCGGGCTCGGACTACTGGTCGATCCCAACGGAGTTGACCGGCGGTCCGCGCAGCGCGGGCGGCCACGGCACGCCACGCGACCGGGTGATCGAGCCGGGCGAGCTTGTGCACGTGGAGTTCGCGGGCGTCTCGAATCGCTATCACACCGTCTGCTGCCACACGATGTCCGCGGGCGAGCCCAGCAAGCGCGCGCGCGACGTCTACCGCATCACGCGCGAGTCGTTGCAGGCCGCGCTGAAAGTGATCAAGCCGGGCGTGCCGGTCGCCGACGTGGAAGAGGCGTCCTATGTTCCGCTGCGCCGCGAGGGTCTCGAACACACGGCCATGATGCGGTTCGGCTACGGCATCGGCGCGGCCTTCCCGCCCGTGTGGCTGGAATCGCTCCAGATCAGCCGCGGTTTCGACCGCAGGCTCGAACCCGGCATGGT
Organism: uncultured Alphaproteobacteria bacterium; assembly: GCA_902826885.1. Taxonomy (GTDB): domain Bacteria; phylum Pseudomonadota; class Alphaproteobacteria; order CADEGL01; family CADEGL01; genus CADEGL01. The sequence continues at coordinate 18,695 of CADEGL010000029.1, read as the reverse complement.
CTTCGTCCTTCACGCCTCTCTCGCCCTCATCGATGAGGGGATCGGCACCATGCAGGGCGGCACCTACGCCATGACACCGTCCGGCCTGACGATGCTGGTGGGCGGCGGCGATCGCGAATTGGACGTGCGCTGATGAGCAAGAACACCTACGAGACCGGCCGGCTTAACCTGCCCTTCGTCGGGCACTGCACCTTCGGCAAGCAGCCGGTGTGTCTGGACTGGGACAAGATCGACGCCGACGTGGCCGTGCTGGGCGCGCCCTTCGACATGGGCACGCAGTACCGCGCCGGCGCGCGCTTTGGCCCACGTGCGATTCGCGAGGCGTCGACGCTGTTCTCCTTCGGCCATGGTGGCGCCTACGATTTCGAGGACGACGTCGTCTATCTGCCGGTCGACAAGGTCCGCATCGTCGACATGGGCGATGCCGACATCGTTCACACCGACACGATCAAGAGCCACGCGAACATCGAGTTCGGCGTGCGCAAGATCCTGCAGGCCGGCGCGATGCCGGTGGTGCTGGGCGGCGACCACTCCGTCCACATCCCTTGCATCCGCGCCTATGACGACCAGGCGCCGGTCCACATCATCCACATCGACGCGCATCTGGATTTCGTCGATGAACGGCACGGTGTCCGCTACGGCCACGGCAATCCCTTGCGCCGCGCGTCGGAGATGAAGCACGTCACCGGCCTGACCCAGATGGGCATCCGCAACGTCTCGTCTTCCAACAAGTCGGACTATGACGCGGCGCGCAAGGCGGGTTCCGACATCCTGTCGGTGCGCGACGTGCGGCGGCTGGGCACCGAAGGCGTCTTGAAGCGCATTCCCAAGGGGGTGCGCTATTACTGCACGATCGACATCGATGGGTTCGATCCCTCGATCGCGCCGGGCACGGGCACGCCGAGCCACGGCGGTTTCCTCTATTACGAGATCCTGGAGCTGCTGCAGGGGCTGACGCGGCAGGGCGAGGTGGTCGGTCTCGATCTGGTCGAGGTCGCGCCGGACTACGATCCCGGCGGCGTCACGGGCTTCTTGGCGGCACAGCTTCTCATGAACCTGTTGGGCTTCGTCTTCGAAGCACGCGGCCGGCGCAACTCTCCCTAGCCCAAACGAAAACGGGGCGTCCTCGCGGACGCCCCATCGCACTTCCGGAAAAGCGAAATGTCAGTCGCCCGCGGCGCGGCGCGCGGCGTTGGCCGGGGCCAGGAAGCCCGTTTCCTCGTAGATCGCGCGCAGCTTGGCCTTCTGCTCGTCGGTGAACATCAGCATCGGCGGGCGCGAATAGCCGCCCGGTAGGCCCAACAGGTTCATCGACTCCTTGATGGCGATATAGCCGCTGCCGACGCCGAACAGGTCATAGACGCGGCAGACGATCTCGTGCGCGCGGCGCGCGCCCTTGATGTCGCCCTTCTGCCAGCAATTGTAGATGTCGACGGCCGTCTTGCCGATCACCTGAGGCACCATGGCGACGCAGCCGACCGCGCCGACCGCGAGGGCGGGCAGATAGAGGTTCTCGAGACCGACGAAGATGCGGATCTTGTCGCCCACGATGCGCACCAGATGATTCATCTGGAACATGTCGAAGGAGGTGTCCTTGATCGCGACCACGCCGTCGATATCGGCCAGCTTGTCGACCAGCGCCGGCGTCAGGACGGCCTGAACGTATTTCGGGCTGTTGTAGAGCATGATCGGCAGGCCGCTTTCGCCCGCGACACGCTTGTAAAATTCGACGATCTCCCGCTCGTCGATGCCGACATAGAGCGGGGTAAGCGTCATACCGCCCGCGCAGCCGACCTTGTGCGCGTGCTTGGCCATGTCGATGACGTCTTCGGTGCGGATACCGGCCGGCCCGCTCAGGACGGGCACGCGCCCCTTGGCCTGGTCGACCGCGATCTCCTGCACGCGCTTGCGTTCATCGGCGGACATCAGGAAGAACTCGCCCGTGCTGCCGCCGGCGATCACGCCATGGCAACCCGCCGCGATCACATTGTCCACGACCTGGCGGAAGGCATTCTCGTCGAGAGCGCCGTCCTTCTTGAACGGCGTCACGATCACGGCGAACGAACCGTGCCAATCGACGCGCAACTTGGCCATTTCTCTCTCCCGTCTTCGCGCTGGCTAGGAAGCCAGGATTTTGCGCCTGTCTTGCCCCGAGGGCAACTCAGGTGCCGGGGCGGCGGTGGTTGCGGTTCAAGTAGGACAGATAGTCGTCGGCTTCCCTCTGAATCCGCGCCTCGTCCCAGTTCATGATGTCGGCCACGGTTTCCGCCGCCTTGCGCACGCCTTCGCGGCCCTGGGTCTCGGTCCAGCCGGCGCCGACGCGGCGGCACAGGATATCCACCAGGTTCTGGGGCTGCTCGTGTTCGGCCGCGTGGCGCAGATCGCTCAGTTTAATTTCCGGATAGTGGTTGAGAAGGGCGGGCGAGGAGGGGTTGTCCGGGAACTTGCGCGGCCGGTAGTCCAGCTCCTTGGGCGCGCCCGAGGGCTTGATCACGGATTGAATCCGTCCGGCCAGCTCGATACCCGCCGAGCGATGGGTTGTCAGCGGTCCCGCCGTCATGGCGAAGACGTTCGGCATGCCTTCGCCCGAAAAGTCGTGCACCTCGCGCGAGCGCGCGCCCTTGGGCAGATCGGGATCATAGGTAAGCGGGCGAACGCCGGCCCAGGAGTAAAGGACGTCGGAACGCTTCAGCCCGAGGCTCGGCAGCAGATAGTTGGCTTCGTCCAGAAGCCAGTCCATGTCCTCGTCTTCCGGGCGGATGTTGTCGATGTCGCCGTCATAGACCGTTTCGGTGACGCCCATGTAATGGAGGCCTTGGCGCCAAGGCACCAGGTACACCGGCTCGACGCCCTTGCGGTTCAGCGTGATGACGCCGTAGCCCGCGCACTCTTCCGGCAGACGGATGACGACATGGACGCCCTTGGTGCCGAGGATGCGCCGCTTCGCCGTGCCGCCGGCCAGCTTGTTGACCTTGTCGATCCAGATGCCAGCCGTGTTCAGCACCGACTTGGCCGTTACGGTCACGGGCTTCTCCGCGCCCGCTGTATCGGCCAAGGTCAGCGTCCAGCTTCCGCCCTTGCCTTGCGCCATCCCGGTCACGGGCGTGTAGTTGCGCACCACGGCACCCATGCGCTCGGCATCCAGCGCCATGTCGATGCCCACGCGCTCCGCCCAGTCGAATTGGTATTCGCGGAACATCGCGACGCCTTCGAGCTGGTCGAGATCGCGCAGCCGGCTGAACAACGGTGAGGCTTTGGCTTCGCTCGCGTTCATCCGCTTGTAGTCCAGCGGCGGGTCGGTCGGACCCAGCGTCTTCAGGACCTTGAAGGCCAAGTCGAGCTGCCACGGACGGTAGGCGCCATTCTTATAGATCGGGAAGCCGAACTTCACCTGGCGCGTGCGTGCTTCCGAGGTTTTCACGAACTCGCTGCGCGCGATCATGGCTTGCCGCGTCATGCGCAGCGCGGTCGAGAGCTTCTTCGGGCTCGAGACCAGATCCCACATGGTTCCGCCGGGTGCGAGATAGCGCAGGCCGCAATGGATCAGGCGGGTGGACCGGCTCGACGAAGCCGCGGCGATGTCGCCCTTGTCGACCAGCAAGACCGAATAGCCGAGGGCGGCCAACTGCTGGGCCGCGCTGCAGCCGTTGATGCCGGCGCCGGCAATGGCGACATCGAACTCGCGGCCCGCGAGGCTGGCCAAGGTTGCGCGCATGACGGAATCTCCAAGGGCGTTTCGGGTCGTCGGATTGGCGGAACGGCGGGATGCTAACCGACCCGCATGGGCCGCGAAACGCCGCTTTGGGCAATTGCATCGTGATCTAAACCCCCGGTTGCTTGACGGGTTTTAGGCCACCTGTCTAGTATTTCAGAACGTGTCCGAGGGGCGAGATTCATTTGGCTTCGGGCCGGCTGGTTCGCCCCCCGTGGGCCTTGGAGACGCGCAAGAGGGCAAAGACCCTCGAAGTCCGAGGCCGTGGATGGATGCGACCGTGTCGGCGGTGGAGGCCAGCCGGGACGGCACAGGAAGTCTGGGGAGCGCGCCGGGCGGCAAGCAACGCCGCGTCCGGCCTAACGGGGAGAATCCGTATGACCATGCATGATTCCAACGGCGTTGGCCGTCGTTCGTTTCTGAAAGGTGCAGCCGCCGCCGGTGGCATGGCCGTCGTAACCGGGCCGATGCTGTCCCGTGTGGCGCTAGGCCAGACGCGCGGCGGCACGCTGCGCGCGGCGCTGCTCGGTTTCGGCGTGGTCAACACGCTCGATCCACAGAAGGCCGGCTTGAACTCCGACTTCTTCGTGCTGAACACGATGTTCAACACGCTGGTGAAGTTCGACGGCAACATGAAGATCGTGCCGGACTTGGCCGAATCGTGGACCAACCCCAATCCGACCACCTACGAGTTTAAGCTGCGCAAGGGCGTGAAGTTCCACGACGGCAACGAGATGACCTCGGACGACGTGAAGTTCACGATCGAGCGCGTCGCCGCCGAGGCCACCAAGTCGCCCAACCGCGCCAAGTTCACGGTGATCGACAAGATCGAGACGCCGGACAAGTACACGGTGCGCTTCATCACCAAGCAGCCGTTCGTTCCGCTTCTGTCGTTCTTCACGAACACGACGACCGGCGCGCAGATCATCTCGCGCAAGGCGCTCGAGAAGATGGGCGATGAGGCTTTCGCCAAGGCGCCCGTCGGAACGGGTGCGTTCAAGTTCAAGGAGTGGAAGCCGGGCGAGAAGATCGGCTTCGTCGCGCACAAGGAATATTTCGAGAAGGGCCTGCCCTACCTCGATGCGGTCGACATTCCGCTGATCCCGGAAGAGCCGTCGGGCATCACGGCCATTCTGGGCGGCCAGATCGACATTGCCAGCACGGCGCCGTTCGCCGACGTGCCGAAGCTGCAGCAGGATCCGAACATCACCGTGTCGAAGACGCCGGGCCTGAACTTCCGTTTCGTCGCGCTCAATATCCAGAAACCCCCCTTCGACGACGTGCATTTCCGCCGCGCGCTCTCGCTCGCGACCAACCGCGAGGCCATCGTGGCGGCGGCCTTGTTCGGCGAAGGCAGCCCGATGTGGGGCGCGACGCCGCCGGCCATTTCCTGGGCCTTCGAGAAAAAGCCGCGCGAACTGTGCGTCTTCAACCCCGAGCGCGCCAAGGCGGAGCTGGCCAAGTCAAAATACAAGGCCGGCACCGAAGCCTCGGTCATCACGTGGGGCTCGAGCTGGTGGAAGCGGTGGACGGAAATCTTTGTCGCCCAGGTGAATCAGGTGTTGGGCGTCAAGTTCACGATCGAGGTGACCGAGGCGAACACGGCGTTCTCCCGGTTCCGCGCGAACGACATTCAGGCCGAGACCACGGGCTGGATCGCGCGCGTGGAAGCCGACGAATACGTGCCGGAATGCTTCCGTACCGGCGGCCCGCGCAACTTCAACCAGTACTCGAATCCGGAAGTCGACAAGCTGGTCGACGCCAGCCGCGTGGAATTCGATCAGGCCAAGCGCGGCGAGCTCTTGAAGAAGGCGGAGGACCTCGTCGTCGAGGACATGCCCTGCATCTTCACGATGAACAACAACGCCCATAACATGTGGACGAAGAAGGTGAAGGGCTTCGTCCCGCTGCCTTCCCAGAGTTTCGGCAATCAGTTCCCGCCGGTCAGTCTCGGCTAGCCGCGGTTTTCAGTTCGGGACAAGCCCCGGCGCCTTCGGGCGCCGGGGCGAGCTTTAGGTTAAAAAGCCGCGATGGGCTTTCTTTGGTATCTGACGATCCGCATCGGCGGCGCGCTTGCGACCGTTGCCGTCGGTTCGTTCCTGATCTTCCTGATCATGAAGTTGGCGCCCGGCGACCCGGCGCTGGCCGTGCTCGGCGAATCGGCGACTCCCGAAACGATCGCCGCGTACCACAAGGAATTCGGTCTCGACGAGCCGATCCTGGTCCAGTTCGGAATTTGGGCCAAGATGGTCTTGCAGGGCGATCTGGGCAAATCGATCGCGCTGGCCGGCAAGTTTCCCATCAAAGACCTTTTGGCCACGCGCCTGCCGATCACGCTGTTCATTGGCATGTACGGGCTCGTCATCGCGGTCGTGATCTCGCTGATCGCCGGTACGGCCGCCGCGCTGCGCCATGGAAAGCTGACCGACACCGTGGCGACATCGATCGCCGTGCTCGGCATCTCGATGCCGGATTTCTGGTTCAGCTATGTCCTGATTCTGGCCTTCGCGCTCTCGCTCGATTGGTTCCCGTCCTATGGTTTCACGGCGCCGGGCGAATCGTGGATCGGCGCGTTTCATAGCGGTTTCTTGCCGGCGTTGGCGATCGCCGCGCCTATGGCGGGCGTCTTCGCGCGCATCCTGCGTGCTTCGCTCCTCGAGACGGCACGCCGTGAATACGTCACCGCCGCGCGCTCGTACGGCTTCGCCGCGCCGTTCGTGTTCGTCCATTACGTTTTCCGGAACGCGGTGATCCCGTTCGTGACCGTCTTGGGCTTGCAGGTCCGCTATCTTCTTGGCGGCGTGGTCATCATCGAGCGCGTCTTCGGCATTTCGGGCATGGGTTCGTTGATGGTGGACGCGGCTTTCGCGCGTGACTATCCCGTCGTGCAAGCGTGCGCGCTGACATTTTTGGTCGGCGTTCTCTTCGTCAACCTGCTGGTCGACATCGTCTGCGCGTTGCTCGATCCAAGAAGGACTCGTTGACCATGGCGACCGCAACGACGTTCGGTACCGTCCTGCGCGAGCTGCGGCAGAACCGCGTGGCGGCGGTCGGCCTTGGAATCACGACGTTCGTGCTTCTTGCGATCGCCATCGGACCGTCGCTCTCTCCCTATGATCCAAGCATGATGGACTTCACGGCGATCCTGCAGCCGCCGAGTTGGGCGCATCCGTTCGGCACGAATTCCTTCGGTATGGACGTGCTTACGCGCGTGCTCTACGGCGCGCGCAATTCGCTTCTCATCAGTATCGTCGGCGTGGTTCTGGGCGGCGGGTTGGGCACCCTGATCGGCATGACCAGCGCCTATGTCGGACGGTGGTTCGACGCCATCGCCATGCGCTTCGTGGACCTCGTGTTCTCGTTCCCGATTTTCGTTCTCGCGCTGATGCTGATGCTCGTTCTCGGTTTTGGCGTGCAGAACGTGATCGTGGCCATCGCGATCGTCTACATCCCCAACTTCGCGCGACTCGCGCGCAACACGACGATGATCGTGAAATCCGAGCCCTATGTGCAGGCTGCCCAGGTCATGGGCCAGTCGCGCATCCGCATCATGGTGCGCGAGATCTTGCCGAACATCGCCGCGCCGCTGTTCGTGCAGTTCACGGTCGGCCTGGCCTTCGCGATCATCATCGAGGCGGGCCTGAGCTTCCTCGGCCTGGGCGTGCAGCCGCCGACGCCCTCGCTCGGGGTCATGATGGCCGATGGCAAGGACTACTTCCATCGCGGGCCTTGGGTGCTGACGCTCACCGGCCTCGCCCTCATGGTCACGATCCTCGGTTTGAATCTTCTCGGTGACGGACTTCGTGATCTGCTCGATCCGCGCCTGCGCCGGAGGTCCGCGGCATGAGCGACGCGACCCTGACCGTCCGTAACCTCGCCACTGGGTTCAAGATGGGCGGCCGCGTGATGAACGTGGTGCGCGAGGTCAATCTGGAGGTCCGCAAGGGCGAGGTGCTCGGTTTGATCGGCGAATCGGGCTCCGGCAAGACCGTGACGGGCATGTCGATTCTGCGCCTCTTGCCCGACAACGCGGTGACCGAGGCCGACACGCTCGACTTTCTAGGCACCGACCTTCTGTCCCTATCGGCCGAGCGCTTTCGCGAAATGCGCGGCACGCGCCTAGCCATGGTCTTCCAGGACCCCGTCGGCGCCTTTAATCCATCGAAAAAAATAAGTTGGCATTTGAAGCAGGTCTTCGAGCGGGCTGGAACCAAGTCGCCGGAGCATGCCGCGCGCGCCAAGAATTGGCGCCAAGCGTCGATCAAGCTTTTGGCCGACGTCGGCATTCCGCACGGCGCCAACGTGATGCGTCAGTATCCGCACCAGCTTTCGGGCGGAATGCTCCAGCGCACCTTGATCGCCCTGGTGCTGGTGTTCGAGCCGGATTTGATCGTCGCCGACGAACCGACGACGAATTTGGACAATATCGTCGAGCGGCAGATCTTGCGGCTCTTCCGTGACCTGCAGAAGCGACTTGATTGCGGCTTCCTCTATGTCACCCATGACATGACGATCGCGGCCATGCTGTGCGACCGCATCGCCGTGATGTACGCGGGCAGCATCGTCGAGATCGGTCCGACCAAGCAGATCTTCTCCGACCCGAAGCATCCTTACACCCAGGGGCTTCTGGCCTCGGCTTTGGCGCTCGATACGAAAACCGAACGTCTGCAGGAGATTCCAGGCGAGTTGCCCAACCCCGGCAATCTGCCGCCCGGTTGCCTGTTCGAGCCGCGCTGTAAATTTGCCAAGGCCGAATGCCGCGCGAAGCCGCCGGCCATGACCGATGTGGGAGGAGGGCGCAACGTTCGCTGCGTCCTGTATGGCCATGGTTGAGAAGGCGGCTCCGGTGGACAAGAACACGCCGCTTTTGTCGGTGCGCGATCTCTTGGTTCGTTTCAAGCTGCGCGATGGGCTGAGCGCGGCGCTTTCCCGCGGGCCGACCTACCTCAAGGCCGTCGACGAGGTCAGCTTCGATATCGGCCGCGGCGAGGTGCTGGGCCTGGTTGGCGAATCCGGCAGCGGTAAGACCACTATCGGCAAGGCGATCCTGCGCCTCTACGAACCGCAGAGCGGTTCCATCGTCGTCAACGGCGTCGACATCACGCGCATGGGCGACCGCGCTCTGAAGCGTTATCGCCGCGACCTGCAGATGGTGTTCCAGGACCCGCTGTCCTCGCTCAACCCGCGCCACACCGTGCGCACCTCGCTGCGCACGCCGCTGTTGCTCCACAAGATCTGCCCGCCATCCGAGGTCGAGAAGCGAATCGACGAAGCCCTGACCCGGTCGGGCCTGTCGCCGGTGTTCAAGGCGCGCTATCCGCATGAACTGTCCGGCGGCCAGTTGCAACGCGTCGCCATCGCCCGCGCATTGACGATGTCGCCCGGCTTGGTGGTGGCCGACGAACCCGTATCGAAACTCGACGTGTCGGTGCGTGCGCAGATCTTGAATCTGTTCAAGGACCTGCAGACGAAGTTCGGCATCTCCATTATCTTCATCACTCACGATTTGCGCGTGGCGCGCTATCTGTGCCATCGCATCGGCGTGATGTATTTCGGCAAGCTGGTCGAGATCGCGCCGGTCGAGGAATTGTTCACCGCGCCCAAGCATCCTTACACCAAGGCGCTGCTCGGCACGGTCGGTGCCGAGGGCGAAAGCCTCGACGGCGCCCAGGTCGCGGGCGAAGCCTTCAACCCGGCGGCCGACACCACCGGCTGCCGCTACTACGCGCGCTGTCCCATGCGCGTCGACCGGTGCAAGACGGCGCATCCGCCGATGGAAACGATCAAGTCCGGGCACGATATCGCCTGCTACGAGTGGCGCCGGAGCTGAAAGCCCCCGATCCGGCGGGTGGCGGTATATCGCTCGCGGGTCAACGCATCGTCCTGATCGGCGCTTCCACGGGGATCGGCTTGGCCACGGCCAAGGCGGCGCTGGCCGCGGATGCCAGGGTCGTTATCGCCGGACGATCCGTCGAACGGCTGGACCGTGCTTGGAATGCGCTCGGCCGCAAGGCCGAAGCGTTCCGCCTGGATGCGACCGAGGAGCATTCCATGGCGGTCTTCCTCGCGCGCATGGAAGCCTTCGACCATTTGGCCGTCTTCGTGCCGACGGCCCCTTCGGCCAAGGTGCGGTCCCAGCTGGGCGCGTTCCTGGAGACGCCACCCGAGGCGTTTGAAGCCGTGGTCCGCAACAAGTTCCTGCCCCAGCTTTACGCCGCCCGCCACGGCGCGCCGCGCATCGCGCCGGGCGGCTCGCTTCTGTTCGTGACCGGCCAGGCCCACCGGAAATCCCTGCCCGGATATGCGGCCAGTGCCGCCGCAAACGGCGCCACGGAAGCTTTGGTGCGCGCGCTGGCGGTCGAGCTGGCGCCGGTGCGCGTCAACGCCATCGCACCGGGCTTGGTGGAAACGGACATCCTGCGCACGGCGCCTGAAGCCTTCCGCCGCGCGACGGCCGAGAAGGTCGCCCGCCATCCCGTGCGGCGCTGGGGCACGCCCGAGGAAACGGCGGATGGGATTCTGTTGCTGATGGCGAATCGCTTCGTGACGGGCACCGTGCTTGAATTGGATGGCGGAATGAAGCTCACTTGAGCCGTCCGTGTAATCGGGAGGGTGGTTCGTGCGCAACTCAGTAACACCGTTCGCGCTTCTCGCGTTTCTCGCGCTGGTCCTGGCGGCCGTGGCCGCGCCCGCGCAGACACCACCCACCGTCGTTTCATTCAACGACATGACGACGGGCCAACCTCCGCTGGGTTTTACCACGGGGCTGGGCGGGACGGGGACAGCCTCCATTTGGCGTATCGAGGACGATCCGCGCGCGCCGCGCGGAAAGGTGCTGATTCAGAAAAGCACCGACAGCAGCAGCATGCGCTATCCGATCTGCATCTATGACGGTATCCGCACCCTGAATGCGGATGTGACCGTTTCCTTCAATATCGTCTCGGGCAAGATCGATCAGGTCGCCGGCATCGCCTTGCGCGCCACCGACGAGGGTAATTATTACCTCGCGCGTGCCAGCGCGAAGGATAACGCGGTTATCTTGTCCCGCTTCGTCGGCGGAAGCGGCACGGACCTGACCTCGACTTCGGTCAAGGTGCCGCCGGGCACATGGCAAACGCTGCGTTTCAAGATCGACCGCGATCGCCTGACCGTCTATCTCAACGGACAGCAAGTCATCGACTGGTCGGACAACCGTCACACGCGCGAGGGCCGCGTCGGTCTTTGGACGCGCGCGGATGCGGTCACGATGTTTGACGACCTGTCGATCATCGTCATGCGCAACTAGGGCCGCGATGCCGCTGAGCGGACAGCGTATCGTCCTGATCGGCGGATCGTCGGGAATCGGCCTGGCGACCGCGAAGGAGGCCGCCGCGCGGGGTGCATCGGTCGTCATCGCGGGCCGCTCGGTCGAACGGCTGGAAAGCGCCAGCCGCGAGATCGGCGTCCGGGCCGAGACCCATTCCCTTGACGCCACGCAGGAAACCGCGGTCGAAGCGTTCTTCGCTTCGGTCGGCCCCCATGACCATATGGCCGTCCTGGTTCCGACCGTGCCGGATGCGGAGGTGCGCAAAAGCGTGCGTGGCTTCGCCGACACGCCGCAGGCGACGATGGAAATCGTCATGCGCCATAAATTCTGGTGCCAGGTTTATTGCGCGCGCCATGCGCGCCGCCATCTGCGAGATGGGGGCTCCATCGTCTTTATCACCGGCCAGGCACATCGCAAGAGCCTGCCGAATTATCCGCTCGTGGCCGCCGCCGATGCGGCGGTCGAGGCGCTGGCGCGCGAGTTGGCGCGGGAATACGCGCCGCTGCGGGTTAACGTGGTGGCGCCCGGGCTGATCGAGACCCCCTTGATCCGCGACCTGCCCAGGGGTCACCGTGAAGCGTTGGAAGCGCTGGTCGGTCCCCAGCCGGTGCCGCGCATGGGTACGGTTCAGGAGATCGCGGAAGCGATTCTCTGGATCATGGGCAACGGCTTCGCGACGGGGACCGTGCTCGAAGTGGATGGCGGGTATAAGCTGACCTGAACAGCGGGAGGGTGGCGTGACCTATCTCGGACAATCGATTCGCCGGCGTGAAGATCCCCGGTTTCTGACCGGGCGTGGACGCTATGTCGACGACGTCCCCGCTGTTCGGGCCACCCATGCGGCCTTTGTGCGCAGCCCCTACGCCCATGCGCGCATCCGCGGCATCCAGACCGGCAAGGCGAAGAGGCTTCCGGGTGTCTTGGCCATCGTCACCGCCCAGGATTGGTATGGCGCGGGGCTCGGCGACTTTCCCCTCTGGGCGCGCATCCGCTCGGTCGACCGGGTGGAGCGCAGCCAGTTCGCGCGACCAGTCCTCTGCAAGGACGAAGTCTGCTTCGTCGGCGACCCCATCGCCATGGTGGTGGCGGAAAGCCGGGCCCAGGCGCTCGACGCCGCGGAGGCCGTCGCGGTCGATTACGAGCCGCTGCCCTCCATCACGGAAACGGCGCGCGCGCTCGACCGCGGCGCGGTCATCGCCCATGCCGATCTCGATTCCAATCTTGCTTTCATTTCAGAGGTTGGCAAACGCGCCGAGACGGAAGCCGCGTTCGCCCGCGCGGCGCATGTCACCGAACTGGCCATGGTCAACACGCGCATCACGGCGAACTCGCTCGAACCCCGGACGCTGCTGGGTCTCTACGATGCCACGGACGACCGCTATACGCTGTGGGCTTCGCATCAGGCGCCGCATCTCTTGCGCCTGTCGCTGGCCGAGAACTCGCTGCGCCATCCGGAGCATAAGATCCGCGTCGTGGCGCCCGATGTCGGCGGCGGCTTCGGCATGAAGCTGCCGGATTATTCCGAAGAGCCGCTGGTGCTTTGGGGTTCCAAGCTGACCGGCCGGCCGGTGCGCTGGACCGCGACGCGATCGGAGGGGATTCTGACCGATGCGGGTGCGCGCGATCATTTCACCCGCGCCAAGCTGGCGCTCGACCGCGATGGGCATTTCCTGGGGCTGGATGTCGACACGATTGCCTGCCTTGGCGCCTACCTGACTCATCGCGGCGCCAGCATCCCCGCGTTCTTCTATGGCGGCGTTTTTGGCGGCCTCTACACGACGCCGGCGATCGTCTGCCGCGTGCGCGGCGTTTACACCAACACTCCGCCCGTCCACGCCTATCGCGGCGCGGGGCGGCCGGAAGCCGCCTATGTGCTGGAGCGGCTGATCGACAATGCCGCGCGCGAGATGGGGTTGGAGGCGGCGGAGATCCGCGCCAAGAACATGATCCCGCGCGAGCGGTTCCCATATCGCAGCCCGACGGGGCTGAATTACGATTCGGGCAATCCACCGGCGCTTCTGTCCACCATTCGCAAACTCGCGAGCTACGATGCGCTGCGTGCGGAGCAACGCACGCTCCGCGCGCGCGGCATCCTGATGGGTATCGGCTTCTGCGGTGTCGCGGACGCCATCGGCGCGCCCAGCAAGACGACCGCGGCCATTTACGAAAGATGCAGCGGCCACGATTCGGCAACCGTCCGCATTCATCCGACCGGCAAGGTCACGGTGTTCTCGGGCGCCCATTCGCACGGTCAGGCCCACGCCACCACCTTCGCCCAGATCGCGGCCTCGCGCCTGGGTGTGCCGTTCGAGGATGTCGAGATCGTCGAAGGCGACACGGATCGTGTGTCGTTCGGCCACGGCACCTACGCCTCGCGTTCCACGGTCACGACCGGCATGGCGGTGGTGAAGGGTGCGGACCGCATCGTCGAGAAGTGCAAAAGAATCGCGGCTTTCCGCCTGGAATGCGCGGAGGAGGATATCGCCCGCGACGGCTCCGATTTCATCATCCCCGGCACCGACCGGCGCATCACGTTCCGTGAGGTCGTGCGCGAGGCCTATCAGGGCGACCGCTCGCCGCCCGGCATGGACCCGGGTTTGGAGGAGGCCGTCTATTTCGATCCCACGGCCACCACCTGCGCCACGGGGCTGCATCTGGCCGTCGTGCTGGTGGACGCGGAGACCGGGCGCGTGACGTTGCGCGATTACGCTGTCGTCGACGATTGCGGCGCGATCATCAACCCCATGGTCGTCGAGGGACAGATCCATGGCGGATTGGTCCAAGGCATCGGCCAGGCCTTGATGGAGCATCTGGCCTTCGACCACGAGACGGGGCAGGTGCTGGCGGGCAGCTTCATGGACTATGCCATGCCGCGTGCGGACGACCTGCCGTCGTTCCGGCTGGACCGGATCGAAAGCCCGAGTCCCGCGAACGCGCTGGGCGTGAAGGGGGCGGGCGAATCCGGCACCATCGGCGCGCTGGGGTCGATCGGCAACGCGGTGGTCGACGCGCTGTGGCACTTGGGCGTTCGGCATGTCGAGCTGCCCCTCGCGCCGCTGAATGTCTGGCGCGCGATCCAGGCGGCGGCGAAGGCCAAACCAGCGGGAGGTTAAGATGCGAATGGTGCGTTCACGCGGCGGCTGCGCGATGCCGGCTCTTGGCCTCGGCACCTGGAAGATGGGCGAGGACCGTAACCACCGGAAGGCCGAGGTCGAGGCGCTTCAGTTGGGCGTCGATCTGGGCATGACGCTGATCGACACCGCCGAGCTTTATGCTTCCGGCGGCGCGGAGGAGGTGGTGGGAGAGGCCATTCGCGGGCGCCGCGAAGGACTCTTCATCGTCAGCAAGGTGCATCAGAGCGGCTCAACCTACGACGGCACGATCCGCGCGGCGGAAGCCAGCCTACGGCGGATGGGCACTGACCGCATGGATCTTTACTTGCTGCACAACAGGAACGGCCCTTATCCGTTGGAGGACACGCTCAAGGCATTCGACCGGTTGAAGCGGGATGGAAAGATCCTCCATTACGGGCTCAGCAATTTCGACGCGCCGGACATGGAGAAAGCCGAGACGATGCCGCACGGTCCTGGCATCACGGCCAACCAGCTGCGCTACAGTCTGGCGCGGCGGGGGCTCGACAACGGGCTTCTCGATTGGCACGCCAAGCACGACATCGCGGTGATGGGCTATACGCCGCTGGAGGAAGGGTTTCTGCGGCCCAAGCCAGGGCTTGCCCAGGTGGCGTCGCGCCACGGCGTCTCGCCCATGTGCATCGCGCTGGCCTGGACCTTGCGCCATCCCTCCGTCGTCTCGATCCCGAAGGCCACCAACCCCGGCCATGTGCGCGACAACGCGCGGGCCATCGAGATCAAGCTGACTGGTGAGGATCTGGCCGCGCTCGACGGGGATTATCCCAAGCCGCCGCCGGGCACGTTCGACGTTTGGGGCGCGTGAGCCCGAACGTCAACCCGGGCGCTTTGCGCCGCCATAGGCTTCGCTGACGGGCAGCGTGCTGTCGGAGAAGATGACCTTGGCGCGGATCGAAACCGAGCGTTGCCAGGATGCGATCTCGGCTGGGCCGAACTCGTGCCTGGGCGGCGAATCGAGTTCGAAATTTCCATGGAGATCCCGGCCGCGAACCAGCATGGCGGCCTCGCGCCCCTGCGTTTGATAGGCGCTGGTCGGCATCATTTCGACCAGGAGCATCAGGCGGCGTTCCCGCGACGTGTTCGCGCGCGAACCGTGCACGATGTTGAAGTGGAACAGCGACATCTCGCCCGGACGCAATGCCAAGTCGATGGCCTTGCTTGTGTCGAGCGGTGCGTCGATCGATTGGCCGCGTGCCAGGATGCTGCCTTCGCCCGCGCTTTCCACATGGGGCAGGACCGGGCCTTTGTGGGTGCCGGGCAGAACGGAAAGACACCCCTGCTCGGGTCCACATTCCGACAAGGCCAGAGCGGCGATGACGAGAACGGGCTTTAGCCGGGAATAGGCCGTGTCTTGGTGCCAGCCGGCGATGGTGCGGTTGTCGGGCTCCTTCACCCGGAACGCCATGCTGTAGCAGAGCAGATCGGGGCCCAGGAGATCCTCGAAGGGGTCGAGGACGCGGGGGTGGCGCGCCAACTCGTCCACCCAAGGGCAAAGAAGATGAGCCTTGGTCTTGAGCTTCTTGCCTTCGCCGGGATACCGGCGTTCGAAACTCTCAAGCTGTGCGCGGTAGCGCGCGACCTCCGGCGCATCGAGCACTTGGAAGGGGCCGCAAAATCCCTCGGTCTCGAAACGCTGGATGTCATCCGGCGATAGGCGTTTGGCCATAACCGATCATAGCCAAAAAGAAAGAGGGCTGGCCAGAATGGCCAGCCCTCTCGCGTCAAGCGATATGTGCCCGTTACTGGACGATCAGCACCATCCGCGACTCGCCACGGATGAGGTTGAGCGCGATGGGACCTTGCGCGGCTGCGCGAACCGAACGGGTGAACCCGTCGATCGTCGTGACCGGCTCGCGGTTTACCGCGGTCACGACGTCGCCCGGCCGCAGGCCCGCCTGCCATGCCGCGCTGTCGCGATCGACGGCGCTGACCTCGATGCCACGCAGGCGCTGCGGCTGGGTGCTGCTGGGCTGCACAGCGTTGAAGGTGGCGCCCGCCAGGCGGGGCGTGATCTCACCCGCCCGTGCCGCGACCTGGGGCTCTTTCTTGGCGACCTGAACGGTGAGGTTCTTGAGCGCCTTGTCGCGCGAGACGGACAACTCCGCCTTGTCGCCCACGCGCAACAGGCCGATCCGGTTGCGCAGATCGGCGCCGCTCTTGACCGCGCGGCCCGAGATGCTGGTCACCACATCGCCCTCTTTCAGGCCCGCCTTGTCGGCAGGCGAGCCGGGTTCGACGCGGGTGACGAGCGCGCCCTGGGTCTTGTCGAGCTTCAAGGCCAGCGCGATGTCGGGCGTCAGATCCTGGACCGACACGCCGATGCGGCCACGGCGAACCTCGCCATACTGCACGATGTGGTCGGTCACGGCCCGCGCCATGTCGATCGGCACCGCGAAGCCGATGCCGATATTGCCGCCGGCCGGGCCGAGGATCGCGGTGTTGATGCCGATCAGCTCGCCCTTCATGTTGACGAGCGCGCCGCCCGAATTGCCGGGATTGATGGACGCATCGGTCTGAATGAAGTCCTCATAGCCTTCGATGCCGAGGCCGCTGCGCCCGAGTGCGCTGACGATGCCCATGGTGACCGTCTGGCCCAGGCCGAAGGGGTTGCCGACGGCGACCACGAAGTCGCCGACTTCCAATTTTTCCGAATCGCCGAGCGGAATCTGGCTCAGATTCTCCGCCGGCACCTGCAACAGGGCGATATCCGTTTCCGGATCGCCGCCGACCAGCTTGGCCTTGAGGATGCGCTGGTCCTTCAGCGTGACGTTGATCTCCACCGCGTTGTTGATGACGTGGTGGTTGGTCAGGATGTAGCCCTTCTTGGCGTCGATGATGACGCCGGAGCCGACCGATTGGGTCTGTTGCTCGCGTTGGGGCTGGCCGGGCAGGTCGAAGAAGCGGCGCAGGAACGGGTCTTGGAACAGCGGGTTCTCTTCAACCGGCGCCTTGGTCTTGACCGCGATGTTCACGACCGCGGGCGTCACGTCCTTGATCAAGGGGGCGATGGTGGTCATCTGCCCGCCCGTGGGGGACTGGGGCAGGGACGGCGCCGCGACGGCGGGGGCCGCGAGCGCCATCAAGGCGACCGTGGCGATGGCGAGGGGCTTGATCCTCAATGTCTGTCTCCCGGTAGGGGGTGGGCGCCGGGAAGGCGCGCCGAACCTCCGATTGGCTTCATTTTCACACAACACCCGGACCGCCCGAAGCGATAGGCGGCTCCGCTGTTGCGAGAAATATGGATTCGATTGTGACTTGGCCGTGGCTCGTTCGAGGTGTCTCTGCCCCAATCGCCGATTTTCAAAGTAAGTAGCTGATAAATATTAGTAATAAATCTTGGAACTTTTTCGCCCTCGCCTTGACTCATCACAGCCCCACCCCTACATAGCACTCCCATCAGGCGAGTGCTAACGGGCGGCAGGGGCCGCTCTCGCCTCGAGTTTTTTGGGAAAAATCAAAGAGGTAGGGACATGAAGTTCCGTCCATTGCATGACCGCGTCGTCGTCCGCCGCATCGAGCAGGAGGACCGTACGAAGGGCGGCATCATCATTCCGGACACCGCCAAGGAAAAGCCGATGGAAGGCGAGATCATCGCTGTCGGTGCGGGCGGCCGCGACGAGAAGGGCAATCTGGTTCCGCTCGATGTGAAGAAGGGCGACCGCGTCCTGTTCGGCAAGTGGTCCGGCAGCGAGGTCAAGATCGACGGCGAAGAGCTGTTGATCATGAAGGAGTCGGACATCATGGGCGTCATCGAAGGCGCCGCGAAGGCCAAGAAGGCGGCCTAAGGGAAAAGCGGAGGAGACAGAATCATGGCAGCGAAAGAAGTACGGTTCGGCGGCGAAGCGCGCGAGCGCATGCTGCGCGGCGTCGACATTCTGGCCGATGCGGTCAAGGTTACGCTGGGTCCCAAGGGCCGCAACGTCGTGCTCGACAAGTCCTATGGCGCGCCGCGCGTGACCAAGGACGGCGTCACGGTGGCAAAGGAAATCGAGCTTAAGGACAAGTTCGAGAACATGGGCGCGCAGATGCTGCGCGAGGTCGCGTCGAAGACCAGCGATCTGGCCGGCGACGGCACCACGACGGCGACGGTTCTGGCCCAGGCCATCGTGCGCGAAGGCGCCAAGGCGGTAGCCGCGGGCATGAACCCGATGGACCTGCGCCGCGGCATCGATCTGGCCGTCGCGGCCGTGATCGAGGACATCAAGTCCCGCGCGAAGAAGGTTTCCTCGCATGAGGAAGTGGCCCAGGTGGGCACCATCTCGGCCAACGGCGACCGCGAGGTCGGCGACTTCCTGTCCAAGGCGATGGAGAAGGTCGGCAAGGAAGGCGTCATCACGGTCGAGGAGGCCAAGAGCCTCGAGACCGAGCTGGACGTGGTCGAGGGCATGCAGTTCGACCGCGGCTACCTCTCGCCGTACTTCATCACCAACGCCGACAAGATGCTTGTCGAGTTGGAAGACCCTTACATCCTCATCCACGAGAAGAAGCTGTCCAGCCTGCAGCCGCTGCTCCCCGTCCTCGAGGCGGT
>CADEGL010000028.1 GCA_902826885.1 uncultured Alphaproteobacteria bacterium | reverse complement strand
GTCAGACGGATCTGGAGACGCGCTTCCCGCTCAACCTCAACGTGCTGGACAAGGACCATACGCCGCGGGTGATGAACCTGCGCGACGCTTTGAAGGCGTTCCTCGACCACCGTCACGAGGTGCTGGTGCGCGGCACCAAGCACCGGCTGGGCGAGATCGAGCGCCGCCTGGAAATTCTGGCCGGCTATCTGATCGCCTATCTGAACATCGACGCGGTCATCAAGATCATCCGTAACGAGGATGATCCGAAGGCCAAGATGATGAAGAAATGGGACCTGACCGATCTTCAGGCCGAATCGATTCTCAACATGCGCTTGCGCGCCCTGCGCAAGCTGGAGGAGATCGAGATCAAGCGCGAGCACGACGCGCTGACCGAGGAGAAGAAGAAGCTCGGCCGCCTGCTCAAGGACGAAGGCAAGCGTTGGGACACGATCGCCGAGCAGATCAAGGACATCCGCGCGCGCTTCGGCCAGAAGACCGAACTGGGCAAGCGCCGCTCGGGTTTCGGCGAACCGCCATCGGCCGAGATCGTGCCGCTCGAGGTGATGATCGAGCGCGAGCCGGTGACCGTGGTGTGCTCGGATAAAGGTTGGATTCGCGCGTTGAAGGGGCACGTCACGGACCTGTCCGAGGTGCGCTACAAGGAAGGCGACCAGGGCAAGTTCGCGTTGTTCTGCCAGACCACCGACAAGATCATGATCTTCGCGTCCAACGGACGCATGTACACAATGGGCGCGGACAAGCTGCCCGGCGGGCGCGGCCATGGCGAACCTTTGCGCTTGATGGTCGACATGGAGGACGGGCACGAGGTGGTGGCGCTCCATGTCCACGAGGCGGGCCGCAAATATCTGGTCGCCTCCAGCGACGGGCGCGGTTTCGTCGTTCCGGGCGATGAGGTCGTGGCCCAGACCAGGGCAGGGCGTCAGGTGATGAATCTGGGAGACGGCGCGCGCGCGGCGGTCTGTGCGCCCGTGGACGGCGAATCGATCGCGGTCATCGGCGAGAACCGCAAACTGCTGATCTTCAAGCTCGACGAAGTGCCGGAAATGACGCGCGGGCGCGGCGTGATCCTGCAAAGCTACAACCGCAGCGGTCTGTCCGACGCGGCCGTCTTCAAGCTGGCCGAAGGGCTGGTCTGCCGCACGCCGGATGGACGGACGCGCACCTTCGACGATCTGAAGGACTGGATCGGCAAGCGCGCCCAGGCCGGGCGTATGCCGCCGACGGGTTTTCCACGCTCGAACCGATTTTCCTGATCGGTCCACCCGCGCTATAACGGCGCCACGAAAGCCGAAGGGAGGACGTCATGTTCGCATTGAGCCCGGCAACCTTGGCCGGCCGATTGATGCCTGCCGCGCGCCTGCCCGAAGCCCTGCGTTTCGCCCTTCTGGCGATCGCGGGCAGCGCCTTTGTCGCCGTGTCGGCCCAGGTGACCGTGCCGCTCTGGCCGGTCCCCATCACGGGCCAGACGCTCGCCGTTCTCGTGATCGGCATGGCTTACGGCGCACGTTTGGGCGCGGCGACGCTAGCCCTCTACATGATCGAAGGCGCCGCCGGCATCCCCGTCTTCGCCAAATTGTCGGCGGGCCCCCATGTGCTGGCCGGGCCGACGGGCGGATACATCGTGGGTTTCATCGCCGCGGCGGCTTTTGTCGGCTGGCTGGCCGAGCGCGGCTGGAGCCGCAGCTTCACGCGGACCGCCCTGGCGCAGCTGCTGGGCAGCGGCGTGATCTTCGCCTTCGGCGTGCCGTGGCTGGCCTTGTTCTATGCCGGGCCGGGCGCCGCTTATGTCGCGAAGACCGGGGCCGAGACGGCCTTCGGCGCCGCGATCGCCGCGGGCTTCCTGCCGTTTCTGCTCGAAGATCTGGTCAAGGTCGCCCTCGCGGCATGCCTGATGCCCGCGGCCTGGTGGCTGGTCGGGTTGACGCGGCGTTAACCGCTTTTCGTCAGGCGGGTTCGATGCGGCGCCAGCCGTCCGCGCCCAGGGCCTCCAGCGGACGGAAGCGCGCCTTGTAGGCCATCTTCTGGCTGGCCGCGATCCAGTAACCCAAATAGGCGTAAGGCAAGCCGGCGCTGCGCGCCCGCTCGATCGCCCACATCACCATGAAGGTGCCCAGGCTGCGGTCCGACAGTTCCGGGTCGAAGAAGCTGTAAACGGCCGAAATACCGTCGGCCAGGCCGTCGAACAGACAGACGCCGGCCAAGGCACCGTCGGGCGTGCGGAACTCGGCCAGGCCGCTTTCGACCGGCGTGTCCTCGATCATGCCGCGGAAATCTTCGTAGCTCATGGCCGCCATTTCGCCGTCGGCGTGGCGGGCGGACAGGTAACGGCCGAACAGCAGGTATTGTTCGATGGTCGAGCGCGCGCGCTGCTCGTGCGCCGAAAGATCCGCGTTGCGCCGCAGGACGCGCTGTTGCGAGCGGCTGGGCGCGAAGTCGTTCACCACCACGCGCACGGGGGTGCAGGCGGAACAGCCGATGCAATCGGGCCGGTAGACGATGCGGTGGCTGCGGCGGAAGCCGTGGTGGACCAGAAGGTCGTAGGCGCGCTGTCCGTCGGGGCCGACGATCTCGGCGAAGATGTTGCGTTCGGTGCGGCCAGACAGATACGGGCACGGCTGCGGCGTGGTCCGGAAGAAGAATTTCGGCAGCCGGGTGGTTTGCTCGTTCATGGGCGCCCGCCGTTGGCTCGCCTGACAGCATACGCCGGGCCGGAAACGGACGCCACTGGGGCCCTTAAGGCGGGAAAGAAGACCCTTATCCCGCGGCGCCGTCGTTATGCGCGGTCGTGCTCAGGATACGGGTCTGGAAGCCGGCGGCCTCCAAGGCCGCGCGAATTTCCTCGGCATGGCGGGAATCGCGCGTCTCCAGCACGACATCCAGTTCGGCGAGCTTCACCGGCACGTCGTAAAACAGGCGCTGGTGATGCGTCTCTACGATGTTGCCGCCGCCTTGGCCGATGATCTGCGCCACTTGGGCCAGGGTGCCGGGCTTGTCCGTGATCTGCGCGCGCAGGCGCACGAGGCGGCCTTCGCGCACGAGGCCGCGCATCAGGATGGACGCCAGAATGCGCGTGTCGATGTTGCCGCCAGAAACGACCAAACCGACGCGCTTGCCCGCGTATCTGTGCGGATCGGCCAGCATCGCGGCCAAGGGGGCGGCGCCTGCGCCTTCGACGACGGTCTTCTCGATTTCGAGCAGCATCAGAACGGCGCGTTCCAGCTCCGCTTCGTTCACGAGAGACAGACGAGAGACGAGTTTGGCGACGATGTCGCGCGTACGCTGGGCCGGGCGTTTGACCGCGATGCCTTCGGCGATGGTCTGACCGCCCGTTCCGGCGGCGCCACCCTTCACGGCTTCGACCATGAAGGGATAGAGCGCGGCTTGGACGCCGTGAATCTCGATGGCGGGTTTGAGCGCCTTGGCCGCGATGGAGATGCCCGAGATCAGGCCGCCGCCGCCGATGGGTGCCACGATGACATCCAGATCGGGATGGTCGGCCAGCATTTCCAGCGCGACCGTGCCTTGGCCCGCGATGATGCGGTCGTCGTCATAAGGATGCACGAAGGTGAGGCCGCGCGCGTGGCGCACCTCTTCGGCGTGGACATTCGCGACCGAGAGATCGTCGCCTTCCAGGATGACCTCGGCGCCGAAGTTGCGCGTGTGGATCACTTTGACGAAGGGGGTGCCCTTGGGCATCACGATCGTGGCCGGAATCCCCAGGCGCTGGGCGTGATAGGCGACGCCTTGGGCATGGTTGCCGGCGGAGACGGCGATGACGCCTTTGGCGCGCTCTTCGGCGGTCAGGCTCAGAAGCTTCACCAGCGCGCCGCGGTCCTTGAAGGACGCGGTGTATTGCAGGTTCTCAAGCTTGAGGAAGACTTCGGCGCCCAGGATGCCGGACAGCGTGCGCGACGGAACGCAGGGCGTGCGAACGACCGCGCCATCGATGGCGCGTGCGGCCGTCCGGATATCGTCGATGGTGACGCTCATGGGCGGGGTTTCGGCTATCCCGGCGCGCACGTCAAGGCGAATTCGGCGGCGTCAGCCGCAAGACTGCGACATCCGCCGGCGCCGGGCCCAGACGCAGATATTCGAAACCGAGCCAGCGTTGGGCGAGATCGAGGAAATGGGGCGACAGCGGGTGGCCGGACTGGCCGGTCGCGATGAGGAACTGCGAAGCGTCCAGGTCGCCGAGATCGTAGATCGCGCGCAAGGTCGAGATATGCACCGTGCGGTAGGGCGCTTGCCCAGACCAGCGCATGGCGGCGCGCATCACCGTGTCGTCGGCGCCGCCCAGAGGCAGAAACTTCGAAAACCATTTTCCCACGACGGGCAGTGCGCCAAGGACGGGATGGCTCAAGACCAGCGCATGGGCTTGGCCCCAATTCCATTGGGCCAGGTCCGGGCCATAGCGCCAGCCCAACTCGTCGAGCGCGGCGCCCAGGGCCGCGCGCGTTTCCGTTTGGCAGGTCGGTGCATCCGTGGCCGCCGGCGCACACCAGCCGCCTTGGCCGGCCAACGCTTGGCGCAGAAGGCGCGGATGCAAGCCCCAGAACCGCGCGAAGTCGGGGCCGAGCTTCTGCTCGAACAGGGTTTGCATCAACGCGCGCATCCACGCGGTGAAGATCAGCGGCTCGCGCGCATCTGGCGTCATGCGGCCGTCCCATGCTTCCAGGGCACGGAGGATCGGCGCGCTGCGATCGTCGCCTGGGTCGGCGCGCATGATGAGCGCAGCCAGGAATTCGCGGGCCACCGGCGACAGGATATCGGCCTGCATGGCGGCGGAATCCGCGATCGTTTGCCGCGGTTTGGCGTTGATCAGCGCGACGATACGGTCATAGCGGTACGGTTCATCCCACTCGCGCGAGAGGAAATAGGGGTAATCCCGTCCGACCGGGCGATTGTTGGCGTTGGCCAACCAGCCCGCGGGCGGGTCGTAGGCGCGTGGCAGTTCGTCGTACGGGACGAAACCTGTCCAATCGCCCGCGCCGGATGCGCCGTCGGCGGGCAGGAAGCCATCACCGGACTTACGGATCGGAATCCGCCCCGGCGCGATATAGCCGATATGCCCGTCCACGTCGGCGTAGAAAATATTTTGCTGTAGCGAATCGAAGTTCTGCATCGCCGCCAGCACGTCGTCCCAGTTGCGTGCGCGGTTGAGGCCTTGGACGGCCGAGGCGGAGCGGTCGGGTTCCATCAGATAGGGCGCCGAAAGGGCCAGGATCGCGCCGTCGAGCCGCTCACCGTCCTTCAACGCGTCGGAGATCACCGGGCCGTGCCGTGTGGAGCGCACGATGACGATGGCGTCTTCCTCGCCTTTGACGCGAATGCGTTCCTCGCGCGTTTCGAACTTCTGGCTACCGTCGGGCGTCAAGTAGGAGGCGGGATCGCCCGGTGCTTCCGTCTCGACGAACAGGTCCTCGACGTCGGACTGGGTCGAGGTGAAGCCCCAAGCGATGCGTGCGTTGCGGCCGAGGACCATGAACGGCACGCCCGGCGCGGTGGCGCCCGCCATGATCCCGTCGGGCGTCTCGATGCGCGCCAGATACCATTGGCTCGGAACATTCGCGCCGAGATGCGGGTCGTTGGCCAGGATGGGCGCGCCCGTGTCCGTGTGGCTGCCTGTCAACACCCACATGTTCGATGCGCCGCGCGTGTCGAACGGTGCCATCAGGCTCGCGCTGTCGCGGATGGTGGGCGATTCGCCCGCATCGGGCGGGAACAGCGCCTCGACGGCCTCGCGTCCCAGCCGCTTGGCAAGTTGCGCGCGAAACAGTTCGCCGCGCCAATCGCCGGAAAGCTGCATGGCCATCAGCTTGCCCCAGACCAGCGAGTCGGCGGGACGCCAGGGCTCGGGCGTATAGTTCATCGCGATGAATTCGGGCGGCAGCGCGCCGCGCCGCGTGGCCAGGAAGGCGTTGACGCCCTTGGCGTAGGATTCGAGGGCGATGCGTGTGTCGGCGTCGACCTGGTCCACCGCGCGCTCGGCCAGGCGGTAAACGCCCAGCGTGCGCATCATCCGGTCGGTGTCGAGCGCCCGCCCGCCGACGACCTCGGATAGGCGTCCCGCGCCATAGCGGCGCATCATATCCATCTGCCACAGCCGGTCCTGGGCATGGACGAAGCCAATCGCGAAGGCCGCGTCGCGCGAATCGGCCGCCACGATATGGGGCACGCCCTGCGCATCGCGCCGGACCTCGACCGGCGCGAACGGGCCTTCCAACACGATGGTGCCCGACGTCTGAGGCAGGCCGGTTCGCAACCACAAATAACCGCCGCCCACCGCCGCGCCGCCCAGAAGGATCAGCGCGGCAAGGCCGACCAGAAGCCGGCGGAACGTCCGCCTCATACGGCGTGGACCGTCATCGCCGGAACGTGTCCTTGTAGGTCTCGCGTAGGACGTTCTTCTGGACTTTGCCCATTGTGTTGCGCGGCAGATCGTCGACGAAGAAGACGCGCTTGGGCACCTTGAAGTTGGCCAGGTCGTCCTTGAGGCGGCCGATCACGGCGTCCTCGGTGATCTTGGCGCCGGGCTTGCGCGTCGCCACGGCGGCCACGCCTTCGCCGAAATCCGGGTGGGGCAGGCCGATCACGGCCGATTCCCCAACGCCGTCGATGGCATCGATCTGCAGCTCGATCTCTTTCGGATAGACGTTGAAGCCGCCCGAGATGATCAGGTCTTTCGCGCGCCCGACGATGGCGACATAGCCGTTCGGATCGACGCGCGAGACGTCGCCCGTGATGAAGAATCCGTCGGCGCGGAATTCCTCGCGCGTCTTGTCGGGCATCCGCCAGTAGCCCTTGAACACGTTGGGGCCACGGATCTCCAGCACGCCGGCCTCGCCCTGGGGCAGAATCTTGCCCTTATCGTCGGCCACGCGCACCTCGACGCCCGGCAAGGCCGGTCCCACGCTGCCCGCGATGCGCTCGCCGACCAGCGGGTTGGAGGTGATCATGCCCGCTTCGGTCATGCCGTAGCGTTCCAGGATCGTGTGGCCCGTGCGGCGCGCGAATTCCTTGAACGTCTCTTCGAGAAGCGGCGCCGAACCGGCGACGAACAGGCGCATGGTCTTGCACTGCTCGGCGCCGAAGTCCGCTTCGGCCAATAGGCGCACATAGAACGTCGGCACGCCCATCAGCACGGTCGAGG
Organism: uncultured Alphaproteobacteria bacterium; assembly: GCA_902826885.1. Lineage (GTDB taxonomy): Bacteria > Pseudomonadota > Alphaproteobacteria > CADEGL01 > CADEGL01 > CADEGL01. Next base: position 35,174 of record CADEGL010000028.1, on the reverse strand, counting down.
CCTTCAGCAGGCGGATTACCGTGCCGGCTTCGAACTTCGGCAAGAAGATCATCTTCGTGCCGTTCAGCAGCACGCAGTTGGTCGCGACGAACAAGCCATGGGTGTGAAAGATCGGCAAGGCATGCAACAGCACGTCGTCGGGGCGGAAGCCCCACAGCGCGTGCAGAGTCAGCGCGTTCGACGCCAGGTTCCAATGGGTCAGCATCGCGCCCTTGGAGCGACCCGTGGTCCCGGAGGTGTAGAGGATGGCGGCTACGTCGTCGGCGCTTTTCTTGGCCGGCTCCACGGCGGCATCCAGCCTCGCGCTGCGTTCGGCCAGGGTGCCTTTGCCGTGCGCGTCGAGCGTCAAAACCTCGGCGCCCTTGGCCAGCTTGCGGATGGTGTCCGCCGAAGCCGGATCGCACACGACGACCTTGGGTTCGGCGTCGCCGATGAAATACTCCAGCTCGTGCGCGCGATAGGCCGTGTTGAGCGGCACGTAGATCGCGCCCGCGCGCAACGCGGCCAGATAGAGGAACAGGGCCTCGGGCGATTTCTCTAGCTGAACCAGCACGCGTTCGCCTTGGGCGGCGCCCAAATCCTGCAGCAAGCGGGCGTAGCGCCCCGAGATGGCTTCCAGCGCGGCATAGTCATAGACGCGCCCATCCGCCATCTCGATGAAGGGCTTTGCGCGGTCGGCCGGAAAATGCCGTTGGAACAGCGCGTAGAGATTGCCGTCGAAACGTTCTGGCGCGGTGGTGCTCATGGGCGTTAGGGCCGGATTTCGTAGGTGAGCCAGTTGGTCTTGGTGGCGCAGCGATCGTAGAAAGAGCGGCCACGATAATTGTTCTCTGCCGTGATCCAGCGGATCACCTGCCATTTCTTCTCGCGGCCGATCTCGGTCAAGCGTTCGATCAAGGCGTCCGCGACGCCGCTGCCGCGTAGGTCGGGCGCCACGAACAAATCGTCCAGAAAGCCAGCGACGGCGCCGGCCAGAGGGCGCGCCATCTGGCGGTAATGAGCCAGGCCGACCAGACGGCCGTTGCCATCCTTGGCGACCAGCGCATTCACTTCGTGGTCGGGGTCGTGAATCCAGCCCCAAACCGTGCCGGCGATCTGATCCGTCATGGGGACTTTGTAAAACTCGGCGTAGCCGTTATACAGCACGCGCCACGCGGCCTTGTCTTCAGGTCCAGGGGTGGTGACGACGAGGCCTTTGAGCGGCGTCTTCATGGACGTGTCCTTGAGGCTGCGGTCGAAGTCGGGGAGGGTATATCCTGGCCGTGCCCATGGTGTCACGCAGCCTGATGGCGATCGGGCCCAACGGTTTTCATCGCCTCGCCTACAAGGAATGGGGCGAACCGGACAACGCCAACGTGCTGATCTGCGTGCACGGGCTGACGCGCAATTCGCGCGATTTCGACTTCATCGCCAAGGCGCTGGCCGAGGACTATCGCGTCGTCTGCCCGGACGTGGTCGGGCGCGGCGACAGCGACTGGCTGCACGACGCCGCGCTCTACAATTATGTCCAGTACTGCTCCGATCTGACCGCGCTGATCGCACGCACGGGCGCCAAACAGGTCGATTGGCTGGGCACGTCCATGGGCGGCTTGATCGGCATGCTTCTGGCGGCCAAGAAGGGCACGCCCATCCGGCGCATGGTTCTCAACGACATCGGCCCCTTTGTCCCGCGCGCGGGATTGCGTCGCCTGGGCGAATATGTCGGGCGCGATCCGCGCTTTCCGGAAGCCGCGGAGGCCGAAGCCTATTTCCGCAAGGTGATGGAGCCTTTCGGCGTTCTCACCGAAGCGCAGTGGCGGCATGTGGTGAAGCACGGCACCGAGCCGGACAGCGATGGCAGCCTGCGGCTGCGCTACGACCCCGTCATTGGCGCGCCGTTTCGCAACGGGCTTTCCGACGTCGATCTGTGGGCCTTCTGGGATGCCGTTCAGTGCCCTGTCATGGTCCTGCGTGGAGCGGATTCCGATCTTCTGCTGCCGGAGACGGCGCGTGACATGCTGGGACGCGGACCGAAGACCGAGATTTTCCAAGTGCCCAACGTGGGGCATGCTCCCGCGTTGATGGCGGACGACCAGATTGCGACGGTGGCAGAATGGCTTCGGCGCACGAAACCGGGCGCCGCGAAAAGGAACGGACAATGACGGGCAAGCGTTTTGACGTGGTCATCGTCGGCGGCGGCTGCATTGGCAGCGCGGCGGCCTATTTCCTGAAGAGCGAAGCGGGCTTCAAGGGCTCGGTTCTGGTCATCGAGCGTGACCCGACCTACGAGTTCTGTTCGACGTCTCGTGCCACGGGCGGCGTGCGGCAGCAATTCTCCACCCCCGAGAACATCGAGATCGGTCTGTTCGGCGCGAAATTTCTCAAGAACGTCGGCGAGCACCTGGAAGTGAATGACGAGAAGCCGTCGATCAGCTTCCGCGAGGACGGCTATCTGCTTCTCGGCACCGATGAGGCCATGCCGGTCTTGCGCGAGAACCATGCGTTGCAGATCAAGCACGGCGCGGAGATCGTTTGGCTTGAGCGCGCCGACCTGAAGGCGCGCTATCCCTGGATGCACGTGGACGACGTGCCGGGCGGATTCCTGGGCCTTAAGAACGAAGGTTGGTATGACCCGTTCGGTCTCCTGGCCGCATACAAGCGCAAGGCGCGTGCGATCGGCACCGAGTATCTCAACGACGAAGCCGTCGGTTTGGAACGCAAAGGCGGCCGTATCGTTGCCGTGAACACCAAGGCCAATGGCCGCATCGAAGCGGGCGCGGTGCTGAACGCGGCCGGTGCGCGCGACGCGGCCCGGGTCGCGGAGTGGGCGGGTGTGTCGCTGCCGGTCGAGCCGCGCAAACGCTCGGCCTTCGTCGTGAGTTGTCCTCAACCGATGCCTGGCGGGCCGCTGCGCTTCGAGCCCAACGGCGTTTGGTCGCGCCCGGAAGGCAAGTTCCTGCTCTGTGGCGTTTCTCCGGCAGAAGATGCCGATCCGGCGACGACCGAGTTCGAGCCCGACCATTATCTGTTCGAGGAGGTCGTGTGGCCGACGCTGGCCGAGCGCGTGCCGATCTTCGAAGCGCTGCGCGTCGAACGCGCCTATGCCGGGCATTACGACCACAACACGCTCGATCAGAACGCGATCATCGGGCTGTATCCGGGGCTGGAGAATTTCTACGTGGCCACCGGATTTTCGGGCCATGGCGTGATGCAGTCGCCCGCCACCGGCCGCGCGATCACCGAGCTGATTGTCCACGGCGGTTACCGCACGATCGACCTCAAGCGTTTCGGCGTGGAGCGTATCCTGTCCGGCGAGGCCGTGCGGGAAACCGGCATCTATTGAATCGAGGAGATGAACCATGCCGCTGACGATCAACCCGCCGCCTCAACGCCTTCTGTCCGCGCAGGAGATTGCCGCGTGGCAGGCTATTCCCGCGGCCGTCGTTAGCGACGAACTGAACCGGGCGGGCGCCATGGTAGCGGGAATCAAGGCGCTGGCGCCGGGCATGACCTTCGTCGGCCAGGCGCTGACGGCGCAGTGCATGGTGGCCGACAACGCGGCGCTCCATTACGCCCTGACGGTCGCATGGCCGGGGGCCGTGTTGACGGTCGATGCCGGCGGCTTCCTCGGCAATGCCGTCTGGGGCGGCATCCTTCACTATGCGGCGAAGAAGACGGGGCTCGCGGCCGTGGTGGTCGACGGCGCCATGCGCGATGCGGCCGAGATTCGCGTCTCGGGCTTGCCGGCCTTTTCTCGCGGCGTGGTGCCGACGGGCCCGCACAAGGCGTGGGGTGGCGCCATCAATGGTCCGATTCAATGCGGCGGCGTGGCCGTGTCCGCGGGCGATCTTCTGATCGGCGATGACGACGGCATCGTCGTGGTGCGCCCCGACCAGATGCCGGGCCTGCTCGACCGCTGCCGCGCGCGTATCGCGAAGGAAAAGGAAACGCTCGCGCGCATCGACAAGGGCGAAAAGACGGTCGATCTCGTCGGCCTGCCGCCCGCCGATAAGGTCGGGCGCTAACGGGCGGTAGAGCCGCCGTCGGCGGAGAGAAGCGCGCCGGTCACGTAGCTGGCCGCGTCCGATGCCAAGAACAGGATAGTAGCGGCGATTTCCTCGGGCCGTGCCACGCGCTTCATGGGCACGTGCTGCGCCAGGAAGGCCACGCCGTCCTTCACGGTCATGCCACGTTGGAGCACCGAGTTTTCCAGCATCGGCGTATGGATCTCGCCGGGACATACGGCGTTCACGCGGATGCCTTCTTCGGCGTGGTCGAGGGCCATGGAACGGGTGAGGAGCGCGACCGCGCCCTTGGTCGCGGCGTAGGAGCCGATGCCCTTGCCGCCCACGACGGCCAATTCCGATGCCACGTTGACGATGGCCCCGCCGTTGCCTTGCGCGCGCATCTGGCGCACCGCGGCCGAGGACAGGATGAAAGGCGCGTCCACGTTGACCGCGAACATCTCGCGCCACTGCGCGGCCGAGGTGTCGACCGGCGCCGTGCGGTAGAGGGCGCCTGCGTTGTTGACCAGCACGTCAAGGCGGCCAAGCCTCTTCACGGCCTCCGGCACCAGGGTTTCGCAAAAGCGCGGATCGGCCAGGTCGCCTGCCACGAACACGGCCTTGCCGTCGGTCGCCGCGCAAACCGCGTGGCCGCGCCTTGCGTCGCGGCCGGTGGACAGCACCCGCGCGCCGGCGGCGGTGAAGGCCTTTACCGTCGCGGCTCCGATACCGGAACTGCCGCCGGTGACGAGAACGGTCTTGCCGGAAAAATCCATCACACCAGGAAGAAGTAGCCGACCACGCCGCCGACCGCGACCAGGTAGGCGGGGTTGATCTTGCGGGCAAGCAGAATTCCGAAGACGGCGAGCGCGAGCGCGGCCGTGATCCAACCCTCGATCGCGACCCTTGCGACCGACACGGTACCCGCGGCCATCAGGCCGACCACGATGGGTGCCATGCCGCGTTGGATGGCCAGGCGCCATTGCGAGCCCTCGAACCGGTTCCACAGACGCGAAGCGCCGAAGCAGATGAAGGACGAGGGCAGGAAGAACCCGAAGAAGGCCAGAGCCGCGCCGGGATAGCCCGCGACCCAATAGCCGATAGCGATCACCATCAGCATGTTCGGGCCCGGCGAAAGCTGGCCGAGACCGTAGATATCGCGGAACTCGTCGTCGGCCAGCCAGTGGAAATGGGTGACGGTCAGCGCCTTGGTTTCGGGCAGCACCGCCGCGCCACCGCCGACCGCAAGGACGGAAAGCAGCGCGAAGACGCCGAGGATCGACAGATACGGAGGGGAGGAATCCATCGCGCTCAATCCGCTGGCTTGATGTCATGCCCGTGATGCCGGCGGCGCAGGTGAATGCGCTTCGGATGCGGGCGATAGATGAAAACCGCGATGGGTCCCAGGACCAGCAGAACGATCGGCATCGAAATGTGGAACACGCTGATCATCAGGACGGTCGCGGCGACGATGCTGAGGTCCAGAACATGCTCCAGTTGCTTGCGTCCGACCTGGATGGTGACGGATGCCAGAAGTCCGACGGCCGCGGCGCCGACGCCGACCAGCACGCTGCTGACGACCGCGTGATCCTTGTGCAGGGCATACATCACGCCGAGCGCCGTCATCATCGCGGCGCCCGGCAACGTCATGCCGAGGAAGGCGGCGACGGAGCCCCAAGGGCCGCGCAGCCGGTCGCCCACGATCACGCTCATGTTCGTGGCGTTTAGGCCCGGCAGGGTCTGGGAAATCTCCAGCGCTTCCAGAAACTGATCTTCATCGAGCCATTTTTTTGCCCGGACCAGGCTGTTGCGCAGGTAGGCCACGACGCCGCCGCCGAAGCTGGTCGCGCCGATCAGAAGAAAAGTCAGGAAGATCTCGCGCAGCGGGACCGGACCCGCCGGGGCGGCGGGAGCGGTGGGCGCGGGCGCCGCCTCACTCATGGGCACGCACGAGGGTCTTGCCCATGCCGTAGATCATGGCCGTCTTGGTGGTGCCGAGCTGCACCCAGTCCGGCGCATAGGTCTGCATGGTTTTGTGGAATGTCTCGGCTTTCTCTTTCGCGCCCGAATGGATTTCCTCGTAGCGCTTGAACTTCGCCTGGAAGGCGAACTCGCCGATCAGCGATGTCTCGGACGCGCGGTTTCGCCAGATGGCGATGGTCGCGTTGGCCTCGTGGCCGTGCCCGAAATCCAGCACGCCCGCGTTCACCTGTAGCTCTTCGACCGCCATGTGGTTGACCAGCTGGATCTTGGCTTTCGGCAGCAGGCCGATCTTCTGCATGCTGGGAAAAATCTTGGCGATATCCGCGAGCCCCTGCGTCAGCACGATGTTGGGCGTGTAAAGCACGCAATTGTGAGAATAGAGGCTGCGTGCCCCGCCCAGCTCATTCTTGAGCGTGAGGATCTCTTCCTTGAACTTGATCTTACGCTCGCCCGGCATCAGCGGGTTCACGTCCACCGCGGCGGCTTCCTTGAACTCGGGGTGCCGGTATTTGACCGTCAGCTCGTGGTTCGTTTCCGGCCAGCCGTTCCTGTAGAAAGTCCGCTTCCGCAGGATGAAGGCGTTCTTGTAAAGATCGAAACTCTTCGTGTCGTAGAACAAGACCTCGCGGATCAGGCGGTGGAAGGCATCCTTGTTGGTGGAGACGCCGACACCGCACTTCTTGGCGACCTTGCCGACGATCTTCCAATATTCCTCGAGCCGTTCCGGCGCGAAAAAGCGCTCGGGTTTGAGCAGAATCTTGAATTCGCGATAGCGAAGCTGGTCCACGGCGCCATCCCCCTGAGAGCCACGACGGCGCCAACCGTGCACGACCCGTGCCGGAGCCCCGAACTTTTACTTAGGCAAAGATGCCACAAGCTCCGGCATCAAGGCCAAGAAACATTCTGTAAAGGGGCCGGAAGGGGGAGAGGGCATTCCCGGAGGCCCGGGGCGGTTATCCGGCCTTAAGCCGCTTTGCCACATCGACGGCGAAGTACGTCAGGACGCCGTTCGCGCCCGCGCGCTTAAACGACATCATGGCCTCCAGGATGACCCGGTTGCCGTCCAGCCAGCCGCGCTCGATGGCGCCTTTCAGCATCGCGTACTCGCCCGACACCTGATAGGCGAAGGTCGGCACGCCGAACGATTCCTTCACGCGCCGCACGATGTCGAGATAGGGCATGCCCGGCTTCACCATCACCATGTCGGCGCCTTCCTCGAGGTCGAGCGCGACCTCGCGGAGAGCCTCGTCCGAGTTGGCGGGGTCCATCTGATAGGTGCCCTTGTCCTTGCCGCCGACCGTACCGGCCTTGGAGCCCAGCGCATCGCGGAAGGGACCGTAGAAGCCGGAGTTGTACTTGGCCGCGTATGACATGATGCGGACGTTCTGGAAGCCTGCCTGGTCGAGCGCGGTGCGGATGGCGCCCACGCGCCCATCCATCATGTCGGACGGCGCGATGACGTCGCAGCCGGCCTGCGCCTGCACCAATGCCTGGCGGCAAAGCACCTCGACCGTTTCGTCGTTGACGACATAGCCGTCGCGCACCAGGCCGTCATGGCCGTGGGTGGTGAAGGGGTCGAGCGCCACGTCGCACAGGACGCCGATGTCCGGCACGGATTTCTTGATCTCGGCGATCGCGCGGCAGACCAGGTTGCCGGGATTGACGGCTTCGTCGCCGTCCTCGGTCTTGAGCGCAGGGTCGATGACGGGGAACAGCGCGACGCAGGGGATGCCCAGGTCGCGCGCTTCGCTCACGGCGCCGGCCAGAAGGTCGACGGTCAGGCGGTTCACGCCCGGCATGGAGTCGACCGGCTCGCGGGTGCCTTTACCCTCGCGCACGAAGATCGGCCAAATCAGGTCGGCGGCGGACAGGCTGTTCTCCGCCACCATGCGCCGCGTCCAGACGTCGTAGCGGTTACGCCGCATGCGCGTCTTGGGATAGACGCCAAGCGCGGGCGTCGCGCTGGGTTTGCGTGGGGCCACGATTGTCCTCCCGGCCGAATTTGCGTCCAGAGGACGATCCTAGCGGAAACCTCTTCACGCGTGTACCCGCGCCGTTCGCATGGCGGGCGCGCGTTGACAGGGTGGGGGGTGGGCCTAAGATCGCCCCGTCGCGCGGAAAGCCTTGGAAATCCGGCTGTTACGCGCCCGAACGCAGGTCAGGGCATGGACTTCGAACTCAGCCAGGAGCAGCAGGCATTCCGCGACACCGCGCGCGACTTCGCGGCGGCCGAATTGGCGCCCCATGCCGCCGAATGGGATGTGAAATCCATTTTCCCGGTCGAAGCGTTGCGCAGGGCGGCCGCCCTCGGCTTCGGCGGCATCTATGTGAAAGACGACGTGGGCGGAACGGCGCTGTCGCGCCTCGATGCCGCGCTGATCTTCGAGGAACTGGCCGCGGGCTGCACCTCCACGGCGGCTTATATCTCGATCCACAACATGGCCGCATGGATGATCGACGCGTTCGGCGACGGGGCGCAGCGTCAACGCTGGCTGCCCCGCCTCACGCGCATGGAGCATTTCGCCAGCTATTGCCTGACCGAACCCGGCGCGGGATCGGATGCCGCCGCGCTCAAGACCCGCGCGGCGAGGGACGGCGATCATTACGTGCTCAACGGCAGCAAGGCGTTTATCTCCGGCGGTTCCACCAGCGATCTCTATCTCTGCATGGTGCGCACGGGCGGCGAGGGGGCGAAGGGCATCTCGGCCCTAGTGGTCGAGAAAGACATGCCGGGCCTGTCCTTCGGCAAGCGCGAGACCAAGCTGGGCTGGAACAGCCAGCCGACGGCGGCGGTGATTTTCGAGGATTGCCGCGTGCCGGTCGCGAACCGGCTGGGCGCGGAAGGCGATGGTTTCAAGATCGCGATGATGGGGCTGGACGGCGGGCGGCTGAATATCGGCGCTTGCTCTCTGGGCGCGGCGCGGGCCTGCCTCGACCTGGCGCGCGAGCACATGAAGACGCGCAGCCAGTTCGGGCGCAAGCTGGCCGAGTTCCAGGCGCTCCAGTTCAAGCTGGCCGACATGGCGACGGAACTGGAGGCGGCCCGTCTTCTGATCCACCGCGCGGCGTCCAAGCTGGATGCGCGCGACCCGGACGCCACGCTCCACTGCGCCATGGCCAAGCGCTTCGCCACCGACGCGGGCTTCGCCGTCTGCAACGAGGCGCTGCAAATCCACGGCGGCTACGGCTATCTGCGCGACTTCCCGATCGAGCGCTATCTGCGCGATGCGCGCGTGCACCAGATCCTGGAAGGCACCAACGAGATCATGCGCCTGATCGTCGCCCGCCGGCTGCTGGGCGGCTGAAATGGAAATTCTATTCGAGGCATCGGGCGGCGTCGGCCTGGTCACGTTGAACCGGCCCCAGGCGCTGAATGCGCTGACCTTGGGAATGGTGCGCGCCCTGGATAAGCAACTGCGCGCCTGGATGGGCGATCCGAACGTGCGTTGTGTTCTGATCCAGGGCGCGGGCGACCGGGCGTTCTGCGCCGGAGGCGACATCCGCGCGCTGTACGATTCGGGCAAATCCAAATCCGGCACGCTGACGGCGGACTTTTACCGCGAGGAATACCGTCTCAACCGCCTCATCAAGCGCTATCCGAAGCCGTATGTCGCGCTGATCGACGGTGTCGTCATGGGCGGCGGGGTCGGTGTTTCGGTCCACGGTTCGCACCGCATCGCCACCGAGCGCACGTTGTTCGCCATGCCCGAAACCGGCATCGGCTTGTTCCCCGACGTGGGCGGCAGTTACTTCCTGCCGCGTAGTCCTGGCCGCGTCGGGTTCTATCTTGGCCTGACCGGCGCACGCATCAAAGCCGCGGACTGTCTCTATGCGGGCATCGCAACGCATTACGTGCCCTCAGGCGCGCTCGGCTCGTTGATCGACGCTCTTCGAAAAAACGCCGGAGACGCCGTAACGGATGTCGTCGCGCGCTTTGCTGTCTCTCCGGGTAAAGCGCCGCTCGAGCAGGATCGCGATACCATGGACCGCTGCTTCGCCGAGTCGTCCATAGAAGCGATCCAGAACGCGCTGGAAGCCGACGGCTCGGAGTGGGCGAAGGGCGCGCGAACGGCCATGGGCGAGAAGGCTCCGACCTGCGAGAAGGTGACCTTGCGCCAGTTGGAGCACGGCCGCACCATGGCATTCGAGGACTGCATGGTGATGGAGTTCCGCCTGAGCCAGCGTGCCATGGCCGCTCACGATTTCTATGAAGGCGTGCGTGCCGCGGTGATCGACAAGGACCGCGCGCCGAAATGGCGGCCAGCTTCGCTGGCCGAGGTTTCCGACGCCGATATCGAGGCCTGGTTCGCGCCGTTGCCCGGCGGCGATCTGGATTTCTCATGAACATGACCGTGCGCTTGGCCGCCGCCGTTTTGCTCGCCGTCCTGGCGGGCGGTGTCGGTGCGAAGGCGCAGGAGCAAGTGACATGGAAGGCCGTTCTGGTGGCCGGGGACGATTCGGTTCCTGTCTTCGAAAACGCCGTCACAACGCTGTCCGGGCAGCTCCGTCAGCGCGGCGTCAAGGATATCCGCGTCCTGTCGGCCTCACCCCGCGCGTCGCGCTCCGAAATCCGGGCGACGGCGCATAATCTCGATGAGGCTCTGAAGTCTCTCAATATCGGCGCGAATGACGGCTGCCTTCTGTACTTCACCTCGCACGGCGCCGAGACGGGGCTGCTGATGAGCCAGGACAAGGACAACGAGCAGACCTTGTCGCCGGAGATGATGGGCCGCGTCGTGAACGAATATTGCGCGGGCCGTCCCGCCGTCGTGGTGGTGTCCGCCTGCCATTCGGGAACGTTCCTGCGCGATGGTGTCGTGGCGGACGACCGCATTGTCCTGACGGCGGCGCGCAAGGAGCGCGTGTCGTTCGGTTGCGAATTCCGGCTTCGCTACAATTATTTCGATGGGTGCCTGCTCGCCGAGATCGACCGCTCGGCGACGTGGTCCGAATTGTTCGGCCGGACGCGGGCCTGCATCGAACGGCTCGAAGCGGGCTTGAACGAAAAACCATCCGAGCCGCAGGCCGCATTCGGTGAAAAGGTGAAGAATCTACCGCTGCCGCGCGCCGGCCAGTGAACATGTGAAGGAGGGGACCATGGCGGAGATCGGATTCATTGGATTGGGCAACATGGGCGGACCCATGGCGCGCAACCTCATGAAGCAAGGACACGCGGTGGCCGCCTTCGATCTGGCCAAGGACAAGCTGGCGCAGGCGCAAAAGGATGGCGCCAAGGCCTGTGCGACGGCAGCCGACGCGGCTAAGGCTGAAATCGTGATCACGATGCTGCCGGCTGGCAGGCACGTGCGCGAGGTTTATACCGGCGCGAACGGCGTGCTCGGTGTGGCGCCAAAGGGCGCGCTTCTGATCGATTGCTCGACCGTGGATGTGGACAGCGCGCGCGCCGTTGCCGCGGCCGCGGGCAAGGCGGGCTTCGAGATGCTGGATGCGCCTGTTTCGGGCGGTGTCTCGGGCGCCGATGCCGCCACGCTGACCTTCATGGTCGGCGGCAGCGAGGCGGCCTTCGCGCGCGCGGAGCCGATCCTGCGCACCATGGGCAAGACGGTGGTCCATGCCGGCCCGTCGGGGGCGGGCACGGCGGCCAAGATTTGCAACAACATGATCCTGGGCGTCTCGATGATCGCCGTGGGCGAGGCGTTCGCGCTAGCGCATAAGCTCGGCCTCGACCCCAAGAAGCTGTTCGAGATCAGCGCGAAATCGTCGGGCCAATGCTGGTCGCTGACGACTTATTGTCCGGAGCCGGGGATGGTGCCGGCCGCGCCGTCGAACCGCGATTACAAGGCGGGCTTCACCGCGGCGATGATGGTCAAGGACCTGCGTCTGGCGCAGGAAGCCGCGGCATCGTCCGGTGCGGCCACGCCGTTGGGAGCGGAAGCGGCCGCGCTCTATGCCATGTTCTGCAACATGGGCGAGGCGGAAACGGATTTCTCCGGCATCATCAAGATGCTGAAGGGGCGCTAGAGCTTCACCAACTCCCGCTTGTAGTCGGTCAGCACTTCCACGCCCGTACGCGTGACGCGCACGGTCTCGGAAAGGCCTGCGCCCGCCGCGCCGGGCTTGAACAGCACCATGGGCAGGTGGAACGTCATGTTTTCCTTGAGCACGGTGGGATCGGCCTCGCGCAGCGCGCCCACATGGCCAAGAGCCCAAGATCCGCCAGCCGCCATGCCCACCATGTAGCCCGTACGGTGATAGTGCCATTGACGGATGCCGCGCTTCTCCAGCTCCGCATTGGCGGCGCGGTCTACTTCACCCGACGTCACGCCTTCGCGGATGGTGGCCATCGCCGCCTCGACCGCGGCCAGCGCTCCGTCATGCAGCTTTACGGCCTCTGCGTTGGGCGTACCCAATGTCGCCGTGCGCATGAGCGGCGCGGTGTAGAGATAACGCGTGGCCGAGAACTCGAAATGCACGATGTCGTCCTTTTCGAGCTTGCGGTCGTTGAACGTCGCATGAACCACGGCCGTTCGCGGGCCCGTGGCCAACATGAAATGGGTCATGGGGTGGCTGCCGTTCTCCAGCATCCCGGCATAAAGTTCGGCGGCGATGTGGTTGTCGCTGACGCCGGGCCCGATGGAGGCGATGGCACGGTCCAGCGCCTTGGCGTTGATGCGCGCGGCTTCGCGCATGTAGTCGAGTTCGCGCGGCGACTTGAGGGCCGAGATATCCCAGATGAAACGCGTGGCATCCACCCAGGTTGCTTGGGGAAGAGCTTGGCGCAGCGCGCTCAAGGTGGCGACGGAGAGCGCAGAGCCGCTGTAGCCGATGCGCCCGCCCGCCGCGCCCAGCGCGGTAATCGCGCGGCCGACGGCCGCCTCGGCGTTCTCGTGATCGCGATAGGGGTGGATCGCGTTGTTGCCCGTGTGTGCCACGAAAGCGACGGCGTCCACCGCGCGGCCTACGAAAGCCATGGCGCCGGAAGCCGGGACCAGGAGCGCCATCTGGATGAGGCCGCCCAACTCACGCGCGCCGGTCAGGTAATAGATATCGTTGGGATCGGAGGCGATGAGGAGATCGACACCGGCGCCTGTCATCGCACCGCGAACGCGTGCCAACCGGTCGGCTAGCTCGGCGGTGGGGAAAGGTTGTTCGGTCGCGATGGCGGACGCCATGATGTGTTCTCCGGTTCGGCGTCCGTCAGGCTGCTTCGACCTCGACGCCTGTATCGTTGTAGCAGGAGCCATCGGCTAGATCAGCCCGGTCGTCGGCCGAGCAAAGCGCGCTGATCGTCTGCCCGTTGGGACTCGTGGCCAGCCACGCACCCTTTTCCGACACGACCACGCCGGGATTCACCGCCTCGCTGATCTCCAGCGGCAGAAAAACCGAACCCAGATCGTTCCAGATGCGCACTTGCTTCGCTGTCTCCAACCCTCGCGCCCGTGCGTCGTGCGGATGCATGCGGAGAGGGGGCGCCTCGCCTTGCGCCTGGCTCCGGCCCAGCATGGTAGAGGATATGCTTCGGTTGGAGGGCGGCGAGATCAGCGTCAGCGGGAATTGGGTCGTGCGCGGCCGGAAGCCGGGTGCCCGGGCCGAGGCGCCCCACCGGTCCGCCAGAAAGTCGGAAATGAGTTCGATCTTCCCAGACGGCGTTTTCGGCATGATGTTGTCGAAGAGCGCGATGGGTTTGCCGTCCTCGGCCACCATGCGCAGCGGTTCGCCGATGGGGATTTCGCTCGGCTTCATGCCGCGCAGGCGGTGGTCCGCGCCATCGATCGCGTCGTCGATCAGTTCGCGGTCCGTGGCCTTGAAGCAGGGCTCGTCATAGCCGAATCGCGCCGCCAGCCGCCGGAAGATCTCCGTGTTCGGCAGCGATTCGCCCACGGGCGGAATCGCGGCTTCGGCCCGTTGGAGCCAGTGGTGGCCGTAGGACGAATAGATGTCGTCGTTCTCGAAATGCGTCGTGGCCGGCATCACCACGTCGCAATACTGCATGGATTCGGTCATGGTCAGTTCGATGCCGACGAGGAAGATGTCCTCGCGCGCCAACACCCGCTTCATGCGGTTCTGGTCGGCGTGCACCACGATCGGGTTGTGGTTATAGATGAACAGCGCGCGCAGCGGCGGGTCGATATCGTCCCGCTCCAGGTGCCGGCTCACGTCCATGATGTTGATCGTGCGCGTGTTGGGCGGCAAAAGGTCGGGCCGTTGGAGCTTGTCGAAGGTCTTGGGGAAGCTCTTGCCCGCGCCCATGAGGACGCCGCTGCCCGCCCCGAGCTTGCCCAGAAGTGCCGGCAACGCGATGGCGGCGCGCACGCCGCTGCCGCCGTTGCGGCCGCGCTCGATTCCGTTCCCGGGCGCCATCACCAGGGGGGCCAACTCCGCCATCCAGCGGGCGAGCGTGCGGATGTCCTCCGCGCGCAGACCGCAAGCCTCGGCGGCCTTGTCCACGGGCCACGCGCGGGCGAGGGCCATGTATTCGTCGTAGCCGAGCACGTGCTGGGCGATGAAGCGTTTGTCGTGCGCGCCCATCTTCTCCAGTTCGTCGGCCAATGCGAAACCGAGGAGCACGTCCGTTCCGGGCTTGAGTGCAAGGTGCAGATCGGCCTGCCCCGCGATCTTGGTGCGCAGCGGGTCGACCACCACGAGCTTGCCGCCGTTCTTCCGGGCCGCGTGGATCTTGCGCACGAGGTGGAGGTTCGTGACCGTGGCGTTGTTGGCCCAAAGGATGTTGAGCTTGGCGAACTCCGCCGCTTCCGGGTTTATGCCGGGAACGGGGCCGTAGGTGCCGAGCCAAGCCTCCGCGCGAACGGCGCCGCAAAGCGCGGAGCGGTAGAGCTGGCTCGCCCCCAGCTTGTTGAAGAAGCGCGTGGACATGCTGTCGTTGGCCAGCATGCCGTGCGGGCCCGCATAGTTGAGGGGCATCACGGCCTGCGGCCCCCAGCGGTCGACGACGGCCGATACGCCCGCGTGAACCAGGTCGATCGCTTGGTCCCAACCGATCCGCTCGAACCGGCCCGAGCCGCGGGGGCCGACGCGCTTCAGCGGATGGGTGAGGCGGTTGCCATGCACGAAGTCGCCGATATGGTGCGCCACCTTGGTACAGATGACGCCATCGGTGTAAGGCAACGCGTCCGAGCCGCGCACCTTGACCACGCGCCCCTCATCGACCGTGACCGTCAAGCTGCATGTGTCGAAACAGTCGAAGGTGCAGACGGAAGCCCGTTCCACGCTCGTCATCGCCCACTCCGGAAGTTAATCGTGTCCCGAGAGTAGGATCGCTGGAATATGGCACCTTCGAAAGAGCCACTTTTGCTCGAATCGCCGGGCCAATCTCTATGCGGGTTTCGCGTCTAGTAGCGCGGCACGGTGGGATCGATGGCCTGGGACCAGACATCCAGACCGCCGCGTACGCTCTGTGCCCGGGCATAGCCTTGCTGGCGGAGCCAGCGTGCGACCTGGAGGCTGCGTCCGCCATGATGGCAGATCACGGCCAGCGGCTTCTCCTGGTCGAGATTGCAGAGGCCCTTGGGCAACGTGGACATGGGAATGTCGATCGTGTCCGCGAGGCGCGCCACGTCGAGCTCCCACGGTTCGCGCACATCGACGACCTGGACGGCCTCGCCTGACTTGAGGCGGGCGTCCAGTTCCTCGACGTCGATTTCGATGGGCTCCTCGACCATGGCAGCGAGTTTAGTGGCTGGCGGCCGGCTCGCCCATGGTTTCCTTCAGATAGCCCTTGAGCTTGGTCAGCGCGCGCCCTTCGAGCTGACGCACCCGTTCCTTGCTCACGCCGAATTCCTCGCCGATCTCGGCCAGCGTCACGTGCTTCTTCTGGTCGAGGAAGCGGCTGACGATGATCTGCCGTTCGCGCGGATTCAGCCGGTCCAGCGCCTTGAACAGCTGGTCCTTCTGGACCCCGCGGTCCATCCGGTCCATCACGACCTCTTCGGGCGACGGGCCGGGGTCTGGCAGGGAGTCCTGCAGATTGTCCGTGTCGTCGTCCTCGCGCGTGGCGTTGAGCGACTGATCCCCGCGCGCGAGCGCGCCATCGATCCGCTCGATCTCGGCCATCGGCACGTCCAGCTCCTTGGCCAGCCGCTCCTTCTCGACCGCCGGCAGGGTGCCGTCCGGGTTGGTCGCCATGCGGCTGCGCAGGCGGCGCAGCTTGAAGAACAGGCTGCGGTGCAGCGGCGTCGTCGCAAAGCGGACGATCGACTGGTTGCGCAGGATGTAGTCCTGAATCTCGGCCATGATCCACCAGCCGGCGTAGGTCGAGAAGCGGACGTTGCGCTCGGGATCGAAGCGCGCCGCGGCCTGGGCCAGCCCGATATTGCCTTCCTGGATCAGGTCGCCGAGCGGCATGCCGCTGCGGCGGAAGTCCCAAGCCATCCGGACGGCCAAGCGGGCATGGCTTTCGATCAGCTCGGAGAGGGCATCCTCGTCCTGATGGTCGCGCCAGCGGCGGGCCAGGTCTTTTTCCTTCTCGGGATCAAGGTAGGAAGCGGTCATCGTCGCGGCGATGTAGCGGCGATCGTTGCGATCCGTATTCAAAGAATTGACATTTGCCATGGCTGAACAGACCTTCTTGGAGGTCCTCGCGAAAGAGCGAGGTATTTCGTTTCGAGTCGATACTATGCCGCTTGCGGGGCGGCAACAAGAATAATTTCGACTCGAAACGAGCGGCGGGGCTAACGAATAAATGGCTTGTTTTACAAATACTTGTAATGGGCGTGTGGCGGAGTTCGTCAACCGTTTAGGCCGTGCGGCCCATTGCCTGCAGTTCGAGCAGGGGTTGAATCCCGCCCAATGGGAAACACTCCGCTATTTGGCCCGCGCCAACCGCTATTCCCGTTCGCCGACCGCCATCGCCGAGTTCTTGGGCACGACCAAGGGCACCGTTTCCCAGACCATTCGCGCGCTGGAGTCCAAGGGATATCTCCGGCGCTCGAAGGATTGTTCCGACGGGCGGGCCATCTGTCTCGAAGTTACGGACGCCGGATGCGCCGTTCTGAAGCAAGATCCCATCAAACGGCTGGAGCAGGCCGTGGCCGCCCTGCCGCCCGAGACCAGCAAGGCAATGTTGGCGGGCCTTGGCGCCTTGATGGGCAAGCTGCAGGACAATTGCGGCGGCCGTGCGTTCGGCCTGTGCGGCGAGTGTGGTCATCTGCGTGAAGGCGAAGAGGCCTGCGGCAGCACCAAGGCCGACAACCAAACCCAATGTGGCCTCAACGGCGACCCGTTGAACGACGCCGATAAAGGTCAGATCTGCGTCAATTTCCGCGCCACCGCGCGGTAGCTTCCAGACGGCCCGATCCAGGCGAGCCGCGGCGCCCGAAGGCGCCGCGGGTTTTCGTCATGCGCCGGTGAAGGCCTGGATGCCGGTCTGCGCGCGGCCCAGGATGAGGGCGTGGATGTCGTGGGTACCCTCGTAGGTGTTGACGGCTTCCAAATTCATGCAGTGGCGGATGACGTGGAACTCGTCCGACACGCCGTTGCCGCCGTGCATGTCGCGCGCCATGCGCGCGATGTCCAAGGCCTTGCCGCAATTGTTGCGCTTCATCAGCGAGGTCGATTCCGGCGCGGCCGTGCCTTCGTCGATCATGCGGCCGAGGCGCAACGAGCCCTGCAGGCCGAGGGCGATCTCGGTCTGCATGTCGGCCAGCTTCTTCTGGATGAGCTGGTTGGCGGCCAAGGGACGGCCGAACTGCTTGCGGTCGAGCGTGTAGGTGCGCGCCGCGTGCCAGCAGAACTCCGCCGCGCCCATCGCACCCCACGAGATGCCGTAGCGCGCGCGGTTGAGGCAGCCGAACGGACCGCCCAGGCCGCGTGCGTTGGGCAGCATGTTGGCTTCCGGCACGAAGACGTTGTCCATCACGATCTCGCCGGTGGCCGAAGCGCGCAGCGAGAACTTGCCTTCGATCTTGGGCGTAGACAGTCCCTTCATGCCGCGCTCGAGGATGTAGCCGCGGATCTGGCCTTCGTCGTCCTTGGCCCACACGACCATCACGTCGGCGATGGGCGAGTTGGTGATCCACATCTTGGCGCCGTTCAGGATGAAGCCGCCGTCGCCTTTCTTGGCGCGGGTCTTCATGCCGCCGGGATCGGAGCCGAAATCGGGCTCGGTCAGGCCGAAACAGCCGACGATCTCGCCCTTGGCCAGACGGGGCAGATACTTCTGCTTCTGCGCCTCGGAGCCGTACTGGTAGATCGGATACATCACGAGGCTCGACTGAACCGAAAGGGCGGAGCGGTAGCCGCTGTCGACCCGCTCGACCTCGCGGATGATCAGGCCGTAGGAGACGTAGTTGACGCCGGCGCAGTCATAGCCGTGCAGCGGCGCGCCGAGGAAACCCATCTCGCCCATCTCGCTGATGATGGCGCGATCGAACCGCTCATGGCGGTTGGCTTCCAGGATGCGCGGCATCAGCTTCTCCTGCGCGTACTGGCGCGCGGAGTCGCGGATCATGCGCTCGTCCTCGGTGAGTTGGCCCTCGAGCAGAAGAGGGTCCTCCCATTGGAAAGCCACCTTCGACGAGGATTTGCCGGACGGCTTGCGAACGGCGGCGTCCGATGACGACATCGCTGAAACTCCTTGAAGACCGTAGGGGCGCGCTCGGCCGGATACGGCGAACGCAGCAATGTGAATTGTAAAGGAAGGCCGCGGGCGCGCCTAGGGGCGCAGCCCGCGGCCAAACAGAACGAGCTAGCCGCGCGACTTGCGCCTGCGGCCCGGCTTGCGCCCCAAGCCGATCTTCTTCGCGAAGGCCGAACGCTGGGCGGCGTAGTTGGGTGCGACCATCGGATAATCCGCCGGCAGGCCCCACTTGGCGCGGTATTCGTCGGGTGTCAGCCCGTAGGTCGTGCGCAGGTGCCGCTTGAGCATTTTCAGGCGCTTGCCGTCCTCGAGACAGACGACATAGTCGGGCGCGATCGATTTGCGGATCGGCACGGCCGGCTTCAAGCCTTCGCCATGCACGCCGCCGCCTTCGCCCGCGAGGGCGCTCAGCGAGCCGTAAACCGACTTGATCACGTCGGACACCTGGCTCACCGGTAATGTGTTGTTGCCGACATAGGCGGAGACGACGTCTGCCGTCATGCGCAAGAGATCCGATTGCGGTGACTTCGCTTTATGGTCGTCCTGAGCCATACAAAACAGCCTTTATCCACGGGGGTTCTGGGAATTGCTTTAAAAAGCTGCGCCTTCTGGCATGCGTTTTACAGGCCTGTCAACGCGAACTCGGCTTAATAAATCGTAATGTGGTTCAATATTCCTATGGGTATTCCTCGGCGATATTTGGGACGGGCAAGTCCAAGTACAGTTGTAGACATGGATTCCTCGATTTAATTCCATTCCGATTGGGCGGAATGGATCGAAGGCGCCGTTCCGTGCGCCATTGCCGCGCCTAAAACCGCGGCCGCGTGGCGGTTTCGAGCCTTCGAGCGCTAGTGGCGGGGTGGTGCAGCCATTCGACATATGGTATGAAAACTCTTTCCGAGAGCCGCTAACTGGATTCCCGAGCCCGATGCCATCGGACACCGTCGCCATTGCCGCCGACCATGCCGGCGTGGAGTTAAAAAGCCTTCTCCGCAAGGAGATGGAGGGTATGGGCTTGCGCGTTCTGGATCTCGGCACCGACAGCGAGACCAGTGTCGACTACCCCGATTTCGGCACGGCGGTCGCGCGCGCGATCACCGACGGCAAGGCATCGCGCGGCGTCGTCGTGTGCGGCACGGGATTGGGCATCAGCATCGCCGCCAACCGGTTCAAGGGTGTGCGTGCCGCGCCGTGCGGCGACGCCACCGCCGCGCGTTTGGCGCGTCAGCATAACGACGCCAATGTCCTGGCGCTCGGCGCGCGTTTGGTCGGTGTCGAGGTGGCGAGGGATTGCCTCAAGATTTTTTTGGAAACGCCGTTCGACGGCGGCGAGCGCCATTCCCGGCGCATCGCGAAATTGGGTTGAGAGCATTATGAACGTCAGTGTTTCAAAGCCGCGGCCTTCTTCCGATGCCTCGGGTTTCTTTTCGGCCGGTGTCGCCGCGCGCGACGCGGCCCTGTTCCAATCGCTGCGCGACGAGCTTAGGCGCCAGCAAGAGCATATCGAGTTGATCGCGTCCGAGAACATCGTTTCCCGCGCGGTGCTCGAAGCGCAGGGTTCCGTCCTGACAAATAAGTACGCCGAGGGCTATCCCGGCCGCCGGTACTATGGCGGTTGCGAGTATGTCGACGTGGCCGAGCAGATGGCCATCGACCGGGCGAAGGAACTGTTCGGTTGCAAATTCGTCAACGTGCAGCCGCATTCGGGCGCGCAAGCCAACATGGCCGTGTTCTTCGCGCTGGCGAAGCCGGGCGACACGATCTTGGGCATGTCTCTGTCGGCGGGCGGGCATTTGACGCACGGTGCGCCACCCAACTTTTCCGGCAAGTGGTTCGACGCGGTTGCCTACGGCGTCCGGCGCCAGGACGGCCGCATCGACTACGACGAGGTCGAAGCGCTGGCCCGCGCGAAAAAGCCCAAGATGATCATCGCGGGCGGCTCGGCCTATCCGCGCATCATCGATTTCGCGCGCTTTCGCGCCATCGCCGATGCGGTCGGCGCGCTCCTGTTCGTCGACATGGCGCATTTCGCGGGGCTGGTCGCGGGCGGCACCCATCCCAGCCCGTTCCCGCACGCCCATATCGTCACCACGACCACGCATAAGACGTTGCGCGGCCCGCGCGGCGGCATGGTGCTGACGAACGACGAGGAGATCGCGAAGAAGATCAACTCGGCGGTCTTCCCGGGCTTGCAAGGCGGCCCTCTGATGCACGTGATCGCCGCCAAGGCCGTGGCGCTGGGCGAGGCGTTGGAACCGTCGTTCCGCGATTACGCGCGCGACGTCGTGGGCAACGCGCACGCTTTGGCCGACACGCTCATGCAGCGCGGTTACGACATCGTCTCCGGCGGCACCGACACGCACCTGATGCTGGTCGATCTGCGCCGGAACAAGCTGACGGGCAAGGCCGCGGAAGCCACGCTCGGCCGCGCGAATCTGACCTGCAACAAGAACGGCGTGCCATTCGATCCGGAGAAGCCGGCCATCACATCCGGCGTCCGGTTGGGAACGCCTGCCGGCACCACGCGCGGCTTCGGCGTTGCGGAGTTCCGTGCCGTCGGCGGACTGATCGCCGACGTGTTGGACGGGCTAAAGACAAATCCGGACGGAAACGGCGTGGCCGAGGCGGCGGCGAAAGCCAAGGTCATCGATCTGTGCAGACGTTTTCCGATCTATAACGAAGCGATCTGAGAGAAACGCGGGGGAGGGGATTCATGCGCTGTCCGTTCTGCGGTCATGACGACACGCAAGTGAAGGACTCGCGGCCGACCGAGGACAATTCGGCCATCAGGCGGCGGCGTTCGTGCCCGGCCTGCGGTTCGCGCTTCACCACGTTCGAACGCGTGCAGTTGCGCGAGCTGACCGTGGTGAAGAAGGACGGCCAACGCATGCCGTTCGACCGCGAGAAGCTGATGCGCTCGATCAACCTGGCCACGCGGAAGCGTCCGATCGAGCCCGACCGGATCGAGCGCATGATCAACGGTATCGTGCGGCGGCTGGAAAGCTCCGGCGAGAGCGATGTGCCCTCCCATGTGATTGGCGAGCTGGTGATGGACGCGCTGGCCAGTCTCGACCCCGTTGCTTATGTCCGTTTCGCTTCCGTCTATCGCAATTTCCGCGAGGCGAAGGACTTCGAGGAATTCGTGGGCTCGCTCGGTGGCATCGTCGAGCGCGACGACAAGTAACGACACACGAATGATGCGTGTCGCGCTCGCGCTGGCAAGGCGCGGGCTCGGCACGGTCTGGCCAAATCCGGCCGTGGGTTGCGTGATCGCGGCGCCCGATGGAGAGGTGGTTGGCCGGGGCTGGACGCAGCCTGGGGGGCGTCCGCACGCGGAAACCGAGGCGCTGCGGCGTGCCGGCGCCCGCGCGCGGGGCGCGACCGCCTATGTCAGCCTCGAGCCTTGCAGTCACACCGGTAAGACGCCGCCATGCGCCGACGCTCTCGTCGCGGCGGGAATCGCGCGCGCGGTTGTGGCCAAGACGGACCTTGATCCGCGCGTGTCGGGCCGCGGCATCGCCCGGTTGCGCGAGGCGGGCATGCGCGTCGACGAAGGCGTTTGCGAGCCGGAGGCGGCGGAGCTTAATGCCGGATTCTTCCTGCGTGTTGGTGCTGGGCGGCCGTTGGTCACGCTCAAGGCCGCGACCACGCTCGATGGGCGGATCGCGACCCGCAGCGGTGACAGCCAGTGGATCACGGGCGAGGTTGCGCGCGATTGGGCGCATGGGCTGCGCGCCTCGCACGATGCGGTCATGGTCGGTATCGGCACCGCCATCGCCGACGACCCCAGCCTGACGTGCCGGCTGCCCGGCCTAGCAGGCCGCTCCCCCGTCCGCATCGTGGTGGATGGACGCTTACGGCTTCCGCTCACCAGCGCCGTTGTTCGCACCGCGCGCGAGACGCCGACTTGGCTGGTCACGCGGGCGGATGGCAATTCGGCGCGGATCGAGGCCTATGCCCAGGCGGGCGTCGAGATCGTCGAAGTGGACAGCGAGGCGACCGATCAGCCGCCCACGGGCCGCATTCTTCGCAGACTGGGCGCGTTGGGGCTGACGCGCGTGATGGTGGAGGGCGGCAGTCATCTGGCCGCGGCGCTGCTGGCCACGGGTCTGGTCGACCGGTTGGCGTGGTTCCGCTCCGGCGGCATCATCGGCGGCGACGGCACACCCGTCGCCCAGCCCTACGGCGCGGATAAACTGGCCGACATCCGGCGTTTCCGCCGTATCGCCATGCGCCGCGCGGGCGACGATGTCCTGGAAACCTATGCGCGCCGGGAATAGTTTAGGCCGCGCATGTTCACGGGAATCATCACGGACCTAGGCCGCGTCACGGCCGTCGAACGCGCGGGCGACACCCGTTTCGCGTTCGCGACCGGCTATGACATGAGCTCGGTCGAAATCGGCGCCTCGATCGCGTGCAGCGGGCCGTGTCTCACCGTGATCGAGAAGGGGCCTGGCTGGTTCGCGGCCAAGGCGTCGGCCGAGACATTGGCGCGCACGACGCTCGGTTCTTGGAAGGCCGGAACCCATGTGAATTTCGAGCGCCCGCTTTCGCTTGGCGCTGAACTGGGGGGGCATTTGGTCACGGGGCATATCGACGCCACGGCATTGGCCGTTTCCCGCGAGCCCGAAGGCGACAGCGTGCGTTTTGTGATCGAGACCGGCGCGGAGGTGGCGCGTTATATCGCCTCAAAGGGATCGGTCGCGCTCGATGGTGTCTCGCTGACGGTGAACGAAGTCCGGGATATTCCGGGCGGTGGTGCGCAATTCGGCGTGAATATCATCGAGCACACCCGCGTGCACACCACCTTCGGCGCTCTCGCTCCCGGCGATAGGTTGAATTTGGAAGTCGATCTGCTGGCGCGCTATGCCGCCCGGCTTGCGGGACGGAGCTGACATGACGACCTCGTATCGCGATTATCTTTCCTCCATCGAGGAGATCATCGAAGACGCGCGCAACGGCCGCATGGTGGTGCTGGTCGACGACGAGGATCGCGAGAACGAAGGCGATCTGGTCATCCCCGCGCAGATGGCGACGCCTCAGGCCATCACCTTCATGGCGCGCTTCGGCCGCGGCTTGATCTGCCTGGCGCTTCCGCACGAGCGGGTCAGCAAGCTGGGCCTGCCGCTGATGTCGCAGAACAACCTGTCGCGGCATCAGACGGCGTTCACGGTGTCGATCGAGGCGCGCGAGGGAATCGCGACTGGTATTTCGGCTTCTGATCGCGCGCGCACCATCGCGGTCGCGATCGATCCCAGCAAGGGACGTGACGATATCACCAGCCCCGGCCACGTCTTCCCGCTGGTGGCGCGCGACGGCGGCGTTCTGGTTCGTGCCGGCCACACCGAGGCCGCGGTGGATATCGCGCGGCTGGCGGGGCTCAATCCCTCGGGCGTGATCTGCGAGATCATGAACGACGACGGCACCATGGCGCGGTTGCCGGACTTGGTGTCGTTTTGCCAGCACCACGGTTTGAAGATCGCGACGATCGCCGACCTGATCAACTATCGCCGCCGCAAGGAGCGCATCGTCGAGCGCCAGGTTGAAACGGCGCTGCAAAGCATTCACGGCGGCGAATTCAAGATGTACGTCTACCGCAACCGCGTGGCCTATGCGGAGCACGTGGCGCTGGTGAAGGGCGATTTGTCTCAGCCGGGCCCGGTGCTGGTGCGCATGCACGCGCTCAATCTTCTGACGGATGTGTTGGGCGAGCGTACGCCCGGCCGTGGTCACGAGTTGCATTCGGCCATGCGCCTGATCGCGAACGAGGGCAGGGGCGTGGTCGTGTTGATCCGCGAGCCGACACCGACCAGCCTGTCCGATCGGGTCCGAATCCGGAACGGCGAGCGCACGCCCGGCGGCGGCGAGCTGCGCGATTACGGCGTGGGCGCCCAGATTCTTCTCGACCTTGGCGTTAAGGAAATGGTTCTTCTCACCAACACGCCACGCACCATCGTCGGCCTCGAAGGTTATGGGTTGAAAGTCGTCGAGCGCCGCGCCGTGCCGTTTCTGGAAGGCTGAGCGATGGCCGAGCGTTCCCGTATCCTGATCGTAGAAGCGCGCTACTACGAGGCGATCGCCGACGAGATGGCGCGCGGCGCGGTCGCCGCTTTGGAAAGTGCCGGAGCCGCATTCGACCGAATCACCGTCCCGGGCGCCTTCGAGATTCCCGCCGCCGTCCAGATGGCGGTCCAGACGGGTTCCTATGACGGCTATGTCGCGCTGGGCTGCGTGATCCGGGGCGAAACGACGCATTATGATTACGTCTGCGGCGAGAGCGCGCGCGGGCTTCAGGATTTGGCCATTCGGCATGCCATCGCCATCGGTTACGGCATCATCACGGTCGAGAACGAAGCCCAGGCTTGGGACCGCGCGCGGGTCGACCGCCAGGACAAAGGCGGCGGTGCCGCGCGCGCGTGCCTGGACATGCTGGCTTTGCGCCGCCGCTTCAACCTCGCAGCCCGCTGATGAACACCGAAACCCGTCCCAAGACAGATGACCAGCCGTCGGCGCGCCGCGCGGCGCGGCTTGCCGCGGTACAGGCGCTCTACCAGCTTGAGATTTCGGGCGAGAAGCCATCCGCGGCCGTGTTGGGCGAGTTCCCGGGCCGCTTCGCGGTCGAGACATTGGATGGCGGCGAGAATCCCTCGTTCGACCGCGATTTCTTCGACGACATCGTCAAGGGCGTGGTGGAGCGCAAGGGCGAGATCGACCAGCTTATCGCCGGCGCCCTTGCGCGCGACCTGACGGTCGAGCGCCTCGAATTGCTGCTACGGGTCGTCTTGCGCGCGGGAACCTTCGAGATTTTGGCGCGGCTCGACGTGCCGGCACGGGTTGCCTTGGCCGAGCATGTCGGCATCAGTCACGCTTTCTTCGCCGAGCGCGAGACCGGACTGGTGAACGGCGTCCTGGACAAGCTGGCGCGCTCCCTGCGCGCAGGCGAGATGCAAGCCGATGCCAAGACGCCTCGATGAGTTCGAGATCATCGCGCGCCATTTCAAGCCGCTCGCGGCGAAATGCGAAGGCGCGATGGGATTGTCCGATGACGCCGCCGCGTTGCGCGTGGGTGCGGGCCGCGAACTGGTCGTGACGGCGGACGCGCTGGTCGAAGGCGTCCATTTCCTTTCCAACGACCCGCCGGACCTGATCGCGCGCAAAATGTTGCGGGTGAACCTGTCCGACTTGGCCGCCAAGGGTGCCACTCCGACCGTCTACCTGATGACCCTCGCGCTGGGCCCCGCCGTGGACGAATCGTGGATCGCGTCCTTCGCGAACGGCCTGGCGAAAGACCAGGACGAGTTCGGCGTTTCCCTCGCCGGGGGCGACACCACCGCGACACCCGGTCCGACCACCTTGTCCGTTACCGCGATGGGCGAGGTCGCCCAGGGACGGACGCTGCGCCGCGGCGGCGCGCGGGATGGCGACGGCATTTGGGTCTCGGGCACCATCGGTGACGGTGCGCTGGGCTTGGCCGCCGCGCGCGGCGAGTCTCTAGGTTTGGATGCCGATGCGGAGAGGTTGCTCGCGGATCGTTATCGTTTGCCGCGTCCGCGGGTGACGCTTGGGCCGCGGCTTGTCGGCGTGGCGCACGCGGCGATGGATGTATCGGATGGGCTGGTGGGCGATCTGCGCCACATTTGCGACGCGTCTGGCCTGGGTGCCGAGATCGAGGCGGCGCGGGTTCCGTTGTCCGCCGCGGCCCGCGTCGTGCTGATGCATGCGCCGGAGCGGCTGCGCGACATCCTGACCGGCGGCGACGATTACGAGATTCTGTTCACGGCGCCGGTGTCTCAAGACGGCGCGTTGACGGCGCTGGCGAAGGAAACGGGTACGGCGCTGACGCATATTGGAACGATGGTGGCGGGTGGCGGCGTGACGGTGCGCGACGCCGCGGGCCGCGCGCTGGAAACGGGGCATGGCGGCTACCGGCATTTTGGGGCGCCAACCATCCGATGACGCTCAAGACCTGGAAGCCCATTCTGCTCCTGGCCGTCTGTCAGGGCCTGGGGATGTCGGGCACGTCGATGATCGCGACGACCGCGGCCCTCGTCGGCTATTCGCTGGCCATAGACAAAGCGGATGCGACGCTGCCGCTGGCGTTCCAGTTCGTGGTGACCATGCTGACCACGATTCCCGCATCCCATTTGATGCGGCGGATCGGACGGCGCGCGGGCTTCTGGCTGGGCGCGGCTGTTGGCATCGTGGGCGCCGCCATCGCCACGATCTCGATCTTCCAGAACAGTTTCTGGGGCTTCACCATTGGTTCCGGCGTGATCGGGGTTTTCTACGGCTTCGCCATCTTTTTCCGCTTCGCGGCCGCCGACGTGGCGGACGACAAGCACCGCGCTCGCGCTATTTCGCTGGTTCTGACCGGCGGCGTGGTTGCTGCCGTGATCGGGCCGAACTTGGCGCGTTACAGCCGCGACGTCTTCGAACCCGTGCTCTTCGCCGGGTGCTACCTGGCACTTATCTTTCTCTATCTCGGCGTCTCGGCCGTATTGGCCTTCGTGAAGATTCCGCGGCCGACCGAAACGATTGGCGGCCGCACCGGGCGCCCCCTTCTCGAAGTGATTCGCCAGCCCATCTGCTACACCGCCATGTTCTGCAGCGCCGCCGCCTATGGGGTGATGGCGCTGGTGATGAACGCCACCCCTTTGGCCATGCTGGCCTGCAACCACAGCTTCGGTGACACGGCCTTCGTCATCCAGTGGCACGTGCTGGGTATGTATGCGCCGTCCTTCGTGACGGGCCATCTCATCAGCCGGTTCGGCGTGCTCAACGTGATGATCGCGGGCGCGGTGCTGTTGACGGCCTGCGTCGGGGTGAATCTGTCGGGCGACAGCGTCGATTTCTTTTGGGCGGCGCTGGTGCTGTTGGGCGTGGGCTGGAATTTCCTGTTCGTCGGCGCGACCACGCTCCTGACCCAGTCTCACCGGCCGGCCGAGCGTGCCAAGGTCCAGGGCATGAACGACTTCCTCATGTACGGAATGGTCACCCTGGCCGCGCTGACGGCGGGCAGGGTGCAGCATGATTTGGGCTGGGCGGCCATCAACCTGGGCGTCGTGCCCGTGATCGGGCTGGCCGCGGTGGCCATCCTGTGGTTGCGGCGGCATCCGGCGGCGCCGGCCTGACAGTGGGCGGGTGGATGGAAAAAATCCGCCAAGTCCTTGAATCTTAGGCAAGCTGTCGGGCTTTTCGGCGTTGCACGCGGTGCCTCGTTCTGGCATGTTCCCGGCCAATCAAACGGCCGGGCCGCGCGATCGCGCGCCACCGTGCCTTTCGTCCTTTTCCTTTAGGGGGAATAGAAATATGTCCGGTATGGAATGGCTGATCATCGCGTGCGGTGTGCTCGCGCTGGCTTACGGAGTGGTCGTGAGCCGCCAAGTGCTCGCCGCCAGCCCTGGCAACGCACGCATGCAGGAGATCGCGGGAGCGATCCAGGAAGGCGCCCGCGCCTACCTGAACCGGCAGTACCGGACCATCGCGATCGTCGGCGTGATCGTGGGCGTTCTGCTTGGATTGCTTCTCGGCATCAGTTCGGCGATCGGCTTCTTTATCGGCGCCATTCTGTCGGGCGTCGCCGGCTATGTCGGCATGAACGTCTCGGTGCGCGCCAACGTCCGCACGGCGGAAGCCGCGAAGGGCGGTCTTAAGCCGGCCCTGTCGATCGCCTTCAAGTCCGGTGCGGTCACCGGCATGTTGGTTGTCGGCCTCGGCCTCCTGGGCGTCACGATCTACTACTTCGTGCTCCAGCGCATGGGCATGGATATCCGGCACATCATCGAATCTCTGGTCGCGCTCAGCTTCGGCGCCTCGCTCATCTCCATCTTCGCCCGTCTGGGCGGCGGCATCTTCACCAAGGGCGCGGACGTCGGCGCCGACCTGGTCGGCAAGATCGAGGCCAATATTCCCGAAGATGACCCGCGCAACCCCGCCGTGATCGCCGACAACGTTGGCGACAATGTCGGCGACTGCGCCGGCATGGCCGCCGACCTGTTCGAGACTTATGTCGTCACCATCGTGGCCACCATGCTGCTTGGCGCGCTGTTCTTCGCGGGCCCGGCCATTGGCGCAGTCATGCTGTACCCGCTTCTGATCGGCGCGGTGTGCATCATCGGCTCGGTCATCGGCACGTTCTTCGTGCGCTTGGGTTCCGACAACAAGATCATGGCCGCTCTCTACAAGGGCCTGATCGTGTCGGCGTTGATTTCGGCGGTCTTGATCGCCGCGGTCACGCACAAGCTGTTCCAAGGCTTCAGCACGCCCATCGGCGAAAGCACGATCACGGGCATGTCGCTTCTGTGGTGCGGCCTGATCGGCCTCGCGGTGACCGCGCTTCTGGTGTGGATCACCGAGTACTACACGGGCACCGGCCACCGTCCGGTGACCAGCGTGGCGAAGTCCTCCACCACCGGCCATGCGACCAACATCATCCAGGGTCTTGCCGTCTCCATGGAGGCGACCGCCCTGCCGGTGATCGTGATCGCGGTCGGCATCATCGCCTCGTTCCTGGCCGCCGGCCTGTTCGGCGTCTCGATCGCGGCGACCACGATGCTGGCGCTGGCGGGCATGATCGTGGCGCTCGACGCGTATGGCCCGGTCACCGACAACGCGGGCGGCATCGCCGAGATGTCGGAACTGCCGCCGGACGTCCGTAAGACGACGGACGCGCTGGACGCGGTCGGCAACACCACGAAGGCCGTCACCAAGGGCTACGCCATCGGTTCGGCCGGCTTGGCGGCGATCGTGCTGTTCGCGGCCTACACGCAGGATCTGACCCACTACTTCCCGGATGTCGAAGTGACGTTCTCGCTCGACAATCCGTTCGTGGTGATCGGCCTGTTCCTGGGCGGCATGCTGCCATACCTGTTTGGTGCGCTCGGCATGCAGGCCGTGGGTCGCGCGGGTGGCGCGGTGGTCGAAGAGGTCCGCCGTCAGTTCCGCGAGATCAAGGGCATCATGGAAGGTACTGCTAAGCCAGAGTACGGCGCGGCCGTCGACCTTCTGACCAAGGCCGCGATCCGGGAAATGATCATCCCCTCGTTGCTGCCCATCCTCGCGCCCATTGCGCTCTACTTTATCGTGCTGGTCATCGCGGGCCAGGCGGCGGCGTTCACCACGCTCGGCGCCATGCTGCTCGGCACGATCGTCACCGGCCTGTTCGTCGCCATCTCGATGACGTCGGGCGGCGGCGCTTGGGACAACGCCAAGAAGTACATCGAGGAAGGCAATTTCGGCGGCAAGGGTTCCGACGCCCACAAGGCGGCGGTCACCGGCGACACCGTTGGCGACCCGTACAAGGATACGGCGGGTCCGGCCGTCAACCCCATGATCAAGATCGCGAACATCATGGCGTTGCTGCTGTTGGCCATCCTCGCCAAGTTCTGAGGATTGCCCGATTCGCGAAGAGGCCCCGGCGCAATCCGGGGCCTCTTTTCGTTTGCACCGAAGGAGTGAAGCCGCGCCATGTCACCGAAGGAAACCAAGGCGGTCATTCTGGCCGCCGGCGTGGGGCGCAGGTTGGGCGGCGCGGGGCCGGGCGATCACCCACCCAAGGCTTTACTCGATTTCGGCGGCCGCAGCCTGCTGGCGCGGCATGTGGGTTTCCTGCGCGACTGTGGGGTCGCCGATATCACGGTCGTGGTCGGCTATCAGGCCGATAAGATCCGCGCGGCATTGGATGCGTTGCCCGACGGCACGGCGATCCAGACCATCGCCAACCCGGATTTCCGCAACGGCAGCGTCGTGTCCCTGGCCACGGCCGAGGGTGTATTGCGCGCGGGGCGGCCGGTCGTGTTGATGGATGCGGACGTGCTGTATGACCGCCGGCTGCTGTCGCGCCTGGTGGGCAGCGCCAAGCCGAACTGCTTCCTGCTCGACAAGGCCATCGAACCGGGCGACGAGCCGGTCAAGCTGTGCATCTCCGGCGGTCAGATCGTCGATTTCCATAAGAAGCCGCAGAAGTCCCACGAATGGCACGGCGAATCGGTGGGGTTCTTCCGCTTCGCGACGGATGCGGCGGCCGAACTGGCGGGCCGCGCGCGCGGTTATGTCGATGCGGGAAAGCCCCAACTGGAGTATGAAGAGGCCATTCGGGACATGATCCTGGCTGCTTCGCCCGGCCTATTCGGCTACGAGGACGTCAGCGACTTGCCCTGGATCGAGATCGATTTTCAGGCCGACGTCGACAAGGCGCGGGCGCAGGTTCTGCCCGCGCTCGCGTCGTGAAAGGAAACGCCATGCTGCCGACGCAAAAGGATCACGCCGATTTCGAGCGCGACGGGTTCCTTGTCGCGCGCGGTTTCTTCGGCCCGGAGGAAATGCCGGAAATCCTGCGCTGGACCAAGGAAGTCACCGAGGCGCCCGAGGTGCCCGGCCGCCAGATGGTCTATTACGAGGACAGCCTGACCGAACCCGGCAAGCGGGTGGTGCAGCGGATCGAGAATTTCTGCCCCTTCCACGAAGGGTTCGACGGATTGATCCGCGCGAGCCGCCTAAGCGATTGGGTCGCGGCGCTGATGGGCGGGCCTGTCGCGTTATTCAAGGAGAAGATCAATTTCAAAAAACCTGGTGGCGATGGCTTCAAGGCGCACCAGGACCAGCAGGCCGGTTGGACAACCTACGCGCCGCTGTTCGTCACCGCGCTCGTGGCCATTGATCCCGCGACGATCGAGAACGGCTGTCTTGAGTTGGTGGCCGGCCGTCACCGCGAGGGCATGGTCGGCAAGGAATGGGTTCCGCTGTCGGAAGACAAGCTGGGACTCATCGCCGTGCCGACGCAGCCGGGGGACGTGCTGTTCTTCGACAGCTTCGTGCCGCACGCCTCCAAGCCGAACCTCACCAAGGAGCAGCGGCGGATTCTGTATCTGACCTATAACCTGGCCAAATACGGCGATCATCGCGTGCAATATTTCGCCGACAAGCGCCGCAACTTCCCGCCCGATATCGAGCGCGACGGAACCAAGAAATACGTCTTCCGGGTCTGAAGGCGGGCTACTTGCCTTCCTTGGTGTAGCCGCTGCCGCTGTTCAGCGAATCGCGGCCCAGGATGCCCAGCGTGCCGAGCAGCGCGCGGGCAAAGGTCAGTTCCTTACCGCGGGTTGGCGTCTCGCGCTCGACCACCTCGACTTCCTTGCCGTCCTTCTGGTTGAAGCGGCGAATCTCGGTGACCGTGCCCTTGTCGTCGAAAATCACCGCGACGACTTGTTGATCCAGCACTTCAGGATTGAAGAACGCGAACCGCTCGGTCTTTTGGCCGATATAGTACCAAGTGTTCTTCGAGAACGGCGCCACGCTGGAGGGCGTACCGAGCAGGGCCTCGACCTGATCCTTGGTGGTCTGACCGGGCGTGACCTCGCCCAGAATGACGGGGTCGGGCGGATTGCCGCGGGTTTCCACCGGCGGTGAGCAGGCTGCCAAGGCGAATAGGGAGAGGCCCAGCAGGGATAAGGATATCGGGCGGCCCACGCGCTGGGCGGGCAGGGGGGAGTTGCGGTGTAACAGGCAACGCATCGCGTGTCGGACTTCCTTGATCCTCTCGCTTCGACCCCCGATAGTCTCGGCCAGAAATTGCACCGAAGCGGCATCCTGTCAACAGAAAGCCTGTCATGTTCGGATTCTTGAGCCGCCGCCGGCGCGACAATGAGCGTACGGCCGAGGCGCTCTACCATCAAATCGTCCAGCAAGCGCGGAAACCGGCGTTTTATCTGACCGGCGGCGTTCCAGACACGGTCGCGGGGCGTTTCGACCTGATCGCGCTGCATGCTTTTCTCGCCATGCGCCAGCTCAAAGCCACCAAACAGCAGGGGGCAGGCATCGCTCAGGCGCTTTTCGACGTCATGTTCGCGGATATGGACCGCAACCTGCGCGAAATGGGTGTTGGCGATCTTGGCGTCGGCCGCAGGGTTAAGGCCATGGCCAAGGGCTTCTATGGCCGTGTTCACGCTTACGAGGTCGCGCTGGCTGCCGCGGCGCCGGAAGCTCTGACCGAGGCGCTCGGCCGCAATCTTTACGCGGGCGATACCGTGGACGCTGCGCGCATGGCCGCGATGGCGGGCTATCTGCGGCGCGAGGCGGAAGCCGGGGAGGGGCGTACGGACGTGCTGGAGGGACGGCTGCAATTCGGGCCGCCACCCGCTTGAGCCATCCATCCTGCCGGGTGCCGTTGACCCCCAGGGCCGCCGCCCTTACATGGAGCGGATGCCTTCCGGAGACGACAGATGAAACGACGCCCCCCGGCCGGCGAGGGCCTTCAGCAGACCGAATTCTACCGGCCCTTCGACACCGGCGAGATGTCCGACGAAGTGGCCGAGCGCGAAGTTTCCGCGAACGATGCCGAACGCGCGGCGCTGACCCAGCGATTCGGGCTGCAGGCGCTGGACCGGCTTTCCGCGACGCTTACCATACGCCGGGTCAGCGGCGACATGTTCCATGTCTCCGGGCGCCTCTCCGCCGCCGTCGTGCAGCAATGCGTCGTCACGCTGGAGCCGCTTAAAGCCTCGCTCGACGAACCCATCGCCGTGACCTTCGTGAAGCGGAG
Source organism: uncultured Alphaproteobacteria bacterium (assembly GCA_902826885.1). GTDB lineage: Bacteria > Pseudomonadota > Alphaproteobacteria > CADEGL01 > CADEGL01 > CADEGL01. Next base: position 2,113 of record CADEGL010000028.1, on the reverse strand, counting down.
GAGCGGCGCGGCGAAAGGTAAAGCCAGCGCGGCCGAGGCCGAAGAGGGGCTGGAGGACGAGGCGCCGGAAGTCATGGACGGCGACCTGATCGACCTGGGCGAGGCGGTGGCCCAGCAATTGGCTATCTCCTTGAACCCCTACCCCCGGGCCCCGGGCGCCTCGCTAGAGGCCGTTTTGCCGCGCGGGAAGGCCGCCGAGGCGGGAGAGGAGAAGCGTCCCAGTCCCTTCGCGGTCCTGGAAACCTTGCGGAAAACCAAGTCCAGTTGAGCTAATCTCTTGCCGGACGGGCGGTTTTTGGCTAAACGTACCCCCCTTCCAGCACGGACATCGACACTGTCGCCGGGAATATATCCGGGAGAAACCTATGGCTGTTCCTAAGAAAAAGACCTCCAAGTCGCGCCGCAATATGCGCCGCTCGCATCACGCGCTGAAGGGCTCGGCCTATGTCGAGTGCCCGAACTGCGGCGAGATGACGCGCCCGCATAACGTTTGCGGCGCTTGCGGTCATTATAAAGACCGCGAAGTGGCCGGGGTCGCCACCGCGACCTGATCCGCCGACGGTTCGCCCGGCGAGGCCGGAGGGGCGGCTGACCCAGACGTTGACCATAGCCTTGGATGCCATGGGCGGCGACAACGCGCCGGACATGGTCATGCGCGGCGCGAATATCGCTCGCCAGCGCTATCCCAATTGCCAGTTCCTTCTGGTCGGCGACGAGCCGCGTTTGGTTAAGTTCGTTCGCCGCAAGCGCAAGCTGCGGGATCGCGTCACCATCCGCCACACGACCGAAATGGTCGCCGCCGACGCCCGTCCGTCCGCGGCATTGCGTGGCGGGCGCAAGTCGAGCATGTGGCTGGCCATCGAGGCCGTGCGCGAAGGTCAGGCCGATGGTGTGGTTTCCGCCGGCAACACCGGCGCCCTGATGGCGATGTCCAAGCTTCTGCTGCGCACCCTGCCTGGCATCGACCGTCCCGCCATGGCCTCCTTTTTCCCGACCCTGCGTGGGGAAAGCGTCATGCTGGATCTTGGCGCCAACGTTGAGTGCGATGCGAACAATCTGGTCCAATTCGCTGTTATGGGTGAGGTTTTTGCCCGGACTGTGCTCGGGCTGACGCAGCCCACGATCGGCCTCCTCAACGTTGGCAGCGAGGATATGAAGGGGCATGACGAGCTGAAGGCCGCCGCGGCGACCTTGCGCTCCAGCAACCTGCCGATCCGCTTTCACGGCTTCATCGAGGGCAACGATATCGCGGCGGGGACCGTGGACGTCGTCGTCACCGACGGCTTCACGGGCAACATCGCGCTCAAGACGGCCGAAGGCACGGCCAAGCTGATCAACCAGTTCCTGCGCGAGGCGTTCAAGAGTTCCATCTCGGCTCAGTTCGGCTATCTCTTGGCCCGCCGGGCGCTCAAGAAGCTGAGCCGCCGGGTCGATCCGCGCCGCTACAATGGCGCGATGTTCGTTGGGCTGAACGGCATCGCGGTGAAGAGCCATGGCGGGGCCGATGCGCTGAGCTTCGCCAACGCCATCGGGGTGGCGCACGACATGGCGGTTGGCGGCTTCAATCAGCGTATCAAGGACGAATTCGAACGGCTGACTGCTGCCTCTCAGGAAGCCGCGCTCGTTGCAGAGCCTCTGGCCCCGCCCAAGGGCAGTGCCGCGTTGTGAACCCCGTTGGTTAGGCCGTATTTCTCGCATATCAAGGTAATTGACGGCCTTAAGGTCCGGCATTACCGTCGATAGTTGAGACGAGTGGGGGATCTCAATGACTGGAAGAACCTTGACCCGCGCTGACCTGAGCGAGGCGGTCTACCAGGAGGTCGGCCTGTCGCGCCATGAATCGGCCCAGCTGGTCGAATCGATCCTGAAGCAGATGTCGGATGCGCTGGCCGCGGGCGCGACCGTGAAGATCTCGTCCTTCGGCAGCTTTTCCGTGCGCCAGAAGGGCCAGCGGGTTGGGCGCAATCCCAAGACGGGTGCCGTAGTGCCGATCCTGCCGCGGCGGGTGCTGGTGTTCCGCGCCTCGCACGTCCTCAAAAACCAGATCAACGCGTCGTTCGAGAAAGCCCGCGCGGGCGAGAGCGGCCAGCAGCCGACCGGCTGACGTGGACGA
>CADEGL010000027.1:39896-43045 GCA_902826885.1 uncultured Alphaproteobacteria bacterium | reverse complement strand
TTCGACGGCTGCCCGCTGAAGCAAACCGCGACCAACACCGTCTTCGCCGACGGCAACCCCAAGGCCAAGGTGATGTTCATCGGCGAGGCGCCGGGCGAGGAAGAGGACCGGCGCGGCCTGCCTTTCGTCGGCGTCAGCGGTCAGTTGCTCGACCGGATGGTTGGGCATATCGGCCTCGACCGCTCGTCCTTCTATATAACGAACGTCCTGTTCTGGCGGCCGCCCGGCAATCGCGCGCCGACCCAGGCCGAAGTCGCGGCCTGCCTGCCTTTCCTGCGCCGCCATATCGAACTGGTGGCTCCTCGCCTTCTGGTCTTCGTCGGCGGTTCGGCGGCGTCGGCGCTGTTGGGCCGGACCGAAGGTATCGGCAAGCTGCGCGGCCGCTGGATGATCTACGAAAGCCCTGGTCTGACCCGTCCGGCCTCGGCTTTGGCCACCTACCACCCGGCCTATCTGCTCCGTTCGCCCGCGCAAAAGCGCGAAGCCTGGCGAGACTTGCTGCTTCTGAAAGCCAAGTTGGCCACGCTCGACTGACGTCAGCGCGGCGGCCTGCCCGAAACAGGAAATCCCCCTTCGCGGTCCCCGGCGGCCTTACCCATCACCATCACGCGCATGTCTTCTCACCATTGATCCGTGGAGGCCCTGTGGCCTGCCACCAGACGACGAGCGGGCGGCGAAAACGACATCTGCAAAACTTTTTTTCGCGCATGAGAAACCGAGTCTTCTCAAAGGCAAGATCGGCACAGTTTTTTAGGTACCACTACCATATTTAGTAGGGGAATGATCCTAGATGAGTCTTTCCCCACAACCTGTGGATAAGTTCCCATCCAAATTGCTTGCCAAGCGAAGCGTCTACACGTAAGGACGTTGCCCATGTCCGGGGGCCTCCAGCCGATTTTGATCCGTTTTCGCGGCGCGCGCTTGGCGTGGCTGGCATGCGCCGTTGCGCTCGTGGCCGCCGTGCCGGCCAGCGCGGGGATGGAAACGGCCTCGCTGCCCCCCCAGCCCGTGCTCGAAAGCGACGCCACCCTTCCCTCCGTGCTGAGCACAGGCGACTTGGCCGCCTATCGCCGGGTCTTCGAGCTGCAGCAAGCCGGCAAGTGGGGCGCGGCCGATCAGGAGCTGAAGCGCATCCAGGACAAGCGCCTGATGGGCCATGTGCTGGCCCAACGCTATTTGGCCAAGGGCTACACCGCACATTACGCGCAACTGGCCGATTGGCTGGGCCGCTACGCCGACCACCCCGATGCGGGTGCCATCTACAAGCTGGCGCTGAAGCGCAAGCCGAAGAACGCCAAGTCGCCACCTGCGCCGACCGGCGCACAAGTCATCGAGGCCGCGGCGGGCGCGCCGTTGACTCGCGACGATCCGGGCCAGACGGCGCTCGACAGCGACTTCGCCGCCGAACAGCAAGATCTGGAAGAAGCGGCCAGCGCCGATAGCGCGGACGAGGCGTCCGACGATGCTTCGCCCTCGGGCCGCACCAAGGATGCGCTGACGCTGGCCGAAGCCACGGGCGGCCGTATCGCCAAGAACGTGACCACGGCCCAATGGACGGCCGGCCTCGCGGCTTGGCGCCAAGGCCAAATGGACAAGGCCGCCGACAATTTCGAAGCCGTGGCCGCCACCCTCTCGACCTCGACCTGGAGCCGCGCCGCCGGCGCCTTCTGGGCCTCGCGTGCCCATCTGGCCGCGCGCCGCCCGGAACAATCGAGCGCTTGGCTCAAAGTCGCCGCGAAGTATCCGCGTACTTTCTATGGCCTCTTGGCCCAGCGCGCGCTCGGAGTGCCGCTGCGCATCGACTGGACCACGCCCGCCCTCACCGATGCGGGCGTCGAGGGGCTGATGGCGAACCCGGGCGGCGCGCGCGCGCTGGCCCTGATCCAGGTCGGTGACCGCGTCCGCGCGGAGCAGGAACTGAAGCTCCTCAAGCCCGAGGACGCCACGGCCGCCCGTTCGCTGGTGGCCGTGGCACTCAAGGGCGAGATGCCGGCGCTGGCCATGGCGCTCGGCCGGCGGGTCGAGAAGCTGGACGGCCAGCGCTACGAAGCCGCGCTCTATCCCATTCCCGGCTGGGTTCCGACCCAGGGTTATATTGTCGACCGCGCGCTGGTCTTCGCGCTGATGCGACAAGAATCGGGCTTCAACGTCACCGCCAAGAGCCGCGCCGGCGCCCACGGCCTGATGCAGCTCATGCCCGCGACGGCTAGCCTGATCGCCCAGGACCGTTCATTGAAGGGCTCGGACAAGCACAAACTGTTCGATCCCGAACTCAACATCGACCTGGCGCAGAAATACGTCTCGCATCTGCTCGACCAAAGCCACGTGAACGGTGATCTCTTCAACCTTCTGGCCGCGTATAATGCCGGTCCCGGCAACCTGATGAAGTGGCAGAAGAAGGTGTCCTACGGCGACGATCCCCTGATGTTCATCGAATCGCTACCCTCGCGCGAGACGCGCGCGTTCATCCAGCACGTGCTCGCCAGCTATTGGATCTATCGCGCGCAGTTCGGCCAGGAGACGCAATCGCTCGACCTGATCGCTTCCGGCCAATGGCCGCTCTACGCCGCGCTCGACGGCGCCGGCCCCGTCCGCCATGCCGGGAATTGACGAGACCCGGAGCTTCCTTCCGGTCAATATCGCGGTCCTGACCGTCTCCGACACGCGTAACCTGGACGACGACAAATCGGGCCAGACCCTCGTGGACCGCATCGCGGGCGCCGGCCATCGCGTGGCCGCGCGCAAGATCGTGACCGACGATGTGGACAAAATCGTGGCGCAGCTGCGTGCCTGGATCGCCGATCCCGCGATCGACGCGGTGATCGCGACGGGCGGCACGGGCGTCACGGGTCGCGACGTCACGCCGGAAGCCTTCGAATCCGTCTACGAAAAAAAGATCGAAGGCTTCGGCGAGCTGTTCCGCATGCTGAGCTACGCCAAGATCAAGTCCTCGACCATCCAGTCGCGCGCGACCGGCGGCGTGGCCGGCGGCACCTACCTGTTCGCCCTGCCGGGCTCCCCCGGCGCCTGCCGCGACGGCTGGGACGACATCCTGCAATACCAGCTCGACATCCGCTTCCGTCCCTGCAACTTCGTGGAACTGATGCCGCGCCTGCAAGAGCACGTGAAGAAGCGGGGTTCTTAAAGGC
>CADEGL010000027.1:14348-39796 GCA_902826885.1 uncultured Alphaproteobacteria bacterium | reverse complement strand
TATGCGGCGCTGTCATCGACATCCTCCAGCATCTCCAACAGCGCGACTTTGTGCCGCTTGTCGAAACGGGCACGCGTGTCGGCTAGCGCGTGCTTCGACGACCAGCGCACGGGCGCCAAGGGTGGCATGCGCCCGCGCCGCCGCGCCGAGGCGATGAGCCAATAGCCACCGTCCTTCGCCGGACCGAAGACGAGATCGTTGCGGCCGAGTTCCGCGAACGCCCGTTGCACCTGCCCCTTGCCCAACGCCGGGATGTCGCTGCCGACCAGCGCGACCGGGCCCTTGGTTTTCGCGAGGAACGCGCGGCGCATGCGCGCGCCGAGATCGCCGCCGCCTTGCGCGCGCAGGCGCAGGCCGTTCACGCGTAGGCCGCCACCTCCGCGCGCGAGGCGGTCGGGGGTCAGAAACAGCGTCGTGCGCCAGTGCGGGTTCCGCGCGAGGTTGCGCAACAGCACGGCCAGCATCGCGCGCTGAAATCGCCAGGCCGCGACATCGCCGATTTCCTTGGCCAACCGGCGCTTCACCTGGCCGAGGCGCGGCGCCTTGGCGAAGATCGCCAGATGCCGCCTCACCGCCGCCCCTCGTAGAGTCGCAGCAACGCCTTCGGCGGCACGCCTCCGAAATAGAGCGAGAGGCAGAGCAGATTGCGCAGAGGCCGCAAGATCCAGCCATCGCGCCGGAAGCGCGCGGCCGCGGTGGTCGCGGTCGCATCGAGCATGCGAAGCCGCACGCGGCCGGCCCGGCGCACCAAATCGACATCCTCCATCAGCGGCAGTGGCCGGTAGCCGCCAAGCGATTCATAGAGCCCGCGCGCGATGAGAAAACCCTGGTCGCCATAGGGCAGCGCGAGCACGCGGCAGCGCCAGGCCACGAGCCGCTCGATGCGACGCGCGCGCGGATCGGTATCGTCGAGGGCGAAGCGGAAATAAGCCGCATGCGCGATGTTAGACGGCTCGGCCATGAATCGTTCGGCGGCGTCCAGGGCACTTCCATCCAAAATCGTATCGGCATGAAGAAACAGCAGCCAATCGCCGTGCGCGGCGGAAGCGCCGCGCGCCAATTGCCCGCCGCGGCCGGACGATCCCGTCATGATTCGCCCGCCGTTCCGCGCCGCGACGTCCAGGGAACCGTCGGTCGAGCCGCCATCGGAGATGATGATCTCGATGCCGGTCCGTCGCGAAAACGCCGCAAGGCATGCGGGCAGCGTTCGCGCCGCATTCAGAACCGGGATGACGACACTCAGCCGTGGGGGCATGGATGCGATCTCGATATCGTCTCACCCTTCGACGCGCTCAGAATGAGGGTCGCCTTTCTATCATGCCCCCTCCGCCTGACCTCCCTCGTAGGGGAGGGGAGAAGAAGAGCAAGCGTCCTTTCACCCTCTCCTCCACGAGGGAGAGGGTCGAGCGAAGCGAGGGTGAGGGGGTCAAAAGAGTTCTTCATGCCGAGCCTCCTCATCCCGAGCCTGTCGAGGGACGAAGCACGAGAGCCGCTTGCGTCTGCATCCGGGATGATATTCTGCGCCGATGGCCGACGCATCCGATCCCGTTCTCGATGCCTTGCGCCGCGCTTTGTCGCGGGCGCCGGAGTTTCCCGACGCTTACACGGCATCGTTCGAAGCCCTGCCGGTGACGGGGCTGCAGCATCGTCTCTATCGTCTTGCCGGCCTGCAACGCGGCGGCGCGGGCATCCTCTTGCGCGTGCCACGGGACAGCCATTGGCGCCTCTCGCCGCGCGACGCGCTGGAGTATCAGGCCGAGGCGTTCCGCCGCCTCGCGCCAAGCCTTCACGCACCCACGCTGTTCGCCGTGATCGCGCCGCAGGAAGGCCTGCCGTTCGGTGCCTTGGCGGTGGAGGAGATCATGGGCCGCCCACCGTCCCTGCCGGACGGGTTGCCCGCGCTGGCCGAGGCGCTGGCCGCGATTCACACGCTGCGCGTGCCGGCCAAGACCGCGCCATTGATCGACCAGAGCGATCCCTTCGGCGCGACCTTGGCGCTCGCGCGCGAACAAGCCGCGTTCGCCGCCGAATTGGCCGACGGGACACGCCGCGCAATCGACGAGGAGTTAGCGTGGGCAGAGGCGTTCGCCGCATCCCACAAGGGCGAGGCGCAGCCGCGCTGCCTGGTGCTGACCGATACCCAGCCGGGTAATTTCATCGTCGAGGAAGGCGGCCGCGCCCGCGCGGTCGATCTCGAGAAAGCCCTCTACGGTTCGCCCGCCATCGACCTGGCGCATCTCACTCTTGCGCCTTCGACGGGCTGGCATCCCTCCGCGCCGCGCATGCTGGCGCCTGCCAGCGTCGCCGCCTTCTATCGCCGCTATCTGGAACATGTGCCGGTCGGATTAGCCAACGCGTTGCGACCTTGGCTCGATCCCATGCGCCGCCTGACCTGGCTACGCACCGTGACGATCTTCGCCAAAATGGCGGCGCTCGCGCGGCAAGGCGCCTGGACCGGCAGCGACCTGGACCCAAATTTCCGCGCCCATGTGATGGCCCATATCGCGGCCAGCCACGAGCCCGGCCGAGTGGCTCAGGTGCGCGCCGAATGGCTCGATGGGCCGGGAATCGCCGCCCAGTTTTAACTCTTGATGTTCTTGAAATGTTCTTTTTCCGCCCCCATACTCATGGGTATGGACGAGTTGCCCTCCACCAGCGCCGGCGCCCTTAAGGGACGCGGGGCCATCACCAACGCCGTTGGCCGTTTCGAGGGCCACGACCGCGTCGCGGTTGACGACGGCTGGTCGCGCGACGACGAGGATCTGCCACCCTTGCGCACCACCGTGACGGTGGACGCGACGCGCAGCATCATCGCCCGCAACGATTCGCCGGACATTCCCTTCGATCAATCGATCAACCCCTATCGCGGCTGCGAGCATGGCTGCGTCTACTGCTTCGCGCGGCCGACCCATGCGTATCTCGGCTTGTCGCCTGGCCTCGATTTCGAGACGCGCCTGTTCGCAAAACCCGACGCTGCGAAGCTTTTGGAACGAGAGCTGCGTTCGCCGCGCTATGCGTGCCGCATGATCGCCATGGGCACGAACACCGACCCCTACCAGCCCATCGAGCGCGGCATGAAGGTGACGCGCTCGATCCTGGAAGTGCTGTCGGCCTATTCGCACCCGGTCGGCATCGTCACCAAATCGGCGCTGGTCGCGCGCGACATCGACATCCTCGCACCCATGGCCGCGCGCGGCCTGGCCCAGGTCTATCTGTCCGTCACGACGCTCGATCCCGAACTCGCGCGCCGCATGGAGCCGCGCGCGGCCGCACCCCGGCGCCGGATCGAGACGATCAAGGCTTTGGCCGACGCCGGAATCCCCGTGGGCGTGATGACCGCGCCCATGATCCCGGCGCTCAACGACAAGGAGATGGAAGCCATCCTGGAAACGGCGGCCGAGGCTGGCGCCAAATGGGCCGGCTATGTCGTCTTGCGCCTGCCGCTCGAGATCAAGGATCTGTTCCGTGAGTGGCTGGAGGCGCACTATCCGGACAAAGCCAAGCACGTTCTGAGCCTCATTCGCGACATGCGCGACGGCAAGCTGAACAATGCCGAGTTCGGCTCTCGCATGCGCGGCAACGGCGCCTATGCCGAGCTGATCGCGCGGCGCTTCGCCCTCGCGGTCAAGCGCCTCAACCTCAACCGCGAGCGCTTTCGCCTGGACACGAACCAGTTCGCGCCGCCACCGCGCGCGGGCGACCAATTGAGCCTGCTTTAACGGTCTTGGTCTTTGGACGGCGGATCGGCCGGTGGCGATTCGTTGGTGCCGAGTGCGTGGGTGATCCCGCCAACGACGAACAAGATCACCAGCGCGAGGATGAGGCTGAACCCCGCGATCGCGTAGAAGCCCACGCCGCAAGCCGCCCCCATGGCGGCGGCCAGCCAGATCGACGCGCCCGTGGTGATGCCCTGGATGTTGCCGTTGGAGCGGAAGATGGTGCCGGCGGCCAGGAACGCGGCCCCCGCCGTCACGGCCTCGACCACCCGGGTCGGATCGGGCGAGGCCGCATCCTCTTCCTTGGCCGCCAGGATCGCCATTTCATAGGCAATCAGCGCGAAGGCGGCCGATGCCAGCGAGACCAACATATGGGTGCGCAGCCCCGCCGGGCGGCGGCGCCATTCGCGGTCGATGCCGACGATCATCCCGCACAAAGCGGCGACCGCAAAACGCACCGCGATCACGATCGGCGGCGTATCCGTCCATTGGATGTCCTTGGCAAGTTCCGCGAACATAAATCCCTGCTGCTTCAAGACCGGACTCTTCCCGCGCGATCAACGCGATGCGGTGGCGGCAGTTCCTGTTGTGCGGTGCGGTGCAAATAAGGCGCGCGATCGAACGGAACAAAGCACCGGGTTCTTTCTTGATGGATTTAGACGGAGCCCTCATGACGCAACGGGGAGCGTAAGCAAAACCACCTCTCGCGGATCGAAAACCAGATGACGGCCGGCTCGATCGCGGAGAGCCGCTTCCGATTCGCCGCCAAAGGGAAGCGATCTGGCATACGCACCAAAGGGTTGAGTATCGGGGTTTCGCCGCCGCACATCATGGAGGGCACGATGGCTTCATTGAATTCGGTTACGCCAGAGGTCTCACCGGAGCAGAAGGCGTCAAACGAGCTTGTCTGGCGGATTCTCAAACTGCGCTGGATGGGCATGGACGAGGAGGCCGAGCGCCTCCGAAAAGAGTTCCGCGATATCAAGCCGGTGGGGAGCGTGCTGGCCGGTCCGCCCGACACGGACTGAATGTTGGAGAGCGTCTTGGATCGTCGAACCCCGCCTCCATCGGCGGGGTTCTTTTTTGCGGCAAGGCGGCCTCGTCCACGCGGCTGGACATGCTATCGTCCCGCCATGCCGAATTTCGCCATCGAAGACGGGTTCGAAGGGCTGGTCGTCGGGATCGACGAAGCCGGACGCGGCCCCTTGGCCGGGCCGGTCGTGGCGGCCGCCGTCGTCTTCGACCGGCCGCGCGTGCCGCGCGCGCTCAAGCGCGGGCTCGACGATTCCAAGGCACTCCTTCCGGCCGTGCGCGCGGAGCTCTATGACGCGCTCCATGACGCCCAGGCCTCCGGCCGGGCGCGCATCGGCCTGGGCGCGGCCAGCGTGGCCGAGATCGACTCGATCAATATCCTGCAGGCCACGCTTCTGGCCATGGCCCGCGCCGTCGATGCGCTGGGCGAAGAATGTCCCGCTATCGCGCTCGTGGACGGCAACCAGCCGCCGCGCCTGCGCTGTCCCGTCCATACGGTTGTCGGCGGCGACGGGCTTTCGCTCTCCATCGCGGCCGCTTCGGTCGTCGCCAAGGTCACCCGCGACCGCCAGATGGCCGATCTGGCGCGCGAGCACCCTGGCTTCGGCTGGGAGCGCAATGCCGGCTACGGCACGCCCGAGCATCACGCGGCGCTCAAGCGTTTCGGTCCCACGCCGCACCACCGGCGAAGCTTCGCGCCCGTCGCGCGCTTCTTCGCGACCACACTAGATGTTGTGGTCGTTGAATCTGGACTCTCTAAATAATTGATTCAATTGACTCTTTTTATCTTTCTTGTTGACGCGGAATCCGCGGGGACTCATCCTCCCGCGCCATGTCCGCAAAACCCCGCGTCCAATCCGTTGCTCCGACAGAAGCCGCCGCTCCGCGCGATCGCGTCATTGTTGGAGACTGCATCGCCGAAATGCGTGCCCTTCCGGCCGCTTCCGTCGATCTGATCTTCGCGGACCCACCCTACAATCTGCAGCTTCGCAACGAATTGCGCCGGCCGAATCACAGCCGCGTCGACGGCGTCGACGAGGCCTGGGACAAGTTCGACGATTTGCGCAGCTACGACGATTTCACCGTGCAGTGGCTCGAAGCCGCCCGCCATGTCCTCAAGGAAGACGGCACGCTGTGGGTGATCGGCAGTTACCACAACATCTTCCGCGTCGGTGCCAAGCTGCAAGATCTGGGTTTCTGGATCTTGAACGACGTGGTCTGGCGCAAGTCGAACCCGATGCCGAATTTTCGCGGCCGCCGCTTCACCAACGCGCATGAAACCATGATCTGGTGCGCCAAGGGCGAAGGCGCGCGCCACGTGTTCAACCACGAGGCGATGAAGGCGCTGAACGACGATCTGCAGATGCGCAGCGACTGGCTGATCCCCCTCTGCGCCGGCGGTGAGCGGCTCAAGGGTGACGACGGCAAGAAGACCCATCCGACGCAGAAGCCCGAAGCGCTGCTGCACCGCGTGATCCTGTCCAGCACCAAGCCGGGCGCGGTCGTGCTCGATCCCTTCTTCGGCACGGGCACCACGGGCGCCGTCGCCAAGCGCCTGGGCCGGCACTTCATCGGCATCGAGCGCGATGAGACCTATGCCGACGCGGCGCGCAAGCGCATCGCGGACATCCGCCCACCCGCCGACATGCGCCTGGTGCACACACCGTCCAAGCGCGAGGAACCGCGCGTGCCCTTCGGCTGGCTGGTCGAGCGCGGTTTTCTCGCGCCCGGCGACGTGTTGTTCAGCCCCGACCGCCGCCACGCCGCGCGCGTGCGCGCGGACGGCACCATCGCGGTCGAGGACGCGCGCGGCCAGCACCACGGTTCGATCCACCGCGTCGGCGCCGCCGTCCAGGGCGCGCCGGCCTGCAACGGCTGGACCTTTTGGCATCTGGACGTCGAAGGGAAGCCGGTCGTCATCGATGTGCTGCGCACGCGCCTGCGCGCCGAGCTGAACTAGCCAACCAAGAGATCGTCGCGGTTCGACAAGGACAGTGCAGCTCCCCATACTGGCGCGACCGCCGCCGGGCGGCCATGGCTTTGGGGGAATCGATGGGCTTGGTCTATCTCTTCATCGCGATCATCGGCGAAGTGGTCGCCACTTCGGCGCTGAAGGCCGCCGCGGGCTTCACCAAGCTGGTGCCGTCGATCCTGGTCGTGGTCGGCTACGGCGTCGCGTTCTATTTCCTGTCGCTGACGCTGAAGACCATCCCGATCGGCATCGCCTATGCCGTCTGGTCGGGCGTGGGTATCGTGCTGGTCTCGGTGTTCGCCTATTTCTATTACGGCCAGTCGCTCGACACGCCCGCGCTGGTCGGCATGGCGCTCATCCTCGTGGGCGTCTTGGTGATCAATCTGTTCTCCCGCTCGCTGGCGCACTAAACGCGCGGCGGAACGCCTAGCCCCAGAACAGAAACGTCCAGCTCGCGTCGCCCACCAGCGCCGCGGCCGCCACGGCCAGGGTCGCGCCCGCGCGCGCGAGACCGTGCGCCGAGCGTCCGGCGATCCGCCAGGCCAGCCAGACGCACCATGCCGTCGCGCCGGCCAAAAATGCCGCGCGCGCGATGCCGACCCATGGCAGATCGAACCCCTCCGCGCGCAACAGGGTGACGGTCAGCGCCGAGAGGCCCAGGAACACGCCGCAACCGGCCAGCGGCACCAGCGACTGGGTCAGATGGTGGAAGCGCGCCCAGGACCAACGACCGGAGAAACGCGTGGCGAGCGCGACAAGCGACGTCGCGAGACCGCCGACGGCGACGGCCGCCGCGCCGATATAGGCCAGCAACACGGCGCCATCGAGGATCGTCATCACGTCGTTGTTGGCGGGATAGTTGGTCAGCAGCCACCACGGCGCCGCGTGCTCCAGCGGCCAGAGAATGTCGTGTTCCACCAGCCACTCCGCGGCCATCTGCTTGGCCCACACGAACCAGGAACTGCCCGTCCAATGGAACGCGCCGAAGGCGACGCCCATGAGGCCAAACAGGATCAGGGCGCTTTGCCACGGATCGGGCCGGTCGCCGGCCACGTTCACGATCTCGTCGTTGGGTGAGCGGCGCGACAGTTCGATCGCGCCGCGGAAACCGCTGCACCGTCCGCACATGTGGCAATCGGTGCCGCCGCGCATGGTGCGCACCGGCACCAAGGGCGCGCAGTTGAAGGCATGGGGTGCCTCGCCGATCCCGGCCTGCGACGCGCGCCATGCCGTCTGGTCGACGCGGAAATGAAACGGCGCCAGCTTGGAAAGCAGCGCGAACACGCCGTTGACCGGGCAGAGATAGCGGCACCAGACGCGCTTGTTGCGGCCGTAGAGATAGCCCACGGCGATGGCGCCCAAGGTCGAGCCGCCCAGGATCACCAGCACGGGCCGTGGATACTGGTACACGCTGACCATCTGGCCGTAGATCGTGGTGCAGGCGAAGGCCACGAACGGCCAGCCGGCCCATTTCATCCAGTGGGGAATGGCGAGGCCGCGGCCGCGATGGCTGACGATCTCGCTCAAGGCACCTTCGGGACAGAACAGCCCGCACCAGGCGCGCCCGACGACGATCATGCTGAGCAGCACGAACGGCCACCAGATGCCCCAGAACACGAACTGCGCGAAGACGGTCAGGTTGTTCCAGACATGCGCCGTCCGATCCGGCAACGGCAAGAATGCCGGCACCGCGACCAGGACGATGTACGCGGCGACAATGCCCCACTGCACGCGGCGGATCGCCCGCTGGTGCCGCTGCAACCAATGGCCGGCGCTCTGCGTCCAGCCTTCCGTTGCCGAGGCCGCGCGCATCACGCGGCCTTCTTCGCTGCCGTGTGCCGCAGAAGAAGGACCACGAGCAGCCAGTAAACGGCATAGGTGATCAGGCTGGTGAGGTCGGGCCGCGCACGATAGCCGGTCAGGCCAGAGACGAAGCCGCCGAAAGCGCCGCCGTCCTGGAGCACGCCGGAGCTGTCCCACAACGGCCGCGACAGCACGGGCACGATGCCGAGCGAGACCAGATGGTCGATGCCCGACATCACCAGCGACGCGGCCAACAGCAGCAACATGATTTCCGTCACGCGAAAGAACAGCCGCCAGGAAAGGTAGCGGCCGCCCAGTTGGAGCAGCCCATACGTGGCCACCGCCAGGGCGCCGCCAAGGGCCGCCGCGCCGACGGATGACCCCGTGTCGATCGGAGCGCCGGCCAGGATGCCGTAAAGGAACACGACGGTTTCGCTGCCCTCGCGCGCGACGGCTAGAAGCGCGAGGACGAACAGGCCCCACCAGTTGGCGTCCGCCATGGAGCGGGCCGCACCCTCTTCCAACTCGCGCTTCAAGGTGCGGCCATGGCGGCGCATCCAAACCACCATCTGCACGATCAACCCCGCCGCGACCAAGACCATCGCGGCCTGGAACCACTCCTGCCCTTCCTCCGACAGAAGCTCGCCGAAGAACAGAAGCATGGCGGCCAACACCATCGCCAGGATCACGCCCGCGGACACCCCCGCCCACAAGAAGCGCCGTCCGCGCGCGGCCTCCGGCGTCTTGCCCTGATGGGCCAGCCAGGCGTTGAGGATGCCCACCACCAGGAGCGCCTCGACGCTCTCGCGCCAGACGACGAAGACGATCTGCCCCAACTGGCCGCTCATGTCGCCCATGACGCTATTTCGCCACCACGGTGACTTGCGGCGCGTTCGGATGGAAATCGTCGAAGAATTTGTATTCGCCCTTCGAGACGCGCTTGATCACCACGAACGAGACCGCGCCCGGCGCCACGACCTTTTCCTTCCGAAGTTCGAGGCTTTCGAACTCGGCCGGCGTGGTGCCCGTGTTGTGAAGCTCGATCTTGAACGGCTTGTCGGCCGGAACCTCGAGCCGCAAGGGCGTGATGACGCCGTCCTTCATCTCCACCTTGAAGGTCGGCAAATCCTCGGCCTGTGCGGACGCGGCCACGGCGACGAGAAGCGCGAACGCGGCGAATAAGACTGCGCGCATGGCGAACCCGCGAATCAGTAACCGCCTTTTTTGCCCGTGCCCGCGAAGGTGAAGTCGTAGGACGTCTCGAAGGGCTGGAACCACGGTTTCACGCCGGTTTCCTTGTCCGTGTGACGGCCGAACTGCGCGTGCGGGCTAGAGCCTGGCGCCGCGATCTGCAACACGAGCTTGTACTTGCCCGGCCCCATCAGCTTGACGTTGTCGCCGTAATGCGGCCCGTCATTGGCCACCATGGGCATCATATCGCCCTCGATGGCCTGGTCGGACCCGGCCTTGGTCAGGCGGTAATGGATGGCCAGATACGGCATCCAATCACCCTCGGCGAAACCGTTGGCGTTGTTCTTGGCCGCGTGAATGTCGGCCTCGAGATGGATGTCGGAATCCTTCGCGTCCCGCATCATGCCCGGCGGGTCCATCTCGATCGGCTGCAGATAGACCGCGGCGATTTCCATGCCGTTCTTGGTCACGGGTTTGCCGACGGGATACTCCTTGGCGGCGGCCAGCGAGACCAAACCGAACACGGCGACAACGGCGGCGAAGGCCGCAGAAAAACCAAAACGCATCATTCGAACTCCAAAATCCGTCAACAGCACCCGCAACCGACAATGAGAGGCGTTCGCATTAAAATCAACGGAAGGCCGCATAACCATGGCGTTACTTTTCGTTCATGCGGACCACGGCGGGCGGTCACTAGACGGAAACCAAGTCACCCTCCTCCCGCTTGCCGTCTCACGCCGCGGGCATAGCTTGTGGGTCAGTCATTCGCCGGCTCACGCCGCACAAAAGAAAGGAACGCATCATGAAGCTGTTTCTCACACCGGGAGCCTGCTCCCTTTCGCCGCACATCGTTCTGCGCGAGGCCGGCCTGCCCTTCGACGCCGAAGTGGTCGATCTCAAGACCAAGAAGACGAAATCGGGGGCCGATTTCCGCGCCGTGAATCCCAAGGGCCAGGTGCCCACCCTGCAGATCGACGGCGGCGACATCCTGACCGAGGGGGCGGCTATCGTTCAGTACCTGGCCGACCAAAAGCCGGAGAAGAAGCTGGCGCCCGCCAACGGCACCGTCGAACGCTATCACTTGCAGGAATGGCTGAACTTCGTCGCCGCCGAGGTGCACAAAGGCTTTAGCCCGCTGTTCAAGCCCAACACGCCCGAGGCCTATAAAGAGATCGTGAAGGAAAATCTGGGCGCGAAGTTCGATCACCTGTCGCAGGTGCTGGAGGGCCGCGACTATTTGATGGGTCATTTCACCGTGGCCGACGCCTACCTCTATACGATCCTGACCTGGGCCAAGCCCATGGGCATCGACCTCGGCAAATGGCCCACGTTGAAGGCCTATTTCGACCGTGTCGCGGCCCGGCCCGCGGTGCGCGCGGCCCACGAGGCCGAAGCGAAGGCCAAGCAGGCTTGATGCGCCCGGCCGGGGTGGGGGGACCGCGATAGGACCCCACTCCGGCCTATCGCATGGCGAACGGGCGCGGTGACGGCGGCGGCGCAATCGGTTAAACCTTTGCCGGGTTTTTACCGAGGAGCTACGCCGTGACCGTCCGCACCGCGACCATCGCCGATATCGTCTGGCCGAGCCGGCCGCAGGCCCGCGTCTTCCGCGTTGCCGCGTTGATGCTTGTCGGCATGTGCCTTTTGACCCTCTCGGCCAAGATCCAGATTCCCTTCTGGCCGGTCCCCATGACGATGCAGACGCTCGTCGTGCTGGTCATCGGCATGGCCTATGGCTGGCGCTTGGGCGCCGCCACCGTGCTGGCCTATCTCGTGGCCGGCGCGGCCGGGTTGCCGGTATTCGCGGGCACGCCCGCGCGCGGCATCGGCATCGCCTACATGATGGGGCCGACCGGAGGGTTCCTGCTTGGCTTTCTGATTTCCGCCGCCGCGGTCGGGTTCCTTGGCGAGCGCGGCTGGGACCGCTCGGTCTTGCGCACCGCGGTCGCCATGGTGTTGGGCCAGGCCATCATCACGCTGGCTGGCGTGGCATGGCTCGCGGTCCTGTTCAACCTGCCCAAGGCCATCGAGGTCGGCTTCAAGCCATTCCTGGCCGCGAGCCTGCTCAAGGTCGCGCTGGGCATCGTGCTGATGCCCACGATCTGGAAGCTGCTCGATCGCAATCCGGCGAAGCACGCGAACTAGGCGTCTACTCCGCCGCGGCCGGTGGCTTCGCGGGTTCCAGGATCTCGCCCACCGCGCGGCGGTAAAGAATGAGGCTGGCCAAGATGCCGGCCGTGGACGCGATCAGGCCGGCTTCGATGCTGGCGTGCTGCGCGACATGGCCCCAAAGCCAGCTTCCCAGAGCCAAACCCGAGAAGATCGCCACGTAATAGGCGGAGACGGCGCGGCCGAGATAAGCGCGGTCGGCCGCCATCTGCACCACCACGTTGAAGGTGGACATCAGCATCATCCAGCCCATCCCGCCGATCGCGAGGATGGGCAGCAAGATGGTTTGCGAATGCACGAGGGCCAACGCCACCGGCGACCCGGCGAAGCAAAGCGCGGAGAAACCGCACAGCTTGCGCAGGCCGAAGGTACGCCGGGCCCAGGTCAGCGCGGGCGCGCCGATCAAGGCACCGACGCCCAAAGCCCCCAGCATGATGCCGTAAAGCGACGGGCCGCCGCCGGTGACATGCTTGGCCACCAGCGGCAGAAGCGACCACAACGCGCTCGCGAACAACGTGAAGATGAAGCAGCGCAAAAGAGCCGCGCGGATGGCCGGCGTCGCATGCACGTGGCTGAGGCCACCGCGTATCTCGGCCATGATGCTGCCCTTCTGCGACAGCTTTTGAATTCCGGCGCGGCGGCGCCAGCGGAACAGAACCGCGATGATCGGAAGGTTGAAGAGCGCGTTCGCGATAAAAGCCGATTGCGCGCCGAAGCCGGCGATCAGCAAGCCGCCCAGCGCGGGGCCCGCGGAACGTGCGATGTTCCAGCCGATGCTCGAAAGCACGAGCGCATTGGGAATGTCTTCGCGCGGCAGAAGATTGTTCACCGTCGCCTGATACGCCGGATAGCGGATAGCCGAACCGCTATCGAGCGCAAAGGTCAGCATCAGCAGAAGCCACGGCGTGATGATGCCAAAATAATCGAAGGCGCCGATGGTAAGCGCCATCGATAGAATCGCGATTTGGGAGAACAGGAGAATCAAGCGCTGGTCGAACCGGTCGGCCAGCACGCCGCCGAAGACCGTGAAAAGGATCGGCGGGATCGCGTTCGCCGCCTGCACCCAAGCCACGAAATCGACCGTCGGCGCGATCGTCGTCATCAGCCAGGCCGCGCCCACCGACTGAATCCACACGCCGAAATAGGACAGCAGCATCGCGCACCAGACGGCGCGATAGAGGTCGTTGCGCAAGGGGGAAAGCAGCGGGGGCAGCGTCATCGTCGTCGGTCGTCGCGGTACACGAATCTCTCCCCCGGCGGGCAAGCTAGCACGCTCGGCATGGTCCAGGTCACCGCTTCGCGCGGGGTCCCATGCGCGCGGCGCGCACGTCGCCGCTTGCGTGGGCCACGACCTTCTTGGTCAGCGTGGGCAGAGCCTGTTCGGACAGTCGATCCAGCGGCCACCAGAACACACCATCAACGGCCGCCGCATCCATGCCGACACGCGCCTCCAGAATTTCGAGTTCGAGATCGAGGTGGGTGAAGCCGTGCAGGACCGCGCCGGGCAAAGCGCGCCAGCGGGCCCGCACCGGCGCCGCGCGCAACGCCTCCGGGCGCGGCCAGGCCGCCTCGCGCCATTCCGTGGACGGCACTTCGATCATGCCGCCGAGAATTCCCGATTCGGGACGGCGGCGCAGCAGCACGGCACCGTCCTCGCGCAGGGTCCAGAACACCACGCCGCGCTTGGAGCCGCGCGCGGCCTTGGGCGCTTTCGCGGGGAGAGATTCGGCGATGCCTTGCGCGCGCGCGATACACGAATCCGTCCAAGGGCACAGCGCGCAGGCCGGACGTTTCGGACTGCAGAGCGTGGCGCCCAAATCCATCAGCGCCTGCACATAATCGCCGGGCCGCTTCGCGGGCGTCAGACGCTGCGCGCGGGCGTAGATCTCGGGCTTCGCCCTGGGCAGCGGCGTCGTGATGCCGCATAGCCGCGCGATCACCCGCTCCACATTCGCGTCGACCGGCGTGGCCGGACGGCCGAAGGCGATGGAAGCGATGGCGGCCGCGGTGTAGGCGCCCACACCGGGCAACGCGCGCAAGCCTTGCTCGGTATCGGGAAAGCGGCCGCCGTGCTCTTCGGCCACGAGCTTGGCCGCGCGATGCAGATTGCGCGCGCGGGCGTAATAGCCAAGGCCTTGCCACGCATGCAGCACGTCGTCGAGCGGCGCCGCGGCCAGATCTTCAACTACCGGCCAGCGGCGCAGAAACGCCTCGAAATAGGACTTCACCGCCGCGACGGTCGTCTGCTGCAGCATGATCTCGCTGAGCCAGACATGATACGGATCGGCCGTCTGGCCGGGCAGCGCGCGCCATGGCATGCGCCGGCGATGCCGGTCGTACCAAGCCAACAAACGGCGCGCGAGCGCCCGCGCCCGCTTTGGGTCGGCGCTGGGATCGTCCTGGCCGGCCGGCGGCGGCTGAAGCCGGGTTTTGGTCATGGCGTGAAGGTCATACCGAAGTGTCCTATCCGAACTATAGAATGACGCCCATGCCGAAGAAGCCAGAACCCGCCGCACCCCGCCGGCCCATCCGCCGCGCTTCGGGTCCGCGTGCGCTCAGCACACTGTTGCCTGCGGTCGCAAAGACCGCGTTCAAGCGCGGCGGTCAGGCACTGGCGGCGCTGGCCGCCGATTGGGACGCCATTGTGGGAACCGAGTTGGGCCGCCAGACCTTGCCGGTGAAACTGGCCTTCGCGCCCGGCGAGCGCGCGGGCGGCACGCTCCACATCGCCGCATCCGGCGCCTTGGCACTCGAACTCCAGCATCTGGAGCCCCAGGTGCTGGAGCGCATCAACGGACATTTCGGCTATCGCGCGGTGGAACGCATTCGCCTGGTTCAGGACGTGGCGCGGGTCGAGGCGCGCCTGCGCCGCCGCGGACAGACGCCGCGGACAAATCCGAACGCGCCCGCGCCGCCCGTGGATGGGGTTGAGGACCCTGAGTTGCGCGCGGCGCTGAAGCGGCTGGGCCAAGCCCTGACACGGCGCTCCTGACATACGCAATTCCGCCATGGTTGGCGGCTTTCCTGGGTGTTCTTGTGGACTCGGGAGGTGGCTGTCTATACTCCCGCAACATCTAGTGGGTGGGGCATGAACCTACACAAGCTCTCGTTGGCATCGCTTGCCGTTATCGCCTTGATCTGGCTGGGTCTTGGGCCGGTTTCCGCCGCGCCCGTGACGGTTCAAGAGGCCATGTCCGAACGGTCCCTGGGCAAAGCGGACGCACCGGTCACGATCATCGAATTCGCCTCGCTGACCTGCCCGCATTGCAAGGATTTCGAGATCAACGTCCTGCCCAAGCTGAAGACCGCCTATATCGACACGGGCAAAGTGAAGCTCGTCTATCGCGACTTCCCTCTCGACGGCCGCGCGCTGCTGGCCGCCATGGTCGCGCGCTGCGCGCCGAAAGACCGCTATTTCGCGTTTCTCGACGCCCTCTTCCGCGGCCAGGACAATTGGGCGCGGGCGCAGGACCCGATCCAGGCGCTCGGCCAGGTGGCGAAACTCGGCGGCATGTCGCAGACCGACTTCGACGCCTGCTACAAGAACCAGGCGCTCTTCGACGCGATTAAGAAAGACGCGCTCGACGCCCAATCGCAGTACAAAATCGAATCCACCCCCACCTTCATTATCAACGGCAAGAAGATGGACGGCGCGCACAGCTTCGAATCCTTCGAAACCGCGCTCAAGCCGCTCCTGAAGTAGCCCATTCGGAACCCCGCCCTTGGTCCAGTTTTCCAAACTCCGCCTCACCGGCTTCAAATCCTTCGTCGAACCTTCCGAGCTTTCGATCGAGTCCGGCATGACCGGCGTGGTCGGGCCGAACGGCTGCGGCAAATCGAATCTCGTCGACGCCCTGCGCTGGGTGATGGCCGAAACCTCGGCCAAGGAGATGCGCGGCGCCGAGATGGACGACGTCATTTTCGGCGGCACGGCGGAGAAACCCGCGCGCAACATCGCGGAAGTGACGCTGGTGCTGGACAATTCCGACCGCACCGCGCCGGCCGCGTTCAACGACACGGATACGTTGGAAGTCACGCGGCGCATCCAGCGCGGCGAGGGCTCGCTCTACAAGGTCAACGGCCGCGATGTGCGCGCCCGCGACGTGGCGCTCCTGTTCGCCGATGCCGCCAGCGGCGCGCGCTCGACCGCTATTGTCAGCCAAGGCCGCGTCGGCTCGCTGGTCGCGGCCCGCCCGACCGATCGCCGCGCGTTGCTCGAAGAAGCCGCCGGCATTACCGGCCTGCACAACCGCCGGCATGAGGCCGAGCTGCGCCTGCGCGCGGCCGAGACCAACCTGCAGCGGCTGGAAGACGTGCTGATCACGCTCGACAGCCAGCTAGAAGCGCTGAAGAAGCAGGCGCGCCAAGCCAACCGCTACCGCAACTTGAGCGACCATATCCGCAAGGCCGAGGCCATGCTGCTGCACCGCCGCTGGCGCGATGCCTGCGCGGCGCTGGAAGCCGCGCGCGTGCGCCACACCGAGGCCGAGGCGCTGGTCGCGCAATTGACGGGGGAAGCGGCCCATGCCGCGACCGAACAGGCCGACGCCGCGACCAAGCTGCCCGGTCTGCGCCACGCCGAAGCCGAGGTCGCCGCGGCGCTACACCGCCTGGCCGTCGAGCGCGACGGGTTGGCCGCCGAAGAAGCCCGCGTGGTCCAAGCGCAACGCGAGTTGACCGCGCGCCGCGCGCAGCTCGAAGCGGACATGGAGCGCGAGCGCGCGCTGGAGGCCGATGCCGGCGCGGCGCGCGAACGCCTGGCCGCCGAGCGGGCGGCGCTGGAAAGCGCGCGCGACAGCGAGACTGCCGCCCGCGAGGAAACAAAAGCCGCCGTCGAGGCGGCGACCACCGAAACCCACGGCTTGGAAACCCAGGTCAACGAACTGACCGCCGAGATCGCGGCGACCGAAGCGCGCCGCGCGGATCTTTCGCGCCGCCAGGCCGAAGCGCGCGACCGCGCGGGCCGCCTGTCCGCCCGCGCCGCGGAACTGGCCGCCGAGATCGAGACTCTGCGCGCCCAGGCGCTGCCGGATCATGCGTTGCAGGACGCCGAGCGCGCGCGCGACGAGGCGCAGGCCGATCTGGAGACCGCGCAGACACGCGTGGCCGAGCTCGACAATGCCCGCGCCGCGGCCGCCGACGCCGCCGAGAAGGCGCGCGAGGCGTTGCAGACCGTCGAAAGCCAGCGCGCGCGCATCCGCGCCGAGCAGCACGCGCTTGAGGATCTTTTGAAGGCCGGCGAGCAGGACATGTGGCCGCCCTTGGTCGACCAGATCACGGTCGATCCTGGCTTCGAGGCCGCGCTGGGCGCCGCACTCGGCGACGATTTGATCGCGCCGGCCGACGAAGGCGCACCGATCCACTGGCGCACGTTGCCTCCGCTGTCGGACGCGCTGGCCTTGCCGTCCGGCGTCGAGCCCCTGTCTACCCATGTGCGCGGGCCCGCGGCGCTGCTGCGGCGCCTGTCGCAGATCGGCGTGGTCGCGGACTCCTCCGAAGGAAACGGACTGTCGGCCTCGTTGGCCCAGGGCCAGCGTCTGGTCGCCCGTGACGGCGCCCTGTGGCGCTGGGACGGTTTCACCATCAAGGCCGGCGCGCGCACGGCCGCCGCCACGCGCCTTGCGCAGCGCAACCGCCTGACCAGCCTCGTGGCCGAACTGGCGACGATCGACGCACAGCTTGAGACCGTACGGCGCGACGCCGCCGCCGCGCGCGAGGCCGGCCAGACCGCCGCCGCCGATGCCAAGACCGCACAGGACACGCAGCGCGGCGCCATCGCGGCGCTGGAGCGCGCCCGCCAGGATCATGCGCGCCTCGCGCAGAAAGCGGCGGCCGACACCTCTCGCTTGGCCGCGCTCGACGAGACCGTGACCCGCGTCCGCGTTGATCTGAACGAAGCCGAGACGGCGCAGGCCGAGGCCGCGCGCGAAGCCGAGGCGCTGGCCGACGTCACCGCCCATCGCGCGCGGCTCGACACGATCCGCGCCGATCTGGCGGAAGCCCGCACGCGCCTCTTGGAGCACCAAAGCCGCCTGGACCGCCAGACGCGTGAAGGCCAAGCCCGCGACCGGCGCCTGTCCGAGATCGAGACCGAGGACCGTTCCTGGGGCGAGCGCGCAAGCGCCGCCGCGCGGCATCGCGAAGATTTGCAGACCCGCGCCGGGGCGGCGGCGGCCGAATTGGAGCGTCTGGCTCATCGTCCCGCCGAGATCGAGGCACAGCGCCTGGCCCTCGCCGATCAAATCGCGCGCACGGAATCCGAACGCTCGCTGGCCGCCGACGCCCTGGCCACCGCCGAAACCGATTTGGCCACCAAGGACAAGGCGCTAAAGGCCGCCGAGGCCGCCCTGTCGAACGCGCGCGAAAGCCGCGTGCGCGCGGAGGGTGCCGTCGAACAGGCCGAGACGGCCAATACCGCCGTCGCCGAGCGAATCACCGAGCGCCTCAACTGCACGCCCGAGCAGGTCCTCGGCATCGCCGGCATCGAGGACGAATCGACCCTACCTGAATTGGCCAACCTGGAAGGCCGGCTGGACCGGCTGCAGCGCGAACGCGACAACATGGGCGCGGTCAATCTGCGCGCCGAACAGGAAGCCGACGAGTTGGGCGAGAAGATCGAGACCATGCGCAAGGAGCGCGACGATCTGATGGCCGCCATCGCGCGCCTGCGCGAGGGCATCGCCGAGCTGAACCGCGAAGGACGCGAACGGCTTTTGGCCTCCTTCGAAACCGTCAACGGCCATTTCCAGACCCTGTTCACCCGTCTGTTCAACGGCGGGCGCGCACGGCTGATGCTGACGGATCTGGAGAACCCGCTGGAAGCCGGCCTCGAGATCATGGCCAGCCCGCCGGGCAAAAAGCTGCAGATCCTGACCCTCCTGTCGGGCGGCGAGCGGGCCTTGACGGCCCTGGCGCTCCTGTTCGCGGTGTTCATGAGCAACCCGGCGCCCGTCTGCGTGCTGGACGAAGTCGACGCGCCGCTGGACGACGCCAACGTCGACCGGATTTGCGGCCTGCTGGAGGAAATCGCGCACAGCTCCTCCACCCGTTTCCTGGTCATCACCCACCATCGGATGACCATGGCGCGCATGGATCGGCTGTTCGGCGTGACCATGCCGGACCCCGGCATGTCGCAGCTCGTCTCGGTCGACCTGGAGCGCGCCGAAGCGATCCGCCAGACCGCCTAAAAGCCCCACTACATCAAGGCTTTGAATGGGGTCAGCGGGGGGCCGGAAAGCGGCCTTGCGCGCTTGACAGCCTATCCCCCAATCCGTAAGTTCCGCCCCGACTTAGCTCGGTTTTAGCGCTCGTAGACAAGGGTTTCAGCGGGCGCCAGGCATTGGATGGAGCGCAATCCCCCACCGCCTCTTCGCGATCTCGACCGGCGCCTTCGCGAGGCCCAGACGAGAAAGCCGCGCGGCGGCGGTAAGCCCGCGTCGACAGGGGTGGGATTGGCGTTCCGCATCGGCACCGAACTGGTCGCGGGGCTTGTTGTCGGCGTCGCCATGGGATGGCTGCTCGACGATTGGCTCGGCACGAAACCCTGGTTGATGGTCTTGTTCTTCTTCCTCGGCGCGGGGGCCGGGATTCTCAACGTCTATCGCACCGTGAGCGGTTACGGCCTGGCGGTCGGTTACCGGAAGCCAGACGCGAAGGACGATAACGAAGGCGGGGATACATAGTGGCAGAGCAGGGACATAGTCCGCTCCAACAGTTCGAGATTCAGAAGGTGATCGACGTCAAGATCGGCGGCGCCGACGTGTCGTTCACCAACTCTTCCGTGTTGATGGTCATCGCGGTCGTCGCGATCATTGCCTTCCTGTCGCTGAGCGTGCGCCGCCGGGCGCTCGTGCCCGGCCGCTGGCAGTCCTTGGCCGAATTGTCCTACGAGTTCGTCGGCAACATGATCCGCGACAACGTGGGCAAGGAGGGGCTCAAGTACTTCCCCCTGATCTTCACGCTCTTCATGTTCGTGCTGTTCGGCAATCTGTTGGGCCTCGTTCCCTACAGCTTCACCTACACCAGCCATATCGCGGTGACCGCGGCCCTGGCCCTCATGGTCATCACGGTCGTCACCGCCATCGGCATCGCGATGCACGGCTTCCACTTCTTCAGCTTCTTCGTGCCCAAGGGCGTCCCGGCCGTGATGCTGCCGCTCATGGTGCCGATCGAGATCATCTCGTATCTCTCGCGCCCCGTGAGCCTGGCCATCCGACTGTTCGCCAACATGATGGCCGGCCACACGATGATGAAGGTGTTCGCCGGCTTCGTGATCACGCTGGGCGCCGCGACCTTCGGCGTCGGCGCGATCGCGCCCTTGGCCATGAACGTGGCGCTGACCGGGTTCGAGCTTCTGGTCGCGTTCCTGCAGGCCTACGTGTTCACCGTTTTGACCTGCCTCTATCTCAACGACGCCATTCACCTGCATTGAGCAGGCGGCGGCGCTGATCTCCACAACCACCACCCAGACATCAAAGAAGGGGTACTCGTACGATGGAAACTGAAGCCGCAAAGATGATCGGTGCCGGTCTTGCCGTGATCGGACTTTCGGGCGTCGGCGCCGGTATCGGCAGCATCTTCGCCTCGTTGATCGCGTCGATCGCGCGCAATCCGGCGGCCCGCCCGCAGGTCTTCCCGCTGGGCATGTTGGGCTTCGCCCTCGTCGAGGCCGTCGCGCTCTACGCGCTGCTGATCTCGTTCCTGATCCTGTTCACCTGAGCGGAGTCGCGCACGGGCCGGCCTGACCGCCGGCACCGCGCGAAGCAGGCACCCCACAATGCCTCAGCTCAATCCAGAGTTCTTCCTGACCCAGATCGTCTGGCTGGCGATCACGTTCACCGTGCTCTACCTCATCCTGTGGCGCGTGGCCCTGCCCCGCGTCGCCGAGGTGCTGGAGACGCGGCAGGACAAGATCGACGACGATCTGGAGAAGGCCGCGCGCCTGAAAGCCGAAGCCGAAACCGCGCTGGCGACCTACGAGAAGACCTTGTCCGACGCCCGCTCGGAGGCTCAGTCGGCGCTGCGCGAAGCGGTCGCCGAATTGGCCAACGAAGCGGCCAAACGGAACGCCGAGCTGACCGAGCGGTTGAACCGCGAGGTCAAGGCCGGCGAGGACCGTATCGCGGCGGCCAAGAAGCAGGCCGTGGGCAGCATCGCCTCGATCGCCGCCGACGCGGCGA
Source organism: uncultured Alphaproteobacteria bacterium (assembly GCA_902826885.1). Lineage (GTDB taxonomy): Bacteria > Pseudomonadota > Alphaproteobacteria > CADEGL01 > CADEGL01 > CADEGL01. The sequence continues at coordinate 18,734 of CADEGL010000027.1, read as the reverse complement.
CACGGGCGACCGAACGCCTCGTGGGCCGCGCGCCCGATGCCAAGGCCGTGGAGACCGCGGTCGCGGCCTCCCTCAAGAGCGGGGAGAAATAGGCCGGTGTTTTCCGATCCGACATTCTGGGTTGGCGTCTCGTTCGTCATCTTCATCGCCTTGATGATCAAGCCTTCGCGGAAGGTTCTGGCCGCCCTCGACGCCCGTGCGGGCCGTATCAAGGCCCAAATCGAGGAGGCCCAGAAGCTGCGCGAGGATGCCCAGCATCTGTTGGCCGAGTACCAGCGCAAGCAACGCCAGGCCATCGAGGAAGCGGGGCAGATCCTCGCCCATGCGCGCGCCGAGGCCACCCGCCACCGCGAGCAGGCCGCCCAGGCCCTGGAGGCTTCGCTGAAGCGGCGTGAGCGCCAGGCGCTGGACCGGATCGGCCAGGCCGAAGCCCAGGCCGTGGAAGAGGTCCGCCAGGCCGCGGCCGACGTCGCCATCGCCGCCACGCGCCGCCTCTTGGAATCGAACCTGGATCAGGCCAAGCGGTCCGAGATGATCGACGCCGCGATCAAGGAACTGCCGCAAAAAATCCACTGACGCCGCCACCGGCGCCAGGCCGAAACACGAAGGCCCCGGACTCGCGTCCGGGGCCTTCGCCGTTTTAGGGCTGCATTCGGCCGCTTATTCGGCCGCGTTCTTATAAGCCTCGATGGGCGGGCAAGCGCAGATCAGATTGCGGTCGCCATAGACTTGGTCGATGCGATTGACCGGCGGCCAGTATTTCGCACCGCGCAGAGAATCGACCGGGAAGGCCGCATCCTCGCGCGGATACTTGTGGGACCACTCGCTGGCCGCCAGGTCGTCCGCCGTGTGCGGCGCGTTCTTGAGCGGATTGTCCGCACGATCGTAGACGCCGGTCTCGACCTTCTTGATCTCGCCCCGGATGGCGATCATGGCCTCGCAGAAACGGTCCAGCTCGGCTTTCGATTCGCTTTCCGTCGGCTCGATCATCAGCGTGCCCGCGACCGGGAACGACATGGTCGGCGCGTGGAAGCCGTAGTCCATGAGACGCTTGGCCACGTCGTCGTTGGCGATGCCCGAGGTCTCCTTGAGCGGCCGCAGATCGATGATGCATTCATGCGCCACCAAGCCGTTCGCGCCGGTGTAGAGGACGGGATAGTACGGCGACAGTTTCCTGGCCACGTAGTTGGCGTTGAGGATGGCGATCTGCGTCGCGCGCTTGAGGCCCGAGGCGCCCATCATGGCGATATAGGCCCAGGAGATGGGCAGGATACCGGCGCTTCCCCAGGGCGCCGCCGACACCGGCCCGATCGCGGTCTTGGGCCCGCATTCCGGGTGGACGGGATGGCCCGGCAGGAAGGGGGCCAGGTGCTTGGCCACACCAATGGGCCCAACGCCCGGACCGCCACCGCCATGGGGAATGCAGAACGTCTTGTGCAGGTTCAAATGGCAGACGTCGGGGCCGAACTTGCCGGGACGGCACAGGCCGACCTGGGCGTTCATGTTGGCGCCGTCCATGTAAACCTGGCCGCCGAACTTGTGCACGATGCGGCAGATTTCCTTGATCTTCTCCTCGAACACGCCGTGGGTCGACGGATAGGTGACCATGAGGGCCGCCAGCCGGTCCTTGTGCGCCTCGGCCTGCCGCTTCAGGTCCTTCACGTCCACGTTACCCTGCGCGTCGCAGGCCACCACGACCACTTCCATGCCCACCATGGCCGCGCTGGCCGGGTTGGTGCCATGGGCGGAACTGGGGATCAGGCAGACATTGCGGTTCAAATCGCCGCGGCTGTGGTGATATTTGCGGATCACCAAGAGGCCCGCGTATTCGCCCTGCGAGCCCGCGTTGGGTTGCAGCGAGACGGCCGCGAAGCCCGTGACCTTCCGCAGCATGGCCTCTAGCTCGCGGATCATCTTCAGGCTGCCCTTGGCCTGATCGAGCGGCGCGAAGGGATGAAGCCCGCCCAGCTCGCGCCAGGTGACCGGAATCATCTCCGACGTCGCGTTCAGCTTCATGGTGCAGGAGCCGAGCGCGATCATCGAGCGGTTGAGCGCGATGTCCTTGTCCTCGAGCCGCTTCATGTAGCGCAGCATCTCGGTCTCGGAATGATACCGGTTGAAGGTCGGATGCTCGAGGATCGGCGACGTGCGCTTGAGACCGGAGGGAATCCCGTCCGGCGCGGCGGCGTCCAACTCATCGATGGACGGGGCGGTCTTGCCGGGCGCGAAGGCCGCGAACAAGGCTTCGATATGGGCACGCGTCGTGGTCTCGTCGACCGAGATACCGACCGAATCGGCGCCCTCGCGGACGTTGATGCCGGCCTTGCGCGCGCGCGCGGCAATCGCGCCACCCTGCCCGGCCGCATCGACCGTGATCGTATCGAAGAAGCCCTTGGTGCGGACCGTGCAACCCAAACGCCGCAACCCTTCGGCCAAAATAGACGTCAGCCGGTGCACACGGCCGGCGATGGCGGCCAGGCCCTTGGGTCCATGATAGACCGCGTACATGCTGGCCATGACGGCCAGCAGGACCTGCGCCGTGCAGATGTTGCTGGTCGCTTTCTCGCGGCGGATATGCTGCTCGCGGGTCTGCAACGCAAGGCGCATGGCGGGACGGCCCTTCGCGTCGACCGAGACACCCACGATACGGCCGGGAATGGCGCGCTTGTATTCGTCCTTGGTCGCCAAGAACGCCGCGTGCGGACCGCCAAAGCCGAGCGGCACGCCGAAACGCTGGGACGAGCCGATCGCGACATCCGCCCCCATTTCCCCGGGCGAGGTCATCAACACGAGGCTCAGAAGATCGGCGGCGGCGATGACCAGCGCCCCCTGCCCATGCGCCGCGGCGATCACCCCGCGCAAATCCTCGGCCTCACCCGTCGTGTCGGGATATTGCAACAGAACGCCAAACACCTTGCGGCCCGAAAGGTCGCGCCGGTGATCGCCGACCACGACTTCGATGCCCAGCGGCTCGGCGCGCGTCTTCACGACGGCGATGGTCTGCGGATGGCAGCCGGAGGAAACAAAGAACGTCTTGCTGCCGGACTTCGACTGGTGAAGGCAAAGCGTCATGGCTTCGGCCGCCGCCGTCGCCTCGTCCAGCAGCGAAGCGTTCGCCAGCGCCATGCCGGTCAGGTCCATGACCATGGTCTGGAAGTTGAGCAACGCTTCCAACCGGCCCTGGGAAATCTCGGGCTGATAGGGCGTGTAGGCCGTGTACCAGCCGGGATTCTCCAGGATATTTCGCAGAACGACGGTCGGCGTATGGGTGTCGTAGTAACCCATGCCGATCATGTTCTTGAGCACCTTGTTCGACGAGGCCATGCGGCGCAGCCGCTCCAGCACCGCGGCCTCCGGCTCCGGATCGGCCAGGGGCAAGGGGTCCTTGAACAGGATCGAGGGCGGCACGGCCTTTTCGACCAGCGCGTCGAGCGACGCCAGCCCCAAGGTCTGCAGCATGGCTTCGGTATCGGCCGCACCCGGGCCGATATGGCGTTGGATGAACTCGTCTCGCTGTTCCAGCGTCTTCAGGTCCGTTCTCGCCATCGCTGCCTCCCCTGCCCCGCGCGTGATCTCAGAGACCGTCGACGAAGGCCTTATAGGCCGCTTCGTCCATCAGTCCCGACAGTTCGCCTTTGTTGGACAGTTTGATCTTGAAGAACCAGCCCGCGCCGGCGGGATCGGAATTCACGAGCGCCGGGTTGTCGGCCAAGGCGCCATTGGCCTCGACCACTTCGCCCGTCAGCGGCGCATAAACCTCGCTGGCAGCCTTCACCGATTCGACGACGGCCGCCTGGCCCATCTGGGTCACCTTCTTGCCGGCGGCGGGCAGTTCGACATAGACGACGTCGCCCAGTTGGCTTTGGGCGTAGTCGGTGATGCCCACGGTGGCGACGTCGCCGTCGACCACGATCCATTCATGCTCTTTCGTGTATTGGCGCTCGGCCATCGGAACCTCTCCTGTGATTTCGTTTCGTGGCGGCATCAGCCGCGGTAATAGCGTTGGGGAACGAACGGCATGGGCGCCACCTTGGCTGGGCGCGGCGTGCCGCGCACGACCAGTTGCAACGGCGTGCCCGCGGCGGCCTGCGCCGTCGCGACATAGCCCATGGCAATCGGCGCGCCCAAGGTCGGGCCAAAACCGCCGCTGGTGATCTCACCAATCGCCTTGCCCGCAACGTCGGTGATCTCGGTGTGCTCACGCGCCGGCGCGCGGCCTTCGGGCAGGATGCCGACGCGCTTGCGCGCAGGCCCTTCCGCGATCTGGCGTTTCACCACGTCGGCCCCAGGGAACCCCCCTTCCTCGCGCCGGCGCTTCTGGATGCTCCAGAGCAGCCCCGCTTCGGCGGGCGTGGTGGTTTCGTCGATGTCGTGGCCGTAAAGGCA
>CADEGL010000027.1:2308-14248 GCA_902826885.1 uncultured Alphaproteobacteria bacterium | reverse complement strand
GCAGCCCCGCTTCGGCGGGCGTGGTGGTTTCGTCGATGTCGTGGCCGTAAAGGCAAAGGCCCGCTTCGAGACGCAGCGAATCGCGCGCGCCGAGGCCGATGGGCTCCACCTCCGCTTCGTCCAAAAGGCGCTTCGCGACCGCGACCGCCTTGTCGCCGTCCATGGAAATCTCGTAACCGTCCTCGCCCGTATAGCCCGAGCGGGTCAGGTAGCAGGGCACGCCCGCGACATCGGCGGCCAAGCCGCTCATGAACGGCATCGTCTTGCAGGCGGGCGCGAAGCGGCCCAGGACCTCCGCCGCCATGGGGCCTTGAAGCGCCAAGAGCGCACGCTCGGCGTGGACTTCGACACGGCAGCGCTTGCCAATACGATCATGCAGATGGGCGATGTCCGCGTCCTTGCAGCCCGCATTGACCACCAGCAGCAGATTGTCGCCGCGGTTGGTGATCATCAGATCGTCGAGGATGCCGCCCTTGTCGTTGGTGAACTGGGTATAACGCTGGCGCGAATTCTGGAGCGCGCGGATATCCGCGGGCACCAGCGTCTCCAGCGCGGCGACGGCGTCGCCGCCCGAAAGAGTGACCTGGCCCATATGCGAGACGTCGAACAACCCCGCCTTGGTCCGGGTCTGGACGTGTTCGGCCAAGATTCCCTTGGGATACTGGACCGGCATCTCGTAGCCGGAGAACGGCACGATCTTGGCGCCCAGCGCCACGTGCAGATCGTAAAGCGGCGTGCGCTTCAGGGATTGGGGCGCGGGATCGGCCACGAGGTGTCCTCCGACAGAATGGGCGGCCGCGCGACGGTCATGTCACGCGGACTGCCCCCTCTGTCTCGGAACCTGAAAGATTGGCCGGCGGCACGCGGCAGCCGGTTTTCCTCTTCGGTGAGACGCCAGCAGCCGACCGGCGTCCGCTTTCCAGAGTGTACTCGTGCCCTGCGGTCCTTTTGCCTGAGAGTTTCCGGGGCGGTTGCTCCTTCGGCGCCGGCGCGACGTCGCGAACGACGTGGCCGACCTCTCCCACAGGGAGGCGGAAGCCTAGTCGGTCATCTTGGATTCTTCAACAGCCGGCCGAAAGGGCAATCAGCCGCCGCCGATCAGGCTTTTGTTGAAATCCAGCTGGTCCTGGTCCAGCACGAAGCCCGTATAGATGCGATAGGCCGAGCCCGACTTGTCGGCCACCTTGAACAGCATCCAGGCCTCTTCCTCGGTCGAGAGGACCTGGCCACCCGCGCCCAGTTTGAGCTGCACCGGGAATTCGGCCCGGTTGATGATATTGTCGCGTATGTCGGTGACCGCGACGAGATACTTGGCGTTGACCGTTTGGCCCTGGGCAAGCGGCCCGCGCTGAGTCGAGAACTTGATCTTGAGCTGGACTTCCATCGTTTCGCGGCCGGTGGGCGCCGACTTCAGGCCTGAGTATTTACCCTCGGAATATTCACAGGCCGATGCCACATCGACGATGCGCGACTGGAAAACGACGTTGGTGGTATCGCGCGCTTGGCCGCCGCCGAACTGGGTCACCTGGGCCAGAAGAGTCGGAATCTTCACATAGGGGCACGGCCCCTTCTGCTGTTCGGTCAGCGAATTGCAACCGGAAAGCCCGAGGACGGCCAGCATGACGGCGCCGGCCAGGACGGGCGCGCGCGCGTGTTTCATGGAACGAGACGGCCCGGCACGTTCAAAGGCGGCCGTGGGTGCCGTCGCAGAACGGCTTTTTCGCCGTCGACTTGCAGCCGCATAGATAGACCTTGCCGGTCTTCTCCGCGGTGTAGAGAAGCGGCGTCAACCCGGTGTCCTTGTGAGACCCATCGCAATAAGGCTGCTTTTGGCTTCGTCCGCAGGAACACCACCAATATTTCTTCCCGGCCTCGACATCGACCGCGTAAGGAGATTTTTGAGCGACGACGGGTTCTGCCATGGGATAGACCTGCCGCTCCGCGGAATGCGCCCGCGCGATGCCGGCGCCGTCCGGACTTTAGGAGAAGCGGCGGGCGTTGCACAAGGGCCGCCAATCGGCCATATCTCTGCGTTCGACATGCAAAAAATGGCCATAATCATCACTTTGCGGCTGCCGGCCGCGCGTCTTGGGCACCCCGCGCGGGAACGCTGATGGCCGTCTATACCGAAGTCTCCGACGACGAGCTGCGCGGCTTCCTGACGGAATACGATCTGGGCGCCGTGCTGTCCTTCAAGGGCATCGCCGAGGGCGTCGAAAACTCCAACTACATGCTGCAGACCGCGCGCGGGACCTACATCCTGACGCTTTACGAAAAGCGCGTGGCGCGCGGCGACCTGCCCTTCTTCCTGGGGTTGATGGATCACCTGGCGGCGGGCGGCTTCCCCTGCCCCACCCCGGTGCACGGCAAGGACGGCACGGTCCTGCGCGAGCTTGGCGGACGGCCGGCCGCGATCGTCACCTTCTTGTCCGGCCTGTGGCCGCGCCGCATCCTGCCGGTCCATTGCAAGGAGTTGGGCGCGGCCATGGCGCACATGCACCTGGCCAGCGCCTCCTTCAAGCTGAAGCGCGAAAATGCCCTATCCCATGACGGCTGGCGCGCCATCTACGACGGCTGCCGCGGCCGCGCCGATACCGTGCACGCGGGCCTAGAGAAAGTGATTGCCGCCGAGCTGGAGTTCCTCGACGAACACTGGCCCGAGGCGCTGCCGACCGGCGTGATCCATGCCGACCTGTTCCCCGATAACGTCTTCTTCCTGAACGAGACGCTGTCCGGCGTGATCGACTTCTACTTCGCCTGCAACGATTTCTACGCCTACGAGCTGGCTATCTGCCTGAATGCCTGGTGCTTCGAGCCCGACGGCAGCTTCAACGTGACCAAGGCGCGCAACATGCTGCAGGCCTATCGCGGCCTGCGCCCTTTCTCGGCGGAGGAGCTGGAGTTCATGCCCGTGCTCGCGCGCGGCGCGGCCTTGCGCTTCCTGCTGACCCGTCTCTACGACCTGATCCACCATCCCGAGGGCGCCTTGGTGAAGCCCAAGGACCCGCTGGAATATCTGCGCAAGCTGAAGTTCCACCAGCGCGTGAAGGGGCCGAGCGCCTATGGCCTCCGCTGAGGACGCGCCGCGCGAGGCCGCGGCGGTCCACGCCTTCACGGATGGCGCGTGCAGCGGCAATCCGGGCCCGGGAGGATGGGGGGCGCTCCTACGCTACAACGGCACCGAGCGTGAGCTGTGCGGCGGCGAGGCGCAGACCACCAACAACCGCATGGAGCTGATGGCCGCGATCCAGGCCCTGGAATCACTCAAGCGCGTTGTCGAGATCCACATCCACACCGACAGCATGTATCTGAAGGACGGCATCACCCAGTGGATTCACGCCTGGAAAAAGCGCGGCTGGAAAACCGCCGACAAGAAGCCGGTGAAGAACGTCGATTTGTGGCAGCGGCTCGATGGGGCGTTGGGCGAACACCGCATCCAATGGCATTGGGTGAAGGGCCATGCCGGCCACGCGGAGAACGAGCGGGCCGACGCGCTGGCGCGCCAGGGCATGGCACCCTTCCTCGTCAAATCCTCAAAATGAACAAGGGGGCCGAAGCCCCCTTGCCATTCACCGTGCGTCGAAACGGCGATCAGATCTGCTTCAGCATCGTGTCGGCGTCGCTGACCTTGAAGGCGCCGGGCTCTTCGAGGTTGAGCTGCTTCACGACGCCGTTGTCGACCAGCATCGAATAGCGCTTCGCGCGGGTGCCCAAGCCCATGGCGTTGAGATCGAGCTCCACACCCAGCGCCTTGGCGAACTGGCCGCTGCCGTCAGCCAGCATCATCACCTTGTCGCCGACGTTCTGGGCCTTGCCCCACGCGTCCATGACGAAGGCATCGTTGACCGAGATGCAGGCGATCGTGCTGACGCCCTTCTTCTTCATCTCGGCCGCCTTTTCGACGTAGCCGGGCAAGTGCTTGGCCGAGCAGGTCGGCGTGAACGCGCCGGGAACGGAAAAGAGCGCCACCTTCTTGCCCGAGAAAATCTCGTCCGTGGAGATCTCGGCCGGGCCATTGGTCGTCATGTGCTTGAGTTTCATGGACGGAATCTTGTCGCCGACCTTGATCGTCATGGGCTCTCTCCCTTGGTTTTCTGTCGATTGTCCGCGCCGCGGAAAGACGCGGGCGGCGTCACCGGGATACTAGTTTGCGCAGCCAGAGGCGGCAACCGGCCCCGCTTGCCTCGATCTTCCGAGCGGCGTTAGATTCAAGCCATGTCGGAGAAAGCCCAGGGGTTTATACCGGGCCAGTTGCTCATCGCCATGCCGGCGATGACCGATCCGCGCTTCGAGCGTTCGGTGATCTACATGTGCGCCCATACCACGGATGGCGCGATGGGCCTGGTGCTTAACCGCCTGGTGGGCGAGGTCACCTTTCCCGATCTTCTGGAACAACTGGGCATCAAACCCACGAAGCTGGACGATGAGATTCGCGTCCATTTCGGCGGGCCGGTGGAATCGGGCCGCGGCTTCCTGCTTCATTCGGCGGAGTTCGTGCTGGAAGGCACCTTGGTGGTCGATCAGGCCATCGCGCTGACGGCCTCGGTCGACATCCTGAAGGCCATCGCCGAGGGCGGCGGGCCGCGCCAGAAGCTGCTGGCGCTGGGCTATGCCGGCTGGGGGCCCGGCCAGTTGGAGGAAGAGATCCAGGCCAACGGCTGGCTCCACGCCGCGGCCGATCCGGGAATCGTTTTCGACGACCAGTTGGACACCAAATGGACCCGCGCCATGGCCAAGCTGGGCGTCAATCCCACCAGCCTGTCCAACCAGGCCGGCCGGGCCTGACAGGAGAATCGCCATGAACAGGCAATTGCGGGACCTGAGCCTGGCCTTCGCGGCCGGCGCGGTGGGCGCGCTCGTCAACAGCATCGCCGTGTGGCTGGCGGGCGACCACGGCTTGAGCGCCATGCTGGGCGTCAAGGCCGCGCCGCAACTGACCGCGGCCTGGCTCTATCCGCGCCTCGTCTGGGGCGGGATGTGGGGTTTCCTGCTGGTCCTGCCGATCCTGGAGCGCGCGTGGTTCCTGCGCGGCCTCCTGTTCGGCCTGGCGCCATCGGCGTTCCTGCTTTTCTACTTTTTCCCCGAGCATACCCAGGCCGGAATGATGGGCATGAATTTGGGCACGCTGATGCCGCTGTTCGTGCTCGTGGCCAACTCGATCTGGGGCGTCGCGGCGGCCGGCTGGTATCGGGCCGTGCGCTAGCGCCGCCCGCGTTCGCGGCGCCAATCCTCGGCCAACTGCCCGAACAACAGATGATCGTGCCACGTGCCCGCGATGCGCAGATATTCGCGCGCGTAACCTTCCTGCTGGAACCCGCTTTTGAGCAACACACGCCGGCTGGGCTCGTTGGCGGGCAGGCACGCGGCCTCCAGCCGGTGCAACTTCAAACGCTCGAAGGCGAACTCCGACACGGCGCCGATGGCCTCGGTCATCATGCCCTGCCGCGCGAACGGCAGGCCGATCCAATAGCCCAGCGTGGCGCTTTGCGCGATGCCGCGGCGCACATGGGCCATGGTGATGCCGCCAGCCAGCCGGTCGTCCGCACGGTTGAAGATATGGAAAGCGTAGCCGACCTCCTGGCGCAGCTCTTCCAGCGCCAGATCGAGGCGCCGCCGGTACATGACACGGGTCAGCGCGTCGGACGGCCAGGTCGGCTCCCAGGGTTCCAGGAACGCGCGCGAATGAGCGCGCAGTTCGGCCCATGGACGCCAGTCCTTCTCGTGCATGGGGCGCAGATAGAGCCGCTGCGCCTCGAGGCGCGGGTTGGCATTGGGATGAGCGAGAGCGCGAAAAAGCCGGATCACGTCGCCCTCCCCGCGGTCATTGGAAGCGAGATGCAATCGTCGCGTAATCGCCGAGCTGGCCGAGCGGTCCGACGGCGGCCACCGTGGGCGCCGAGGTCAACAGCCGCGCCGCCACCCGTTCGACCGACGCCTCGTCGATCGCATCGATCTTGGTCACGATCTCCTCGACCGGCACGATCCGGCCATAGACCATCAGATTTTGCGCCAGCCGCTCGCAGCGCGCGCCGGTGCTTTCCAGCGCCATCAACGTGCTGGCCTTGAGTTGCGCCCGCGCCCGCGCCAATTCGGCCGCGGTCACCTTGCCGGCGACGGCGCGCATCTCACCCGCGATCACGCTCACCAGTTCTTTCGCGTCGCCCTCGCTGGTGCCCGCATAGACGCCGAACACGCCCACGTCGGAATAGGACGCGCCGAACGCATAGATGCTGTAGGCCAAGCCGCGCTTCTCGCGCACCTCTTGGAAGAGGCGCGAGGACATGCCGCCGCCGAGCAGCGTGGATAGGGCCGAGGATGGATAGAAATCGGGATCGTCCAACGCGATGCCCTTGAAGCCCAGCACGACATGGAGCTGCTCCAGGTCGCGTTCCTCGCGCATATCGCCGCCCGCATAGAGCGCGGGCTCCAGGCGCGTCGCGTCATTACCGCTCAGGTTGCCGAAGGCGCGCTGGGCCAATTCGACGATCGCGCCATGATCGAGGCGGCCGGCGGCGGCCAGGACCATGCGCCCCGCGCCGTATTCGGCGCCCATATAGTCGAACAGGGCCGGCCGTTTCAGATGCCGGATGATGTCCGCCGTGCCGAGGACAGCGCGGCCCATGGGCTGGTCCGGAAACGCGGCCGCCTGGAAGTGATCGAAGATGATGTCGTCCGGCGTGTCCTTGGCCTGACCGATCTCTTGCAGGACGACCGTGCGCTCGCGCTCGAGTTCCGTCGGCTCGAAGGTCGAGTTCTGCAGAATGTCGCCCAGGATATCGACCGCCAGGGGCGTGTCGCCCGCCAGAACCTTGGCGTAATAGGCCGTCTGCTCGCGCGAGGTATAGGCGTTGATCTGACCGCCGACGGCTTCGATCTCCTCGGCGATGGCTTGCGCGCTGCGACGCTTTGTGCCCTTGAAGGCCATGTGCTCCAGCATATGCGCGATGCCGTTGACCTCGGGCCGCTCGTTGCGGGTCCCTGCCCCGACCCAAACGCCGAGCGAGACGGTCTCGACCGATTCCATCCGGTCGGTCGCAACCAGGAGCCCGTTGGAAAGCCGCGTGATGTTCACACTCATGCCGCCCCCTTGAGCGAGGCGCGGCCACGCACGAAATTCTTCACGGCCTCAAGATCGTTGGGCAGCAGGGTCACGCGCTCCTCGCGCTTAAAGAGATTTGCCAGGCTGGGCGGCAGGGCGGGCCGCACGCCCACGGCCTGCTCCACCGCGTCGGGAAACTTGGCCGGATGGGCGGTCGCCAGCGCGACCATGGGCACGGCGGGATCGCGCCGCAGGGCGCGCGCGGCGGCCACGCCGACGGCGCCGTGCGGGTCGATCACGAGCCCAGTCTCGCGATGGACCGCGCGCATCGTCTCGATGGTGGACGGATCGTCGAGCCGGTGCCCGCCGAAGAGCTTGCGCACCGCGCGCAAGGCCGCGTCGTCCACGGCAAGACGCCCCTCGGCGCGGAAGCGCGTCATGGCGTCGGTCACCTTGGCGCCGTCGCGGCCCAGAAGGTCGAACAGAAGCCGCTCGAAATTGCTCGAGACCTGGATGTCCATGCTGGGCGACAACGAAGGCTCGACCGCGCGGATCTCCTGCACGCCCGTCTCGAAGAAACGCGTCAGGATGTCGTTGCGGTTGGAACCCACGGCCAATTGCGCGATCGGCAGGCCCATGGCGCGCGCGCCATAGCCGGAATAGACGTTGCCGAAATTGCCCGTCGGCACGGCGAATCCGACGGGCCGCTTCGGCGCGCCGAGCGCAACGGCCGCGGCGAAGTAGTAGACGATCTGGGCCATCACGCGCGCCCAGTTGATCGAGTTCACCGCCGAGAGCTTCAACTGCTCGCGCAAGACCCGGTCGGCGAACATCGCCTTCACCAGATCCTGGCAATCGTCGAAGCTGCCTTCGATGGCCACGTTGTGGACATTGGGCTCCGCGACCGAGGTCATCAACCGCCGCTGCACCTCCGAAACGCGGCCATGCGGGTGAAGAATGAAAATCTCGATCCGCTCGCGCCCGCGGCACGCTTCGATCGCGGCCGAGCCGGTATCGCCCGAGGTGGCGCCGACGATCGTAACGCGCTGGCCGCGCTTGGCCAGGACATGGTCGAACAGACGGCCCACGAGCTGGAGCGCATAATCCTTGAAGGCCAGCGTCGGGCCGTGGAACAGCTCCATCAGCCACAAATTGCGCTCGAGCTGGACCAGGGGGGCCGTCGCGGTGTGGTTGAAGCCGCGATACGCATCGTCCGCCATGGCGGCGATGGCGGCGGGCTCGATCCGGCCGCCGAGGAACGGCGTCATCACCCGCACGGCAAGCTGCGCATAGGGCAGGCCGGCCATCGCCGCGATCTCGTCCGGCGAGAAATGCGGCCAGGTTTCGGGCACGTAGAGCCCGCCGTCCTCGGCCAGGCCGGCAAGCAAAACGTCGTCGAAAGCCAGCGCCGGGGCGCGGCCTCTGGTGCTGATATAGCGCACGCCGAACAGGCTCCGTTGGATGGGGCGGGCTAAGACTAGCGGCCGGGGAGGCCCCCGGCAAACCGTCAAAAACCATTATATATCAGAGATATACCTACGCTCTAGGTGCGCCTTGAAGACCCCCGGATCAAGGGGCCGGCCGGTCGCAACGGTCAAAAGATCGTCGGTTTCGAGCAGCGAGGCGCGGCCATGGACCTCGCGCCGCAGCCATCCCAGCAACGGCGCGAAGTCGCCCCGGCGAATGGCGGCCGGAAGCTCCGGCAAGGCGCGCGCGGCGGCGTCGAACAACTGCGCCGCCGTCATCGCCCCCATCGTGTAAGTGGGGAAATAGCCCCAGGCGCCGTCATACCAGTGAATGTCCTGCAAGCAACCGCGGCGGTCGTCGGGCGGCGCCACGCCCAAGAGCGTCTTCATGCCGTCGTTCCACGCGCCCGGCAGATCGGCGACGGTCAGATCGCCCGCGATCAGCGCGCGCTCCAGCCGGTAGCGCAAGATGACGTGGGCCGGATAGGTCGCCTCGTCGGCGTCGACCCGGATGAAGCTGCGCGCGACGCGGATCGCGCGGCGGTGAAGATTCTCGGCACTCCACGCCGGCCCGTCCTGGCCGAACGCCGCGCGGAAAAGCGGCGCGGCGAATTCGAGGAATGGGCGGCCGCGACAAACCTGCATCTCGACCAGGAGCGACTGGCTCTCGTGCACGCTCATCCCGCGCGCGGAGCCCACCGGCTGACGCCGCCACGCGACGGGCAGGCCGCGCTCGTAAAGGGCATGCCCCGTCTCGTGCAACACGCCCATGAGCGTCCGGCTGAAATCGGCCTCGTCGTAACGCGTCGTGATGCGGACGTCGTCCGGTACGCCGCCGCAGAAGGGGTGAAGGCTCGTGTCGAGGCGGCCATGGTCGAAGTCGAAGCCAAGCGCCCGCATGAGACGAAGCGCGAGTTCGCGTTGGGTTGCGACCGGAAACGGCCCGTCGAGCGGCAAGGGCGCGGGGCGCGCCGCCTGGCTTTCCAGCGCACGGGCGATGAACCCTGGCAGGAAGGCGGCCAGATCGTCGAACACCGGATCGATTCGCGCGGCGCGGCCGCCGGGCTCGTATTCATCGAGCAAGGCGTCATAAGGCAAGCAGCCCAGACGCTCGCCCTTGGCTTGGCCCACCTCGCGCACGAGGCGCAAAACGGCTTCGAGATGGGGCTTCACCGCGGCGAAGTCGTTGGCCGGACGCGCGGCGCGCCACGCCATCTCCGACGCGGCACAGGTGCGCACCATGGCCTCGACCAGCGCGCCGTCCAGCGCCGTGGCATGAACCCAGGCGCGGCGCATCTCGCGCAGATTCGCGGCCTGCCACGCGTCGAGCGCCGTCCCCTCGCCCGCCGCCGCGATCAGGTCGGCGGTTTCGGGCGCGGTTAGGATGTCGTGACAGACGCGCTTGAGCGCCGCCAGCTGCTCGGCGCGCGCCCCGGAACCGCCGGTCGGCATCATGGCCGACATGTCCCAATGCAGCATCGACGCGGCCTCGCCGATGGCGGCATGGCGCGCGAAACGCGCTTCCAGCTCGCGGTAGGCAGCCGTCATGTCTTGGGCTTCCGGAACACGAAGACGAGATAGATCACGGTCAACGCTATGGCCAGCGCGTACCAGGTCAGGGCGTATTGGAGATGGTTGTTGACGATCTGGACCCTGGCGGCCGCGTCGGCGACCGGAAAACCGCCAGGCGCCGGGCCGGTCGTCGCCACGATATAAAAAGGCACAACGTCGAACCCGGCCTGCGCGCCCATCGCGCGCGTGTCGATGCGATACCATTGGTTGGCATCGGGGCGGTTATCGGGTGTGAACAGCCCCGGTTCCTGATCCAGGCGGACGACGCCTTCGACGACGACCGGCCCCTCGACCTGCCCTTCGGGACGCGTTTCCGGATCGCCTTTCTCCGGCGGGACCCAGCCGCGATCCACCAGCACCGTGCCGCGTTCGCCGAGCACCAAAGGCGTCACCACGTGCAATCCGGCGACGCCGTTGCGCACCCGGCTTTGCAGATACATCTCCTTATCGTGGCTGAAACTGCCCGTGACCCGGATACGGCGGTATTCGATCGCCTCGGGATCGCCGCCGAAGGGCACGCTCTCCAGCGGCGGCTCGGCGCCGCGCGCCTCCACGGACGCGATCAGAGCCTCTTTCCAATGCAGACGGTGGACCTGCCAGGTGCCGAGCCCGACCAATACCGCCACGCCCGCCACGGCGATCAGCGTCGGCCATAAAAGTCGCCGGGCGGAAGCCTCGGCCACCGGTCAGCCCTGGTGATCGAAGGTGTGGCCGCGGTGCCGGTACTGGAGGGCGATCAAAACCCCCTTGAAGGGCCGCAGCATCAGAAGCGAGCCGCCCAAGATGAAGGGCGGCCACAGGACGGCATGGACCCAGAAGGGTGGCTCGAACGTGATCTCGGTCCACAGCGCCAGGCCGACGACGATGAAGCCGAGGATCAGGATGATGAAGACGGCCGGGCCGTCGCCCGAATCCTGGGCGGACAAATCCAGATCGCACACGGAACAACGCGGCGCGACGGTCAGGAAGCCGGCGTAGAGCCTGCCGCGCCCGCAGCGCGGGCAACGGCAGGCCAAACCCGCGCGGAACGGCGAGATGGGTGGGTAGTGCCCGCCAGCGACGCCGCTCAGTGGACGATCGCTCCCTTGCCCCACCAGTAGATGCAGATGAAGAGGAAGAGCCACACCACGTCAACGAAGTGCCAATACCAGGCCGCCGCCTCGAAGCCGAAGTGATGATCCGGCTTGAAGTGGCCCGCGAGCGTGCGGAAGAAGCACACGATCAGGAAGATCGTTCCGATGATGACGTGGAAGCCGTGGAAGCCCGTGGCCATGAAGAAGACCGAGCCGAAGATGCCGCCGCGGAACGAGAACGGCGCCACGGTATACTCGTACGCCTGTACGAACGAAAAACAGACGCCGAGCGCGATGGTCAAGGCCAGCCCCTGTATGACCGCCTTGCGCTCGTTT
This sequence comes from uncultured Alphaproteobacteria bacterium, assembly GCA_902826885.1. GTDB lineage: Bacteria > Pseudomonadota > Alphaproteobacteria > CADEGL01 > CADEGL01 > CADEGL01. The sequence goes on along the minus strand of CADEGL010000027.1, from coordinate 2,762 downwards.
TCACGCAACGCATGGTGCGCCCACGTGACCGTGGCGCCCGACGTCAGCAGGATTAGCGTGTTGAGGAACGGCAGGTTCCAGGGGTCGAAGGTGATAACACCGGAAGGCGGCCAATGGCCGCCGATAACCTCGGTCGGGAACAGGCTGGCGTTGAAATAGGCCCAGAACCAGGCCACGAAGAACATGACCTCGGACGCGATGAAAAGCGCCATGCCGAAGCGCAGACCGATCTGGACCGCGTTCGTGTGATGGCCCTGGAACTCGCCCTCGCGGATCACGTCGCGCCACCACATGAACATGGTGAGAAGTGCCAAAAAGAAGCCCGCCGCCATGACCAGCCACGTATGGCCGTGCATGAAGAGAACGCCGCCCACCGTGAGCACGAGGCCGGAGATCGCACCCATCACGGGCCACGGGCTCGGGTCGACGAGATGCCACGGGTGCTTTTGGTGCG
>CADEGL010000027.1:0-2208 GCA_902826885.1 uncultured Alphaproteobacteria bacterium | reverse complement strand
CCCATCACGGGCCACGGGCTCGGGTCGACGAGATGCCACGGGTGCTTTTGGTGCGAGGCGTGCGTGCTGGCCATGTGCGTTCCCCTTAGGAAATCCTAATTAGTCGATGCCTTGCGCGACGCGGCGCTGACTTGCTCGGCGCCCGCGCCATCCTTCGTGCGATAAAAAGTATAGGACAGCGTGATCGTCGCCCCGTCCATCTCGCGATCCTTCACAACTCCGGGATCGATAAAGAACGAAACCGGCATCTCGACCGACTCACCCGGCTGGAGTGTCTGCTCGGTAAAGCAGAAACAGGCGATCTTGTCGAAATAGGCGCCCGCGATGGGAGGCGAGACGTTGAACGCCGCCGTTCCGGTGATCGGCTTGTCGGAAAGATTCTTGGCCCGATAGAAGGCCAATGTCTGCTCGCCCACCTTGACGGTGACCTCACGCTGGGCGGGTTCGAACGACCAGGGAAGCTGGGAGTTCACGTTGCCGTCGAACTGCACGGTCACAAGCCGGCCCCTGGCATCGGCCGGAATATCGGTCGGCGCGGCCTCGGAAACCTGAGTGGTGCCGCCGAAGCCGGTGATCTGGCAGAACATGCGATAAAGCGGCACGGCGGCATAGGACGCGGCGAGCATCGCGCCGACGAAGGCGACCAGCCCGAATGCCATAAACTTGTCGCGCCGGGACGGAGGAACGCTCATCGGTCAACTCCCGCCCATGCGGACGATGGTGACGACATAGAAAAGCGCGACCAGGACGGCCAGCACGATGGCCAGCGCCAGGTTTTTGCTCCGCCGTCTGCGCCGCAGGTCCGCGCCACTGGTGGGCTTCTCCATCTCACGCGGCCAGGCCCGCCGCCCGATCGACAAGCAACAAGGCGAACAGGAGAAACAGGTAAAGGATCGAGTAACCGAACATGCGCTTGGCGCTGCGGTCGGTTTTGTCGAACCAGACGAGGATCGCGGCCAACACAAACACGGCGCCCAACGCCGCGGCGGCCACCGCGTATGCCAATCCCGCGACGCCGAGGAAGTACGGCGCCAGCGTCACCGGCAGCATCAGCACGGCATAGACGATCATCTGCTTCTTCGTCTCGCGCGCGCCCGCGACCACCGGCATCATGGGCACGCCGGCCCTGGCGTAGTCACCGGAGCGATAGAGCGCCAGCGCCCAGAAGTGGGGCGGCGTCCACATGAAGATGATGGCGAACAGCGCGACCGAGGCCAGCGTGATGTCGCCGCTCACGGCGGCCCAGCCGACCATGGGCGGGAAGGCGCCAGCCGCCCCGCCGATCACGATGTTCTGCGGCGTGCGGCGCTTGAGCCACATCGTGTAGACGAAGACATAGAAGGCGATGGTGAGAGCGAGCAGCGCGGCCGCGACCCAATTGACCGCAAGCCCCATGACCGCGACGGAACCCACGGCCAGTACAACGCCGAAACCCAACGCCTCGCCGGGCGCCATGCGCCCCGCCGGAATGGGGCGGTCCTTGGTCCGCGCCATGACCGCGTCGATGTCGCGGTCGTACCACATGTTGATGGCGCCCGATGCGCCCGCGCCGACGGCGATGCAGAGAATCGCGACCACGGCCAGAACGGGGTGGAGATGGCCCGGCGCCAACGCCAAACCCACGAAGCCCGTGAAGACGACCAGCGACATCACGCGCGGCTTCATGAGCCGCACGTAATCGCTGACAGCGCCTTCCACGAAAGCGGTCGGCGCGAGCGCGGGCCTGATTTCCATAGAACCGTCGGTCAACGAACTCTCCGCATCCCCAAGCGCGGCGGGGCGCCCAGGGGCGCCCCTACCGGCTCAGTGAGCCTTGGACTCCTCGATGCGCGGGATTTCCTCGAAGGTGTGGAACGGCGGCGGCGAACTGACCGTCCACTCGAGCGTCGTGGCGCCCGGCCCCCACGGATTGGCGCCGACACGCGCGCCCGACATGAACGTGCGCAGCACGATGACGAGGAACACCAGAACGCCGAAGGCCGAGATGTAGGAACCGACCGAGGCCACCAGGTTCCAGCCCGCATAGGCGTCCGGATAATCCGGGATTCGTCGCGGCATGCCCGCCGCACCCAGGAAATGCATCGGGAAGAAGGTCAGGTTCACACCGATGAACGTGATCCAGAAATGCAGCTTGGCCATGCCTTCCGGGTACATGCGCCCGCACATCTTGGGCAGCCAGTAATAGAAGCCGCCGAAGATCGCGAACAC
>CADEGL010000026.1:36033-46750 GCA_902826885.1 uncultured Alphaproteobacteria bacterium | reverse complement strand
CAGCGGAACCTGACCATTCCCGGCGGCGCGGTCGCCATCGAGAATGACCGCATCGTCGCAGTGGGCGAAAGCGCCGCCGTGCGTCGCACCTTCAAACCCGACCGAACGGTCGATGCGCGCGGCAAGGCCGTTCTGCCCGGCCTGATCAACACCCACACGCATCTGGCCGGCGGCTTCAACAAGGCCACGACCGAGGACGCCAAGCGCGCCACGGGCGGCTCGTTCAAGCGCGCGATCCCGTTGCAGGAAGACTACGTCAAATCCGACGACCTTTACTTCCCCGGCATGGTCCACGGCATCGAGATGCTCAAGACCGGCACCACCACGATCAACGAGATGTGGTGGTACATGCCCGAACCCGCCCGCATCGTGAAGGATCTGGGCATCCGCGCCGTCGTCGCGGGCGTGGTGCGCGAGATGAATACGGGCAAGATCACGCCCGGCAAGTTCGACCGCGAATGGCTGCCTGAGTTGGCCCAGCAGAATCTCGACGAGGCCGAAGCGCTGATCCAGGAATGGGAAGGTGCCTGCGACGGCCGCATCACGACGCGCGTGGCCCCCGACGGACCCGACCGCGCGCGGCCCGAGGTTCTCGCCAAATGCGGCGAGTTGGCGCGCAAGCATGGCGTCGGGCTTCACACGCACTGCGCCTCGGTGCCCGCCGAGCAGGGCTTCATGGAGCACAATTACGGCAAGCGCGCCGTGCCCATGCTGAGGGAACTGGGCCTGTTGGGGCCGAACATGATGGCGGCCCACTGCGTGTTCGTGAACGACGAGGAGATCGACCTCCTCAAATCGACCGGCACCAAGATGAGCCATACGGCCTATCTCGTGGGCAAGCGCGCCTACTTCCCGCCGATGGAGAAATTCTACGGCTCGGGCATCGACATCTCGCTGGGTTCCGACTGGGCCTCGAACGATCTGTGGAAGACCATGCGCGCCGCGATCCTTCTGGCCCGCGTGCAGTCCGGCAATATCGAGCTGATCGATGCCTGGGATGTGCTGAGCTTGGCCACCGTGGGCGGCGCCAAGGGTCTGGGCATGGAGCAGGATCTCGGCACGCTGGAGGCCGGCAAGAAGGCCGACATCATCCTGGTCGACCTGGAGACGGCCTGGTGCAACCCGATCCGGCGCGAGAACGTGATCACCGACTTGGTCTACAACGCGAACGGCAGCGACGTGACCCATGTCTGGGTGAACGGCGAGCCGGTCGTGGCGGACAAGCGCCTTCTCACCCTCGACGAGAAGGAAATGTTCCGCGAAGCGCAGAAGGTGGCCGACCGCGTCTGGCATGAAGCGCGCGGACTGTTCGGAGACCGCGCCACCGCGTGAGGGAGAAGAGGATGGCCGAGCGTCAACGCATCCCCGCGCGCAAGGGCGCCTTCGCGCGCCTCAAGGCCGGCCAGCATCTCAAGGTCATCAACACGCATGGCACCCAGGTGGTGGACATGTGGGCGGTCGCGGCGGACGATCCGGCCGAGTTCATGTCCATGTGCCACACGCACAGCTATGTGAAGCGGCTGGTGCCCGCCTTGAACGAGAGCTTCGTCACCTGGCGGCGACGGCCGATCCTGACCGTGGTCGAGGATCATTCGCCCGGCGCGCACGACACCACCTATCCCTGCTGCGACGAGCACCGCTATCGCCTGGACGGCGTTGTCGGCCATCACGACAGCTGCGGCGAGAATTTCGCCAACGCGCTGAAGGCGGCCGGCATCGCGGCACCGCCCTACCCACCGCCCCAGCCCTTCAACCTCTGGCAAAACTGCCCCGTGCTGCCCGACGGGCGCATCGGCTTCGCCCCGCCCGCGAGCAAGCCCGGCGACTACATGATCCTGCGCGCCGCCATGGATTGCGTCGTCGCCATGTCGGCCTGCCCCTACGATCTTGGCCAGATTCCGGTCAACGGCAGGGGCGGGCCGATGGACGCGCATTTCGAGGTGGATTAGCGGGCGAAGTCTCGACTCACTTCGACTTCAGGTTCTTCGCGGGCCTCATCTGGTAACCTGTTCCCACCATCAGGTCCAAATACTTTTCAGGTATTACCGTCTCGTCATAGCAACCGTCTCCGGTCACCCACTGAAGTTTGCAGGGGCCGGGAACCCAACGATAGCGCCAGCCATAGTCGAGAAGCGTGCGCCAGCCATCGACCCGTTCATCGCTGGCGAACAGCCAGACGGGGTCGGGCGGGTTGTAAAGGATGACCCGGCTTACATGGCCGTAAGCGTTTGTGACGGTCTGTGGCGGCAATCCAAACCGAGCACTTACAAGCCCAATCTGGACCCAAGCCCCATAGACAAACTGAAAGACATAGACCCCACACCCATAAAAGCAGTCGTCAATGTCATGTGTAACGAAGAGCTCCCGTACCCCATCGCCATTCAAGTCAAAGCGGCCGACCAGCACATCCCTGGGATCGATGAATTTGTCTTCCCCGACCGAGTTCCTTCTGTTCGCGAATGCGTGAATGAACTCTGCTTCGGCGCCGAAGTTGTTCGGGTAGAGCATGACCCGGTCCTTAGCGCCTTGGTACGTCTTGTTGAAAACGGCCTCGCCCTTGATCTCGCCCGCCATGGCTGGTGACGTCGCAAACAGCATCATCGCCATGCTCAGGACCGCGTGAGCGCGTCGCATCGCCTTTCCCCGTCCCGGCGAAATCACAATAGCCATCAGCAAAGACTTTGCCCGGGGATTCCGGCGGAACTGCGGCGTCAATAGAGCCACACCCGATCCGACGTCTTGAATGCCCGGAGGCGGCTTTCAATATCCTCGCGCCACTTTTCGGGATCGGTGTTCTCGCCCATGATTTTTTCATCCTTCGGAACAACGCCGGGGCCGCTCCGCCAGCCGTTCCGTTCCACCTGCTGCAAATAATAACGTAGCCCACCTGCTCCGGCGAAATGCGCGGCTGCGTGCAAACCGGCTTCGCTGATCTGTGTGTTGCCGTCAGGCGTCTGGATCGTTCGCTCCTTGTACTTTGCGGATGGCGTTCCGTCTTTGCCCAGGATGCCCAGGTTTTTCATGGCTTTTCCGTTGTTGGCCGTCGAACCGGCGAGCGTTTCTTCCTGTGCTCGGTCGTTACCAAGAAAAGCTTTTTCACTGTCTACCGGAACATCGCCATAGGACTTTCCCGTCCAATTGCCACCCTGGTCGGCGACGCCGGCGTCCTGCAGCACCGGCTTGCGCGCGCCATATTTGCCGAGCGCACCCATGCTTCCGCCTTCGCGGTTAACCTTCGGATACGGATCGACGTGAGGATATTCCTGTCCTAGTGCCGGTTTACGCGATTCGAACCGAGACAACTTATCCCGGTAGTTCGGATCGACCCGGTTGGCCGGGCTGCCTGGCCAGCGCGGGCGGTTGTGGCCGGGATCGGGTTCGCTCGGGCTCATCGGATCGGGCCAATCGTTTGCCTCTCCCGCCGGGACTCCATTGTCTCGCTGCGCGACCTGAATCGGCGGCGTGTCGGGAATGATCGTGTCCGGCTCGGAAGTGACGGGACCGATGCGGATCGTCTTCTTCTCCGGCTCGGGATAAAGCCGCTGAAAGGCGCCGGTGACGAATTTGACGTAGTCCCCATACTCGGGATGGGATTTATCCTGATATCGGCGGTCCTTCATCAAGGTGCGAACTGCGTCCTGTGTCAGCGGATCGGGCATTCTGTACATTACGCGCCTCGCCATCTTCCTCATCTCGATAATGGGATTATTCCCAAATACCGGACGTGAGTCAAGGAATTAATTCTCATCAAATTTCCCACTAAAGCCCTGGATCAGTACGGCGTGCCGTCCTTGCGGACGTAGCGCGAGCCGCCGTCGAACGGCTCGGCGCGCATGTCGATGTCGGGATACTCGCAGACGTCGCGCGCGTCGCGGCCGCCCACCTCTAGATAAACGGCCGGTTTATCGGTGCGGTTGATCAGGCGGTGGCCGTCCGCCTTGCCCGCCGGAAAGCCGGCGACCATGCCGGGCTTGAGGATTTGCTCGCCGGCATCGGTCACCAGCACCAGCTCGCCCTCGACCATGTAGAGGAACTCGTCCTCGCGCGAGTGCCAGTGGCGCATGGAGGACGGACAGCCGGGCGGCAGGGTCGCCAGATTGACGCCGAACTGCGTCAACCCGAACGCGTCGCCCAGGCGCCGCTTCGCGCGGCCCGCGACTTGGCTGCGGAACGGTTCGGGATAGGTGGAGCCTGTATGCTCCGGCAAGCTCTTGGGATCGAAGCCCGGTCCGTTCGCATTCGCCATCGCACGAATCCTCCCTATTTGGTGCCGAAGATGCGGTCCCCTGCGTCGCCCAATCCCGGCACGATATAGCCGTGTTCGTTCAGTCGCTCGTCGATCGCGGCGGTGTAGATGGGCACGTCCGGATGCTCGGCCTGGAATGCGGCGATACCCTCGGGCGCCGCCACCAGGCAGACCAGCTTCAGCGACAACGGCCCGATCTCCTTCAGCCGGCGGATCGCGGCGATGGCGGAATTGGCCGTCGCCAGCATGGGATCGGCGACCACCATGTGGCGCTGGTCGGCATCCTCGGGCACCTTGAAGTAATACTCGATCGCCACCAGCGTTTCCGGATCGCGGTAGATGCCGACATGGCCGACACGCGCGTTGGGCAGCACCTCCAGCATGCCATCCACGATGCCGTTACCCGCGCGCAGGATCGAGATGAAGCACATGGCGCGGTCGGCCAAAACCGGCGCCACCATGCGCGCGACCGGCGTTTCGATCTCGGCCGTCGCCATGGGCAGATCGCGCGTCACCTCATAGGCGAACAGAAGGCTGATCTCGCGCACCAGCCGACGGAATTCGGCACTGTCCGTATCCTTGCGCCGCATGCGCGTCAGCTTGTGCTGCACGACCGGATGGTCGATGACGTGAACGTTCGCCGGCATGTCGCCCCCGTTATGTTTTCGCCATTGCCTTAGAATACCGTGCCGTCGCTGATGACGCGGACCGGCGGCGCGCCGCCTGCGCGCTTTTCCGCCGCGAGGCGCCGTCCCGCCGCCCAGGTGCCGCCTTCCAGCACCTTGGCCAAAGGCAGCGATCGCGCGTCCAGATTCAGCTTGGTCCGAATCGCATCCGCCACGCGGTCGAGCAGCGCCACGGTCAGCGCGCGCCATTCGACCACCAATTCCGAATCGACCGCATGCGAACGCAGCGCGGCCCTCTCATCCTTGAAACGCAACACGCCGCCGTCGACGAACAGCCCGCCGTTACGATACTCGGCGAGGCCCGTGAGCCCGTCGAGATCGACGACCGCCACGCCCGCCTCCTCCAGCGGCTCGACCAGCGAATAGGTGAGCCACTGGGACAGTTTGTGGAACGGCACGAGGCCATCGGTCGTATCGCCGGTGCGTAGGACGCGGTGGCGCCAGACATCGCCCAGATTGACGCCGTCAAGTGCGATCCGCCCGGGCCAGATGGGACCCAGCGCCTCCAGCACCAGTTCCAGGACCGCGGGCGCCGCGATGATGCCGCCCTGCGTCCGACCCTGGATCGTGTCGAACAAGCCGCCGACACGGCCGCCGGGAAACAGATCCGGCCGGGCCGCCACAGCCGCGCCCAAGCGCCGCATCAGATCGGCGCGGCCCGGCAGGCCAGTCAGAAGATTGTCGGGCCCGGCCTGGAACCCGTGCGCCAGTTCCAGATCCTCCAAGGCTTGCAGCCGCGCCGCATCCGCGCGCAGCGGAGTCTTGGAGTCAGCCGAAAACAAGCCACTTTCGAACATGCGTAGCGTTGCCACGCCCAGCCCTTCCGAGCGCGCGTGCACGCCGCCATCCGCGTCGCGATAGCTCCAGGACGGTCCCGCGCCGGCATCGAGCAGGACACTTGGGATCACGAGGTCGAAGCGCGCGCGGGCGATCTCGTCCGCGCTCTTCAACCGGAGCCGCGATTCCGCCCAGCGATCCACGCCGCCCGCCTCGAAATGGCGCCAGCGGCTGTGATAGGGCACGTCGAGCTTGGGGTAGCGCGCGCGGATCGTCTCGATCACGTAGTCGGCCAAGGGCGCCAGGCGCGCGCCGTCCACGGCGAAGTGCGCCAACTCGTCGCGCTCCGCCGCCGACAGAAGCCGGTGCGCGCGTTCGCGCACGGCGGCGGACGAACGCAGATATGCGAGCGCGTCCGCCACGCCTATTCCTTGAGGTCGCGGCCCTTCACGGCCGCGAGGTCCGCGGCGACCGGCGCCTCGGTGAAATAGCCGGCGGCCTTCTTGGCCTCCATCTCGACATGGGCATCGGGCGGAATCAGCTCGTCCGGGATCGACATCCGCTCGCCCACGGTGATGCCCTGGGAGACGATCTGCTCGTGCTTCATGTTGCTCATGGAGACAAGTTTGTCGATATGGCGGATGCCGAGCCAGTGCAGCGCGTCGGGCATCAGCTCCTGGAAGCGCATGTCCTGCACGCCCGCCACGCATTCGGTGCGTTCGAAATAGGCGCGCGCACTGTCGCCACCGGGCTGACGCTTGCGCGCGTTGTAGACCAGGAACTTGGTCACCTCGCCGAGAGCGCGCCCCTCTTTCCGGTTGTAGACGATGACCCCCGCGCCGCCGACCTGCGCGGTCGCGACGCACACCTCGATGCCGTGGGCGAGATAGGGCCGGCAGGTGCAGATGTCGGAGCCGAACACGTCCGAACCATTGCACTCGTCATGCACGCGGCAGGCCACCTGCCGCTTGCTGTCGGCGAGGGCCGCCGGATCGCCCATGATGTAGATCGACACGCCGCCCACGGGCGGCAGGAAGATCTTCAAGTCCGAGCGCGTCACCAGTTCCGGATACATGCCGCCGGTCTGCTCGAACAAGGCGCGGCGTAGCGCCTGTTCGGTGATGCCGAAACGTTCGGCCAGGCCCGGCAGATACCAGACCGGATCGATCGCGGCCTTGGTGACGCGGATATCGCCGTTTGCGTTCAGGATGGTACCGTCGGGCGTGAGGCGTCCGGCGCGGATCGCGTCCTTCAGCTCGGGCATGTTGATGTGGGCCTTGGTCACCGCGATGGTCGGACGAATGTCACGCCCGGCCTTCAGATCGGCGGAGAAGACCTGCGCCACCATGTGACCCCAGGGATCGAGCGAGACGATGCGCCCGGGCTCGGACCATTGCGGAAAGGGGCCGATGGGTTCGGCCGGCTCGGTGTTGGTGAGGTCCGGCTTCCATGCGGGTGCCAGATCGCCCGCCGCCACGGCCAGCGCGCGATAGACGCCGTAAGAGCCCGCGTGCGAACCGATCACGTTGCGGTCCGCGGGCTCGGTCACGGTACCGATGATGGGTCCGCGTTCCTGCGACGACGGTGCGGCCCAGTTAACCGTACCCGCCTTCTTCACCCGTTTCCCGGGATGCGAGGTGAGGATGATGTGCTTCGGTGACGGCTTACCGTCTGCCACGCATTGCCTCCACGCTGAAAAAGACCGTCCCCGACAGCGGCCCCGAAGGGCCGCCCTTTTGGCCGGTCCAGGCTGTGGGAAGCACAAGAACTTAGTGTGAAAAATCGCCCTTTTCCAGGGGGCTTTCCGCACCCACCGCCATCGGGTCAAATGCCCGTGGGGACGTTTGGGGGGGATGCGATGGGTCAGTACGATGCGCTGTTGAAGCCCTTGACCATCAAGGGCGTCACGTTTCGCAACCGGATCATGAGCACGGGCCATGCGCCCGCGTATGACGTCGACGGCAAGCCGATGGAGCGCTACCAGGCCTATGACGAGGAGAAGGCCAAGGGCGGCATCGGCCTGACGGTGTTCGGCGGTTCGACGGGTATTTCGGTCGATTCGCGCACCGAATGGGGCGCGCTCCACGCCTACGACGATTCCATCATTCCCTATTTCGCCCAGATGGCCGAGCGCGTGCACAAGCACGGCGCGCGCGTGATGGTGCAGCTGGCCCATATGGGGAAATGGGCCAACTGGTCATTGTCCGATTGGATTCCCTCGGTCGCGCCCTCGCCGTCGCTGGAGCGGCGCAAGTACACGTACCCCAAGGAGCTCGAGGATTGGGACATCCGCCGCATCGTGAAGGATTTCGGTCAGGCCGCGCGGCGCTGCAAGGAAAGCGGGCTCGACGGGCTCGAAGTCTCTTGCCACGCGAGCTCGCTGGTCGACCAGTTCTGGTCGCCCGTGCACAACCAGCGCACCGACGCCTATGGCGGCAGCCTGGAGAACCGCATGCGCTTCTTCCGCGAGGCGCTGGAGGAGATGCGCCGCACGACGGGCGGCGACTTCCTTCTCGGCATCCGCCTATCGGGCGACGAGCTGCAGAAGGACGGGCTGCACAACGAAGAGTTCGTGCAGATCGCGCGCTTCTATACCGAACTCGGTTTGGCCGATTTCTTGAACGTGAGCGGCGGCAGCACCTTCACCTACATGCTGCACGCGCAAGTGACGCCCAACATGGCCTGGCCGGTCGCGCCCTATCTGCATCTGGCCAGCGCGGTGAAGGCCGCGGTCGACGTGCCGGTGTTCCAGGCCACGCGCATCAACGATTTGGCCACCGCCGCGCGCGCCGTCGAGGACGGGCATCTCGACATGGTCGGCATGACGCGCGGCCACATCTCCGACCCCCACATCATGCGCAAGCTGATGGAAGGCCGGCCGGAGGATATCCGCGAATGCGTGGGCGCGGCCTATTGCATCGACCGGCTCTATTCCGGCGGCGGCTCGCTGTGTTTGCAAAACCCGGCGACCAGCCGGGAAACCACGATGCCCCACATCGTCCCCAAGACCGCGCGCAAGCGGCGCATCGTGATCGCGGGCGCCGGGCCCGCGGGCCTCGAGGCCGCGCGCGTCTCCGCCGAACGCGGCCATGACGTGGTGCTGTTCGAAGCCGCGCCGCATGTGGGCGGGCAGGTCAACCTGGCGACCAAGGTGGGACACCGCGAGAACCTGTCCGGCATCACGCGCTGGTTGGAGGGACAGGTGCGCAAGCGTGGTGTCGATCTGCGCCTGAACACGGCGGTAACCGCCGAGGCGCTGGAGGCGGAGAAGCCGGACGTGATCCTGGTCGCGACCGGCGGGCGGCCCAACACCGGCCCGCACGCGGGCGGCGGCCTCGTCACCAGCAGCTGGGACATCCTGTCGGGCAGGGTCGCGCCGGCCGAGACCGTCTTGCTCTACGACGATTACGGCGACCACCAGGGCGCCTCGGTCGCCGAGTTCATGGCCGAGCGCGGTTCGATGGTCGAGCTGGCGACCTGGGAGCAGCGCGTCGCACCCCTGGTCGGCATCACCAACCGGCCGGTCCATATCCGCAACCTCTACAAGCACAAGGTGGTGATGACGCCCGATATCCGTCTGGTGGGCGTGCAGCGCGAGGGCAACAAGCTGGTCGCCATCCTGCGCAACGATTACACGGATGCTGAGGAAGAGCGGCTGGTCGACCAGGTGGTGGCCGAGCATGGCGCCCTGCCCGTGGCCGACCTGTACTTCGCCCTCAAGCCGCGTTCGACCAATTTGGGCGAGGTGGATTACGACGCGATCCTCAAGGGCGGGCCGCAGACCATCGCCGCCAACCCGCAAGGCCGCTTCGCGCTCTACCGGGTGGGCGACGCCGTCTCGGGCCGCAACATCCACGCCGCCATCTACGACTCCCTCCGCCTTTGCAAGGATTTGTGAGATGCCCCGCGCGCCGCTTTCGGAGCTGAACGGACGCTCCTTCGACGCGGCTGTGATCGGCGCGGGCGCCATCGGCTCCAGCGCCGCGCAGCATCTAGCGGCCGCCGGGCACACCGTCCTGCTGGTGGACAAGGGGGATTTCGGCGCGGGCACCAGCAGCCGCTCGGGCCGCATGCTGGCCTGCGGCATCCGGTATTTGGAGCCCGGAGACGGCCTCGCGTACATGGCGCCGGGCGCTTCGCCTCTTTGGCAGTTCGTGCGTCATCCAGGCCAGTTCCTGAAGGGCGTGCGCAAGGCGCGCGACTGCGCGGCCAGCCGCTCGCATATCGCGCGCACCATGCCCGAGCGCGTCGAGCCCAACACTTGGTTCTATCCGCTCTACGACACGGACAAATACGCGCCGTGGCAGGTGAGTCTCGGTTTCCGCATGCTATGGGCGCTCGGCCCCAAGGACGTGCCGCTCGACCATCGCAACCTCTCCCCCTCCGAAGCCAAGAAACTGCCGCTGGTCGGCTGGCTGCGCGATTTCGACCGGCTGAAAGCCGTGGCGTCGTTCCGCGAATACCGTTTCGAATGGCCCGAGCGCATCGTCGTGGACAATGTACTGGACGCCGAGCGCATGGGCGCCATGGTGCGCAACCACACACCGGTGAAGGGGCTCAGCCGCAGGGGCGATGCCTGGTCGATCGAACTGGCCGATGCGACCGACCCCGCCGCGTCCGCGCGCGTCGAGGCCAAAGCCATCGTGAACGCGGCCGGCATCTGGATCGACGGGGTGAACCGGCTGGCCGCGCCCGCGGCCGCGCGGCGCATCACCGGCACCAAGGGCTCGCACATCATGGTGCAACTGCCGCCCGAATGCCGGACCTTGGGCATCATCACCTCCTATCGCGACGGCAATCCGCTCTACATCTACCCGTGGCGCGGCATGCATTACATCGGCCCGACCGACACGCTGTTCGAGGGCGACATCGACGAGGAGATCGCCGCGACCGAGGACGAGATCGCGTTCCTGCTCAGCGAGGCCAACCACCTGCTGCCGGGCGTGAACCTGAAGCGCAAGGATGTGCTGTTCACCTGGGCCGGCGTGCGGCCGCAGACCTACGATCC
>CADEGL010000026.1:27523-35933 GCA_902826885.1 uncultured Alphaproteobacteria bacterium | reverse complement strand
CGGTTCGCCTTGCGCACGGTCGACAGCCGGTGCGCGATGACGACCGTGGTGCGGCCCTGCATCAGCCGGTCGAGCGCCTCTAGCACCGCCGCTTCGCTGAGCGCATCGAGATGGGAGGTCGCCTCGTCCAGGATCAGGATCGGCGCCTGTTTCAAGAACGCCCGCGCGATGGCCACCCGCTGGCGCTGACCGCCGGAAAGCTGCGCGCCGCGTTCGCCGACATGCGTATCCAGACCCTCGGGTAGACCTTCGACGAAATCCTGCAGCGCGGCCTGGCGCACAGCCTCGTCCAACTCGGCTTGGCTGGCATCGGGCCGCGCGATCATGATGTTGTGGCGCAGCGTGTCGTTGAACAGATACGTGTCCTGCGCCACCAGCGCGATGCGCTTGCGCAGGTCGTCCAGCTTGAAGCTTTTCAGATCCGCGCCATCCATCCGCACGGTGCCCGTCTCCGGGTCCCAAAAGCGAAGGAACAGGGCCGCCACGGTGCTCTTGCCCGCGCCCGACGGACCGACCAGTGCCACGGACGCGCCGCGCGGCACCGCGAAGGAGACGTTCGACAACGCCCGCCTGCTGCGGCCCGGATAGAGGAACTGAACGGCATCCATTTCGAGGGCAGGCGCCTCGGCCTTGATCCGCGCGGCGCCCGGACCGTCGATCACCGCAGGCGTCTCGCTATGGACCGCGAAGACGCGGCGGGTCGAACCCAGCGTATCGGCCAGCTGACGTCCCACTTGCGCGATCTCGGAGACTGGCAGGAACGCGGCCATGGCCAGGATGGTGAGCAGCGGCAAAATCCCGGCGTCCAGCGAACCCGTGGCCACCAGCCACGCGCCCGACAGCACGACGGCCAAACCGCCCAGGCCCGTCACCATCTCTTGGGCGGCGGTTTGAAGAGTCAGATCGCGGAAGAAGTCGAGACGGATCGCGACATAGGCTTTTGCCTTCTCGACGAAGGACGCGCCGCGCCGGTTCTCGTCCTGGAACGCCACGATATCGGACAGGCCCTGGACCGAATCGACGGCGAAGGCGTTGAGCTCGCCCAGACCTTCGCGCGCGCGCGATCCCAGCGCATCGATGCGGCGGCGCAGGAATACGGGCGACAGGCCGGCATAAAGAAGGAACGGCGCCAGCGCCAAAGCGATCGGCCAGCCGAAGGCGGCCAAGATGATCAGGACCGTAGCCGGCACGACGATCGCGACGAAAGCAGGCGCGATCGTGTGGGCGAAGAAATACTCGATCATTTCGACGTCATGCGTGGCGACGCCCAGAAGGTCGCCCGTGCGCCGGCGCGTCATATAGGCTGGGGCCAGGGCGTCGAGTTTGCGGAAGATGTCGATGCGCATCTCGGCCAACAGGCGGTAGGCCATGTCGTGGGCGATCCACGATTCCATCCAGTGCAGGACGCCGGCGAGCGGCGCCACCACGGCCAGGCCGATCAGGATGTCGGTAAACGGATCGCCGTTGCGCACCGCGCGGACGACCAGCGCGGACAGGACGCCCACGCCGATGAAGGCCACCACGCGCGCGACGCCGAGGCCAAAGGTCGCGACAAGGCGCATGTACCAGGGGCCGACCAGCTTCATCAGCACATTGAGCAGGCCGAACCAGCCGAGCCCGTCGGCGCGGATGACGCCTTCCGTCGGCGCCGCAGCTTCCACCGTTTCCCGTGCTTCGGGTGCAGTGACCGCGGGCAAATCCTCGAGGATCAGTTCCGGCGCCTTGTCCTGGGCCTGCGCCGACATCAGGCGCTGATAGAGTCCGCCCGCGCGCATCAGCTCGGCGTGGCTGCCGGTCTCGGCCACGCTTCCCTGGTCCACCACCAGGATGCGGTCGGAGCCGATGATGCTCGACAGGCGGTGGGCGAAGACGAGCGTGGTGCGCCCGACCATGAGGCGATCGAGGGCTTCCTGAATGACTTGCTCGTTTTCGGCATCGACCGAGGACAGCGCCTCGTCCAAAACCAGGATCGGCGCATCGCGCAGAAGCGCGCGCGCGATTGCGATGCGTTGCCGCTGGCCGCCCGACAGGCGCACGCCGCGCTCGCCGACGACGGTTCGATAGCCCTGCGGCAGGCTCGCGATGAATTCATGGGCGTTGGCCGAGCGCGCGGCGTCTTCAAGCTGGGCTTGGGTCGCATCGGGGCGGCCCATGCGCAGATTGTCCTCGATGGTGCCGTGGAACAGATAGCTGTCCTGGCTGACCACGGCGATGAGCGAACGCAAATCCTTCAGCGAGATTTCGCGCAGATCCTTGCCGCCCACACGGATCGCGCCGCCTTGCGGATCGTAAAGACGAAGAAGGAGCTTCGAGATCGTCGACTTGCCCGCGCCGCTACCGCCGACGATGCCGACGCGTTCACCCGCGCGCACGGTGAATGAAAGACCGCGCAACGCCTGACGGCGCCCGCCGGGATAGCCGAAGACAACATCATCAAAAGCAACCGACGGCTCCAGTTTTCCGGTGCCCACGGCGGCCGCGTCGGCGATGGCCGGCTTGGCGCCCAGGATGTCGAAGATACCTTGCGCCGCCGATAGGCCGACCATGCCCTGGTGCAGCAGCGAGCGCAGTTCGCGCAAGGGGCGGAACACCTCGACCCCCAGCATCAAAATAATCAGCAGCGTCGAGAGCGGCATGGCGCCTTCGACCACGCGGAAGGCGCCCCAACCCAGCGCCACCGTGGCGCCGATGGCGATGCCCGCGTCGGTGATGCCGCGCGCCAGCGTGTTGGTGCCAAGCACCCACATGGTGGTCTGAAACAGATCGCGCGCCTTCTTGGCCAGAAGCTGGGCCCGCGCGCCGCTTTGGCCGAACGCCTTGAGCGTGACCAGCCCTTGCAGCGAATCGAGGAACTCGGCGCCGAAGGCACCGTAGGCCTTCTGGCGTTCGATCGAGTTGCGGCTGTCCATCCTGTGCCACGCGGCGGGCGCGATCAGCGTCGCCAAGGCAGCGACCAGAAGGATGGCCGCGATGGGCAGGTCGAGCCAAGCCAGGAAGGCAAAGATGAGGATCGGCGTCAGGGCCGCCACGAAAAGCTGCGGTAGATACTGGCCGAAATAGGTTTCGAGCTGTTCGACGCCCTCGACCATGGAGAGCACCACGTCGCCCGTGCGCTCGCGCCCGAAATGGGCCGGACCAAGCGCGACAACCTGGTCGTAGATCTTCTTGCGCAGATTGACCTGCACCAGAGCGGCCGTGTGATGGGCCAGCATGGCGCGGAGATATTCAAGGCCGCCGCGCGCCAGCATGACGCCAGCCACCAGCACGGCGGGCTCGATCAGCGCGTTCATCGACGCGCCCTGGAACAAAAGCGCCAAGAGCCAACCCAACAGGGCCAAGCGCGCCACGCCGACCGCGGCGGCCAGAATACCCACCACCACGCCCAGCGCCACGCGGCCGCGCACGCCCTTGGTCAACGCCCACAACCGCCTGTCGAAATACATAGGCTAAAACCCCTCGGCGAATACGGTCATACCGCGAACTCGCGCCGGATGGCGCCGGTATGTTCGCCCAGCGCCGGCACGCGGCCATAGGCGATCCCCTCTCCCATCACATGGACTGGAGGCGCCACGAAGTCCACGGGGCCGGCCGGTGTTTCTCCGCTTAGGCGGCGGAGCTGCGGATGCTGGGCGAAATCGGCCACGCTGTTAAGAGCGCCATAGGCGATCTTGGCCTTGCGCAGGCGCGCGATCACCTCGGCGCGCGAAAGCTTGGCGAAGACCGCGTTGATCGCTTTATCCAAAGCCGGACGATTCTGGACGCGGGCATTGTTGCCTTGGAATGTCGCGTCGTTCGCCAGCGCGGGCTGCTCCAACACCTGGGCACAGAAAGTTGCCCACTCGCGCTCGTTCTGGATGCCGAAGACGACCGGCCCGTCCGCCGCTTCGTAAAGACCATAAGGCGCGAGGGACGGATGGTTCAGCCCCACGCGCTTCGGCGCCTTGCCGCCGTATTCGTGGTGGAACAACGGCACGGTCATCCAATCGGCAATGGCGTCGAACAGCGAGACCTTGAGCGAGGCCCCCTCGCCCGTGCGGCCGCGCGCGATCAACGCGCGATAGACAGCCGCCAGCGCATACATGCCGGCCGCGATATCGACCAACGAAACACCCACGCGGCCCGGCCCGTCAGGTGTGCCCGTGATCGCCGCCAACCCGGACTCGGCCTGGACCAGCAGGTCATAGGCCTTCATCTCGGTATAGGGGCCTTCTTCGCCATAGCCGCTGATGTCGCAGGTGATGAGGCGCGGATGGGCGCGGCGCAATTCCTCGGCGCCAAAGCCCGCGCGCGCGGCGGCGCCCGGCGCCAGGTTCTGAATGAAGACATCGGCCTTGGCGATCATGCGGCGCAGCAGGTCCGCGTCGGCCTGCTGCTTGATGTCGAGACAGATCGATTCCTTGCCGCGGTTGAGCCAGACGAAGTAGGAGCTCTGCCCCTTTACCGCCTTGTCGTAGCCGCGCGCGAAATCGCCCTCGGGCCGCTCGATCTTGATCACCCGCGCGCCGGCTTCGCCCAAACGCGAGGACAGGAACGGCGCGGCGACCGCCTGCTCCAGCGAGACGACTAGCATGCCATCCAGAGGATTGATCACGCGCGCACCGCCGACACGGCTCGGGCGCGCGAAGCGCGAACTCGCAAGCGTTCCACCCTGCGTTTTGGTCCATAATGGCGGCCCGGACGAACGCTCGGGCGCGGAGAGGAACTTAGCCGATCCGGCGTGCGAAGCGAACCCCACCGGCTAGAGACCATGATCGCCAACGGCTCGGAAAACCTCATTCTTCTTGCGGGCTTGGCCGGCGGCCTGATCCTGGGTTGGGTGGCCTTGCGCGCGAATTTCTGCGTCATGGGCGGGATCACGGACATCCTCTTGATGGGCGACGGACGCCGTTTCCGCGCCTGGCTGTTGGCCATCGCCATCGCCGTGCTGGGCACCGAAGGCCTGCGCCTCCTCGGGCTCGTGCGGCTGGAAGGCGCGCCCTATCTGTCGCCGTCGTTTGGATGGCTGGCCGCCGCAGTCGGCGGATTGCTGTTCGGCTTCGGCATGACATTGGCCGGCGGCTGCGTGCAGCGCTCGCTGGTGCGGTTGGGTGCGGGCAGTCCCAAGGCGCTGTTGGCGATCGCCATGGTGGCGCTGTTCGCCTGGCTCACCGCGCAAGGGCCGCTCGTTCCCTTGCGGCAGTTCCTGAGCGGCTTCGCCAATGTCCTGGCCACATCGCCAGGTCAAGACGTGCCGTCGCTTCTGGCGCCGGCCGCCGGAATACCCGCGCCTATGCTGCGCATGGTGCTGACGCTTTCGCTCGGCGTCCTGTTGCTGTGGCTTTGTCTCGGCAACGCGAATTTCCGCGCCTCGCCGCGCGACCTCGGCGCGGGCATCGCGTTCGGTATCGCCATTTGTTTAGGTTGGTTTGTCACAAGCCAGGCCGGCGCCGTGCCCGGCTCGTTCAACTTCGTGACGCCGTTCGGTGAGCTCGTCCCGAACTTCGGCGCGGCCAGCATATTGGGCCTCGTGCTTGGCGCATTCCTCTCCGTCGCCTTTCCTTGGCGCGTGCGCGTCGAATGGTTCGCGGACGCGACCGACGCCGCCCATCATGCTGCGGGCGGTGCGCTGATGGGCATCGGGGGCACGCTGGCGCTCGGCTGCACCATCGGCCAGGGCGTCACGGGCGTCTCGACGCTCGCGTTCGGCTCCATCGTCGCCTGGGCCGCGATTATCGGCGGCGCCGTGCTGGGCTTGCGCTATCTCGAAGCGCGCGAAGGCACAGGGACGTCAGAGTGATGAATGTATCGTCTGCCGAATCCCCTGACCGAAGACTCCCTTCGCGCGCTGATGCAGGACCCGCGTTACCAGAACGCCCGCCACCCCGAGCATCGCGGTTTTACCGATTTCGTCACCGGCGCGTTCCAGGCGCTCTATCCCGAGCCGGAGAAGCGCTTCATCCGCATCGGCGCGCGCACCGCCGAACCCGACAGGATCATTCTCGACATCCCCGCAGAACAGCTCGGCCAATGGAGCAGATTTGCCGCCCAAAAGACGGCGGTGGAGAGCGGCGGCCAGAAACCCGCAATGGCGAACGAAGCAAGCAAACCCTTGCTCGTCGATATTCCCGGTATGCGTCCCTTAGCTAAGGAATCTTGAAAGTACCATGCCGCGAAAAGCGCCGATGCGATGCCGACAATCCGAAAAATCGCACGATATTGCGCAGGCGTGAGGTTAAACACGGCACCCCCCCCGGGTCGCCGCCACACATCACAGCGCGGCCGCGCCTCCATTGAGGCGGCGCGGCGGCCTTCCTGTCAACAAAGTGCCTAACGCCGCGCCAGCTTGTAGCCCGATGTCTCCAGGTCCCAGGAATCGTCGGCTGTCTTGGACAGTTTTTCCTTCTGGACGCGGTCCGTCGCGGTCTTCGCGAAGCTGTCGACGAAGGCGATGTAGCGCGGCACCTGGAAATAGGCCAGACGCTTCTCGCAGAACTTGATCAACTCCAGCGGATCGGGCTTCGCCCCATCCATGGGCCGCACGAAGGCCTTGATCTCCTGCTCGCCCATCTCGACATCCACGCCGACGATGGCGCATTCCGCGACGCTCGGGTGTTCGCCCAAGACGCGCTCGACCTCCCAGGCCGAGACATTCTCGCCGCGGCGGCGGATGGCGTCCTTCTTGCGGCCGAGGAAGCGGAAATAGCCCTTCTCGTCGTAGGAGCCGAGATCGCCCGTATACATCCAGCCGTCGCGCAGGGCGCGGCCGGTGGCTTCCGGATTCCGGAAATAGCCTTTCATGATGTAGCCGGGCGATTTCTCGCGCACGACGATCTCGCCCATCTGGTCCGGACCCAACGGCTTGCCCGCGTCGTCGGCGATCCGCACCTCGAAATAGGGCAAGGGCTTGCCGACGCGGCCGAAGGTGCCGTCGGTATTGGCCAGCGTGATGCTGGAGCATTCGCTCATACCGTAGTTCTCGCGCACCTCGAGCTTGAAGCGTTCGACGAAGGCCTCCCACACGTTGGGCGGCGCGCCGCCGCCCCAGGCCACGCGCGCGGTCGATTTGCCGTCGTCGGGTCGCGGCGGCTGTTTCAAAAGAATCGAGAGGATGCCCCCGAGATAATGGATCTGGGTCGCCTTGTAATGATTGACCTGGTCCCAGAATTTCGACGCGCTGAAACGATCCACGAGCGCGATGGTCACGTCGTGCTCGATGGCGGCCACGATCATCTGGCTGCCGCCGATATGGAACAACGGTTCCCACAGGAAGCAGACATCCTTGGGCTTCAGGTCGGCCACGATCGAGGCCGCCCAGGCCGAGGCGCGGAACATCTTGTCCGTCACCTGCACGCCTTTGGGCGGGCCGGTCGTACCCGAGGTGTAGCTGAGCGAGATCGTGTCGCCGGATTTGAGATCGCCGGGCGGCGGACCGTCATGGCCGCTCCGCATTACATCGTCGAGGGTCAGAACCTTGGCCTTCGGTACCTGGGCCGTGCCGTTGCGCCAGATCACGATCTCGCAATTCGTGCGCGCGAGGGCGGGCAGAAGCTGCTCCGCGTAGATCGTGTCGGCGATGAGCGCGCGCGGCTCGGCATGCTCGATCAGATACTCCAGGCTGGCGCCACGCAGATGCGCGTTCACCGGCACCTGGATCACGCCCAGCTTGATGCAAGCCAGGAACGCGTAGATGTGGTCGGGATGATTGGGCAGCATGACGGCGACACGGTCGCCCTGCTTCAGTCCCAGCTTGGCCATGCCGTTGGCCAGGCGGTTCACGCGCCGGTTGAGCTCCGCGACCGTGACCGGCACGTCCTCGAAGATCAGATAAACGCGGTCGGATTGGCTGCGCGCCGCCTCTTCGAGTTCCTGGCGGATCGTGATGTCGTCGCGGATCTGCGTCATGGAAGTCCCTTCAGCCGCCGAGGGCGCGCCGCATCAGACGGCCCACTTCGGTCACGTTGTCGCCCAGATGCGCCCCCGCCGCGGCCAGAACGGCGCGTTTGGCGGGTGCGTTCTCTTCCTCCGCGCCGAGGCGCGCGCCCAGATGGCCCATCTGGCGGTCCGGCGGCGCGGAGCCGCCGATCATGACGGCGACGACGGGCTTCGTCATCGTCTTCACGAAGGGGGCCGCGTCGTATTCCGAGCGTCCGCCGATCTCGCCCACCATCACGACGCCCTGGGTGTCGGGGTCGGCCTCGAACCGCTCCAGAATGTCGCGGTGATAGGCGCCCAAAACGGGATCGCCGCCGATCGAGACGATGGTGGTGACACCGAGCCCTTCCTCGCGCAGATAGTTCGCGGACTCGGCGCACATGGCGCCGCTTTTGGCCACGACGCCGATATTGCCCCTGAGCAGGAATTTGGGATCGAGCTCGGACAAATTGACCCCGCCCGGCGTGACGCAGCCGGCGGAATTGGGACCCAGCACCAC
>CADEGL010000026.1:22249-27423 GCA_902826885.1 uncultured Alphaproteobacteria bacterium | reverse complement strand
GCGGCGAACATGGCCTGCGCCTCGGGCGCGCGGTTGCCCGCGATCCAGGTGACGACGCGGCCCGTGAGCGGCGCCAGCTTGTTGGCTTCGATCACGGCCTCGGCGAAACGGTCGGCCACCGGCGCCTGAAAGCGGCCACCGATCAAGGTAATCTTGGGCGACATGCGGCCCGCGTTTTCGAAGATCGAGCGCATCACCTCGACGCCCTGCAGCGGCAGGCCCTGCATGTCGACGACGCAACGCACGGTCGCCTTCATGGCGGTCAGCATGTCGAGCACGGTCATCATCAGGCCCGCGCCGCTGACCACGGCGACGATGCGGCCCGTGGGGTCGGGCTCGGCCGCGACGGCGCCCAGGCGCATGAAGGCCTGCTCCGCCGCCGTGCCCGGCAGACGCTCGCCGTATTCCGCCCATTCCGGGTGGCGGAAGCGCGCGATGCGGTCGAACTCGATCGCCACGCTTCCGACCGCGACGGTACCGTCCGTGCGCGCGAGCACCGGATCGATCGCGACGCACAGCGCATCGGACAAAGCCACGGCGTAAAGCGCGCGCACCAGCGCCTCGAACGAGGCGCGGCCTGCTTCCGGCACCGCCAGATGCTTGGCCGCGCGGCGCAGGACGAAAGCCAGAAGCCCCGTGAAGGGATCGATGAAGAGCGACAGCGCTTTGCCGTCCCGCTCCACGACCAGCGCGTGACAGCGCCGGTCGCGGTCGAGCCGCAGGGTCATGCGGCCGAGCGCGCCCCCCTCGCCCGCGACGGCAACGCCGCGCGCGGCGAGGAGCCGCTTGCCCTCTTCGTCGGTCAGGATCACGGGCGGACTAGTACAGCCAGCGGCCGGTGTCCTCGAACTCCCACACCTCGGCGGTCTTGGCGCCGCCCACGGCTTCGCGCTGGCGCGTCGCGCGCACGCGGCCGTTGAGCACGCGCGTGCCCATGGTCTGGAACTCGAAATTGGCGTGGCGCAGAGCTTCCGGCGCATCGTCGCCAAACGGGCGATAGCTCTTCAGCACGATGCGGTGCTTCTTGTCGCTGAGCTTTTCGACCGAGAAATCCTGGTAGCAAGCGTCGAGCAACGTCGCGAACAGCTTCGTGATGGCGCCGACATCCTTGCCCTCGACACCGGCCATGGCCTTCAGCTCGTGGATGTACTGCACGGCCAAGTGGCGGTTGGTCTGCGCGGCGATGAAATCCGTCACCGCCTCACCCACCATATTGTTGAGGCATTCGATGGTCGTGTTGACGTAGCCGCCCGAGAAATTGCGCTGGGCCTTCAACAGACGCGCCTCGGGCCACACCTTCGGGTCGAGCTTCGGCGCCGTGGCCGGATCGAACTCCGGCGTGTGCTGCACGGTCTTGTATTGCATGATCTCTTCGGGGGCGAGGTCATGGTCGTATTCCATGAAGTAACCCTCGTCGTACGGGTCGCCCTCCATGATGAACTTGGTGCCGACGTAACCGAGCTTGGGACAGCCCATCAGCTTGCCGTTGCGCGGATGCCAGGCCGAGAAGATCGTGCGGCGCACCGTGCCGGGCAGCGCCAGCAGCGCCACGCCGTTGTAGGTCCACATCGGCGCGACATAGCGGATCCAGACCTTCTTGGGCGATTCCTCGACATACTCCATGTCGAGGCCGCCGATCTGGTTGGTCAAATAGTGATACTTGGCTGCGGCAACCGCCGGCGGGTCCTTGTCGATGCCGAGCAGTTTGAGACCTTCGTGGTAGTGGCCGACCTGGTGGCCGGTCAGCACGTTGAACCACAACTTGTGCAGAGTTTCGGCGCCGCGATGACGGAACGTCATGCAGGTGAGGCCCGAAAAAGTGCGGCCCCACAGCTTGGTCGACAGGACGCAGCGCCTCCGGGTGGTTTCAAGGGTTTCTTCGGCCATGGTTCTCTCTCCTGAAAAATCCGGGCGTGCTACGACGCATGCAGACGGGCTGGGGTGCGGGAAGGGAGCGAAAGCGGGGGCCATCTTTAGACAACAGCCCCATCGCGTCAACGACGTGTTAACGCTACCATACGCCATGGCCAGGAAGGCGCCCCCCCGGAGACCACTCAGGAAGCACAAGCGCAACGGCGAGGCGGGCACACCGCGCGCCGCGCGCCTGGAAGAGGTCGCGCGGATGGCGGGCGTGTCACCCATCACCGTGTCGCGCGCCCTGCGCAACCCCGGCATCGTCGCCGAGGAGACGCGGGGCCGCATCGCGCGCGCGGTGAAAAAGATCGGCTATGTGCGAAACTTCAATGCCGGTGCCTTGGCGTCGCGCAAGACAACGACCATCGGCATCATCGTGCCGACGATCATGGATATTGGCTTCTCCGAAGCCATCCACGGTTTCTACGACACGCTCGGCGAACAGGAATACCAGTTGCTTCTCGGCGTCTCCGACTATTCGGAGGAAGAGGAAGAGCGGCTGGTGCGCGACTTCCTGGCCCATCGTGCCGCCGGGGTGATCCTGACCGGTGTGTCCCACGGCCCGGAAGTACGCCGCCTGCTGACGGGCATGGCCGTACCCACCGTAGAATTCTGGGGCCTGACGCAGAACCCCATCGATCTGTGCATCGGTTTCTCCAATTTCGACGCGGCTTACGCCATGACGCGCCATCTGGTGCGGCTCGGTTACAAGAAGATCGCCTTCGTCAGCCCGCTGATCGGTTCCGCCATGCGCGATAATGATCGCACGCGCGACCGGCGCGAGGGCCACCGCAAGGCCTTGCGCGATTCGAGCCTGAGCATTGATGAAAACCTATTCGCCAGCGGACGGCTCGATTTCCAATCCGGCGCCGCCGCGTTGCTGGAATTGGTCGAAAAGCGCCCGGATGTGGATGCCATCTTCTTCGGCAACGACGTCATGGCGGCGGGCGCCTTGATGGAATGCCAAAAGCGCGGCTGGCAGGTGCCCAAGAAGGTCGCCATCGCGGGCTTCGGCGACAGCGACTTGTCCACCATCGTGCAGCCCGCGCTGACCACGGTGCGCATTCAACGTCATGCCATGGGCAAGCGCGCGGCGGAGCTGTTGCTGGAACGAATCGCCGGCAATACGCAGGTGCCCAAGATTGTCGACCTGGGTTTCGATGTCATTCAGCGCGAAAGCACATAAGTAGGGCCCCAGCCGGAACAGGCGCCGCCCATTTGACCGTCATGATAACGCTGTCATAATAGCGCTGTGGTGAAGAAAATTCGGAGAAGGAACATGAGCAAGATCGCGGACAAATCCCTGGTGACCAACCGCCGGCGGGTGCTGACGGCCATGGGCGCGGGCACCGCGGCCTTGGCGTTCCCCACGATCCTCACGCCGCGCAAAACCCGCGCGGCTCAGCGCATCGTCATCCGCGATCCCGGCGGACCGTTCACCAAGGCGTTCGAGGAAGCCTTCTACAAGCCCTTCACGAAGGAAACCGGCATCGAGGCTGTCGGCGTCGCGGGCCAGCACGAGCCCACCGCGCTGATCAAGGCCATGGTCGAGACCAAGACCTACACCTGGGACATGGCGGACATCACCCCGGCGGCAACCAATCTTCTGGCCGCGGGCGGCTATCTCGAGAAGCTCGAGATGGACAAGGAGCCCGAGGTCCAGGAGATCCCGGCCCAGTACAAGTCGCCCTACATGATCGGCGCCGAGGTCTATGCGACTGTCCTGGCCTATCGCACCGACGTCTACCCCGCCAAGGCGCCCGCGCCTACGGGCGGCTGGCAAGATCTGTGGGACGTGAAGCGCATCCCAGGCCGCCGTGGCGTGCGCAAGTCGCCGCAAGACATGTACGAGATCGCATTGCTCGCCGACGGGGTGCCGAAGGACAAGGTCTATCCCTGCGATGCCGCACGCGCGCTCAAGAAGCTCGACGCGCTGAAGCCCAACGTCTCCATCTGGTGGACCGGCGGCGCGCAGACCTCACAAATGCTGAAGACCGGCGAAGTCGACATGTGCGTCACCTGGAACGGCCGCGCCCAAGCCGCCGCCGACGAAGGCGGGCCCGTGGCGATCTCGTGGAACCAGGCGCTGTGGAGCTATGAGGGCTGGGCCGTCCTGAAAGGCGGCCCGAACGTCGACGCCTGCCGCAAGTTCATCAAGTTCGCGTTGAACGCCCAGCGTCAGGCCTCCTGGACGAAGGACATGACCTACGGTCCGACGAACCCGAATGCCTACAAATACATCGATGCCAAACGCGCCGAGCTTTTGCCGACCAATCCGAAGCACATGCAGAGCATGCTGAAGATCGATGACGATTACTGGGGCAAGGCCAAGGACGAGGAAATCACCCGCTTTAACGAGTGGGTCCTGAAGTAACCGTCTGCCAGCCGAAGCAGACGGCGAAGCGGCGGCGGTCCCTCCAGACCGTCGCCGTTTTTTTTCAGAACACCGGCAGCGACAAAGGCGCGATCTCGCGCGCGCTACGGCCGGCCGGATCGGCCTTGGGCGTGGAGGCTTCCATGCGGGCCTGGCCTTCGGCCACCCGGCCCGCCGCGTCCGCCATGTCGAGGGTGAGGACGCGGCCGTCCTTCACCACCTGCCGCCCGTCCACGAAGACATCCGAAATCGCGCGCTCGGCGGCGCTGTAGATCATGCTGCGCAGCGGATCGCGGGCCGGCTGCATCATCGGATGGCTCAGGTCGACCAGCGCCAGGTCCGCTTTCGCACCCGGCACAAGCCGGCCGATATCGTCGCGCAACAGCGCCGAGGCACCGCCAACGGTCGCGCAGTGCAGCGCATCTGCGCTGGTCACGCTGGTGCCGTAGCCCGCGGCCACCCGCGCGAGGATGAGCGCCACGCGCATCTCCTCAATCATGTTGTGCGGGAACGTGTCGGTGCCGAGACCCACCGTGATGCCCGCGCGCAAGTAACGCCCGAGATCCTGCAACGTGTGGCCATAGCGCGAGAAAACCGTGGGACAATGGGCCACGTTGGTGCCCGTTACCGCGATCAGTTCGAGGTCGCGCCGCGTCGGCCAGTGAATCCAATCGTGGCTGTCCAAGAAGATCGCGTGGCCCAGGCCCGAGCCGTGGCCCAACAGGCCGATCTCGTGCGCCCACTGCACGGGCGTCATGCCGTGACGCTTCGTCATCTCGTTGAACTCGGCAACGCTTTGCGCGGTGTGCGTCTGCCAAGGCCGCTTGCTGGAGCGCGCCAGCGCGACCGAATCGCGCAGCAACCCCTCCTCGCACGTATCGATCTG
>CADEGL010000026.1:18357-22239 GCA_902826885.1 uncultured Alphaproteobacteria bacterium | reverse complement strand
ACAAGCGGCCACAGGCATGGCGCTCCGCCTGCTCCACGACGCGCACGGCTTCCTCGAAACGGCGGCGGCCGGCTTTCTCGTCCCAGGTATAATCGAGCGAGCGTCCCTCGGGCACGATCCAGTTGGCCGAGCGGAACATGGGTGCGATGCACACGCGCAGGCCGCTGCGCGCGGCCAGATCGACCCAGCCTTCGTAGGGCACCGACAGGTCGGTCACCGTGGTGACGCCCGAGAGCAGCAATTCACAGTAGGTGTACTCCGCCGCGGCATGGCGCGCGGCTTCGTCGGGGACGAGAAGCGTCATGTAATCGTAGAGGCCGCTGCCGTAGAGATGGGGATTGCCCAGCTCCTCGCGCATGCCCTTGTAGAGCGGCTGGTTGGTCGGATGGCAGTGGAGATTGACGAGGCCCGGCATGACCAAGCGCCCTCGCCCGTCGATCTCGCGATCCACCGGCCCGGCATGATGTCCGCCGACCTGCAGGATGCGGTCGCCAGAGAAAACCACGTCGCCGTCGCGCCGATAGCCATGCCGCCCGACATCGGCCCGCCAGCTCACGATCCAGGATGCGTTGCGGATGCAGGTGGTCGTCATTGTCCATCCTTCGGCGGCGGCACCATGCCCACGCGCTCGACAATCAGCCCGTAATACTCGGTCCGACGGTGCTGCGCGAAGTTGAACACCGTTTCCTTGATATAGCGGCCGAGGTCGAGATCGCAGTCATGCGCGATCAGCTCGTCCGCCTCGGTCTTGGCTTGCGCGGCAATCTCGCCCGTTGGCGCGACGATGGCCGAGCCGCCCATCATGTGTACGCCGTCCTCCATGCCGCATTTGGCCGCGGCCACCACCCATGTCCCGTTCTGATATGCCCCCGCTTGCATCGTGACCAGGTGATGCAGCATGCGCAGATGGGCCGGCTCTTGGATGACCGCATTGACCGTGGGCGTGTTGTAGCCCAGCAGCACGGCTTCGACGCCTTGCAAGCCGAGAACACGGTACGTCTCCGGCCAGCGCCTATCGTTGCAGATGCACATCCCGAAGATGCCGCCCATGGTGCGCCAGACGGGAAAACCCAGATCGCCGATCTCGAAATAGCGTTTCTCGAGGTGCTGGAACGGCCGTTGCGGCTCGTGCGCGCTGTGGCCGGGCAGATGGATTTTGCGATACTTGCCGACGAGGCGGCCTTCGGTGTCGACCAGAATGGCCGTGTTGAAGCGGCGGACGCGCCCGCCTTCGCGCGCGAGCTCGGCATAGCCGAGATGGAAGCCGACGCCCAAGCGTTTCGCATCCTCGAACAAGGGGCGCGTCTCGGCGCCCGGCATCTCGACCTCGAAGAAGGCGTCGACCTCCGCCTGATTGGCCATGTACCAGCGCGGGAAGAACGTGGTGAGCGCGAGTTCGGGAAAGACGATCAAGCGGCAGCCATCCGCGCGAGCGTCGCGCATCAGGCGTCGCATGCGTTCGACGACGGCGGCACGCGGCTCGTCACGCGCGACGGGCCCGAGCTGGGCCGCCGCCATGCGAACGACGCGGGCCATGTCAGCCGGCCCGCGAGAGCATGGCGTGCAGCAGCACGTTGCAGCCCGCCTCGATATGCGCGGGCTCGGCGTCCTCGGCCTCGTTATGCGAAAGCCCGCCGCGGCACGGCACGAAGATCATGCTGGTCGGCGCCACGCGCGACACATAGACCGAATCGTGCCCCGCGCCCGAAACGATGTCGCGGTTCTTGTAGCCTAGCGATTCGGCCGCCTGCCGCACCGAATCGGCGCAACCGCCGTCGAAAACGACCGGCGGTGAGTACCAGATCTCCGTCACCGTCGCGTCCGAGCCCGCGTCTTTCGCAGCGGCCGCGCATGCTTCGCGCAACTCGCGGTCCATTTGCGCCAACGCATCCGCGTTCGGGTTGCGGATATCGACACTAAAGCGCACTTCGCCGGGCACCGTGTTGCGCGAGTTCGGGATGACTTGCATCTGGCCGACCGTGCCGCGCCCGTTCGGCGCATGGGCCTGCGCGATGCGGTTGACCGCGGCGACCATAGACGCGGCCGCCAGAAGCGCGTCGCGCCGCATGGACATAGGCGTGGGGCCCGCATGGGCATCCTGGCCCGCCACGACGATGTCGTACCAGCGGATGCCCTGCACGCCGGTAACGACGCCGATGGGGAACTCCTCGGCTTCGAGGATCGGGCCTTGCTCGATATGCACTTCGAAGAACGTGCCCACCGCGCGCCCGCCGCACGGCTCGGCGCCGGCATAGCCGATACGCTTCAGTTCCTCGCCGAAGCTTTTGCCGTCCAGATCTTTCTGTCCCAGCACATACTCGGCCTCGAAGGCGCCGCCGAACACGCCGGAAGCGCACATGGCCGGCGCGAACCGCGAGCCTTCCTCGTTGGTCCAGACCGCGACCTCGACCGGCGCATCGGTTTCGACCTTGGCGTCATTCAGCGTACGGATCACTTCGAGCCCGGCGAGGACGCCATAGACGCCGTCGAACTTGCCGCCATGGGGCTGGGTATCCAGGTGGCTGCCGGTCATGACGGGCGGCAGGTCCGGGCGCTTGCCCTCGCGGCGCGCAAAGACGTTGCCGAGACGGTCCACCTTGATCGTGCAGCCGGCCTCGCGGCACCAGCGCACGAACAGATCGCGGCCCTCTTTGTCCAGATCGGTCAGCGCCAGCCGTCCGCAACCGCCATGGGGCAAGGCGCCGATGCGCGCCATCTCCATGAGACTCGCCCAAAGGCGATCGCCGTTGACGCGCAGGTTCTGCATGAGCCCTCCCCAGCCGACGGAAGACCGTAGGAACGGACCTCCGCAGGGTCAAGCTGGCGGCGGGAGGCCCGCCATAGCACACTGCGCGCCATGACCTCGTGGACCGAATTCTGGGGCGGCAAGCATTCGATCTATGTCAGCGCCCGTCACGTCGAAGCGCATTTCCGGCGCCTGACGGAAGATTTGGCGGCCGCGCTTCCGCCGCAACCGGGCTTGCGCATCCTCGATTACGGCAGCGGCGACGCGCTGGGCGCGCCGAGCCTCGCGGCGCTTGGCCACCAGATCGCCCTTTACGATGCCGCGCCGGAGGTTCAGGCGCGGATCGCGCGGCGCTATGACGGCGATCCCCGCATCGCGGTCTTGGACGAACGCGCCCTGGCATCCTCGGACGGCGGCTTCGATGCGATCATCGTCAGCTCCGTCATCCAATACATCCCGCGCGACGCGTTGCCGGCGACCATCGCGGGTTGGCGCCGCCTGTTGGCTCCCGGCGGCATCCTGGTGATTGCCGATGTGATGCGTCCCGACGCCGGCATGGTGGAGGACGTGGCGGATCTTCTGGGCTTTGCGTGGAAGGAAGGGTTTCTGCCCGCCGCCTTGCTGGGATTGGCCCGCACGTTTTTCTCCGACTATCGCCGAACGCGCCGGAAACTGGGCCTCGCGCGTTACACCGGGCGGGAGTTCCTCGAATTGCTGGCCGCGGGCGGCTTCCAGGCCGAGGCCTTGCCGCGAAACCCCGGCCCCAACCGCCACCGGCTCGGCTTTCGGGGAATCAGACCATAGTTTTTCGCCAACGACCCTGGCGCCGAAGCCGGGAACATGGAAGCATGGCGGGGAGTGGGGCTTACCGAAACTGGAGGACGCATGCCAGCCGCTGTCGACTGGCGTCGGGTTCAGCTTTACGCTCCGATCTTCTTCGCGATCGCTTATCTCACCCCCGCCTTCATCAATGGCTTTCCGCTCGTCTATTGGGACACGGGCGGCTATCTGATCGCGGGCGTCGATGACGATTACGTTCCGAATCGCTCGTCGTTCTACGCCTGGTTCCTGGAGTATGCCGGCGACCAATCGGTCTGGCTGATCATCCTGATCCAGTCCGCGATCGCGGCGTTCCT
>CADEGL010000026.1:0-18257 GCA_902826885.1 uncultured Alphaproteobacteria bacterium | reverse complement strand
TGAGCGCCATCGCCTTCCGTTGCCGGCTGAGCTGGAAATTGCCGCTGGCCTGCATCGCCGTCGCCGTGGCGCTGACGGTGCTGGTGAACGACGCGCTGACCGGCAAGCCGTTCTTCAACCGGACCGGCTGGGTCCTTCTGTTCGCGCGGATGGCGGAGGGCGGTTTCGTCCAGCGCGTGCTCGACGAGAACTGCTCCGCCGAGCGGGAATCGGACTGGTCGAAGCTTTGCCCCTACCGCGCCGAAATTCCGGAAAACGCCGAGCAATGGCTGTGGAAGAAGGGCACGCCGTTCTGGCGCATCGGCGATTGGGAGGGCACACGCTACGCCAGCCGCCGCATCGTGCTGATCGCGATCGCAGAATATCCACTGGAGGCCGCCGAGTTCGCGCTGCGCGGTTTCGCCGAGCAATTGGTGAAGGTCGAGCTGGGCGAAGGCACGGAGAGCCAGGAATGGTTCCTGCGCTGGACCGTGCGCGCGGCCTTCCCAGAGGAGTTGCAACCCTGGCGTCAGGCGCTGCAACAGCAGGGAAAGCTGATTCCCATCGCCCAGACGGTCAATTATGTGCATCTGCCCATCGTTGTAATGGCCATCGCGTTGACCCTGTTCGGAATCTTTTCACCCCGGCTGCCGCGCTCGCTGCGCGCGGCGTGCCTGACCATGATCATTGCCTTCGTGGCCAACGCGTTCGTCTGCGGCGCCTTGTCGGGGCCGCATGACCGTTACGCGGTGCGCCTGGTTTGGGCCATGCTCGGCACGGGCGTACCGGTGGCGTTTTTCCTGATCAGGCCCCGGCGCACGTGAAACGAAAAACGCCCGGCGGTACTCCGCCGGGCGTTCGAATTTTTCGCCGAAAACCGATTTGATCAGGCGGCGTGCAGAACGCGCTCGAGCCGCTTGATGGCCGCTTCCTCGTTGATCCGCTCGACCGCGGCCAACTCACGCACCAGACGCTCGAAAGCGGCCTGGTACATCTGGCGCTCGCTGTAGGACTGGTCCGGCTGGTCGCCTTTGCGGTGCAGGTCGCGCACGACCTCGGCGATCGACACCGGATTGCCCGAATTGATCTTGGCTTCGTATTCCTGGGCGCGGCGGCTCCACATGGTGCGCTTCACGCGCGTGCGGCGCTTCAACGTCGACAGCGCGGTTTCCATGATTTTGCGGTTGCTCAGACGGCGCAGGCCGGCGGCGCTCACCTTGCCCACCGGAACGCGCAGGGTCATCTTTTCCTTGTCGAAATTGATGACGAAGACGCGCAGCTCGGCGCCCGAGACGTCATGGGTTTCGATACCCGTCACCCGTCCCACGCCATGGGTCGGATAGACCACATACTCGCCCGCCTTGAACGAGAGAGTATCCTTGGAGCTGCTTCGCGCTTTCTTGACCACTGCCACGACACACCCAACGGTTGCCTACGATTTCGACGCGCAAGACCCGGCGGGTCCTGTTCGGACCGTTCCGACGATCGAATGACCTTGTTGAAAGGCCGCCTCCGGAAACAAAGAGACACGGCACGGGTCCGTGTCTCTTCACATCCCTTATATGACACAGTTTGCGGTAAAAGGACAGGGTCCGTAAGTAAAACTTTACTCTTTGGAGAATACTAATCTATTGATTTAAAACATGTTTCCTAGATTTAGCGCAGACCTGTCATGTGTTATCCACATATTGTAGAGGCCTTCTCAAGCGCCAAAAGCTGGGGCTGCCCGCCCCGGGCCGGCCAGGGCCTCTGAACCGATGGATACATCCCATGCCGGATCGCGTCATCGCGGACTATAATAGTGGGTATCTAGATACCTAAATTCGCAACAACGACGGCACGCGCGCGTTCGACTTCTACAAACGTTTCGGCCGCTAAGCCCTTGGCAGGTCCAAAAAAAGAAAACAGCGCACAAATCGAGTCCACAGACGCTTCATCTCGTCTGGAAGGCTCGCCATCAAACTATCCGACTCATAACGGAAAACAGCCATCCGCAAATCGCCACGGACTTGAGGCAATGATGCGCCAACGATTCAGGTCCCGCAGACAGACCCGCAATAGAAATACGGCATCAGAGGGTGTTCAGCGCGAGCAGGCAGGGCGCAGGCTATTTCGCGCCGGGGTCCGGCTTAAATTCCGTCTCGAGCTTGCCCTCGACGCCCTTCCATTGTTCGGCATCGGCGGGCACCTCGCCCTTGCGGGTGATGTTGGGCCAGTCGGCGGAGTATTGCCGGTTGAACTGGACCCATTTCTCCATGTCCGTGTCGGTATCCGGATGGATCGCCTCGGGCGGGCACTCGGGCTCGCACACGCCGCAGTCGATGCATTCGTCGGGGTGGATGACGAGCATCACCTGTCCCTCGTAGAAGCAATCGACGGGACAGACTTCGACGCAGTCCTGATACTTGCAGCGAATGCAAGCTTCCGTCACGACATAGGTCATCGTTTCCTCCGGTCCCCACCGCACGTCCAGCGCGGGCACGCCGGCCGTCATCGCTGCGGCCGGCCCGTTTATAAGGCCGGATCGTGCGGCGCGGCAAGGCGCGACGAATCCAGGTTCTCGTAGAGGCCGCGCGCCTCCGAGGCCGGTCCGCGCCGCGTCCCCAGGGACACCACGCGCAGCACACGCACCTGCGTTCCCAGCGCCAAGGTCAGCACGTCGCCCGGCCGCACCGGATGATGCGCCTTGCCGGTCTTGATCCGGTTGATGCGAAGCCCGTCCTCGATGCAAAAGGCCGCCGCCCGCGCCCGGCTCTTGAACAGGCGCGCGCGCCAAAGCCAGATGTCGAGCCGGCACGCGCCGTCAACGGACAAGCTTCAATCCCTTGAGGGCGGCGAAGGGCGAATGGGGGTCCGTCGAGCGTTGGCCGTGCGTGGAAGCGGATGCGGCCGGCTTGCCGCGCCGCCGCTTCTTCTTCCCCTCCGCGCCGCCGGGCGGCATGAACACGAGGCCTTGCTCGGTCTGACGCCTGCGGAAGCCGAGCAGCGACAGCGCCGGCGCCAGATCGTCCATGGAACCGCCGACGATGCGCGCCATCGCGGGCATGGGCACGAATTCGCCTTGGGCACCCAGCTTGCGCGCCTCGCCCTCCAACCGTTGCAACCGTTCTGCACGCACGAGGCGGGGGCCCGCCTCGATATAGCCCAGCGCCGCATAGAAGCCGGGCTTCCATCCGGGCAGCGGCACGACCGAGGCGGCCGAAGGCACGGGTGCCGGCAGCGGCGCGTCGTGATGAATCGCCCATAGGAGTGCGCGCAGACGCGCGCTGGCCTCTTGCCCGACCAGATAGGCATGGCGCGCGACGAAGCGCACACCGAGCCGCGTGAGGGCGGAACGTTCGGCGCCCACGGGTGGCGGCCCGTCGAGCCGCACCGCGCCGCCCAAGGCCTCGGCCAGCCGGAAGGCCAGGCCGCGGGCGCCTTGCGGCAGCTCGGCCTCGGCCAGCCGCGCGAGCGGGCCGAAGGAGCCGGCCAAGTGGCGCTCCAGCCAGCGCGCCAGACGCGAAACGACACGGGCCTGAAGCGCGGAATCGAGCAAGTCGGTGCGCCGCAGACGCAACCCGGGTTTCATCGGTTCGGGCCCGCGCTCCAGCCGCGCCACCGGGGCGCCGCGCCACAGCAGACGCCCATCGTCGCCAAGCGCGAAGGCCCCGTCGTCTTCGGCCTCGAACTGCTTCACCCGCCGCCCCATGCCGGCGCGCAGCGCGCGATGCGCGGCCTGGAGTGCCGGCGCCATATCGCCGCCCTCGGCGTCGGCGATGAACCGGAAACCGTCCAGCCGCCCGACATGCTCGCCTTCGACCACCACCTCCCCGTCGTCGCGCACGGCGCCGATCAAGGGACCCGGCCGCTCCATACGGCGCACGAGAGCGGCCGAACGCCGGTCGACGAAGCGCTCGGTCAGCCGTTCATGCAGCGCGTCGGACAGCTTGTCCTCGATCGCCCGCGCGCGCTCCTGCCATTGCACGGGATCGGCGACCCAGTCGCCGCGGTGCGACACATAGGTCCAAGTGCGCACATGGGCGATGCGTTGCGTCAGCGAATCGATATCGCCGTCGGTGCGGTCGAGCCGCGCGATCTGGCGCGCGATCCAATCTTCGGGCAAGCGCCGCGCCGGCTCCATCAGATGACCGAAGATACGCGCCAAAAGCCCCGTGTGCGCTTCCGACAGCGTCTTGCGGAAATCGGGCACTTGGCAGACCTGCCACAACAGACGGACCGCCGCCTGGCCTTGCGCCAACGAAGCAACCGCCGGATCGCGCGCCAAGGCGGCCAGCGCCAAATGGTCGTCGGCTTCGCGCGCGCGCATCAGCTGAGGGTCGTCGGGCCGCCGCTCCAGACTGGCCAGGAGCGCGCCGGTCGAGCGGAAATCGAGCGAAGCGTTGCGCCATTGCAAGGTTTCGAGCGGTGGGAAGCGATGTTCCTCGATGGCTTCCACCACTTCGGGCTCGAACGGCCCGAGATCGCCGGTCACCCCGAAGCCGCCGTCGCGCAGATGACGCCCCGCGCGTCCCGCGATCTGCGCCAGTTCCGCCGGCAGAAGCCGCCGCATGCCCCAGCCGTCGAACTTCGCCCGTCGCGCGAAGAAGACATGGTCCAGATCCATGTTGAGGCCCATGCCGATGGCGTCGGTCGCGACCAGGAAATCCACCTCGCCGGCCTGGAACATGCCGACCTGCGCGTTGCGCGTGCGCGGCGACAAGGCGCCCATGACCACCGCCGTGCCGCCGCGCCGGCGCCGCACGAACTCGGCGATGGCGTAGACGTCCTCGACCGAGAAGGCCACGACCGCGCTGCGCGGGGGCAGGCGCGCGAGCTTCTTGGCGCCCACATAGCGCAAGGTTGAAAACCGCGGGCGCGCGATGATCTCGATGCCCGGCACCAGGCGCCGGATCAAGCCGCGGATCGTATCCGCGCCGACGAACATGGTCTCCTCGCGCCCGCGCGCGTTGAGCAGCCGGTCGGTGAAGACGTGACCGCGTTCGCGGTCGGCCGCGAGCTGGATCTCGTCGACCGCGAGGAAGTCCGTCTCGCGCTCGGGCATGGCCTCGACGGTACAGAGGAAATAACGCGCCTCGGGCGGCTCGATCCGCTCCTCGCCGGTGACGAGCGCGACGGCGCGCGCGCCCTTCAGCGCCACCACCTTGTCGTAGTTCTCGCGCGCCAACAGACGCAGCGGGAAACCCATCATGCCGGTGCGGTGCGTCAGCATCCGCTCGACCGCCATATGGGTCTTGCCGGTATTGGTGGGCCCCAGGATCGCGGTTACCCGCGGGCGCGTGTCGGGGGCGGTCATCGCACGATCCTCACGCGAAGGGCGACCGGAGGCAAGAAAGAGCGTGCCGGGATGCCCGTTTCGCCGCGGCAGACCCCGCTATTCGGAACCGTTGCCACTCCACGGAGTTAGCATTCCGACCCATCTCACCACGAGGTTTCGCATGCGCTATCTCCTTTTGTGGCTGATCGGTATTCCGATTCCTGTTCTGCTCTTAATCTGGCTGTTTTTCCGCTAGCCGCGATCGGTCGCGCCGGATTTCCTCAGCACCGCGCCACTTTCGACGCGACGGTTGTGCGAACGGGCTTCACGCTCTGGCGCAACTGCGCCCTTAGCGTCGCCGGCCGGTTATGCTTTTTCAAAAGATCCCGGAAAGCTTCATCCGCCAGTTCCTGGAAATCCTTCATGGAATCCCGGCCCAGGTCTTTGAGGACTTGCCATGTCCGTTCATCGAGATGGACACGTTTGTTCGGCACGGCAGGCGGCTCAGTGACGGCGGCGCGTCGTCCCGCCCGCGCGCAGCCCGTGCCATAGACGCAGGAGAATCCGTCGGTCGTTGTCTCGCCGCAGATCGCTTGAATCGGTTTCGGAAACCACGATAGCGCCGGGCTGATGGAGCGGCGGGCCGGCCGACGGCGAAGATGCTTCGGACGTCATCGTCTTCTCCTGATTGTTCCGGCCTAGAGGCCGGCAACGCCGTCTATTTCTTATTCTTGGGAACTTTCTTGCCCTTTTTTCGCGCCTTGGACAGGCCGATGGCGATGGCCTGCTTGCGGCTCTTCACCTTGCCGCCCTTACCGCCCGGCCCGCTTTTCGCGGCGCCGCGCTTATAACGGCGAACTTCCTTTTTCACGTCCTTCCCAGCGCTGCGGGAATATTTCCGTTTCTTCTTTGCAGCCATGTGTCATCTCCGCTCCAAGATGTCCGCCGCCCTGTGTTTACGGAGCGCTCTTAGGCGGCGGGTTCGGCCGCACCTCGCCGAGATTTTCGGATTTGGTCTTGCCCTTCTTATGGGCCTTATTGGCTTTCTTGCTGTTCATGTCATGGGTGCCGGTCGGGCCCATGCCCGAAGACCCGCTGACGTTGCCACTGCCGATGGGGTCCTTCGTGGCATTGTTGGGAACCGGCGCCGCCGAAGGGGCTGGCGTCCCACTGGGGGCCGCGGCCGCCGGCGGATTGGTTCCCATATTCGGATTTTGGGTCTGCGCGGTCGCCAACTCGACGCCGCCGAGCAGGAGCCCAACGGTCAGAAGACCGCTCGTACAGTACGTCATTGCTCGCATGATCCGTCCTCCTCTTCTGGCCGCCGACAAGGGCGACCCGGATTCAACGGATCAAGGGCCGAAAAAGTTCAGAGTCCCGCCGCGCGCCTCAACGGCGGGCGAATGCCGTCACGCGATGATCACGGCACCGTCTTGGGCGGGCCGTTATCCGAGGTACCGGAACGAACCGCTTTCTGACGCTGCATGTTTTCCTTGCGGGCGCCAACACTGTGCGCCGCGGTGCCGCTCGTCGGCTCTTTCTGCCGGGCATTGGCCTGCGGGAGCCTGCCGTTGCTGGCGTTGCTTTGCGCCCAGGCTTGATCGGCCCCGAGAGCGAGGATGGCGGCAAGGAGGCCCGCGGCCAACACACCGCCTCCCCGATAGGTCTTCACGCGCATACGGTCTCCTTTTCGAAATCACGCACGCCATCATCATACGGCGGCGGACGAAAAAGCGGAACGGCGGCGCTCCAGGGAGAAACGCCGCCGCCCACAATTTCGCGAGGCCGGGGAACCTCGCGGATGAAACAACCGCGAAGTTCGGATCCGGTTCCGGGCTATTTCTTCTTGAGAGACGCCTGCAGCGTCTTCGCCATTTTCAGGTGCTGCTGGATCGTCGGCACGACCGCGCCAGCGAACGCCTTCAATGGCGTAGATCCGCCATTCTTCGCATAGTCCGAATGCAGTTTCAGCGCCTCCTCATGGGCTTTTACCTGGATGGAGGCGAACTCGCGGTCGAACGCGGCGCCGGTCAAAACTTCCAGTTTTCCGGCCGCGGCCGTCTGTTTGACCCCCAGCGTATCGGTGACCGAATCGGCCACGCCAGCCTCGGCCGCCGCCGCCTTCAGCTTTTCGGTCGATTGCTTATGCGCGTCGATCATCTTGGTCGCGAAATCCTTGACTGCCGCATTCTCGCTGGTTCGCAATGCCATCTCGCTGATCTTGATCTCGAACGCATCGCTTTGTGACGCGTCGGTCACATAGTCCTTGGGTTCCATCGGCTTGCCCGCGGCCTGGGCAGGCAGTGCCGCTATCACCAGAAGCCCGAGTCCGGCAGCGAGTGCTTTCCAATGCGTCATGGTGGTTTCCTCATTGTTCATTGCGGCGCACCCGCAATGCGCTCCGACCGAGGTAGAACCACGTAACCGCGAGAAAGTTCAGGTGCGACAGGCAATCGAAATCGATACGCTTTGGTAAGGACGGCTTCGAAAGACCGGCAGCATGAGCGTCAACGACAAGCCCTCGAAGGGCTCGAACGGCCGCAGCACACCGCGCGCGCGGGCCGAGGAGCATCTGCTTTTCTACGGCCGCGAGTTCTCCGAGCCCGTGATCGTGAAGGCGCAGGGCGCGTATATCTACGACGAGCGCGGGCGCGCCATCATCGACTTCTCGTCCGGCCAGATGTGCGCGACGGTCGGACACAACCATCCGGCCGTGGCCGAGGCCATTCGCGCGTCGTGCGATGACGTGATCCACCTGGACAGCACCAAGCTATCGCCCGCGGTGATCGCGCTGGCCGAGGAATTGTGCGCGCTTTTGCCGCCGCAGTTGCAGAAGGCCATGTTCCTGTCGACGGGCGGCGAATCGAACGAGGCCGCGCTGCGCCTGGCCAAGCTGCATACGGGCGGGTTCGAGGTGATCGCACTGGGTAATTCCTGGCACGGCACCACGGCGGGCGCGGCGTCCAGCACCTATGCCTCGGGCCGGCGCGGTTACGGCCCCTCCATGCCGGGCGGCTTTGCCCTGCCGCCGCCCAACGCCTATCGCTGCCCCATCCGCCACTGCCAGGACACATGCGACACGACGTGTTTGGAGGTCGGTTTCGATCAATACGATGCGTGGACGACAGGCCAGGGCGCCGCCGTGATCGTCGAGCCGGTGCAAAGCGCGGGCGGCATGATCGTGCCGCCGGAAGGCTATCTGGCGCGCCTCAAGGCGCTGTGCGCCGCGCGCGGCATGGTGCTGATCTATGACGAAGCGCAAACCGGCCTCGGGCGGGTGGGAGCCAATTTCGGCTTCGAGATCGATGGCGTCGTGCCCGACATGATGACGCTGTCCAAGACGCTGGGCGCGGGTGTGCCGCTGTCGGCTCTCGTCACGGGCGGGGAAATCGCGGAAGACGCGCGGCGGAAGGGATTCTCCTTCTACACCTCGCACGCCTCCGACCCGCTGCCGGCGCGGGTAGGCCTCGCGGTCGTGAAACTCTTGACCTCCGAACGCCTGGCCGAACGGGCACGCGAGATGGGCGCCTATCTGCGCGCGGGACTCGACGAACTGCGTCAGCGTTACGAGGTGATCGGCGACGTGCGCGGGCGCGGGCTTCTGCTCGGCGTCGAACTGGTGGAAGACCGCTTCACCAAGAAGCCGGCCATCGACCTGATCCTCAAGGTGACAGCGCGGTGCCTGGAGCTGGGACTGAACATCAACAAGGCCGGCGGCGCGAACGCGGTGTGGCGCTTGGCGCCGCCCTTGACCATCACGCGCGAGGAGATCGATTCTTCCCTTGCCATCCTGGATGCGGCGCTACGCGACTGCGGCGCGCACTAACTCCGTCAACGGCCCGTTCGCTCCACTGCGGCGTGCAATTCCGCCGCGATGCGGCTGGCTGCTTGCGCCTCGCCTTCGCTCGGATGCGTCTCGACGAACAAAGGCGTTCCCAAATGGATTTGCACCGGCGCGGGGCGCGGCAATTTTCGCCCGCGCGGTTGGGCCTCGTAGGTGCCGGCGATGCGCACGGGCAGGACGGGGCCACGATAGTCGCGCAGGACGTGGCCGATGCCCGGCAGAAAGCGTTGCAACGACCCGTCGGGCGAACGCCAACTTTCCGGGAACCAGACCAGGCTGCGGCCGGCGGCCAACGCGGCGCGCGCCAGCGCGATGGAGCGCGCGGGACGCCGGTCGTCGACCGGGAAGACGCCCGCGATGCGCGCGATCAGGCGCATGACGGGCGTCGCGAACAGCCGCCCCACGTCGCCGCCCCAAGCCAATCGCTTGGCCTGCGACCAAGGCAGCGCCGCGACCAAGACGAACACGTCCAGATCGCTCACGTGATTGGGGGTCAACACGGCCTGGCCGCCGCGCGGCAGATGTTCGCGGCCTCCCACTCGCATGCGGAACAGGGTGCGCGTCAGCGCCCAGAGAAGCGCATAGAGCACGAAGCCGAACGCGGTCAGCCAGAACGGGCGAGGGGCGAACCAGTCGGATTCGTCCTCCGGCGCAGCCTCTTCGGGCGCGCGGCCTTCGGGCGCTTCGGCGATCTCGCGCAACAGATCGCCGAGCGTGACCACGCGGGCCAGCATGGTTTCGTCGGGCCTGAGACCGAAGCGCTTCTCCAACTCTAGTCCCAGCTCGACCCAGGCCAGCGAATCCACGCCCAAATCGAGCTGCAACACCGTGTCGAGGTCGAGGACACGGCCGGGGAAACGTGCCTGGAGCCAAGCCCACAGTTCGCGGCCACGCGGCGAGTCGAGCCAGTCTTGTTCCGCCGCGGACGGCGTGCGCGCGGCGCCTTCGCGCCGGCCCGCTTCGGCCGCGTCGTAAAGCGCGCGCAGCGCGTGGCGGCGGAACTTGCCGAGGCGCGTGCGTGGCAAGGCCTCGCTGACGAGCGCGAAGCCCGACAGGCGCTGGAACGAGGGCAAGGCTTGCGCCGATTCGGACAGCGCCATGCGCAGCGCCTGGTCGATGCGGCTGGTGCCGGCCTGGCGCAGCGCGTCCAGGTTCGGGCGCACCAGCGCCACCAGAGCGCCGCGCCGTTCCAAGACCGCGATCTCGCGCACATAGGGCACTTGCGCGTAATGCGCCTCGAGATTCTCCGGCGAGATGTTCTTGCCGCCGGCCAAGACGATCAGCTCCTTCACCCGGCCGGTGATGTGGAGATAGCCGTCCTTGTCCAAACGGCCAAGATCGCCCGAGCGGAACCATCCGTCCGCGGTGAAGGCGGCTTGGTTAGCGGCTTCGTCGTTCAGGTAGCCTGTGAAGACGTTGGGGCCCTTGATCTGCACTTCTCCGAACCCGAAGTCTGACCGCTCCTCGCCCACCGTCACGGGCATGATGCGGACATCGATGCCCGGCCCCGCCCGGCCCGCGCTACCGATGCGCGGCGCGTCCAGCGGATTAAAAGTCGAGATCGAGGTGGTCTCGACCAAACCGTAACCCGTGAGCACAAGCCAGCCGAGGCCCGTGAGCGTGCGCTCGATGTCGGGTTCCAGATACGCGCCGCCGCAAGCCATGAGGCGCAGGCGCGGCGCGAGCCGCCGGTGAAGACCCGCGAACAGGCGGCGGCCGATACGCAAGCCGAGAGCGTCGTGAGCCGCGAGCGAAAGCCGGAGCATCGCGCCAAACAGCGCGCGCGAAACGGGGCCGCGCGACGCGACGCGCGCCTGAATGCCGGCCGCGAGGCTTTCATAAAGGCGCGGCACGCCGATCATGGCGCTGGCCTCGCCCGCGCGCAGCGCCGCCGCGATCTCGGGCCCCGTGACGCCCGCGGGCAACACGATCGCGGCGCCATAGGCCAGCGGCAGCAGCATGCCGATCAGGAACGGATAAGAATGGTGCAGCGGCAAAGGCAGCATCACCCGGTCGTCGGGACCGAGGAAGTGTCCCGCGCGCAGCATCGCCAGGTTGGCGACCAGGTTGCGGTGGCTGAGCGGCACGCCCTTGGGAGCGCCCGTGGTGCCCGAGGTGTAGAAAAGCGACGCGGCTGAATCCGGCGAGACGCCACGCGCGGGCGGCTGCGGGTCGCGCAGCAGCCGGCGCCAGCCGGTCGTGGCGGGTTCTTGCGCTTCGGGCTCGTCAAGGAGGTGGAGCGCCAAGCCGCCGCCGTCCGGCAAACCTCGCAAACGATCGACATAGGCGCGGGTGGTGAAAACGCGACGCGCGCCGGCGCGCGCCAGGCCCCGGGCGATCTCGTCGTCGCCCAGCAGGTCGTCGAGCGGCACGGCCAAGGCGCCCAGTTCCAGAAGTGCCAACCGCGCGAGAATCCATTCGGCCCGGTTGGGCGACAGGATGGCGACCGCCTCGCCCGCCCTCACGCCGTCATGGGCGAGACCCGCGGCCAGCGACAACGCGAGCCGCGAAAGCTCGGCATGGGTCCAGCGCGAGACCGCGCCGTCCGCCGCGACGGAGACGACCGCGGGCCGGTCGCCCCAGCGCGCCAGGCCGCGGGCGAAATCCTGCAGGGTCGCGTCGTCGCGCGGTTCGCTCATCCGGCTCCATCACACGGTGGAGGAGAATTAGGCGCGGCGGGCCTTCACCAGCGGCACGAAGGCGACCGGAAACAGGTTCCGTTTCGCGATGCGTCCGCCCTCCTCCTTGGTCATCAGCACCAGCTCTTGCGCCAGCATGGAAGTGCCCGTGGGCACCACCATCCGCCCGCCGGGCTTGAGCTGATCGAGCAGCGCGGGCGGGATTTCACCCATGGCCGCCGCCGTCACGATGATCGCGTCGTAAGGGCCATGTTCAGGCCAGCCTTGCCTTCCGTCGCCCACACGGAATTCAACGTTGGAAACACCCTGCCCCGCCAACCGTTCCTTTGCCGCGGCGGAGAGCTCGGCGAGGATTTCGACGGTGAAGACCTGGCCCGCGAGACGCGCCAGAAAGGCGGTCTGATAGCCACAGCCGGTTCCGATTTCGAGCACGCGGCTTTCAGACGTTAACGCCAGCATGTCGCTCATCACGGCCACGATGAAGGGCTGGGAGATGGTCTGGCCGAAACCGATGGGCAGCGGCCGGTTCGCGTAGGCCTCGGCGCGCCGGTCGGCGGGCACGAACGCCTCACGCGGCACCCCGCGCAGCGCGGCCAAGACGCGGGGGTCGGGTTTGTCCTTGCCGATGCGCTCGGCGACGATGCCGTACTCGGATTCGATTTCGGCGACGAGGGAATCGATGCTGTCGGTCATGGCCGGAGCTTACCCGCCCCGGCACGCCGCGGCCACCCGCGCTAAAGCGCGATTTGCGCGCCCATCTCCACCACGCGGTTGGGCGGGATATGGAAGAAGTCGGTCACGCTGCGCGCGTTGCGCGTGAGGGAGAAGAACAACGCACGGCGCCAGCGCGGCAGACGGGGCCGATCGGAAGGAACCAGCGTGACGCGGCCGACGAAGAAGCTGGTGAACTGGGGATCGACCTCGAGCCCTTGGCGCGCGCAGAGACGAAGAGCCGCCGGCACGTCCGGCTCTTCCTTGAAGCCATAGCGGACTTTCACGCGGTAAATGCGCTTGGGATGGATCTCGACTTCGACGCGCTCGTCGTTGGAGACGACCGGATCGTCGTCGGGCAAGACGGTCAGCAAGACGACGCGTTCGTGCATGACGCGGTTATGCTTCAGGTTGTGCAACAGTGCGTGGGGCACGCCCGCGCCGACCCGCGCCATATAGACGGCCGTGCCCTCGATGCGCTCCGGCGAGCCGGGCTTGATACTGGCGATGAAGGCGTCGAGGTCCATGCTTTCCTCGCGCAATCGGTCCAGCAGAATCGCGCGGCCGCGAATCCAGGTCGAAATGACCATGTAGGTGATCGCCGCGACAAGGAGCGGAAACCAGCCGCCATGGGCGATCTTCAGCGCGTTGGCGGCGAAATAAACCAGATCGATCGCGAGGAAAAATCCGAACACCGCGAAGGTCACGGGCGCGGGCCAGTTCCAGCGGTGCAGCGCCACGACGAAGGCTAGGATCGTCGTCGTCACCATCGTGCCCGTCACCGCGATGCCGTAGGCCGCGCCCAGATTGTCCGACGAGCGGAAGCCGATGACCAAAAGCGCAATGGCCGCCATCAGCATCCAATTGACCTGGGGCATGTAGATTTGGCCCGCCGTCTCATGCGAGGTGTAGCGAACCTCGAAGCGCGGCGAGAAACCGAGACGGATGGCCTGGTTGGTGAGGGAGAAGACGCCCGAGATCACGGCTTGCGAAGCGATCACGGTCGCCAGCGTGGCCAGCCCGACCATCGGATAAAGGAACGCGTTGGGCACCATATGGAAGAACGGATTCTGAATGGCCGCCGGGTCCTTCAGGATCAAGGCGCCTTGGCCGAAGTAATTCACGAGAAGGGCGGGCAGCACGAGGCCAAACCAGGCCAGGCGGATCGGCCGTTTGCCGAAATGTCCCATGTCGACGTAAAGCGCCTCGCCGCCGGTCACGACCAAGACCACGGCACCCAGCGCCGCGAAGGCGAACCAGCCGTTCTCCATCGCGAAGAAAACCGCATGGCGCGGGTCGATGGCCGCCAGCACGTCGGGATGGTCCTGGATGTGAAACGCGCCGAGCGCGGCGATGGCCAGAAACCAGATGACCATGATCGGGCCGAACAGACGCCCCATGGCCGCGGTGCCATGGCTTTGAATCAGAAACAGTCCGAGCAGAACGGCCAATGCGATCGGCACCACGTACGGATCGAACATGGGGGTCGCGACTTGCAGCCCTTCGATCGCGCTCAAGACCGAAATCGCGGGCGTGATCATGCCGTCGCCATAGAACAACGCCGTGCCCAGGATGCCGACGGCGATCAAGAGGCCGCGCCGGCGTCCCTTTTCCAACCGGCGGACCATGGCCAGCAACGCCAAGCTGCCGCCCTCGCCCCGGTTGTCGGCGCGCATG
The DNA here is from genome assembly GCA_902826885.1 of uncultured Alphaproteobacteria bacterium. Classification (GTDB taxonomy): domain Bacteria; phylum Pseudomonadota; class Alphaproteobacteria; order CADEGL01; family CADEGL01; genus CADEGL01. The sequence goes on along the minus strand of CADEGL010000026.1, from coordinate 4,150 downwards.
ATGACGACGACGTATTTGACCGTGATGATCAGGAACAGCGACCAGAAGATCAGCGAAAGAATGCCGAGCAGATTGGTCTCGGTGGGGGCCAAGCCGAAGGCGGGGTTGAAACACTGGCGCACGGCATACAGAGGGGACGTGCCGATGTCGCCGTAAACGACGCCGACCGCGCCGAGCGTCATCGCCCAGGCGGGTGCTTGCGTCCGGTCAGTGGATGACATGGCTTGCGCCACCTCGTGGTCGAACCGTGGAGGCCGTGCCCGGTATACAACCGTAGAAAGGGAGAGTCGTTCGCGAGGCGTCCGACAGATTCTGTGATGCGGCCGGAAGCCTAGATTGCTGCACTGCAGCAAATCAAGTTAATTATAAAATATAATTTTAAATCAATAGTTTAAGAGAAAGCTTCGGACTCAAGCCAGCCGGGGCTCCATCCGCCATTCGGCCGCGGCAAGCCAAGCGGGCGCACCGGACAGGCCGCCACGGAACGGCATGGCGACCGCGTGATAACGCACGATGCGATTGGTGTCCGTCATGAAATCGCCGCCGCGTTCGACGGGGCGGGGATCGACCTGCAGATCGCCGGCCAAGCCCACCACGATGCCGAGCATGGTGGCCGCGGTGAACGCGCCGGTCCGGTCGGTTTCCTTGCGCTCGAAGGCGTCCGTGAAATGCCGGCCCATGCGCAGGACGCGCGGACCATCGGTCATGCAGATCTGGCCGCCCACGCAGAAGGGGCCGAATTCCGTCGCGAACAGGTCATCCAGGGCGGAGGAAGGCGGCAGAGCCTGATCGCCCCGGGCACGGCGCCAATGGGCCAGCATCCATTCGCTCGCGCGACGAAGAAGAAACGAATTGGCGTCGCCGTGCACCGGCATCGCCGGCATGGGCGTCGTGACGGTCCGGTCGAGCGTGGACGCGAGCTTCCACATGTGGAACTCCGAATGCAGGAATTCACAAAGAGACAGAGAGAACGGTGCGAACCGGCGGCGGCTGGAGGGAGGAGGCCCGACGACCGCCGCCGGTCACAATTCAAACTTGGCTCAATGAATGGCAAACCGTGTGCCAAACCGGGTCCTATGCAAAAAGTCGCGGAAATCCACGCTTTCTCCGCACCAAGGCGCTCTAACCGCAAGACGGGCGCGGACACCTTGCGCGCGCCTGAAGCGGCGGCGCGGCCATTCGCTCGCAGAACGCAATCGCAAATTGCGGATCGGGTCAGAAGCCGAAGAAACGGGTGAACGCGTCGACCGGCGCGCGCTCTAGCCGCAGGCTGTTCTCGGGTTTGCTCGTGTCTTCGTAGCCGATCGCCATGCCGCAGATGACGATCTCGCGTTCGGATACGCCAAGCTGGGCGCGGATGATCGTGTGATAGTCCATGAAGGCCGCCTGGGGGCAGGTGTGCAGCCCATGGCCGCGCGCGGCGACCATGATGTTCTGCAGGAACGTGCCTAGGTCGACCCAGGAGCCCAGCTCCAGATCGCGGTCGAGGGTGACGATCAGCCCGACCGGCGCATCGAAGAAGGTATAGTTCCGCTCCATCTGGCGCCGCGCGCCTTCGCGGTCGCCCTTGGTCACGCCGACCAGGTTGTAGAGCCCCCAGCCCGTGGCACGCCGGCGCGAGATATAAGGCTCGCGCCACTCCTTCATGTAGGACTGGTACTCCGGCGTGTGCGCCTCGGGCGGCTCTTCGCGGCGCGCCTTGAGGATCGCAGCCGACAGCCGCTCCTTCGGTTCGCCGGTCAGCGCGTAGACATTCCACGGCTGGGTGTTGCTGCTGGACGGCGCGCGGCTGGCAACCGCCAGCAGATGGCGTACCGTCTCGAGCGGCACGGGCGTGGGCAAAAACGCCCGCACCGCGCGCCGGCTCTGGATCGCCTCGTCGACGGGGTTCATGGACCGGCCGCTCACGCGGCCTTCAGCATCCCACGCAGCACGTACTGGAGGATGCCGCCGTTGCGGAAGTACTCCACCTCGTCGAACGTGTCGATGCGGCAGAGAAGCTTCAGCGTCTCGGTCGTGCCGTTCACGCGCGTGATGCGGCAGCCCACCTCCATGCGCGGCTTGATGCCGGCGGCGACCCCCTCGATGTCGATTGTCTCGCTGCCGTCGAGCAACAGCGACTTGCGGTCGACGCCCTCCGGGTACTGCAAGGGCAAGACGCCCATGCCGACCAGGTTCGAGCGGTGGATGCGCTCGAAGCTTTCCACGATGACCGCGCGCACGCCCAGCAGGTACGTGCCCTTGGCCGCCCAGTCGCGCGACGAGCCGGTGCCGTATTCCTTGCCCGCGAAGATGACCAAGGGCGTGCCATCGGCCTGATACTTCATGGCCGCGTCATAGATCGGCATCACCTGGCCCGAAGGGACGTGGCGCGTCACGCCGCCGACCACATCGGGCGTCATCTCGTTGCGGATACGCGTGTTGGCGAACGTGCCGCGCATCATCACTTCGTGATTGCCACGCCGCGCGCCGAACGAGTTGAAGTCGGCGGGCTTCACGCCGTGCTCGACCAGATACTTGCCGGCCGGGCCGTCCAGCTTGATCGAGCCCGCGGGCGAAATATGGTCGGTCGTGATCGAATCGCCGAGGAGGGCGAGGACGCGCGCGCCCTTCACGTCCCTCAACGCATCGAAGCCCGGCTTCATCCCCTCGAAGAAGGGCGGGTGGCGCACATAGGTGCTGGACGGCACCCAGTTGTAGGTGCGGCCCTCGGCCGTCTTCATCTTGCGCCACATCTCGCCGCCGTCGAACACGTTGGCATAGCGGCTGCGGTACATCTCGGCCGTCAGGACCTTCTCGATGACATCGCGGATCTCGGCGTTGGACGGCCAGATGTCCTTGAGGAAGACCGGCTTGCCGTCCGTGCCCGTACCCAACGGCTCGGTGAGCAGGTCGATCCCCACATTGCCCGCCAGCGCATAGGCCACCACGAGCGGCGGCGAGGCCAGATAGTTGGCCTTGGTCAGCGGATGGATGCGGCCCTCGAAATTGCGGTTGCCGGAGAGCACCGCCGCGACCGTCAGGTCGCCGGCCTCGATGGCCTTGGAGATCGGCTCGGGCAGCGGGCCCGAGTTGCCGATGCAGGTGGTGCAGCCATAGGCCACGATGTTGAAGCCGAGCGCATCGAGCGGCGCGGTCAGATTCGCGGCCTTCAGATAGTCGGTCACGACCTGCGAGCCGGGCGCGAAGGAGGTCTTCACCCACGGCTTGGTCGTCAGGCCCTTCGCGCGGGCGTTGCGCGCCAGCAGGCCCGCGGCCACCAGCACGCTCGGGTTCGAAGTGTTGGTGCAGCTCGTGATCGCGGCGATGACGACCGCGCCATCCTTGAGCGCATAGTTGGCCCCATCGACCGGCACCACCCCGCCCTCGACCGATTTCTTGGCCTTGGACGCGGCCTGGAACTCGGTCAAAGACGTGGCGAAGGACTTGGCCAGGTTGGACAGAGGCACGCGGTCCTGCGGCCGCTTGGGTCCCGCCAGCGAAGACTCGACCGTGGAAAGATCGAGGCTCAGCGTATCGGTGAAGATCGGGTCCTTCGACTTCTCGTCGCGCCACATGCCTTGCGCCTTGGCATAGGCCTCGACCAGCGCCACACGCTCCGGGTCGCGGCCGGTGAAGGCCAGATAGCGGATCGTCTCGGCGTCGATCGGGAACAAGCCGCAGGTCGCGCCGTATTCGGGCGCCATGTTGGCGATCGTCGCGCGGTCGGCCAGCGTCAAATGATCCAAGCCCGGGCCGTAGAACTCCACGAACTTGCCCACGACGCCTTTCTTACGAAGCATCTGCGTCACCGTCAGCACCAGGTCGGTCGCGGTGGCACCTTCCTTCAAAGCGCCGGTCAGGCGGAAGCCGATCACCTCGGGGATCACCATCGAGACGGGCTGGCCCAGCATGGCCGCCTCGGCTTCGATGCCGCCCACGCCCCAGCCCAGGACGGCCAGGCCGTTCACCATCGTCGTGTGGCTGTCGGTGCCGACCAGCGTGTCGGAATAGGCGATCGTGCGGCCGCCCTCCTCGCGCGTCCAGACGACCTGGGCCAAATACTCGACGTTCACCTGATGGCAGATGCCCGTGCCCGGCGGCACGACGCGGAAGTTGCGGAACGCCTTCTGGCCCCAGCGCAGGAACTCGTAGCGCTCGGCGTTGCGCT
>CADEGL010000025.1:29917-47213 GCA_902826885.1 uncultured Alphaproteobacteria bacterium | reverse complement strand
AGATGCATCCGCGCGGCTTCCTCGCCCGAGATCATGTCGCCGGTGAACATCAGATAGCGCACATGCCGGATGGGTGCTGTCCACGGCATCATCAGCGTGGGCGGGGCGGAGGCGTGGCGGATTTCCGGCTCGCCGATGCGTGCGTCCTCGGCCGCGATGGCCAGGTCGCAGCACATCATCAGCTCCATGCCGCCCGCGAGCGCATAGCCGTTCACCGCCGCGATGGTGGCGATGGGCGCCGACCACAGCGCATAGAAGCGGCGCATGTTGGCCAGCACGTTCTCGCGCCAGGCCTCGATGCCCATCTCGAAATTGTCACTCTGCAGATCGAAGCCGGTGGAGAAGGCGCGGCCCGCGCCGGTCAGGATCAGGGCGTTCACGTTCTTGTCGGCGCTGGCGCGCTTCACCGCGTCGTCCAGTTCGTCCAGCATGGTGTCGCCCAGCGCGTTCAGCTTCTCCGGCCGATTCATCGTGACGGTGACGAACTTGTCCGTCTCGTCGGGCTCGTACGTGATCTGGGTATAGTCCATGCCCTTCTCCCTGGACCTGCATTGGACCAGTGTACACGGGCGGGGCGGGGGCCATAGCCCGGCTCAGGCCCCTCCGCTAGACTTTCCCACCATGACGACGCCCCCGCCGGCCCGCCCGGGCATGACCGTGGACGAGGTGGATACGCCCGCCCTCCTGGTCGATCTCGATGCGTTCGAAGCCAATCTCCAGCGCATGGCGCGCGAGATGACCGGCGTTCGTATCCGCCCCCATGCCAAGACGCACAAATGCGCGGTCATCGGGCTACAGCAGATGGCGCTCGGCGCCGTCGGCATGTGTTGCCAGAAGGTCAGCGAGGCCGAGGCCCTCGTCTATGGTGGCGTGTCGGACGTGCTGGTTACCAACGAAGTGGTTGGCTGCGCCAAGTTGCAGCGGCTCGCCTCGCTCGCGCGCCGTGCCCATATCGGCGTCTGCGTGGACGATGCGGGCAATCTGGACGACGTGGCCGCCGCGGCGGCCGAGACTGGCGTGACGCTCGACCTTTATGTGGAGATCGACGTGGGCGCCGCGCGCTGCGGCGTAACACCCGATCAGGCGGCGGTTGCCTTGGCGAAGCAGGCAGCGTCGAAACCGTCGCTGAAGTTCATGGGGCTTCAGGCCTATCACGGCTCGGCCCAACATCTGCGCACCCCCGCCGAGCGCAAGGCGGCGATCCAAGGCGCTTCCACGAAATCGGCGCAGGCCAAAGCGCTGATCGAGAAGGCGGGCATCCCGTGCCCCATCGTCACCGGCGCGGGCACGGGCACGTATCGGCTGGAGGCCGCGAGCGGCGTCTATAATGAGATCCAGCCCGGCTCCTACATCTTCATGGACGCCGACTATGCGCGGAACCAGGGGGAGGGCAACCGGCCCTTCGACGATTTTCGTCACAGCCTGTTCGTGCTGGCGACGGTGATGAGCCGTTCGGCGCCCGACCGCGCGGTGACCGATGCGGGGATGAAGGCGCTGTCGATCGATTCGGGCCTGCCGACCTTGGCCGACGGCGTCGAGGCCGAATATGTCTCGGCGTCCGACGAGCACGGAAAGTTGCTGCTCGGCGCGTCGGCGCGCGGGATCAAGCTTGGCGACAAGCTGCGTCTTATCCCCGGCCATTGCGATCCCACCGTCAATCTCTACGACTGGTATGTTTGCGTGCGCGGCAACCGCGTCGAGGCCGTTTGGCCCATCGCGGCGCGCGGCGCCATCACCTGAAATCCACCGAGGGGGAAACCACCATGGCCGTCCGGACCACCGACTTGGATCATGTCGGCGTGGGCGTGCGCGATCTCGACGCCGCCGCGCGCACTTACGAGCGGCTCGGCTTCACCCTCTCGCCTTTCGCGCGCCACGCGGGCGCGGTCGAGCCCGGCGGGCCGACGGTCCAGCGCGCCACGGGCAACCGCTGCGCCATGCTGGGGGCCGGCTATATCGAGCTGATCGCCATCATCGATCCCAAGCTGCCTTCGGGCGACATGGCCGCGCGCATCGCCGCGCGCGAGGGTATCCATATCGTGGCCTTCGGCTGCGACGATCCCGCCGCGACCAATGCGGCATTGAAGGAAGCCGGCTTCGCCGCGCGCGGTACGGTCTATCTGGAGCGCATGGTCGACACGCCGCAGGGGCCGCGCATGGCCAAGTTCGATCGCGTGCCGGTCGCAGCGTCCGATGTGCCAGAGGGCGTCATTTTCCATTTGAAGCACCTGACCCGTGACGTGATCTGGCAGCCCCAGCTTCTGAAACACGTCAACGGCGCGGTCGCGCTGGACGAGGTGGTCATCCACGTGGCCGATCTGGACGAAGCCGCGCGGCGTTTTGAACGGCAGTTGGGCGTGCGCGGCGCGGGCAACGGCGGCACGCGCACCTTCAACTTGCCGCGCGGGCGCTGCGTCCTGGTCGATTCGACCGCGCTGCCCCGGGCCGATGCGCCCAAGGCGCCCGCCGTCGTGGGCATCACCGTGACGACATCGTCGCTCGATCAGGCCGAAAAGGTGCTGACGGAGAAGGGTGTTACCCATGCGCGGACCGGCGCTCGCATCGCGGTCGACCCGAAGGAGACCTGCGGCGTGTTCCTGACCTTCTCGCCCGCATAAAACCGCATGGCGCTACGCGCTTCGGGCCCCTGGACAAGCCGCGCGGCCGCCCCTTAGCTTCGCCCCGTCTTTAGCCATTTCCGGAACCTCCATGGCCGCCAAGCCGGTTCGTCCCAGGGACGCCGCGAGCCTCATCCTCTACCGCCATCGCGGCAAGCGGACCGAGATCCTCATCGGGCGCCGCCACGCGAGTCACAGTTTCATGCCCCAGCGCTGGGTTTTCCCCGGCGGCCGCGTGGACCCGGGCGATTCGCGCGTGATGACGGCGACGCCCTTGCGCGCGGACGTGGCGCAGCGCCTGGCCCAATGCACCCCGTCGCCCACCCGCGCGCGGGCACTTGCCGTGGCCGCGGTGCGCGAGACCTTCGAGGAAGTGGGGCTCCTGCTCGGCAAGCCGGTCGAGGCGCCCAAGGACGTGCCCAAGGATTGGATCGGCTTCCTCGACCGCGGCCTGGCGCCGGCGCTCGACGAGCTGGAGCTGGTCATGCGCGCGATCACGCCGACCTATTCGCCCAAGCGGTTCGACGCGCGTTTCTTCATCGCAAATGCCGACAAGGCCGAAGGCAAGCTGGCCGGCAGCGGCGAATTGGAAGAAATTCAATGGGTCTCGATCGAAGAGGCCATCGCCCTGCCGCTGGCCGATGTGACGGAGGCCGTGGTGCGGCAGGTGCAGCGCGCGATTTTGCATCCAGAGCGCGTCAAGGCCGATCCGGTGCCGTTATACTGCTATCGCGGCCGCACGCGGGTCATCCGCGGCAATTGACCGCCTGAGGGAACCATCATGTACCAGCTCTACCAGACGACCCGCTCGGCGGCGATGAGTACCCATGCCGCGCTCGAAGAGATCGGAGCCAAATACGAGCTGATCGCGGTCGATCTCTCCAAGCCGCGCACCGACGAACACCTGGCGCTGAACCCGCAGGGCAAGGTGCCCATCCTGGTGCATGACACCGGCAAGGAGCGGCGCGTCATCTTCCAGTCGGCGGCCTGTCTTCTTTATCTCGGCGATCAGCATCCCGAGACCAAGCTGTTGCCGCCGCTCGGCACCATCGAACGCGCCCATGGCCATCAATGGCTGTTCTTCATGGCCGAGCAGCTTCAGCCGGCTTATCTGATGCATTTCTATACCGACCGTTTCACTTCCGATGCGAACGGCATTCCCGGCGTGCAAGCCAAGGCCGCCGAATTGGTCGATCAGGCTTGGCGCGTCTTGGACGGCCAGCTCAGCCCCGGCCCGTACCTGTTGGGCAAGAGCTTCAGCATCTGCGATCTGTACATGCTGACCTTCTCGATCTGGCACAAGCCGCATCACCGCCCGCTCGAGTCCTATCAGAACGTCGCGCGGACGCTGGCCGCGGTGCGCGAACGCCCGGCGGTTCAGCGCATGCTGGCCGCCAACGGCGTGACGGCTTAGGCAGGCAACCGGTAACGGCTGCTCCGGCTGGGCAGCCCGTCGGTCTTAAGCCGGCCTGTTTCCACCATATGAATGATGTGCGCCAGCACGGTGTGCGCGGCGGCGCCATGCAGGTTGCGGGGCACGCCTGCGTACATCCGCTCCACCATCTCCGGAATCGTGGCGAGCCCTGCGCGCACACAGTCCGCGATCTGGATTTCGCGCTGGCGCCGGTGGGCGGCCAACGCCCGGACGAAACGCTTGGGTTCGTGGATCGCCGGGCCGTGCGTGGGCCAGAACAGGGCCTCGTCGCGCGCCAACAGCTTGTCCAGCGAGGCCATATAGGCGCGCATGTCGCCATCGGGCGGTGAGACCACCGTGGTCGACCAGCCCATGACATGGTCGCCCGAGAACAGAATGTTCTCTTCCTTCAGCGCGAAGCAGAGATGGTTCGAGGTGTGGCCAGGCGTATGGATGGCTTCCATGGTCCAGCCCCGGCCAGGGATGACGTCGCCGTCCTTCACCACGATGTCGGGCACGAACTCCATGTCGCCGCCTTCCTCGACCGGCGAATCGCCGCCGCCGCCATGGGGGCCGAAGCCATAGGTCGGCGCGCCGGTGGCGGCCTTGAGCGCCCGCGCGGCGGGCGAATGGTCCAGATGGGTGTGGGTGATCAGAATGTGGCTGACCGTCTCGCCCTCGACCGCCGCCAAAAGCGCCTGAACATGGGCGTCCAAGGCCGGGCCGGGATCGATCACCGCCACCTCACCGCGCCCGACGATATAGGTGCCCGTGCCGTGGAAGGTGAAGGCACTGGGATTCTTGGCCACAACGCGGCGGATCAAGGGCGTCAGCGTGTCGGTTCGCCCGTATTCAAAGGCGATTTCGCGCACGAAGGGAATCGGATCGGCCACGCGTCACTCTCCGCTGGATGAGCGGGCATCTTCGGCCGCCACTGGCTGCTCTTCAAACGGTTTCGGCCAGGCGCATCGGACACGCTGGGCAAAAATTTTCCCCCGCGCCCCTCGTTTTTCTTGAATCGGGGGGACAGCGCCCATACATTCCGCGCCACTGTGTTGACCGTCGCGGGTGCCCCAGCCGTTTTTGACGCAACGGCATAAGGTGGCGACGGTGCGAGCAGGAAAGGTGTGCAGACAGCGTCGAATGAGAGATGGGAGTTGCCGGTCATGTCGATCTGCTTCCACCCGGCTCCGTTTGATATGGTTCGTGCGCTTGGCCAAGCCGCCCCAAGTGCGACCCGCAACGGAGACCGGACTGTTCTGAACCTCGACGGCGTTTCCGCCGGCTTCCTTGCGAAGCCGGGTCGTGACGCCGTGTCCGGGGGACTCACGAGTTGACGGCCCGGCTTCCGCGCAAGAGCGCGGCCGGCACGTCCGTTTCCCTGCAGAACGAGCGAGTGACCGAACGCCCGAAGGCGCGCCGCGTGACGCGGCCCCGTCGGGAACAGCTTTTGCCGGCGCGGCGGCGTCCCGCGCATCTCCCGATGGGGGAACCAGAAGAGATGATGACGGAGCGCGTGCGGGATTTTCTCGCGCGAAACCCCGACCTTGAGCCGCCGTTCCTGGTCCTGGACCTGGACGAGGTGAAAAAGCGATATCAGACCCTGGCCACGGAAATGCCGTTCGCCGATATCTATTATGCGGTGAAGGCGAACCCGGCGCGGCCGATCCTATCGCTCCTGGCCGGCTTGGGCTCGTGCTTCGACTGCGCGAGCCCCCGCGAGGTGCGGGACGTGCTCGATCTGGGCGTGGCGCCCTCGCGCATCTCCTACGGCAACACGATCAAGAAGGATGCGGACATCCGCACCGTCTGGGATCTGGGCATCGACCTGTTCGCCTTCGACTGCGAGGAAGAGTTGGAAAAGCTCGCCCGCATGACGCCGGGCGCGCGCGTCTTCTGCCGCATCGTCGTCGACAACACGGGCGCCGATTGGCCGCTGTCTCGCAAGTTCGGCTGCGAGCCGGAAATCGCGACAGACCTCATGCTGATGGCGCGCGACCGGGGCTTGGTACCCTATGGGTTGTCGTTCCACGTCGGCTCCCAGCAGACCGATCCGCTGTCCTTCAACTCCGCCATCGCGACGGCGACCGGGGTGATGGGCGCCTTGCGGTCGAAGGGCGTGCATCTGCAGATGCTGAATCTGGGCGGCGGCTTGCCGGCGCACTACGACCGCGCGATCCCCGCTGTCGGCAACTACGCGGCGGTGATCAAGGCGGCGCTGGCGGAGGCCGACCTGAACGGCGGGCTCAAGCAGATCATCGTCGAGCCCGGCCGCTACATGGTGGCCGACGCGGGCACCACGGTGTCCGAGGTGGTGCTGACCGCCCAGCGCGGCGACCAGCGCTGGATTTACCTCGACATCGGCAAGTTCGGCGGCTTGGCCGAGACGATCGACGAGGCCATCCGCTACCGCTTCGTCACCAAGTACAACGGCGCAGCCACCGTGCCGAGCGTGGTGGCGGGTCCGACCTGCGACAGTTGCGACGTGCTTTACGAAAAGAACGTCTGTCAGCTTCCGGCCGCCCTCAAGGCGGGCGACCGGGTGCATATCCTGTCGACCGGCGCGTATACGACCGTGTATGCGGCGGCCAACTTCAACGGCATTCCGCCGTTGCAGGAGTTTTACATCTGATCCGACGACGCGGCCGCCCGGTGGGCGGCCGCAGCGTTTTGGGCCGTTGCCTCGCCGCGCGTGGCGATGCCACACTCGCCGCATGAGCGCAGACAGCCGCGCCGTTTCCGGGCTGCATTGGTCCGATACCGTCGTCGCCCACGAGAGGCACTGGCTTCTCGCGATGGTCATCGTGCTCAACACCTTCGCGCCCTTTTGCTTCTATGCCACCACCTCGGCGCTACAATTCATCGCGATCTCGTTCCCGCGTCATGCGAGCCACGTGCTGTGGATCACCGACGCTTATCTGATCGCCATCGTTTGCGTGACGCCCATGACCGGTTTCCTGTTGCGCCGGCTCGGGCACCGGCTCGTCCTGACGATGAGCGTGGTGGGCATCCTGGCATCCGCGGCGGCTGCCTCCGTAGCGCCTTCGCTGCCGATCCTGGTTGTCGCCGTGTTCGTGCTCGGCATGTTCGTGGCGCCGGTGCAGCCCGCGACACAAACCCTGGTCATCGCGGCCTATCCTGGCGAGCACCGCGCCATGGGCATGGCCCTGTGGGGCGCCGGCTCCACCATCGGCGTCATGGTCGGCTATGGCGCGGGCTCGGTCCTCGCCGAGGAGATTTCCTGGCGGGTGATGTATGCGCCGTCGCTTCTGCTGGGCGCTTTGTCCTTTTTGCTCGCGCGCCGGTTCGCGCCTTCGCATCAGGAACGTCATGAATCCATCGACTGGCTCGAACTGGCGGCCTTCAGCCTCGGCATTCTGGGTTTCGGCGCGCTGTTGAACGTCGGCTCCGACTTCGGGTGGAAGGCGCCGCCTACCTACGGGCTTCTGCTCGCGGGCGTCCTGGGCTTTGCCGTGTTCGCGACGCGCTATCGGCGCGAGCGGGGGCGTTTCGTGAACCTGAACATCTTGCACGACCGAAATCTGGCGTTGGCCATCGTGATCGCGTTCGGTGTCGCCGCAACCTCGACCGGACAGATCGAAACCGCCGAGCTGGGGACGTTGCTCCACTTCAGTGGTTTCTTCATCGGCATCCGCGGGGCTTTAGGGGGCGTGGCGTGGCTTCTCGGCGTGCTCGGCGGCGGTTGGCTGGTGGCCCATATCGGCGCGCGGCGCGCGCTGCTGGTCGCGCTGCTGATCCTGGTCTGGGGCCGCTACGGCTACACGAGTTACGAGCCCGGACTCGACATGATCAATGCGATGTGGCCCAACATCGTCACCAGCGTGGGCTACGGCCTTGTGGGCACGTCGCTGGCGGTGCTCGCGTTTCAGAATATTCCGAAGCGGCTCTCCGACGCGGCGTCGAGCCTTTATGTGCTGGGCTGGCAATTGGGCCCTGCCTTGGGCGTGGCCTTGCTCAACGGCTTCGTCGCCACCCGCGAGGCCACCATGATCATGGACGGTGTCGACGTGGAGGAGGCGCGTGTGCTTGCCGCGCTGGGTGCGATCTGGCTGGAATTCTCTTTCGCGCTTGTGCTCGTGCCGTTGGTCTATTGGTTCCGGAAACGGCGTAAGGACGCCCGCGAACCGGCGGCATCGTGAGCGGGATCATGCCTTCGCCCCGCGAGCGATCCGCGCGCCGTGCCCGCTGGGCGTTCCTTCTCTTGGCGCCGCCCGCCTATGGGTTTCTCGCGCTCGCGTTCGCGATGGACGCGAACTGGGATTTGCGCAACTACCACTACTACAATGCCTATGCGTTTCTCGGCGGACGGGAAGGATTCGATCTTCTTGTCGCTTCGGTGCCGACCTTCTTCAATCCGCTGCTCGACCTGCCGTTCTTCCTCGCGGCCGAGGCGTGGCCCGCGCGGCTGGTGGGCTTCCTGCTCGGCACCGTGCAGGGACTCAATGCCTTGCCGTTGTTCGGCATCGGGCATGCGCTGATCGCCGCCGATGATCCGTTGCGGCGCGTTGGCATCGCGGCGGGTTTCGCGGTGCTGGGGCTCGCGGGCGCGATCACCCTCTCTCTGGTCGGTACCACCTTTTACGACAACGTGGTGACGCTTGGCCCTCTGGCGGCCCTGTGTCTCGTGATGACGCGATACCGCGGCTTCGGCACCGCGCCGGTCCGGTCTGTCGGCGCACTGGCGCTGTTGGCCGGCGCGCTATGCGGCCTTGCTGCGGGCCTCAAGCAGCCTGCGGCGATCTATGGCGTCGGCATCGGTGCGGCGTTGCTGGTCGTGCCGGCATCCTGGCCCCGGCGTTTCGCGCTGGCCGCCGCTTTCGCCATGGGCGCCGTCGCGGGTGTGGCGATCAGCGGTGGCTGGTGGATGTGGCACCTATGGAGCACATTGGGCAATCCGATGTTCCCCTTCTACAACGACGTCTTCGCCTCGCCGATGGCGCTGATCTCGGATTACAAGAAGGTCTTCTATCTGCCCGAAAGTTTTTGGGCGCGGCTGTTCTTTCCGATCACCTACACGCTCGATCCCTCCATCACCAGCGATGCAGCCTTTCGCGACCATCGCATTCTGGCGTGCTTCGTCCTGGTGCCGCTGGCCGCGATCGCGGCGCTGGCGCGGCAGGCCGCGGCGCCGCTCGCGGAGCCCCTGCCCGCGCGTATCCTGTTGGTCTTCGCGGCGGCGACCTATGTGGTTTGGGTCGCGATGTTCGGCATCTATCGCTACGTGCTTGCCCTCGAGATGCTGGCGCCGCTGGTCATCCTGGCCTGCTTCTCGCAGTTCCCGGGCGGTCGGCGCTGGCGCGTGCTGGGCACGGGCGTGGTCCTCCTCCTGGTGGTCGCGACGGCGCGGCCGGTCGATTGGGGCCGCGTGGCCTGGGCCGACAAGTGGGTGCGCACCGAGGTGCCGCCGCTCGATCGGCCGGGCGAAACCATCGTTCTGTTGTCGGGGCACGAGCCGTTCGGCTTCCTCGTGCCCGGCTTCCCGCCCGAGACGCGCTTTCTGCGCATCGATGGTGGCTTCACCACGCCGCGCGAGCCCGAGGTGGGTTTCAACACGCTAATGCGCGAGACGATCGCCGCCCACCAGGGGCCGATCTATGTGCTGACCATCCCGACCGACCGGCGTTCACCCGAAACCAGCGCCGCGGCTTATGGGCTCGCCGTCGACTGGGGCGACTGCCGCCCGGTCACGTCCACGATCGGCTGGATGCCCTATGAGCTGTGTGCCGTCCGGCGCGCGGGCTGACGCTTTCTGCGCCTGCCGCCGCTGATATATAAGGGACGCCAACGTCCCCGTAGCTCAGCCGGATAGAGCGCAGGATTCCTAATCCTGAGGCCGTGGGTTCGAATCCCGCCGGGGACACCAGCCTTCGGAACCGGTAACCGCAGGGAGCGATTCAGCGGGTGTGCCATGAGCCATATTGCGGCCGTCATCACCGACGATAGCGCGAAGACCCAGGCCATGATTGCCGCGGCGGTGGCCGAATGGGACGTTTTGGGCTCAAGGATCGTGGGGTTGTTTTCCGAAAGTCACGGCATTCCAGGTCGCGCGTGCGGTGCGGGCTTCTTGCGTGACATCGCTTCCGGCAAGGCTTACTCGATCTATTTGGAGACGCCTTCCGCCCATACGTCCTGCCATCTCGACGCAACTGGAGTAGAGGCCGCTTGCGCCGCTGTGCTCGGCCGGATTCCGACGAGCGATCTTGTGGTTCTCAGCAAGTTTGGAAAACTGGAGGCCGCGCGGGCCGGTCTATTCCGCGCTTTCGAGCGCGCGGTCGGAACCGGCCGGCCGCTGCTGACCACGGTTTCCCGCCTTCATCGCGATGCCTGGCAGGCTTTCGCACCCGGAGCGACCCTTCTGCCGGACGACGGGGCAGCGTTGCGGCGATGGTGGCGTTCGTTCAACGAACACTAGTGCACCGCGTCTGGGGTCGTCCGCGACGAAGGGCGTTGAATGCCATGGCCTTATAGGGGTTACTGTCCAGTGCCCGGTTTCGTCACGCGGGGCACATCATTTTTCGCGATTGGGGGTCGGACAAAATGAACACGGGTGAAAAGGCCAAGGTCGCGGTGATCGGCGCCGGCATCGTGGGGCTGATGACGGCGCTGGAGGTCCAGCGGACCGGCCGCCAGGTGGTCGTGATCGATCCGGGCGAGCCCGGTGGCCGTCAGGCCGCCTCGTACGGCAACGGCGCGTGGATCTATCCCGCCTCGATCATGCCGATTTCCGTGCCGGGGCTTTGGCGCAAGGTCCTCGGGTTCCTGGCCGACAAGTCGGGCCCCTTCGTCATCCGCTGGAGTCACCTGCCGCGCCTTGCGCCCTGGCTTCTCCGCTTCATTTGGGCCGGCCGGAATTGGCAGCTGGTCGAGGATTGCGCGAAGGTGCGCTTCGAGCTCTGCCGGCGTGCCGTGACGGATCATCAGGGCGTCGCCGCCGAGGCGGGGGTCAGCCATCTGCTTGAACACAAGGGCTTGCTCTTCATCTATCGCGATAAAGCGGAGTTCTTGAAAGAGAGCCGTGAATGGGACATGCGGCGGCGCTTCGGCGTGAAGATCAATGAGCTGGACCGCGCCGCCTTGGCGAAGCTCGAACCGAGTCTCACCGAGCGGTATCAGTTCGCCGTGCAGGTCGATGGGGCGCATTGCCGCGATCCCAACGCTTATTGCCAGGCCATCGCCGACCTCATCCAGAAGCGCGGCGGCGAGTTTGTCCGTGCTCCGGCCACGGGGTTCCAGGTTTCAAACGGCCGCCTGGAAGGTGTGAAGGTGGGGGAAAGCGTCATCGCCTGCGGGCAAGCGGTCGTCACCGCCGGCATCGGCTCGAAGAAGCTAGCGCGCGCCGCCGGTGATCGTGTCCCGTTGGAAACCGAGCGCGGTTATCACGTCGTGCTGCCTCTCGGAGGCAATGCCTTCAACCATCCCGTGATGCCATCCGACGGTAAGATGGGCATCACGCCGACGGCGAAAGGGTTGCGCATCGCGGGCCAGGTCGAACTCGCGAGCGTCGATGCCGATCCGGATTGGAATCGCGCCGAGATTCTACGCGGGTTCGGATCGCGTGTCCTGGATCTGCCCGAGATGCGCGAAAAGGCCATTGACCAATGGATGGGCAACCGTCCCTCCACGCCGGATGGCCTGCCGTGCGTCAGCGCGGCGACGTCCTGCCATGGGCTTTTCTATGGCTTTGGTCATGGGCACACCGGCCTTACCCAGGCGCCCGCTACGGCCAAGCTGCTGGCGGCGCTGGTCGCGGGCAAAAAACCCGAGACCGACGTGTCTCCCATGAGCGTGAAGAGATTCTGAGCGTTCGGGGGAGGCGGGATTGATCTCCCGCCACCCCCGTAATGGGATCGCGGCGGATGGGCCGCGTCGAACTAGCCGACGATCTCGGCCTTCTCGATGACGACATCCTTTTCGGGAACGTCGTCCATGGGGCCGCTGCTGCCCGTCGGCACCGCTTCGATCTTCCGGACCACGTCCATTCCTTCGACGACCTTACCGAAGACGGCGTAGCCCCAACCGCGCGGGTTCGGCGCGGTGTGGTTTAGGAAACCGTTGTCCGCCACGTTGATGAAGAACTGGTCGGTGGCCGAATGCGGGTCGCCGGTACGCGCCATGGCGATGGTACCGGTGTCGTTGGCCAAGCCGTTGTCGGCCTCGTTCTTGATCGGGCTGCCGCTGGATTTGTCCTTCAGGCCCGGCTCCAAGCCGCCGCCCTGAATCATGAAACCCTTGATCACGCGGTGGAAAATCGTGCCGTCGTAATGGCCCGACTTCACGTATTGCAGGAAGTTCTTCGCCGTGTTCGGCGCCTTCCCGGGATTCAACTCGATGACGATCGCGCCATGGTTGGTGGTGAGTTTTACACGGGTGTTATCGGTTTTGGCTGCGGACATGGAACTCACAAATGTTGGGGCTGCGGCGAAGAGAGTTGCGCGGAGAGCCGGTTATTGAACGACCTCGGCCTTTTCGATGACGACGTCCTTGACGGGAACGTCCTCCATCGGGCCGCTCTTGCGCGTCGGCACCGTCTCGATCTTGCGAACCGTGTCCATGCCTTCGGTCACCTTGCCGAAAACAGTGTAGCCCCAGCCGCGCTGGTTGCGAGCCGTGTGGTTCAAGAAGTCGTTATCGGCCACGTTGACGAAGAACTGATCGGTGGCCGAGTGCGGATCGCCGGTGCGCGCCATGGCAATGGTGCCCGCGTCGTTGCGCAGGCCGTTGTCGGCCTCGTTTTTGATCGGGTCCCTGCTCGGCTTGTCCTTCATGCCGGGCTCCATGCCGCCGCCCTGAATCATGAAGCCGCGGATCACGCGGTGGAAGATGGTGCCGTTGTAGTGGCCCGAATTCACGTACTGCAGGAAGTTCTTCACCGTGATCGGCGCTTTGTCGGGATACAGCTCGACAGTGAACGAGCCATAGTTGGTGGTGAACTTCACGCGGGGATTATCTGCTGCGGATGCGGATATCGAGCCCATGATTGCGAGGGCCGCAAGCGCGGCGAGGATACGTTTCACCATAGCAGACTCCTTGGAACGCGAAGCAAAGGGCGGCCAGTATGCCGGTTTAGGCGGAAAGGCTCACGGGTTTTTAAAGCCGCGCGAAGTCCTTCAGGACCCGCCGCGCCGCGTTGTGGCCGGGCGCGCCGGTAACACCACCGCCCGGATGGACGCCGGAACCGCAGAGATAAAGCGCCTTGATCGGCGTGCGGTAGCGCGCGGCCTTCGGATGCGGCCGCAAACTGAAGATCTGGTCCAAATCGTGGCGCGCATGAAAGACGTCGCCCTCGGGCAGGGCAAAAACGCGCTCCAAATCGAGCGGGGTGAAAACCTGCCGCCCCACGATCAGTTTGGGCAGGTTGGGAAAATGCCGCGCCATCACGGAAATGATGTGGTCGGCCGTCTGCTCCTTGATCGCATCCCAGTTCCGGTCACCCGACAGATTGTAGGGGTAGTATTTGGCCAGAAGCCCCATGACGTGATGCCCTTTGGGCGCCAGGTCGGGGTCGAGGGCGGACGGGATCTGCACGTGGATGAAGGGCTCGGTCGAAACCTCGCCCAGACGCGCCGCTTGGTAGGATTTCTCCAATGATACCGCATCCGGGATGACGGTGATGGCCGCGCCGCGCGCGAGCGCCGCGTCGGTGCCGGAGATGCTGGCGAACTCGGGCACCCCGGCCAGGGCCAGGTTGATGCGGAACGACGCCTGGCCGACGCGGATATGCTCGATGTCGGAGGCGAACTTGCCGTCCAGATGCTCGCGGCCGACAAACTGAAGGAAGGTGCGCTTGGCATCGGCATTGGACAGCACCACGCGCGCGGGGATCTCTTCGCCGGAATCGAGCGCCACGCCCTCGGCGCGCCCGTTGCGAATCAACACGCGCGCGACCGGCGCATTGACCCGGACCTCGACCCCGTACTCTTTGGCCGCGTCCAGGATGGCGTCTGTCACGCCACCCATGCCGCCCTTGGCGATGCCCCATTTGTTGCGCTGCCCGTCCAGCTCGCCCAGCACGTTGATGAAGAAAGGCAGGGCCGAGCCCGGCGCATAGAGGCTCATGAAATTGCTGGAAGCGCAGTGACCGGTGAAAATGTCGCGCATGGTCGGGCTTTCGAACCAGCGCGACATCAGGTCCCAGGCCGACAGCGTGAACATCTGCGCGAGGAAGTGCCGATCTTCGAGCGTGAAGTTCCGCATCTCGCCCGCCATGCGCAGGCTGGACAGGATCGAGTCGAGCCCGCCGGCCAGGTCCGGCGGTTCGCGCAGCCACTGGTTGCGGATCACGTCGCCCACGCGCCGCAACTGGGCGTAGAGGCGGTTCATGTTGTCATAGTCGCTGTTCGAGATGCGTGCGAAGGTGGCTTGGTCGCGCGCCGCATCGCCGGTCAGCTGGATCTGCCGCCCATCGGGCAGCAGCTTCACGGCGCCCGTATAGGGAATGGCCTGAAGGCCGTGCCGCTTCAGTTCCAGATCGCGCACCACCTCGCCGCGCATGAGGCCGAAAGCGTAGGAAGCGACGGAGTTGCGGTAGCCCGGGTGGAACTCCTCCGAGATCGCCGCGCCGCCCGCGACATGCCTTCGTTCCAGCACCAGCACCTTCTTGCCGGCCTTGCCGAGATAGCAGGCGGCCACGAGCCCGTTGTGCCCGCCGCCGATGACGATCGCGTCGTATGCCATGTGGTTCCCCCCGATACCCGTCAGAGACGGCGGAAATCCTTGAGTACCCGCTTGGCCGCGTTGTGGCCTGGCGCGCCCGAGACACCGCCGCCAGGGTGAGCGCCCGAGCCGCAGAGATAGAGAGCCTTGACCGGCGTGCGATAGCGCGCCGCGCGAGGATGCGGGCGCATACTGAAGATCTGATCCAGATCGTGGCGCCCGTGGAAGATATCGCCTTCGGGCAGGGCGAAGATGCGTTCCAAGTCGAGCGGCGAGAGCGCCTGCCGTCCGACAATGAGTTGGGGCAGATTCGGGAAATGCTTGGTCAGCGCGGCCACGATGTCGTCGGCCACCTTCTCCTTCAGCGAATCCCAGTGGCGCCCACCCGACAGATGGTACGGATAGTATTTGCACAAAAGCGCCATGACGTGATGGCCCGGCGGTGCCAAGTCGGGGTCGAGCGCGGATGCCAGCTGCACGTTGATGAAGGGCTCCGGCGTGATCTCGCCTGCTTGCGAAAGCTGGAACGCCTTCTCCATCGCTTCGATACTGGGAATGATGGTGATCGCCGAACCCAGCGCGGTCACGGCATCGGCGCCCTTGATCGACTTGAAGTCCGGCGCGCCCGAAAGCGCCAGGTTCATGCGGAACGAGGCGTGGCCGACGCGCAACCGCTCGATATCGAAGGCGAACTTGCCGTCGAGATGCTCCTTGCCCACGAACTTGAGGAAGGTCTGCTTCGGATCGGCGTTGGACAGAACGACGCGCGCGCGGATCTCCTCGCCCGATTCCAGACGGATGCCCTCGGCGTGTCCGTCCTTGACCAACACGCGCGCGACCGGCGCGTCGGTGCGCACCTCGACGCCGAACGCGGTGGCCGAGCGCAACAGCGCCTGGGTCACGCCGCCCATACCGCCCTTGGCGATGCCCCACTTGTTGCGCTCGCCGTTCAGCTCGCCCATCGCATTGACGAAGAACACGACGGCCGAACCGGGCGCCATCAGGCTGGCGTAGTTGCCGGAAGCGCAATGGCCGGTGAAGATCTCGCGCATGGTCGGGCTTTCGAACACGCGCGACATCAGATCCACGCCCGAGAGCGTGAACATCTGCACCAGGAAATGGCGGTCGTCGGCGCTGAGTTTCCGCAGGGCGCCCGCCGCGCGCAGGCTTCCCAGCACGGCGTCGAGACCACCCGCCAGGTCCGGCGGCTCGCTCAGCCATTGGTCGCGCAGCACGTCGCCCACGCGGCGCAGCTGGGCGTAGAATTTGTTCATGGCGTCGTAATCGCGGTTCGATAGTTGGCCGATCGTGGCCTGGTCGCGCGCGTCGTTGAAGAGCTGGATCTGCCGCCCATCGGACAGAAGCTTCACCGAACCCTTGTAGGGAATACCCAATAGTCCGTGCTTGGTCAGGTTCAGGTCGCGGATGATCTCGCCGCGCATCAGGCCGAACGTGTAGGAGGCGATGGAGTTGCGGTAGCCGGGATGGAATTCCTCGGTCACGGCCGCGCCGCCGACGATCGAGCGCCGCTCGACCAGAAGCGTCTTCTTGCCCGCCTTGCCCAGATAGGCCGCGGCGACCAGCCCGTTGTTGCCGCCGCCGATCACGATCGCGTCGTATGCGCTTGCCATGAAATGAGGTCCTGAAAGTTACGGTCGGGCGGGCAGAATAGGGGATCGCGGGCAGCCGTTCGAGAGGCTGCGGTGAGGCGGCTTACTTGAGCACCCTCTCCCCCAGCCCCTCCCCAACGAGAGAGGGGGTGCGAGCGCAGCAAGCGGGTGAGGGGGATAAGAGTTTGCCTTAGAGCATCGAAAAGATCGGTGGCCGGTTAAGCAACTTAACGCCCTTTCCAATGGGGTTTCCGCTTTTCGGCGAAGGCGCGCGGGCCCTCCTTGATGTCCTCGGAGGCGTAGAGCTTCGCGTGGGCGGGAAGGGAGCGGGCTTGGGTCACGGCGAAGGTCTGTTGCACGCTCATATGCTCGGTCTCGCGTATGACTTCCTTGGTGGCTTCGATGGAGAGGGGTGCGCCGTTCGCGATCACCCGCGCGATTTCGCGCGCCTTGTCCATCAGTTGGGCGCGGGGCACCACCGCGTTGGCCAGGCCGTAACGCAGCGCCTCGTCGGCATACATGCGACGCCCGGTCAGCAAAAGGTCCATCGCCACGTGATAGGGCAGGCGCTTGGGCAGGCGCTGCAGTCCGCCCGCGTCGGCCACCACGCCGCGCTCGGCCTCGGGCAGGGAGATGTCGGTGCCTTCGGCCATCACGATCAGGTCGCAGGCCAGCGCCAGCTCGACCCCGCCGCCGATGGCCCGGCCGTTCACCGCGGCGATCACCGGCTTGTTCAGATCGAACATGCGCGTGATGCCGGCGAAGCCGCCGGGGCCGATGTCGAGTGCCGCCGTCTCGGCCGGCCCCATGCTGGAGGCGACCTTCAGGTCCCAGCCGGCGGAAAAGATCTTGTCGCCCGGCGCGGTCACGATGGCGACGCGCAAGCTGGGATCGTCGCGGAAGCCGGCGAAGACCTGGCCCAGGCGGCGGCTCGTGTCGGGATCGATGGCATTGACCGGCGGGCGGTCGAACAGGACCTC
>CADEGL010000025.1:1563-29817 GCA_902826885.1 uncultured Alphaproteobacteria bacterium | reverse complement strand
TAGGCGTCGGCATAGCGGCCGAAATACTGGCCGATGCCTTCCGGCGCGTTCAAATGGTTCGCGCCGAAATTGCCGATGAAGGCCCAGCGCAGGGCCAGCCCGTCCTTGATCACGGAATCGATGGCTTCGGCGTCGGCCACGCCGCTCTCGGCCAGATGAAACGCCTCGCGCACCACGGCGGCCTGAATGCGGTTTAAGAGGAAACCGTTGATATAGCGTTTCAGCACCACGGGCTTCTGGCCGCAATGGGCCAGGAATTCGATGGTCTTCGCCTGCACCTCTGGCGTGGTCTTGGCTGACGATTGCACTTCCACCAACGGCACGATGTGCGGCGGATTGACGGGATGGGCGGTGATACAGCGCCAGGCGCCCTTTACGGCGCCCGCGAATTCGTTGACGTCCAAGGCCGAAGTGCTGCTGGCCAGGATCGCGTCCTTCTCGGCCGCCTGGTCCATCGCTTCGTAGATCGCGCGCTTGAGGTCGATCCGCTCGGGACCGCTTTCCTGGACGTAGCCCGCCCCCGTTAACGCCTCGCGCAGATCGGCGTGCGCGGTGACCCAGTCGCGCCATGCGGCTTCATCCTCCTTCGTGACGAAGCCTTCGCGCACGTCCAGTGCCACGTCCTCGTGGAACCAGCGCAGGGCGCGCTGGGCCTGTTCCGGATCGGGATCGTAGAGGCGCACGCGGCAGCCGCCGCGCACGAAGACCCGGCTCCAACTGCGCCCGATCACCCCGGTGCCCACCAGGGCAGCGATTTCGAATATCGGCTTCGGCATGGTGTCCCCCGCACAATGGGCGGCCATGGCGCGGCCGCGAATGGACTGTAAAGACGGCGGTGGAGTGGCGCTATGTCCCTGCCGTCCGCTCCGCTAATCTTGGCCCCAATGAGCGCCCCGTCCTCCGCCATCGCGGCCACCGGACGAAGCCCCTGGTTCGGGCTGGGCGTGGGGGTATTCGCGGCCTTCTGCTTCGCCCTGAGCGTTGTCCTGGCCCGCGCGGTCTATGATCAGGGCGGCGCGCCGGCCGCGATCATCGGCCTTAGACTCACGCTCGTCTTCATCGTCATCGCGGGCTACGCGCTGATCGCGCAGAAGCCCATGCGCCTGCCGCGGCGCGAGGCGCGCGTCGGTTTCGCGCTCGGCGTCCTTTTATGCGGCCAGACGCTCTCGATCTATGCCTCGTTCCTCTATGTGCCCGTCAGCGTCGGGATCATGGTGGAGTACGTCTATCCGCTTTTGGTCGCGCTGATGATGCGCGTCTTCGCGCGCGAACCGCTGGCCCCGGCGCGGCTGGCTTGCATCGCCGTGGCCCTTCTCGGCCTGTCGCTGATCCTGCGTGTGTCGTTCGGGGGCGCGCTCGACCCGCGTGGCATTTTGCTGGCGGCCTGCAGCGCGATCGGCCTGTCGACCATCATCGTGGCCAGCAACCAGCTTCTGCGCGGCGTCGACAGCTTGCGCATCATGTTGCACATGCAGGCGGGTGGGGCCGCCACGGCCCTGATCGTGTTCACGGCCCTGGGCGCGTGGCAGTTTCCCACCACGGCGACCGGCTGGGCGGCGCTATTGGCGATTCCGGTGCTCAACGGCACCGCGCTCTTCTGCATGTTCGGCGCCATGGCGCTGATCGGCGCGACCAAGACGGCCCTGTCGCTGACGACGGAGCCCGTCTTCGTCCTGATCATCGCCATATCGTTCCTGGGCGAAGCCCTGGCCGACACGCAGGCGCTGGGTGCCGTGCTGGTGATCGGCGCCCTGTTCGCGATGCAGCTTTACGGCGCGCGCCGCCAGGGCTAGCGCGTTGACGCGCCGTGCGCGCCTGTGTCTTCTAGCCGCCGGATGTTCGCCAAGGGAGATTGCCGATGATCGTGAAATACAAGGAAGACATGGTGGGCGGCGCCAACCACCGCCAAGTCGCCACGGGGTCCAGCCTGCGCTTTCTCACGCGCGCGGACGGCGTCGGCTTCACCCTGACCGACACGAATCTCAACGCCGGCAGCGAGGCCGTGCTCCACTACAAGAACCACATCGAGGCCAACTACGTGCTCGAAGGCGAGGGCGAGTTGGAAGACATGGCCACCGGCAAGATCCATCCGGTGCGCGCGGGCATGATGTACACGCTGGACAAGCACGACCGGCACCGGCTGAAGGCGAAAACCGCGCTCCGCATCATCTGCGTCTTCACGCCCGCTCTCGTGGGCTCGGAGATCCACGACAAGGACGGCTCCTATCCCATCATCAAGTAGGACCGCACTCGGATGACCGGCGCCGCGCCGCGGCCGTGGATGGCGTCGGCCGCGCCGGTCGTCTTCATCGTGCTGTGGAGTTCCGCCTTCATCGGGGCGAGGGCGGGTCTGCCGCACGTCTCGCCGCTCTTGTTCCTCGGCGCCCGCTTCGTTCTGGCCACGCTTCTGCTGGCCGCTATTTGCCTGGTCTGGAAGCAGGACTGGAGCGGCATGGGCCGCCGCTGGCCGCATTTCGTGGTGGCCGGCATCCTCATCAACGGCCTTTATCTCAGCGGCGCGTTCGTCGCCATGACCCATATCACCGGCGCGACCATGGCGCTGGTGGGCTCGCTGCATCCGTTACTCACCGCGCTTCTGTCCGGCCCCGTGTTGGGCGACCGGTTCCGCCCGTCGCAATGGCTGGGTTTCGCCTGTGGCGTGGGCGGCGTGGCGCTGGTGGCGGGCGTGCGCGCGGGCGACTTCGCGCAGATGGAGGGCATGGCGCTGGGCGCGGCCGCGACCGCCGCCCTGGTGCTGGGTACGCTGTACTACAGCAAGCACTGCAAGGGTGCGCCGCTGATCGCGTCCAATACCGTGCAGCTCGCGGGCGCCGCGGCGGTCACGCTCGCGCTCATGGCCGCGTTCGAAACGCCCCATGCCGAATGGACGCCCGAGGTTCTGGCCGCCTTGGTCTATCTGGCCGTCATCGTCTCCGTCGGCGGCATGGCGTTGTTCCTGTTCATGTTGAAGACGGGCACGGCCGGCAAGGTCGCGGCCAATTTCTACCTGACGCCGGGCGTCACGGCGTTGATCGGCTGGCTGGTGCTTGGCGAAGGTTTGCCGGCCGCCGCGATTGCGGGCTTCGCGTTGGCGTCGGCGGGCGTCTGGCTGGTCAACCGGTCCGGACCGGCAAAGACGGCCTAGGCTATTTCTTGCCCGTGAAACGCGTGATGGGCACCGAATAGCTCAGCATGACGACTTCGGTGCCAGGGTTCGTCCAACCGAGGCCCGCGTTCGACAGGTGGTAGATCTGCGCGCCCAGGCGCGAGCGGTCGTCGAAGCGGTAGGCCAGTTCGACGGACGAGCGGAATTCCAACGGGAAGCCGAGATCGACGCCCGTGCCGCGGTAATAGATCGTCGGCGCGAAGCCGAGCTGCGCCACGATCCGCCGGCCCATGTAGAGATCCAACAGAATGCCGGCATAGGCGTCCAAGCCGGCATTGGAATTCATCATCATTCCGCCGAACGGCTTGAAGATCCAAAGCTTGGTGTCGTCGCGGTATTCCATCGCCCAGGCCGCGGCGACCTTATGCTGCTGGATCACGTCCCAGCCGCCGGCCTGAAAAGTCAGGAACGCGGGGTCGTCGGTGCGCGGGGCCGTGCTGTCGCCCGCGCGCGCGGGCGCGCTCGCGAACGCAAAAGCGAACGCCGCCAAAACCCAAGCAGCTCGAACAACCCATCGCACGATGGCAGGAACCCCTAAGGAGCCAAAGTAAAACGGCTTTTCGCCATTTTAAGCAAGCCGGGGGCGGTGCGGAAGCCCTGGAATCGGCCTAACTGGCCTTGGCCAGGGCCAGGGTCTTGAAACGTTCCGTGGCTTCGACCAGCCGGGACCGGATGCCGGGTTCCATGGCCGAGTGGCCGGCGTCGGGAACCACGAAATATTCGGCTTCCGGCCAGGCCTGGACCAGATCGTCCGCGCTGCGGATGGGGCACACCATGTCGTAGCGGCCCTGGACGATGGTGGTCGGGATATGCCGGATGCGATCGATATGCGCCAGCAATCCGCCCTCGGGCAGGAAGGCGTCGTTCATGAAGTAATGGGCTTCGATCCGCGCCAAGCCCAAGGCCATGCGCTCCTGGCCGAAATTGGCCACCGTCTCGGGGCTCGGCAGAAGCGTGGAGCAGGAGCCTTCATAGGTGCTCCAGGCGCGCGCCGCGGGCATATGCACGGCGGGGTTCGGATCGATCAGGCGGCGGTGATAGTTGCCCAGCATATCCGCGCGCTCCTCTTCCGGCAGGAAGCCGGAAAAGGCGCGCCAGTTCTCGGGGAAGATCTCGCGCATGCCGTAGAGGAACCATTCGATCTCGGACCGGCGGCAGAGGAAGATGCCGCGCAGGATGAGACCCAGGCAGCGATCCGGATACGCCTGGGCATAGGCCAGGGACAACGTCGAACCCCACGACCCACCGAACACCAGCCAACGGTCGATTCCGAGATGGGTGCGCAGCCGCTCGATGTCCTCGACCAGGTGAGGCGTCGTGTTGTCCTCCAAGGCACCCAGCGGCTTCGACCGGCCCGAGCCGCGCTGGTCGAACACGACGATGCGGTAATACGCGGGGTCGAAAAAACGCCGGTGCGCGGGTGTGGCACCGGCGCCCGGCCCGCCGTGCAGAAAGACGACCGGCACGCCCTGCGGGTTGCCCGATTGCTCCCAATACATGACATGACGCGCATCGAGCGGCAGATAACCCGTCTCGTAGGCCTCGATCTCGGGAAACAGGTCGCGCCGTGTCATGCCGTCTCCGTATTTTTGCGCCGTTTGCGGGCGGGCCCGCGGACTTTACGATGCGGCGGGTCCGGGACAAAGCCTTCGCTGCGCCGCATTTCACCGCCAGCATCCCCGGACCTTGGCGGCGACGGATTTCTCGTGGAACGATCTTTGCGCGCTCTCCTTGGCTTACGCGTCCACTGTGTCCTCGCGATCGCGCTTTTCGCGTTGGCCGCGGCGGAGGCTCGGGGCGCGCCGGCCGCGCTGACCGACGGCGGATCGGCCGCGGTGGCCTCGGTGGTGGATGGCGACACGATCATGCTCAAGGACGGCAGCCAGGTGCGGCTGGTCGGTATCCAGGCGCCGAAGCTGCCGCTCGGGCGGCCGAACTTTCCCGCCTGGCCCCTGGCCGAGGACGCCAAGGCGGCGCTGGAACGGCTGGTGGATGGGCGGTCGGTCGACATGCGCTATGGCGGCGCGCGGCGCGATCGTCACGGCCGCCACCTGGCGCAGCTCTATACGCCGGACGGCACCTGGGTGCAGGGCGCGCTTTTGGCCGACGGCTTCGCGCGCGTCTACAGTTTCCCGGATAACCGCGCGGTGGTGGGCGAAATGCTGGCGCTGGAAGGGCAGGCGCGTGCCCATCGGCGCGGTATCTGGGCGGACCCGTTCTACCGTGTGCTCTCGCCCGACGAGGCCGGGCGGCATCTCGACACGTTTCAGCTTGTCGAGGGCAAGGTGAAGAATGTCGCCGTGGTGCGCGGCCGCGCCTATCTCAACTTCGGCGCCGATTGGCGCACGGACTTCACGATCGCCATCGAGCCGGGCGACATGCGCGCCTTCCGCGATGCTGGGCTCGATCCGCGCGCGCTGGAAGGGCGCCGGGTGCGCGTGCGCGGCTGGCTAAAATCCATGAACGGGCCGATGATTCAGGCAACCCACCCGGAGCAGATCGAGATTCTGTCGCAATGAACCGCCGCCGTCTGCGCAACCTGCCGCTGGGATTCCTGATCTTTCTCGTGGCCTGCACGGTGAATCCAGCGGGCCGTTCGGTCTTCACCGGTTTCATGTCGCCGGAGGACGAGGCCAGCATCGGCGCCAAGGAACATCCCAAGGTGGTCCAGGAGTTCGGCGGCGAATACGACGACCCGAATGTGCGCGCCTACGTTTCCGACATCGGCAAGAAGGTCGCGGCCAAGTCCGAAATGCCGAATTTGAAATGGACCTTCACGGTCTTGAACAGCGACGTGGTCAACGCCTTCGCGCTGCCCGGCGGCTACATCTATGTCACGGCCGGTCTGATGACGATCGCCAACAACGAGGCCGAACTGGCCAGCGTGCTGGGTCACGAGATCGGCCACGTCACGGCGCATCACACGGCGGAACGCTATTCCAGCACGGTCCTGGCGCAACTGGGCTTCGGCGTGCTGAACATGGCCACGGGCGGAATTGGGCAAGATCTCTTATCCTCCGGCGCCACCGCGCTATTGGCGGGCTTCTCGCAGGACCAGGAAGCCGAGGCCGACACGCTGGGCGTGCGCTATATCGCCCGCGCGGGCTACGACCCCAACGCCATGTCGTCGATGTTCAAGAACATGGAATTGGACAGCCGCCTGACCGACCTGCTGGCCGGGCGCAGCAACGGCGATCAGTTCAGCCTGTTCGCCACCCATCCGCGCACGGCCAGCCGCGTCGCGGCCTCCGCCGCGGAGGCCAAGCGCCAGGTGCCTCCGTCGGAGACGCTGCGCGTGGGCGAGGGCGACTATCTTTCCATGCTGGACGGGTTGACCTATGGCGGCGACCTCAACAACGGCTTCGTGCGTGACGCGGTTTTCGTGCATCCGAAGCTGCGTTTCCGCTTCGAGGTGCCCCGGGGCTTCCAGCTTTTCAACGCGCCCACCCAAGTATCCGCCGTGGGGCCGGGTGACGGGCGCATTCTCTTCGACATGGGAACGAAGAACACGGGCGGGGCGCTCGATCGCTACGTCACCGACGTGTGGGCGACCGGCGTGCCTTTCCGAACCTTGGAAAAAATCGACGTCAACGGCATGGAAGCCGTCACCGCCACGACCCGTCTCAGCAACAGCGGCAGCGTGTTGGACGTCCAGCTCGTGGCCATCCGCCCGTCGCCGCAACTCGTCTACCGGTTCATCTTCGTCAGCGCGGCCAAGCAGACCGCGTCGCTTTCGGAAGGTTACCGGCGCACGGCCTATAGTTTTCGTGTGCTGAGCGTGGCCGAGGCCGCGAAGGAAGAGCCATACCGCATCCGGCTTCATCTGGTGCAAGCCGGCGAGACCGTCGAGACGATAGCCAAACGCATGCCGTTCAAGGACTATCGGGTCGAGCGCTTCCGCGCGCTGAACGGAATGTCGTCCGGCCAGAAGGTCCAGCCGAATCGCCTGGTCAAGATCGTGGACGGTTGAGAAGAGGAGGGGCGTCCGATGAACACCTATATCGCGCTGATGAATCTGACCGCCGAAGGCGCGAAGACGATGAACGATTCCGCCGCGCGCTCGGTGCGCGGCAAGGCGCTGATGAAAAAGATCGGCGGACGAATCAAGGGTTACTACATGACCATGGGTTCCTACGATTTCGTGGTCATCTTCGAGGCGCCCAGCGACGAAGCCATGACGCTGTTCTTGCTGGAGGTGGGAAGCTGGGGCGCCGTGCGTACCAACACGCTGAAGGCATTCACCAAGCCGCAATATCTGAAAATCCTGTCGGCGCTGGGCGCAGAGACCAAGCCCGCGCGCCGCGGCAAGCGCAAGCGTTGAGGGAGGGAACGGCCATGTACGGACGCGTCAACTACGTCACCTTCAAAATGGACAAGCTGGATCTGGTCGCGAAGATGTGGCCGGACGGTGTCGCCACCTATCGCGGCAAGGGATTCGAGGCAGGTTATTTCCTGCTCGACCGCAAGACCGGAAAGTCGGTTTCGATCGTGCTGTTCACGAACGAGACCGCCATGCGCGGTAACGAATCGGCAGGCGATTTCCGCAGCGCCGAACAGAAGTTCCGCGAACTGCGCCTGACCGAACCGGACAAGCACTATTACGAAGTCGTGGCGAGCGTGAAATCCGACAAGCCCGACCCGGTCGCTTACGCGCGCATGGCCTTGCCGGGCCTGAAGGTGGACAAGATCGACGCCGTTGCCGCCGGCTGGCCCGGGCACGTCTCGAGCTACCGGAAGGAGTCCGGCTTTCGCGGCGCCTATCTGATGGTCGACCGCAAGACGGGCGAAGCCGTGTCGCTGTCGCTTTGGGGCTCCAAGGCCGATTGCGAAGCCAACGAGGCCAGCGGTGCCTTCATGGCGACCGTGACGCCCTATGCCGACATGATCGCGGTCGCGCCGACGCGCAGCTACCACGACGTGGCCGCGACGGTGCGGCCTTAGCTCACGCGGGCTTGGCGGCCGCCAGGATCGCGATATTGCCGTGGCGATGCACGGTGTCGGCTGAAAGCCCGGCTTCGGCGAACCACGCCATGTAGTCGGCCAGCCGCGCGGGCGTGTTGGTCTTGTCGAGATCGGCCACATAGGCGCCGTAGGTTTCGGCGCGCCGCATGGAGCCGCCATAGACGCGGTTCATGCGGTCCCAAAGCGCGACCTGGAGCGGGAAAAGCGCGGGCTGGTCGAGGCGCAAGCGGTCCATCAGCAGGAAAACGCCACCCGGTGCCAGGCGCTGGGCGACCCATTGGATCACACGTTTCTTCGCCGCGTCCGTCAGGTCGTGAAAGGTCAGGACCGTGAAGATGCAGGCATAGGGACCGGCGGGCACGGACAATTTTTCGATCGCACCGAGGTCGCCCTCGACCAGCGTGATGCCGGGCGACAGGGGCGCCAGCGTCTCGCGCGCCTTGGCCAGCGATTCGGGCTTGAGGTCGACGCCCACCAGGCGTACGCCCGGCCGCTTTTCCAAGAGCATGCGCGCGACATAGCCGACCCCCACGCCCAGGTCGAGCACCGCGTCGCCGTCCTTGCTCCAGGCGGCGGCCAGCGAGGTCAGGATGTCCAACTGCTCGCCGCGCGTCGGATGGTTGCGCACCGGATCGTCGGTCAGAACGGCAATGTCGGCGCGGGGATGAGCGGTCATGGCGGGGTCCATTTTTTCGTCGGGCCGCCATACTGCGCCGGGATACGTGCCCCCACAACCCAGACTCCGCTTTACGGCGCGGCGGCCGCTCTCTTAGAGTGCGCGCCGCCATGGCTCTCTTCGAATGCAAAGACCAGATCGTGCCGGCCGCGTGGATCGACTACAGCGGCCACATGAACATTGGTTACTACCAGTTGGCGTTCGAATACGCGGCCAGCGACTTCTTTCAGCACCTCGATCTTTCGGGTCCATACCGCACGCGCACCAACCACGCCCAGTTCGCGCTGGAATCCCACATCAATTTCCTGCGCGAGGTGGTCGAGGGCGATACGCTGCGCTTCACCGGCCAGCTTTTGGGTTACGACGCCAAGCGCACGCGGGCGTTTTTCTCGATGCATAACGTCGATAAAGGCTATCTCGCGGCCACCAACGAAGTGATGTACCTGCATATCGATTTGTCCCAGCGGCGCTCGGTACCCTACAAGCCAGAAACCGTCGTGCGTCTCGAAGCGATGACCGTCGCCCAGGCGAACCTGCCGCGACCGGCGCAAGCCGGGCGCAGCATCGGTTTTCCAGAAAAGGCGAATTCCACTTAAGGCCGGACACCCCGCGGCTTCCACCGCGCCGTGTACCGGCGCGACGGAACAGAAAGGGCAAGTCCCATGGCGCGTGACCACAAGCTCGACCGGATCGACCTTCGAATCCTGTCCACCCTCCAGCTCGACGGGCGCATCCCGAACGTGAAGCTGGCCGAAGCCGTGGGCCTGACGCCGTCGCCGTGCCTGGAACGGCTGAAGCGGTTGGAGCAGGCCGGCTATATCCGCCGTTACGGTGCGGAGATCGACCTGGCCAAGCTGGGCGAGAGCGTCACGGTCTTCGCGCAAGTGACCCTGCGCGGCCACGGGCGCGACAGTTTCACCCGTTTCGAGAAGGCCATCCGCGCAGTACCCGAGATCGTCGAGGCCCATAAGATGGGCGGCGGCTTCGATTATCTGCTCAAATTCGTCTGCGCGGACATCGCCAGCTATCAGGCGCTGAGCGAAAAGCTGATCCAGGACCGGCTGCCGATCGGCCAGTATTTCAGCTACGTCGTCATCGAACCGGTCAAGCCGTTCGCGGGTTATCCGTTGGAGCGGCTCGCGGGCTCCAAGCCGCCGCGCTAGGCGCGGCCGGAATCTTGTGCGGCGGCGGCCGGCCGCCGCCGCATCTTTACCCGATCCATATCGCCACTTCGGCACCAAAAGCCGCTTGTACCTTCCCATGTTGTGGGGAGAGGGAGAATACGATCATGACAACGGAACGCGATCTCGAAGCCCGCTATTGCGCGCACAACTATGCGCCGCTGCCCGTCACGCTCGTGGAGGGGCACGGCGCCTGGCTCACGGACGAGCACGGCAAGCGCTATCTCGACATGATGAGCGCCTATTCGGCGGTCAGCCACGGCCACGCCCATCCGCGCCTCGTGCGCGTCTTGGCGGAACAGGCCAGCCACCTGGCCATGACCTCGCGCGCCTTCCGCACGGGCGCGCTCGGGCCGTTCCTGGAGAAGCTTTGCCAGGTCTCTGGCATGGACATGGCCCTGCCCATGAACACGGGCGCCGAGGCCGTCGAGACAGCCATCAAGGCCGCGCGCCGCTGGGGTTATCGCGTGAAAGGCATCGCACCCGGCCGCGCCGAGATCGTGGTCGCCAGCGGCAATTTTCACGGCCGCACCACGACGATCGTGGGCTTCTCGTCCGATGCCGATTACCGCGCCGATTTCGGCCCCTTCACGCCCGGCTTCCGCGAAGCGCCGTTCGGCGACGCGGCCGCGTTCGAGAAGGCGCTTGGACCCAACACCTGCGCCGTGCTGGTCGAACCGATCCAGGGCGAGGCCGGCGTCGTGGTGCCGCCCGAAGGGTTCCTGCGCGCGCTGCGCCGCGCATGCGACCGTCACAATGTCTTGTTGATCCTCGACGAGATCCAGTCGGGCCTGGGACGCACGGGCAAGATGTTCGCCTTCGAGCACGAGGATGTCCGCCCCGATGGGCTGATCGTGGGCAAGGCGCTGGGCGGCGGGCTTCTGCCCGTCTCGGCCTTCCTCGCACGCCGCGAGGTGATGGAGCTGTTCGAGCCCGGCAGCCATGGCTCGACCTTCGGCGGCAATCCGCTGGCCGCCGCCGTGGCGCTGGAAGCGCTGCGGGTGCTGGAGGACGAGAAGCTGGTCGAACGCAGCGCCGAGTTGGGCGCCTATCTGATCGAGCGTCTGCGTGCGGTCGCGGTACCCGGTGTCCGTTCGGTGCGCGGCCGTGGCCTGTGGGTCGGTGTTGAGATCGAGCCGTCCTTCGCCTCGGCGCGCCAGGTCTGCGAACTGCTGATGACCAAGGGCGTTTTGTCCAAGGAGACCCATGAGACCGTCGTTCGCTTCGCGCCGCCCTTCGTCGTGACGCGTGCCGAGATCGACTGGGCGGTGGAGCGCTTCGCCGAAACCCTGCGCGAGATCGGCGTGAGCCATGCCGCGCGTCGCGACCCTGTTGTGATGGAGACCCGCACGTGACCAAGACCGTTGCCCCGCGCCTCGTGCTTTGCCCGCCCGATCATTTCGCGGTGGTCTATGCGATCAACCCGTGGATGGAACCGGGCCGCTGGGGGCAGGGCGCCGACGCGCTCAAGGTTCAGGCGCGCGCGGAATGGCAGGGTTTCAAGAACGCGCTCGCCGCGGCGGGTGCCGAGATCGAGCTGGTGAAGCCCGAACCCGGTCTGCCCGACATGGTGTTCACGGCGAACGCGGCCGTGGTGCTCGACCGCAAGGCGCTGGTCGCGCGCTTCCGCTGGCCCGAGCGACAGGGCGAGGAGGCGCATTTTCTGGCCTATTTCCGCGGCCTCGTCGCGCGCGGCTTGCTCGACCATGCCGAGATGCTGCCCCAGGGCATGACGCAGGAAGGCGCCGGCGATTGCATCTGGGATGCTTCGCGCGGCCTGTTCTGGGCGGGGCATGGGCCGCGCTCGTCGCTGTCGGCGGCGGCCCACACGGCGGAATTCTTCGGCGTGCCCGTGGTGCCGCTGGAGCTGGTCAGCCAGCGCTTCTATCACATGGATGTCTGCCTCTGCCCGCTGCCGGGCGGCGAGCTTCTGTGCCACGCGCCGGCCTTCAGCGCCGCGTCCTATGGCCGCCTGCGCGAGGAGGCGGGCCGCGACAAGCTGATCGACGTCAGCGCCGAGGACGCGGCGGGCTTCGCCGCCAACGCGGTCGCCATCGGCAATAAAGTCATCATGAGCGCGTGCGGTGACGATTTGCGCGCGCGCATGGCCGAGCGTGGTTACGAAGCCGTGGTGGTGCCGCTGGAGGCGTTCCGCATGGCGGGCGGCGCCGCCTTCTGCCTGACCTTGCGCCTGAACCACATGTCCGCGGCGGCCGCGGACGCGCGCAAGCGCGCCTAGCCGCGCGCGTCTCAATCGGCAGATACGCCGCGCCGCGCCTGTTGGCGCTCGCGGTGCGCGACATACAAGCCGCTCGCGCAGATGACGGCGGCGCCGACCAGCGTCCAGCGATCGGGGAAGTCGCCGAAGACGAGCAGACCGAGAACGGTCGCGCTGAGAATCTGGACATAGGCGAAGGGCGCCAGAACGGACGCCGCAGCGAAGTGCAGCGCACGCACGATGGTAAGGTGTGCTCCGGCGAACAGCATTCCCATCAGGATCATGAGGCCCCAGCCCGTGAGATCCGGTGTCTTCCACACGAAGGGCAGGAAAGGGACGCTCAACAGCACCGCGCCATACGAACCGAACATAAGAGTGGCGTCGGAATCCTCGGTTGCGCTCAGACGGCGCGTGAAAATCTGGAACAGGGCAAAGCAGACCGCGGTCAGGATCGGCAGCGAGATCGCCCAATGCATCAACCCCAGGCCGGGACGGATGACGATTAGCGCACCGGCCAAGCCCACGGCGACGGCGCACCAGCGCCGGATGCCGACTTTTTCTCCCAGCATCGGCACGGACAAAGCGGTCACGATCAGTGGCCCGACCATCATGGCGGCGACGGCGTCCGCCAAGGGAATGAACATCAGGGCGAAGATGAACGGGATGTTCGACGCCCATCCCGAGAAGGCGCGCGCGAACTGAATGCCCGGCTCTCGTGTGCGCATGATCGACAGCGGACGGCGCGAGAACACCACGACGGACAGGCAGATGGCTTGGAAGAAGTATCGCGCCCAGATGATCTGGAACGTGTGGTAGTCGTGCGTCAGGTATTTGCCCACGGCGTCCATCATGGGCAGCAGCGTGAAGGCCGCGCCCATCAGGAGGATGCCGTCGAGCGTCCGCGAACGCTGGGGGGCGAGCGTCATAAGGCCGAACGGTCCCGGCGCTTCAGGAATTCAGCGTCCGGAACCACAGCACCAGCCAATCGGCCACCATGGCCGGCTTGTCGTGCCCTTCCAGCTCCAGCGTGTGGGTCGACCGCTGCATGAAGCGGCCGGGCGCGCGTTCGTGGAAATCGGTCAGTGTGATGCGGTCGCGCACGCGCGATCCCGTCGGCACGGGCAGGAGGAAGCGCACCTTCTCCATGCCGTAGTTGAGGCCGTATTCCGTGTCCGCCGGCACCAGGCCGGCCTTGTGGTTGAAGTAGATCACCAGCGACTGCATCAGGAAGCCCTGGACGATGGTGCCCTTGTAAGGGCTCTCGCGCTTCGAGCGCGCGACGTCGACATGCATCCAGTCGAGATCCCGCGTGGCCTCGGCGAAGCCGGTCACCTGGGCTTGCGTGATTGGTGTCCAGTCGGAGACGAACAGCTCCTTGCCGATATGGCCGGCCGCGGTGTCGGTGCGGAAATCGAGCATTGCTGCCTCCTCAGCGCGCTCGCCGCGCGCCCATCCAAGCCTGCCAGACCAGGGCCGCGATCACCACGCCGCCGCCGACGAGGGTCAGTTCGCTCGGCACCTCGTTGACGCCCAGCCACGCCCAGATCGGCCCCAGCACGATCTCGGACAGGGACAGGAAGGCCAGCAGCGCGGCTGGCACGTGGCGCGAGGCCAGGATGAACAGCGCTTGACCCAACCCGATTTGGATCGCGCCCATGACGACGCACAACAAGATGTCGCGCATCGGCAGGGCGATCTCGCCGCCCGAAAGAACGAACCCCGCGATCGTGCCGAAGCCCGCGCCCCAGAAAATGGTGGGCAGCATGTCGACATGCCGGTTGGTGCGCAGGATGACGGCGAGCGCCGAGAAGCACAGCGTCGTGATGACGACGAGCCCGTTGCCGATCAGGTGTCCGCCGGTCAGCCCGTCCAGCATCATGATGCCGACACCAGCCAGGGCCACCGCCATGGCTATGATGGTGCGCTTGCTCAGCCGTTCGCGCAGGAACACCCAGGCCAGGAAACCCGCCATGAAGGGCGAGGTCGAAAGGATGAAGTTGACGTTGGCGACCGTGGTATAGGCGAAGGCGAATACGACGGTGACGCTGGAGATGGTCTGGAACGTCCCGCCCAAGACGCCCAGCTTCCCCGCGCGCTGGATGGCGCCGATCACATCGCCGCGGTTTCGGATGGCGATGAACAAGACCAGCGCGCCGCACTGCGACAGGTTGCGCCAGAAGATGGTCTGCTCGCTGGTCGCCACCTCCAGGAGGCGGATGGTCACGCCCTGCAGGCTCCACAGGAATCCGGCCAGAAGAACCAGCCCCGCCGCCCACAAGGGCGTGGAAGGACGCAGATCCGCGGCGGTGGCTTGGTGCGCGGTCATCGCGGCTCGAGCGCGCGTTCTTGGCCTTCGGCGTCGACCACGAGGCCCGCGCCCGCGCGCGCCGGCACTTGGGCCATGATCAGCATCCGCTCGAGATGGGGCGCCCAGGCCGCCGAGGTCACGGTAGCGATCACCTTGTTGCGCAAAAGGACCGGCGCCGCCGCCTGCGGCCGTGCGCCGTCGCCCGCGACCACGAAGCAGCGGCGGATGGTGGCGGAGGGCTTCGACGCGGCCAAGGCACCGCTGCCCATGAAGGTCTCCCGTCTCTTCGCATCGATCAGCGCGCCGAGCGATGCCGAAAGCGCATGGGTCTGGTCGGTGACGTCCAGCCCCCAGGCCGGCCTTCCGTCGGCCAGACGCAGCGCCTCGCTGGCCAAGGAACCCGCGAGCACGGGCGCGGGATCGGCGGCCGCGATCGAATCGTAAAGCCCCAGCGCGAATTCGATGGGCGTCAGCAGGAGCCAGTCGTCACCGAACGCCCCTTTCACGGCGCGGACGGGCGCATAGCCGAGCGCGATGGCGCCGGAGCCGCCCGGCTCGCCGCCGAGCGACGCCAACAGCGCACCCGAAGCTGGCCCGCGCAGGCCCAGCGCCCCCCAGGCCGCGCTGACATCGCTGACGGCCGCGCGCGCGTTGGCCGGGGCATGACGCGCGATCCAGTCGCGGTCGCGCGTGGTCTGTTCGGCCGCGCTCAAGACCAGCCAGGAGTCACCGTCGAGCCGGACGATCACGGGCAATGCCTGCACATGCGCGCGCGCGTCGAGGAAGGCGGTCGCGCGCGCCTCTCCCGGCTTCAACGATCCCACGTCGCTGGCGCACAGGCTTTGCAGCAAGGCACCGGCATCCGGCCCTTGCACCAGCGCCTTGCCGAGGCTCGTGCGGTCGAACAGCGCCGCGCCGTTGGCGGCGGCATGGCATTCCGCCGCCGTCGCCTCCGCATGGGTCTTGCCGTTCTCGCCGAACCAGGTCGGCCGTTCCCAGCCGAAAGCGGAGCTGAAATGCGCGCCGCGCGCGGCCAGGCGGGCGTGTAGAGGACTCAGGCGCATGTCGCGCCCGCTCTGGAAGTCGTGGCCCGCGTCGTGGATGAAGAAATGGAAACTCGGGATCTCCGACACGCGCGCCTTGAGGAAGGTTTCGCCGCCGTGGAAATCGCCGAAGCGGCGCATATCGAGGTCGGTCAGGTCCTCGCACGGGTGGCCTTCGACGATCCAGTCGGCCAGCGCGCGGCCGATGCTGGCGGTGGACGTGACGCCCGCCGAGTTCATCCCCGCCATGACGAAATAGCCGCGCAGGCCCGGCGCCTCGCCCGCGATCGGGTTGCCGTCGGGCGTGAAGCTCTCGGGCCCGTTCAGCAGCATGGTCACCTCGGCCGTCTCCAGCGCCGGGATGCGCTTGATCGCCGTCTCCAGATAGGGCTCGAACTGGTCCCAATCCTCGTTCAAGAGGCTGAACGAAAAGTCGGACGGGATGCGCTCCAGCGGCAGGGCCTTGGCCCCCTTGTCGAAGCAGCCGACCAGGATGCCACCCACATCCTCGCGCCCATAGATGAGGCCGTCGGGATCGCGGAAGGTCGGCATGTCCGGCTTGATGCCCGGAATCGGCTTGGTCAGAAGATAGAAGTGTTCGACGGCGTAAAGCGGCACGGTCACGCCCGCCAGGGCGCCGATCTGCCGGCCCCAGAGGCCCGCGCAGTTGATCACCACGTCGGTCGCGATCTCGCCTTTGTCCGTCATCACACCCGCGACGCGGCCGCCCTTGGCGCGGAAGCCGGTGACGCCGGTGTTCTCGAACACGCGCAGGCCGCCTTGCTTGGCGCCCTTGATCAGCGCCGCCAGAAGATCGGTCGGATTGACGCGCCCGTCGCTCGGGCACCAGATGGCGCCGATCGTGTCCTTGGCCTGCATGACGGGGATTTTCTCTTCCGCCTCGCGCGGCGAGATGAGGTGCATGTCGATGCCGAGCGACCGACCCGTGGTCTTCAGGCGGTGCAGCTCGGCCACGCGCGCCTCGGTGCGCGCCAGGATGACGCGGCCGCACTCGCGCCAGCCGACATGCTGGCCGGTCTCGGCCTCCAGCGTCTTGTACAGATCGCCGGCATAGGCGTGGTGCCGCATGGTGTTGAGGCCGGTGACGAGGCGCGTGATGTTGCCGGCCGAATGCCAGGTCGTGCCGCTGGAAAGCTGCTGGCGCTCGATCAGAACCACGTCGCGCCAGCCGCGCTTGGCCAAATGATAGGCCAGGTTCGCGCCGGATATGCCGCCGCCCACGATGACGGCCTGGGCGTGGCTGGGCAGTGCGTCGCGCATGGAAACTCCCCCGAGTTAGGCAGCGAGGTTATGGAGCTTCGGGTCCGCGCGAAAGCCTTTCGTGGCGACATGAAAAAGGCGCCTCGCGGCGCCTTTTTCGGTCGTGATGAAGCGGATTCGTTACGCGCCGACCTGCCAGGTGTGGCCGCGGCGCAGCAGCGCCTTCAGGTCGCCCTTGGGCGTCTTCTCGCGCACGGCGGCGGTCTGAGCATGCACGGCGGCGTCGAAGGATTGCGGCGCGGGGCTGCAATAGATCACGCCGATGGCGACGGGGAAGGGCGCTTCCATGGCCGCCAGCCAGTTGGCCAGGGTCAGGTTGCGCTCGTCATGAACCAGGATGTCGGCTTCGGTGACGCCGTTCTCGCCGATCGTGACCATCTCCATTTCCAGCGCGCCGGGCTTGAGGCGCAGGCCGCGCGTGCCGTCCTTGCCGAACTTCAACGGCTTGCCGTGCTCGACGAAGATCTGCATGTCGGCCGCCACGGGCTTGGCCGTGAAGTGGTCGAAGACGCCGTCGTTGTAGACGATGCAGTTCTGGAAGATCTCGACGAAGGACGCGCCCTTGTGCGCGTGCGCGCGCTTGAGCGTCTCGGGCAGGACTTTCTGCTGCGTGTCGATGCCGCGCGCGACGAACCTGGCACCCGCGCCGAGCGCATAGCGCGCCGCCGAGACGGGCGTGTCGACCGACCCCAAGGGGGTGGACGGCGAGCGCGTGCCGACGCGCGAGGTGGGCGAATACTGGCCCTTGGTCAGGCCGTAGATCTCGTTGTTGAACAGCAGGATGTTGAGGTCGACGTTGCGGCGCAGCGCGTGCAGCAGGTGGTTGCCGCCGATCGACAGCATGTCGCCGTCGCCGCCCACGACCCAGACATCCAGCTCCGGGTTCGTCAGCTTGACGCCCGTGGCGATCGCGGGCGAACGGCCGTGGATCGTGTGGAAGCCGTAGGTCGAGATGTAATAGGGGAAACGCGCCGCGCAGCCGATGCCGGAGACGAACACGGTCTTTTCCTTCGGCGTGCCGATATCGGCCAGCGCCTTGCGCACCGACTTGATGATGGCGTAGTCGCCGCAGCCGGGGCACCAGCGCAATTCCTGGTCGGACTCGAAGTCCTCGGGCTTCAGCTTTTCCGGCGGGGTCGCGATGTTCATCTCACTTCTCCAATCGGGCGCGGATCGCGGCTTCGATCTCGCCGATTTTGAACGGCTTGCCGTTCACCTTGTTCACGCCTTCGGCGGGCACGAGATATTCGGCGCGCAGGAGCGTGACCAGCTGGCCGTTGTTCATTTCGGGCACGATCACCTTCTCGAACCGGCGCAGCAATACGCCGAGGTTCTTGGGCATCGGCCAGATATGGCGCAGGTGGATGTGGCTGACCGACTTGCCCTGGGCCAACAATGCCGAGACCGCGCGGTTGATTGGGCCGTAGGTGGAGCCCCAGCCGACCACGGCGACCTTGCCGCTGTCCGGCCCCTGGTCGACCGCCTGCAAGGGAATGTCGTTGGCGATGTTCAGGATCTTCTGCGCACGCGCATCCGTCATGCGCTGGTGGTTGGCCGGGTCATAGGAGATATGGCCGGTGTTGTAGTCGCGCTCGATGCCGCCGATGCGGTGGCCCAGGCCCGGCGTGCCCGGCACGGCCCAAACCCGGGCCAAGGTCTGCGGGTCGCGCAGGAACGGATGGAACCCCTCGGGATCGGTGCGGAAGGCGACTGGGAACGGCTTGATCTGGTCCAAGTCCGGAATCCGCCAAGGCTCCGAGGCATTTTGCAGATAGCCGTCGGTCAACAGGATCACCGGCGTCATGTACTTGACCGCGATGCGCACGGCCTCGATCGCGGTCTCGAAGCAATCGCCCGGCGAGCGCGTGGCCATGACGGCCAAGGGGCTGTCGGCGTTGCGGCCGAAGACCGATTGATAGAGGTCCGACTGTTCGGTCTTGGTCGGCATGCCCGTCGAAGGGCCCGCGCGTTGGGCATTGACGATGACCAGCGGCAATTCGGTCGCGATGGCCAAGCCGATGGCTTCGGTCTTGAGCGCGACGCCGGGGCCGGAGCTCGAGGTGACGCCGAGCGCCCCTGCATAGGACGCGCCGATGGCCGCGCAGACGGCGGCGATCTCGTCCTCGGCCTGGAAGGTCGAAACGTCGAACTGCTTCATGTTCGCGAGCACATGCAGCAGGGCCGATGCGGGCGTGATCGGATAGGAACAGAACGACATCTTGAGGTTTGCGCGCTCGGCACCCGCGACCAGGCCCCAGGCCAGCGCCTCGGTGCCCGTCACGTTGCGGTAGAGGCCCGGTTCGATGACGGCGGGCGGCACCA
Source organism: uncultured Alphaproteobacteria bacterium (assembly GCA_902826885.1). Classification (GTDB taxonomy): domain Bacteria; phylum Pseudomonadota; class Alphaproteobacteria; order CADEGL01; family CADEGL01; genus CADEGL01. The sequence goes on along the minus strand of CADEGL010000025.1, from coordinate 10,660 downwards.
CATAGGCCGGGACAAGGTCCTGCAGCTCCGCCGTCTCGCCATAGGCGTGGCCCGCGTTCACCGCGGCCACGTTGGCGGTCGCCACCTCGGGCTTCTTGGCGAATTTCTTCTGCAGCCACTCGACGGTCGGCGCCCGGTCGCGGCCATACATCCAATAGACCAGACCCAGCGCCCACATATTCTTGCAGCGCAAGCCGTCCTTGTTCGACACGCCCGCGGGCTTCACGGCCTCGAGCGTCAGCTTGGACATGTCGATCTTGATCAGGCGCACCTTGGAGAGCGAGCCGTCCTCCAGCGGGTTCTGCGCATAGCCCGCCTTCTGCATGTTCTTCGCGTTGAACTCGCCGGTGTCCACGATGACCGTGCCGCCCGAGCGCACATCGGCCAAATTGACCTTGAGCGCGGCCGGATTCATGGCCACCAGAACGTCGACCTCGTCGCCCGCGGTTTCGATCGTGTGCGAGCCGAAATTGATCTGGAAAGCGGAGACGCCGTAGGTCGTGCCCGTGGGCGCGCGGATCTCGGCCGGGAAATCGGGGAAGGTGGCCAAGTCGTTGCCGGCCAGGGCCGTGGCGTCGGTAAACTGGCTGCCGGTCAGCTGCATGCCGTCGCCCGAATCGCCCGCGAACCGTACGACGACGGATTCCAGTTTCTCGCGATGCGAAGAGGTCAGTTTTTCTGCGGTCGCTGTCGCCATGATCGGGATTACCGTTGTCGCTCTGTTTGCGTGGTCGTTGCGGGCTGTGCCGCCCGCGGTCTCGCCGGGCCGGCCGTCATGCCAAAAAGTGCGTTCGGACCTAAGAAACTAGGTCGTCTCTTCCGGCCGGTCCACTGGACTCTTCCTGGGGTCTTTCCCCCTCAGCCGGGCCGGCCCAGAAGGCTTAACATCTCGGTTACGCGGGCGAATTTCCGCCGGGGGGCGCCGGGTGCCGCGGCCGCGATTTCGGCCGCCTCGATGGTCTTCCAATCGGGGTAGGTGACGGGCGCGACGCCTTTCTTGGCCAGAAGCGCCTCGAAGGCCGCCCGGCCCGGTTTCCCGCCCGGCGCCAGTTCCTTGACGATATGTTCCGCCACCATGTCGCCGTCGGGCTTGTTGGTGCCGATGACACCCGTGGGTCCGCGCCGAATCCAGCCCGCGGCATAAAGGCCGCGCTCGATGCGTCCTTCCTGGTTCGTCACGACGCCCTGTTTGGCGTCGAACGGCGCGCCGTCGAGCGGTTCGCCCGTATAACCGATGGCGGCGATGACCAGGCCGCATTTCACCTCGAAGAACTCGCCCGTATCGACCGCGCGGCCATCCACGACCTTGGTGCGCTCCAGCCTCAAAGCTTCGACCTCGCCACCGCCGAGAATCTCGATGGGCTTGGCGTAGAAGGCGAAATGGACGCGTTTCTTCCGCGCGCCCGCCGGAATCGCGACGAATTCCTTGAGCGTCGCCAAATTTTTTTCGCGCAAACGCCGGTCGCGGTCGGACATCTCGCCCGTGACGGCGCCGGGCAGTTGCGCCGGATCGACCACCGCGTGGCAATCCTCCAACTCGCCCATCTCGCGCAGTTCGACGTTGGTGAACTTGGCTTCGATGGGGCCACGCCGGCCGAACATATAGACGTCGGTGATGGGCGATTTCTCGATCGCCTCGGCCGCATGGTCGGACAGGTCCGAGGTCGTCATTTCCTTCCGCGTCTTCACCAGCACACGGGCGCAGTCGATGGCCACGTTGCCGTTACCGATGATGGCGACGCCCGTGGTGTTGAGATCGGGTTCCAGATCGCGGAAATCCGGATGGCCGTTGTACCAGCCGACGAAGGAAGCCGAGCCGTAGACGCCTTTCTTGTCCTCGCCGGGAATGCCGAGGGGCCGGTCGAACGGCGCGCCCACGGCCAGCACGACGGCATCGTAGGTCGCGCGCAGCTCGGCCAGGCTTACGTCGCGTCCGACCAGCACGTTGCCGTAATAGCGCACGGGCGCGGCCAGCGCCGTGCGCTCGTAGGCCTTCATCACGCGCTTGGTGGTTTGATGGTCCGGCGCCACGCCGCCGCGGATCAGCCCGAACGGCGTCGGCAGTCGCTCGATGATGTCGATCTGGACGTCGGCGCCGGACTCGAGCAAAGACGCGGCGGTATAGAATCCGCTCGGCCCCGAGCCCACGATCGCCACGGTGATGGTCATCGCTCCCCCCGCCGGCGTGGTCTTCTGTCGCAGTCTTCCGCCATTAGAAAGGCTTTCCCGGCGTGCCGCAATCGCCGCGGTCGATTGAAAATCATCCTGTCCTGTGCTTGGTTCCGGCCGCACCCAAAGACAGTGAGTAAGCCCATGCCCGATTTCCGCACCATCGATGATTTGTCCGTCCGCGGCCGCCGCGTCGTCGTGCGCGCCGACCTGAACGTGCCCGTGGCGGACGGAAAGGTGACCGACACGACGCGCCTCGACCGTCTGGCGCCGACCTTGCGCGAATTGGCGGAAAAGGGCGCGCGTGTTGTCGTGGTGTCGCATTTCGGCCGGCCCAAGGGGCGCGACGCGGCGTTGTCGCTGCATCCCATCGCGGCGGCACTGGGCAAGGCGCTGGGCGGCCGCGCGGTCGCCTTCGCCGAGGATTGCGTCGGCCCCGCCGCCGAGGAAGCGGTCGCGGCGCTGAAGGACGGCCAGGTGCTGGTGCTGGAGAATCTGCGCTTCCACAAGGGCGAGGAAGCCAACGACGCGGACTTCGCGGCCGCGCTGGCCAAGCTCGGCGACCTTTATGTCAACGATGCGTTCTCCGCCGCCCATCGCGCGCATGCTTCGACCGAGGCGCTGGCGAAATTGCTGCCTGCCGCGGCCGGCCGCCTGATGCAGGAAGAGCTAGAGCATCTCGGCCGGGCGCTCGAGGCGCCGAAGCGGCCGGTCGTCGCCATCGTCGGTGGAGCCAAGATTTCCACCAAGCTCGATTTGCTCGGCAACCTGGTGAAGAAGGTCAACGCGCTGGTGATCGGCGGCGGCATGGCCAACACGTTCCTGAACGCGCGCGGCATCGAGGTCGGTAAGTCGCTGTGCGAGCGCGACATGGCCGCGACCGCGCGCGAGATCGAGGCCACGGCCAAGGCGGCGGGTTGCGCGATCCTTCTGCCCGAGGATGCCGTGGTGGCCTCCGCGCTCAAATCCGGCGTCGAGACGCGCACCGTACCGGTTTCCGCGACGCCCGCCGACATGATGATCCTGGACGTGGGGCCGGCCACGGTCGCGCGGGTGAACGCGGAATTGGAGCGCGCCAAGACGCTGGTCTGGAACGGCCCGCTCGGCGCCTTCGAAACCGCGCCGTTCGATCAGGGCACCAACGCGGTCGCGCGTCACGCGGCCACGCTGACCAAGAATGGCGCGCTTCTCTCCGTCGCGGGCGGCGGCGACACGGTCGCGGCTCTGGCGCATGCGGGCGTGGGCGAGGATTTCAGTTATGTCTCGACCGCCGGCGGCGCCTTCCTGGAATGGCTCGAGGGCAAGACATTACCCGGCGTCGCGGCCCTGGCGGCGAAGGGGCGCTAAAGCGCGCCCGCCTTCTTGTCGCCACGGTTGGGTAGGATAAGGGGCTTGGTAACGGCAACGGGCGGGCCTGATGAAACACGGCGCGATCTTCGTTCCCGCGGCCCTGGTGGCGGCTTGGCTCGGCACGTTCGGCGACGCCGGCGCGGTCGAGGAGCCGCCCGGCGCGCGCATCGAAGTCCGGGCCCAGGACATGCCGGCGCCCTATGCGACGCCCAGCGTCTCCAATCCGCCCCGGCTTCACCAGACGTTGGCCGGAAGCAACCTCGTGGTGCCCAAGGGTTTCGTGGGCGAGGTTTTCACCGATCAGGTCGCGCAGGTGCGCTGGCTCGAGGTCGCGTCCAACGGCGACGTCTTCGCGACGCAATTGCGCAGCGGCAAGGTCTGGCTGCTGCGTGACGAGGACGGCGATGGTCGCGCCGAAACCGAAAAAGTTTTCGCGGACGGATTCGACCGGCCTCATGGCATGGCCATCCGGCCTGGGTTTTTCTATGTGGCGGACACGCGCGGCCTTTGGCGGATTCCCTACGAGCCGGGCGACACCGAAGCGCGCGACAAGCCCCAACGGATCACGCCGGAGGGTGCCTTCGGTGCGCCGGGCGGCCACTGGACGCGGAATATCGCCGTCAGTCCGGACGGCAGGCATGTCTATGTCGCGATCGGCTCGCGCGGCAACGTGGAGGAGGAGGCCGCGCCGCGCGCGACGGTCCAGGAGTTCGCGGTCGACGGCAGCGGCCAGCGCACCTTCGCCAGTGGCCTGCGCAATCCGGTCGGTATCGCCTTCTACCCCGGCACCAATGATCTTTATGTCGTGGTCAATGAACGCGACGGGTTGGGCGACGGGCTGGTGCCCGATTATCTGACCAAGGTGAAGCGCGACGGGTTTTACGGCTGGCCCTACTCCTATATCGGCGCGCATCCGCAGCCCAAGCTGGCCGAGAAGCGTCCCGACCTGGTGGCCAAGGCCATCGTGCCCGATACCCTGTTCCGCTCCCATTCCGCGCCGCTGGGACTCGTCTTTTACGATGGCGACCAGTTTCCGCCGGAGTATCGGGGCGACGCCTTCGTGGCGCTGCACGGATCGTGGAACGCGGCGGAGCCCCAGGGCTATGCCGTGGTGCGCGTGCCCTTCAAGGACAAGAAGCCCGCCGACTATTACGAGATTTTCGCCTCCGGGTTTTGGCTGGGCGGCAAGGACCCGGCCGTGGTCCGGGGCCGGCCCGCGGGTCTGGCGGTGGCCAAAGACGGCAGCCTCCTGATCGCCGACGACTACGCGTCCGTCATTTGGCGCGTGCGCTACGCGCCCTGACGCTTGCGCGGCGGCGCGGGGCGGGCTACGGCTTCACCCCATGACAGGCCACCGGATCGCATTTCTGGCTCGTTTCGCCGCGTCTTTCTGCGCGTTGGCCGCGGTTCTTTTGGTCACGGCGCCGGATGCGCGCGCGGCGCGCGGCGGCGACGGCGCGCAAGTCTGCGAAAACGCGCTCGCGCAATATCGCCAGGGCATCGCAACCGTCGAGCAGAATAGCGGCGTGGTCGATGCCGACATGGCGCTGGCGCAGCTTCGCCAAGCCTATCTGAACAACGCCCTCTTGCATCAGCTGATCGCGCTGCAAATCCTGCAATGGTACAATTGCGAGTTGCCCAAGCAGGCCATCGCCAAGCTGCCGGAGTTGAACTTCCAGGCATTGCAGGGGCAGGCCGCGGGTCAGCAGACCCAGAAGCAAGGCTCGGCGATTTCCGAAACGCGGCTGAAGACCAACCGCGGCCGCGTGGTCGATATGCTGCGCGAAGTCGCCACCATTACGGCCGTGCCCGCGGCTTGCGCGGGCAGCGCGTCTTTCGCGGCCTCCGACATCCGCAACCTCTACGATTATCTGTATCAGGTCGGCTATGGCACGGCGGATATCGATTATTTCGGCTCGCAATACGACAAGACCTTCGGCGAGCAGTTGAAGGTCACGCGCGCCAGTATCCGCCAGTCGGGTTTCGACAGCGTTTGCAGCAAGGATATGTCGATGGAAACGCGGCGCGGCTTCGAGAAGATGGACGCGATCAAGCAGATGTTCCGCTGACGGCGCGCCGCCGGTCGCGCTCGGCGCGGATTTGCGCGAATAGCGCGCTGCCCACGATGATGACGCCGCCCACGGCCTGCAAAGGCGTCGGCCGGTCGCCGATCAGAAGCGCGGTCAGGCACAGCGAAAGCACGGGCGTGGTGTTGTAGCAGATGGCGGTCACCGTCACGCCGAGGCGCCGGATCGCGTAATGCCAGAGCAGGAGGATGAATCCGCCCGCCGCCATCGATAGATAGAAGACGAGAAGAAGCGAGTTCGCCGACAGGTCCATGGCCAGAGTCTGGCCAAAGCCGAACCGCACGACCAGGGCAACGGCCACGGAGGCCACGGTCGCCGTCAGCGAGGTGAAGGTCGTTACCTGCGCCTGCGAAAGGTGCAGCAGGTGCTTCTGACAACCGAACTGGTACCAGACCCACGCGACCAGGGCGGCGAACAGCAGCAACTCGCCGCCTAGGAAATGCATATCCTGCCGCGGCCCGCCGAGCGCCACGACCACGCCGCCGAACACCGCCGTAGCCGCGGCCCAGCGCGTGGTGCGCGCCAGCCGCTCGCCATAGACGAAGCGTGCCATCAACGCCGCCACGGCCGGGGTCAGCGTGCTGATGATCGCGGCCGACACGGCGCCCGCGTAGACCAGGCCGAACGACATCAGGGTCATATAGCCGCAGATGCCGACCGCACCCAGCACGGACAGGCGCATCCAGGGGAGGCCGCGGGTGAAGCCGCGCGCGCCCTCCGTGCACGCGAGGAAGACCAGCATGACGAGGGCGGCGAAGGCGAGGCGGGCGGGGGCGAGTGTCAACGGATGCCAGCTCCGCAGCGCGATTTGCAGGCCGGGAAACAGCGAGCTCCACGCCAGGATCGTGATCCAGACGCCGGCGTTGGCGAGGACGCGTTCACGAGATGCCGTGGCGGCGGGGTCGGCCATGCCGCGGGATTGAAGCATATCCGCCCGACGCGGACGATGGGCCGCGTCAGCGGCGGCGGAGCTGCGCGATCTGGGCGGCGATGCAGCTGGCCACGATCACCGCGCCGCCGAGGAGCTGCAGCGTCGTCGGAAAACTTCCGATGATGATCGCGGTCAGCGCCAGCGAGACGACCGGGATCAGGCTGTAGCATACGGCGGCGACGGCCACGCCCAGCTTGGTCACCGCGTAGTTCCAGAACAGGATGGTGAAGCCGCTGGACACCATGGCGGCGTAAAAGACCAGGGCCAGCGCGGCCGGCTCCACGTTCGCGCGCAGCCCGTGCCCCGCCAGAAAATACGACAGCGGCACGATGGTCCACAGAACGCAGGACGCGGTCACGATGGTGAAGGTCGTGGTCTGGGTTCGGGTCAGCTGCGCCAAATGCTTCTGGCAGCCGAACTGATAGAAGGTCCACATCATGATGGAGACCAGCATCATCGCCTCGCCGCCGAGGAACTCGAGCTTGCCGCCGGGCGCGCCCAACGCCACCAGGATGCCGCCGATCGAGGCCGCGCCCGCGGCCCAGCGCGTCGCGCGCGCGAGCTTCTCGCCATAGACGAGGCTCGCCACCAGCGAGGCCAGCACGGGGCTCAGCGCGCTGATGAGCGCGCCCGAGATGGCACCCGATAGCGAGATGCCGATGGTCATGAAGCTGGTGTAGCCCGTCATGCAGATGCCGCCCACGATCCACAGCGTGCCCCACGGCAGGCCGCGGAAAGCGCCCAGCCCTTCGCGCCAAGCCAGGAACGCCAGCATCACGATGCCGCCCAACGAGATACGGGTGGCCGTGAGGGTGATCGGGTCCCACTCGCGCAACAGAATCTGCAGCGCCGGAAACATCGAGCCCCACAGGATGATGGAGGCCGCCATGCCGGCGTTGGCGAGGATTCGGTCGGAAGAGGAGAGGGAGCTGGACGACATCGCGCGGGATCAAAGCATATCGGCCTCGTTCCGGCGACCGGCAAAGCCGCAACGCTTCTGCTCGCGCCGCGCATGGGTTAGAAGGGAATATGGTCGAGATTCGCGTGGCCTTGAATGCGAAGGCGCAGCTCGGCGAGGGACCGGTCTGGTGCCCGCGCGAGCAGATTCTCTATTGGGTCGACAGCATGGAGCCGGCGATGAAGCGCTTCGACCCGGCAACGGGCGCGGTGCGAAGCTGGGCCGTGCCGGACCTGATCGGCTCGTTCGCGTTGCGCGAGAAAGGGGGCGCGATCCTGGCGCTGCGCCGGGGCTTCTATACGCTCGACTTCGCGACCGGCGCCGCTCGCACGATTGCGGAGCCCGAGGCCGGGTCCGAGAACCGCTTCAATGACGGCAAGTGCGACCGGCGCGGCCGTTTCTTCGCGGGCTCGATGCATTTCGCCGGTCTGCCGCGCCAGCCCAAAGGTTCGCTCTACCGGCTCGATCCCGATCTCTCGGTGCGAAAGGTAGAGACGGGCATCCGCACCTCCAACGGCATCGGCTGGTCGCCGGACAACCGCACCATGTATTACACCGATACGCGCGCCCATTGCATTTGGGCCTACGCCTACGATCTCGACACCGGCGCGTTGACGAACCGCCGCACGCTGGCCGACGTGCCGGAGGAGACGGGCTCTCCCGACGGGCTGACGGTGGATAGCGAAGGGTTCGTCTGGAGCGTGAATTGGGGCGGCGCACGCATCGTGCGTTACGCGCCCGATGGGCACATCGCGCGTACCATCATGCTGCCGGTCACCCAACCGACAAGCTGCAGCTTCGGCGGCGCGGATCTGCGCACGCTCTACGTCACCTCCGCGCGCGACGGGCTCGACGAGGCCCAGCTCGCCAAGGAGCCCCTGGCCGGCGCCATCTTTGCCTTCGAGCCCGGCGTCACCGGCCTGCCCGAGCCGCGCTTCGCGGGCTAGTCCCTAGAAAAAACGCCGACCCGCTTGTGCGCTTGCGTTCACCGTGATACTTAAGTAAATGCTTAACCAATCAGCACCCCTCGACCGGATCTTCCAGGCTCTGGCCGATCCGGCCCGGCGGGCGATGGTGGAGCGGCTGGCACGCGGGCCGGCTTCGGTCAGCGATCTGGCCAAGCCGTTCGACATGACGCTGCCCGCGGTGATCCAGCATCTCCAGGTGCTGGAATCGAGCGGCCTGGTCCGGACCGAGAAGACCGGACGGGTGCGCACCTGCCGCGTCGAGCCCAAGGCGCTCAGGTCCATCGAGCATTGGGTGGCCGGGCGCCGGGCCCAATGGGAACGGCGCTTCGATCGTCTCGGCCAATACCTGGCCGAGACGGATGGAAAGAAATGACGGAGGAAGCCATGACCAAGCGATCCGCCCAGCACGCGACCTTCACCATCGAACGTGACTTCGCGGCTTCGCCCGCGCGCATCTTCAAGGCGTTTTCGGACCAGAAGGAAAAGGACAAGTGGTTCGCGGGCCCCGACGAATGGGACCGCCACGAACGTTCGATGGATTTCCGTATCGGCGGGCGCGAGCGCTCGAGCGGCGGGCCCAAGGGCGGCGAGCCCCATTCCTTCGATGCCTATTACTGGGACATCGTGCCCAACG
>CADEGL010000025.1:0-1463 GCA_902826885.1 uncultured Alphaproteobacteria bacterium | reverse complement strand
CGGAATCTGCGCCAGCGCGAACAGCATGGTCAGTGGCAGGAAGCCGAACACCTTGAGGTCGACCCACAGGTCGGTCGAGAAGTTGCGCCAGATGATCTCGTTCAGCGCCGCCATGGCGATGAAGAAGAGGCCCCAGCGCAAGGTGAGGATGCGCCAGCCCGCGTCGGTCAGATGGAACGCCATCTGGAACAGCGGTTTGAGGAACGGCCTGCCCAGTGCCAAGCCGCCCAGAAGCGCCGCCGCGAACAAGAGATAGACGATGGTCGGCTTCATCTTGATGAAGGTCTCGTCCGCCAGCCACAGGGTCAGGCCGCCGAACACCGCGACCAGCCCCGCGCTGATCAGCGGCATCAGCGCGATGCGTCGCTCGATGGCATAGGATGCGGCCAGCGCCGCCAGCGTGGCGCCGATCAGCACGCCTGTCGCGGTCATCAGCCCCGCGCGCGAATAGACGACGAAAAACACGATCAACGGCCCGGCGTCGATCAGGAGCTTCACGAGGGGAGGGGCTTTGCGTTCGCTCATTCGAAAAACGGGATGTTGAGGATGAGAAGGCCGGCGGTGACGATGGCGGCGGCCACGATGCGCCGCCGCCCGAAAGGTTCGCCCAGGAACACGGTACCGATCACGGCCGCCATGAAGACGCTGGTTTCGCGCAAAGCGGATATGGGCGCCATGGCACCCAGACTCAAGGCATAAATCACCAGGCCATAGGCCGTCACCACGCCCGCGCCCACCAGAATCGCCCGGCCCGTGCGCCGCGCCACCTGCACCGGCACGCGCCAGCGCGACAGGAACGGATAGCAGACACAGGCGCCGACGCCATAGGCGACGAACAGCCAGCAGGCATAGGCGAAGGGGCTGCCCGACCGGCGCACGCCGATGCCGTCCATCACCGTGTAGGTCGCGATCATCGCCGCGCATAGCACGCAATAAGCCAAAGGGCGCCAATCGAGCGTCTTGTCCGCCCGGCGGTGGCCGAAGGCCAGCGACGCCATGCCCATGCAGACGATGCCGATGCCCACATATTGCTGATGCGACAGCGCCTCGCCGGCGAAGACGAGCGCCCCCAGCGCCACGAACATGGGCGAGAGGCCGCGGATGATCGGATAGACCTGGCTCAGGTCGCCGATGCGGTAGGCGCCGAACAGAAGCGCGGTGTAGACCACCTGCAACGGGCCGGAGATGGCCAGGATCAACCAGCTTTCCCTTGCCGGGGCGGGCAAGAACGGCAGCGCCGCGGCCGCCACCAGCGCGGGCACCACGTTCGACACCAGATACGTGTGCAGCTTGTCGTGCGCGGCCTTGGCCAGCGCGTTCCACGTCGCATGCACGACGGCCGCCACCAGGACGATGCCGACGACGTGGGCCTGGAGGACCATGACGCTCCGCGGGGAATGCCGCGCCGGGATTCCGGCGAAGGGGCGCGATGGTGGGCGCGCGGCGACGGCTTGTCCAGAGCG
>CADEGL010000024.1:29744-49947 GCA_902826885.1 uncultured Alphaproteobacteria bacterium | reverse complement strand
TCAAGGTAATACCCGCGCCCGCGATCCCCGCCGTGCCCGTCGTGTCGATCGCGCCAACCGTGATCGAGGAACCGGAAATACCGACCGTGCTCAGCGCGGTCGTCGCGCCCAACGCGCCTGTAACGACCGTGCCCAGCGTGGCGGGGGTGCCGGCGCTGTTGATGGTCAGCGTGCGCCGCGCGACGCCGTCGCCGTCGATGGCTGCGGTCTGGATGGCGCCGCCCGAGGCCGGCGTGCCGCCGGTGCCGTTGAGGCTGTTGAGTTGAACGTTGCCGGTCAGGACCGCGGCATCCTGAAGCGTGATGGCGCCGCCCGCGCCGCCGTTCCCGATGCCATTCCCATTGCCGCCCGATGCCACCAGGTTGGCGCCGAGCGTGATCGTCGGTGTGCCATCGGTGGCGTTGAAGGTGATGGCGCCGCCCGTGCCACCATTCATGTCGGTCGAACCGGCGGTGCCCGCGGCGGTGACGGCCGCCGTCGTGGTGATGTCTCCACCCGTGATCGAGATCGTGCCCGCGCTGTTGCCCGCGTTACCGGCCGATGCCGCGCCGCCGGAAGTCGTGATCGCGCCGGCGACGGAGACGGCGCCGCCGCCCGTGATCGACATGTTGCCGCCGGCTTGGCCGGTGCCACCCGTGGTCGAAATGGAACTCGTCGCCGTGATCGTGCCCGCCGTGCTGTCGACCGTGAAGCTGCCGCCCGTGCCGCCATTGCCCGTACCCACCGCGTTGCCGCCGATGGCACTGACCGCGCCCACGCTGACGGCCGATGCGCCTGTGTTGGCGGTGGTGCTGGTGACATGGATCGCACCGCCCGATCCGCCGGCCAGGTTGGTGGCCGCCGCCGCCGCGGTGCCCGCGGCGGTGAGGCCCGCGGTCGTCACCGTGTCGCCCGTGACCGTGATGCTGCCGGCGTTGTTGCCCGCGTTACCGGTCGATGCCGTGCCACCCGATGCCGTGACGGTGCCCGCGACCGACACCGCGCCGCCAGCGGTGATCGATACGTTGCCGCCGGCCTGGCCGGTGCCGCCCGTTGTTGCGACCGTGCTGCCGAGCGTGACGCCGCCCGTGCCGCCATCGGCCGTGAAGCTGCCGCCCGTGCCGCCCTGCGCGGCGCCATTCGCATTGCCGCCGCCGGCGTTGATCAGGCCGGTCACCGCGATGGACGGCGCGCCACCGGTTCCCGTCAGGCTGATCGCGCCGCCGGTTCCGCCGGCTTGGCCGGATGCGTTGCCTGCATTGCCGCCTTGGGCGGTCAGCGATGCGATGGTGATGTTGCCGCCGCTGATCGTCACATCGCCCGCATCGCGGCCTCCGTTGGGGGCAGAGCCCGCGCCGCCCGTGGCCGTGATCGCGCCCGCCGACAAAAGTGCCGTGCCGGTCAGGCTGACGTTGCCGCCGTCTTGATCGTTGCCGCCGGTGGTCGTTATGGCGCCGAAACGAAGTGTGGAGCCCGTGGCCGTGAAGCCGCCCAATGCGGTCGTGCCCCCGCCCACCGTGCCGATCGCGCCGCCTGCGCCGTTGTCGATGGTGCCCGTCCCGGCCGTGAGAGCCATCGTCCGGCGGCCCACGTCCGACGTCACCGTGCCGGAGATGGCGATGTTGCCGTCGTTGGTCGTGCGGTCGGTCAGGATCGTCGTGTTGGCGGCGAGCGTGATGTTGCCGGTCACCGTTACGTTGTTGCCGGCCACATCCGCCGTCGTGACGTTGCCCGTGAAGGTCGTGGTGGCGGCCGTGCTGGCCAGGCTGGCCAGGCCGTTGGTCGCGCCCACGGTCGAGCCGAAGGTGGAAGTGCCCGTGCCGGCGTTGACGGTCAGGCTGCGCGGCGTGCCGTCGGAGTCCACCGTCGAGGAACCGGCCGCCGTGAACTGAATCGCGCCGCCCGTGCCCGTCGCGGTGCCGGCGCCGCCATTGGATGTGAGCGTCAAATTGCTGGTCAGGGTGGTCGGGTCGTTGAAGGTGATCGCGCCACCGGCGCCACCCGCGGCCGTCACGCCTGCGCCACCCGTCGCGGTGATATCGGCGCCGGCTGTGATCGTCGGCGTGCCGTCCGTTGCTTGCAACGAGACTGCGCCGCCCGCGCCGCCGATACCCGAGAATGCGTTGCTGCCGGACGCGTCGATCGCGCCGTTCAACACGATATCGCCGCCCGATAGCGTGACCGCGCCGCCCGCACGGCCGATGCCCGCCGTCGCCGTGCCGCCCCGGCTGTCCAGCGCGCCGCTCACGGTCAACGCGCCCGTGCCGGTCAACGCGATGAGGCCGCCCGCCGTATCGTTGGTGCCACGCGTGCTGACCGGTCCGATGGAGATCGCGCCGCCCGTCACCGAGAAGCCGCCGCCCAAAGATTGCGTCCCGCCGACCGCGCCGTTGAAGGTCACGTCGCCCGAAGCGCCGCCGCCGTCTGCCGACGCCAGCACCGTGAGGGAGCGGCCAGCTGCGTTACCATTGACCGTGGCGTTACCGAAATTCACCGCGCCCGCCGCGGCCGTGCCGCCGGTGGGGTCGGTGTCGATGGTGACGTTCGCGCCCAGCACCACGGCAGTCGTGCCGGAGAAATCCACCGCGCCGTTGGCGGTGTTGATGGCGCCGCCCAGCGTCACCGTGCTGCCGGACGCCGCCAAGCTCGCCACCGCCGTTGTCGTCGCCGACCCCACGGCGCCGCCGAAGGTCACGGTGCCCGTTCCCGCCGTCACCGACAGCGCTTGCGTCAAGGTGGCGTCGACCGCGCCGCCGATCGCCACGTTGCCGTCGTTGGCCGCGCGGTCGGTGTTGATGGCGACCGAGTTTGCGAGCGTGACGGGGCCGGAGATAGTCACGTCATTGCCCGCGACGTTGGCCGTGCGGATGTTGCCGGCCAGGCTGGTCGCCCCGGTCGAGGAAACCGAGAGGCTCTTCAATCCCTGGGCGCCGGTTCCCGCCTGGCCCAGCCCCGCGCCGAAAGTGACAACGCCGTTGCTGGTCACGCTCAAGGCGCGCGCGGTGGCGTCCGAATCGATCGTGCTGCCCGCGCCCGAGAATGTCATGGCGCCTTGTGCGCCGTTCGCCGTGCCGGTGCCGCGTTGATTCGCGATCGTCACGTCCGCGCCCAGGGTGGTGGCACCCGTCAGAATGATCGCGGCACCGTTGCCGGCATTGCCCGTGCCATTGCCGCCGCGCGCCGTCAGGCTCGCGTTCAGCCCGATCGCGGGCGTGCCGTCGTTGGCCGTGATGGTGATCGCGCCGCCCGCGCCGCCCGTGCCAGAGACCGCGTTGCTGCCACTGGTGTCGATCGTGCCGTTCACCGTCACGTCGCCGCCGGTGGCACTGACCAAGCCGCCGGCCAAACCGGCTGCGCTGGCCGTGCCGCCCAGCGTGGTGATGGCGCCGTTGAGCGTCAGCGCATTCGTCGCGGTCATGGTCACGCCCGCGCCCGCGATCCCGGCCGTGCCCGTGGTGTTGATCGAGCCGGCGGTGATTGCCGAGCCGACCATGGTGATCGTGCCCAAAGCGACGTTTCCGCCGATGGCGCCTGCGTTGATGGTCCCTGCTTGCGCGATGAGGCCGGCCGCCGGACCCAACGCAAGGGTGCGGCGGGCCACGCCGTCGCCATCGATCGCGGCCGTCTGGATGGCGCCGCCCGCGCCGACCGTGCCGCCTGCGCCCGCGGCGCCGCCGTTGCTGATGAACGAAGCGTTGGCGGTCAAGATTGTCGGGTCCTGAAGCGTGATCGCGCCGCCCGTGCCGCCGTTGGCGCTCGTGCCCGTGCCGGCGCCGCCGGTCGAGGTCAAGTTGCCGCCCAGCGTGATGGTGGGCGTCACGGTGTCGGTGGCGTCGATCGCGATCGCGCCGCCCGTACCGCCGTTGGCCGTACCGCCCGCGCCGCCGGCACTGCCCGTGGCCGATACCGAGGTGACGGTGACATCGCCGCCGGTCAAGGTGACCGCCCCACCGCCCCGTCCGGTGCTTGCCGCCGCCGCCGCGCCGCCGTTGGCCGCGATGGCGCCCGCGGACACGGCGGAGGTGCTGGCCGTGCCGGTCAGCGTGACGCTTCCGCCATCGCCGCCTGTGCCGCCCGTGGTCGTGACGGTGCCCGCCGTCAGTGTGTTGCCCGCGGTTAGATTGACAGTCCCACTCGTATTGTTCGTGCCACCCGTGGTGACGATGTTGCCCGTGGATAGCGTGCTGGCCGCCGTCAGGTCGACATTGCCGCCGGCCAGCGTCGTCGGAGCGGTCGTGGTGATGGCGCCGAAGCGCAAGATGCCGCCGGCCGCAGTCACATTGCCGAGTGACGCATTGGCTCCGCCGCCGATGGCGCCGATGGCGCCGCCCGAGCCGTTGTCGATCGTGCCGCCGCCCGCCGTCAGCGTCAGGGCACGGCGGTTGGCGTTGGAATCCGCGTTGATCGTGCCGGAGATGGCGATGCTGCCGTCGTTGCCCGCGCGGTCGGTCAGGATCGTGGTATTGCCGGCGAGCGAGACGTTGCCGGTCACGGTTACGTTGTTGCCGAGCACGTCCGCCGTCGTGACGTTATTGGCGAAGCTGGTGGTGGCGGCCGTGCTTCTTAGGCTGGCCAGCCCGTTCGTCGCACCCACTGTCGAGCTGAAGGTCGCGGTGCCTGATCCTGCGGTGATCTCTAGGCTGCGCGGCGTACCGTCGGAATTGACCGCGCCGCTGAGGGTGACGTTGGCGTTGTTGGTCGTCAGCGTGGTGTTGGCCGCCAGGGTGACGGGACCGCCATAGGTCTGCGCGCCGGTCGTGGTGACGTCGCGCAGGGTGATCGCGCCCGTCGTGCCGCTCGCTGTCAGGCTGGTCAAAGCGGTCGCGCCGCCGACCGCGCCGCCGAAGGTCAGAGCGCCGGTGCCGGCGGCCGTCGTCAACGCGAAGCCGCCGTTGATCGTGTTGTTGAAGGCGATGGCGCCGCCCGCGCCGGCTGTGCCGCCACCGCCACCGCCCGCGCCGCCGCCGCTGGTGATAGAGGATGTCGCCGTGAGCGAGAGCGCGTCGTTCAGTGTGATGGCGCCGCCGTTGCCGCCGTTGCCCGCGCCGTTGCCAGCGGCGCCCGTGGCGGAAAGGCTGCCGCCCAGCGTGATGACAGGAGTGCCATCCGTGGCGTCGATGCTGATCGCGCCGCCCGATCCGCCGGCTAGGCCCGACGTCGCGCCGGCGGCGGTCGCATTCGCTGTCGCCGATGTAAGGGTTACGTCGCCACCCGAGATCGTCACCGCGCCGCCGCTGCGGCCCGCATTGGCCGTGCCCGCGGCGCCGCCCGAACTGGTGATCGTGCCCGCCGTCACCGAGGTCGTTCCGGTCAAGCTGACCGTTCCGCCATCTTGATCAGCGGCGCCGGTGGTAACGATGTTGCCCGTGCTGAGGATATCGGATGCCGTCAGATTGACGTTTCCGCTGGCCGTGGTCGCCGTGCCGGTGGTCGTGATGGCGCCGAAGCGCAAGGCCGAACCCGTTGCCGTCAAGTTGCCGAGCGTTTGGGTTCCGCCAATGGCGCCAATGGCGCCACCCGCGCCGTTGTCGATGGTTCCGCCGCCCGCCGTCAGTGTCAGCGTGCGGCGGTTCGTGGCCGCGTCCGCGTTGATCGTGCCCGAGATGGCGATGTTGCCGTCGTGGGTGGCGCGGTCGGTCAGGATCGTGGTGTTGGCATTGATCGCGGCATTGCCCGTGACCGTCACGTTGTTGCCCGCCACGTCCGCCATTGTGACGTTGCCGGTGAAGGTCGTGGTGGCGGCCGTGCTGGCCAAGCTGGCCAGGGCGTTCGTCGCGCCCACCGTCGAGCCGAACGTGACCGCGGCCGTCCCGGCGTTGATCGCCAGGCTGCGCGGCGTACCGTCGGAATCGACGGTCGAGGCGCCGGCGGCCGTGAATTGCACCGCGCCGCCCGCGCCGGTCGCGACGCCTGTGCCGCCGTTGGTCAGAATGGTCAGGTTGGTCGCGAGTGTCGTCGGATCGTTGAAGGTGACCGCGCCGCCCGCGCCGCCGTTGCCCACGCCGCCGCCGTTGTTGCCGCCTATCGCGGTGATGTTGCCGCCGATCGTGATCGTCGGCGTGCCGTCGGTGGCATTCAGCGTCACCGTGGCGCCGGCTGCGCCGCCCGCGCCAGACACCGCGCTGCTGCCCGAGGCGTTGATCGCGCCGTTCACGACCACATCGCCGCCGGTCAGACTCACGGTTCCGCCCGCGCGGCCGATGGTTGTGGTCGCCGTGCCGCCACGGGTGTCGATCGCACCGTTCACCGTCAGCGTGCTTGCGCTGGTAAGGCTGATGTTGCCGCCGATGGCGTCGGAGCCGCCGGTGGAGGCCAGCGCGCCGACGGTTAGCGCGTTGGCCGCATTGATCGTGATGGCCGAGCCCGCGACCCCCGCCGTACCGGCCGCGTTGATCGCGCCGGTCGCGATCGTCGTGCCCACGATGCCGACGGTGCTCAACGCCGTCGTCGAGCCCAGCGCGCCGGTGCTGATGGTTCCGGACTGGGCGATGGAGCCCACCGCCGGTCCCAGGGTCAGCGTGCGCCGGGCCACACCGTCGCCGTCGATAGAAGCGGTCTGGATCGCGGCGCCCGCGCCGACAGCCCCGCTTGAACCGGCCGCGCCGCCGTTGTTGATGAGGGAAATATTGCCGGCAAGAAGCGTCGGGTCCTGCAGGGTGATCGTGCCGCCCGCGCCGCCGTTGCCCGATCCGTTGCCCGCGCCGCCGATGGCGCTCAGGTTGGCGCCGAGCGTGATCGTCGGCGTTCCATCGGTGGCGTTGAGCGTGATGGCTCCGGCCGCGCCGCCATTCGCGTTCGTCGAGGCCAAGCCGCCCGTGGCGGTGATCGTGGCGGCTGTCGCGGTGGTGATGTCGCCGCCGGTGATGGAGATGGCGCCCGCGTCGTTGCCCGCGTTGCCGGTCGAGCCTGCGCCGCCGGTCGCCGCGATGGCGTTGGACAACGATACCAGCCCGCCCGCCGTGATCGTCACGTTACCCCCGGCCTGGCCGATGCCGCCCGTGGTCGTGATCGTGTTGGCGGCGCTGAACGTGCCGGTGCCGGCGTTCGCCGTGAAGCTGCCGCTGGTGCCGCCTTGGCCGGGCCCGTTCGCGGCGCCACCGGCGGTGCTGACCGTGCTGGTCAGCGAAATCGACGGCGTGCCGCCGGTGCCCGTGATGCTGATCGCGCCGCCCGAACCGCCCGCGGCGTTCGAGGACGCGGCCGCGCCGGTGCCCGTGGCCGCCAGCGCGCCGACACTGATGTTGTTGCCGGAAAGAGCGATAGAGCCCGCGTTGCGTCCGGCCGCGGCCGGCGTCGCGCCGCCCGAGGTCGTGATGGAGGTTGCCGAAAGCAACGTCGTGCCAGTCAGATCGACGTTGCTGCCGTCCTGATCGGCGCCGCCCGTGGTGGTGATAGCGCCGAAGCGCGCCGTTCCCGCGGTGGCCGTCAAATTGCCGAGCGCCGTGGCGCCGATGGCGCCGGTCGCGGCGCCCGCGCCGTTGTCGATCGTGCCATCACCGGCCGTCAGCGTCAGCGTCCGGCGGTTGAGCGCCGCGTCTCCGCTGACCGCGCCCGCGAATGCGATATTGCCGTCGTTCGTGGCGCGGTCGGTCAGGATCGTTGTGTTGGTCACGAGCGTGACCGGGCCGGAAAAACTTACGCTGGCGCCGGAAACATCCGCGGTGCGAATGCTGGCGGGCAGGGTGGTCGCACCGGTGGTGGAGACCGAGAGGCTTTTCAGGCCCTGCGCGCCGGTCGAGGCTTGGCCGATATTGCCATCGAAGGTGACCGCGTTGACGCCGCCGTTAATGGTCAGGCCGCGGGCGGTTGCGTCGGAATCGATCGTGCTGCCGGCGCCGGTGAAACGGATTGTAGCGGCCGTGGGCGTGCCCGTGCCGGTCGCGCCGCGCGCGTTGGAAATCGTGATGTCGTTGGCCAGCGTCACGGGCCCGGTGACGGTGATGGCGCCGCTGGCGCCGCGCGCGCCGCTGGAGCTGCCGCCGCTGGCGCCGGAGGCATTGACGTCCCCGGCCAGCGTGATCGCAGGCGTTGTGCCGTTGGAGGTAAGCGAAATGGCCCCGCCCGCGCCACCCGCGCCGGACGTGCCCACGGCCGCGGTGCCGGACGCGTTCACCGCGCCGAGGTTGAGCGTCCCGCCGGCGATGGTTACCGCCGCGCCGGAGGCGCCGGCGCCGCTCGCCGTCTGCGTGCCGCCCGAGGCGTTGATGCCGCCGGCGATGGAGACGCTCCCTGTGCTGGCGGCGGTGACTCCGACAGTCGAGGCCGCGCCCGGAGTGGCGCTGCTCAACCCGCTCGTGTTGATCGAACTCGCGGTGACCGAGGAGCCCGTGATGCTGGTCGTGCTCAACGCGGTCGTCGCGCCCAACGCGCCGGTCGTCACGGTGCCGGCCAGCGCGGCCGTCGTGCCGCCCGTCAGCGTGAGCGTGCGGCGCGCCACGCCGTCGCCGTCAATGGCGGCCGTCTGGATATTGCCGCCGGAGAACGGGCTGCCACCGGTGCCGTTGGATGTGCTCAATGTCACGGCCGCGCCCAGCAACGTGGGGTCCTGAAGCGTAATGGCTCCGCCCGCGCCGCCGTTGCCCCCGCTGGTACCGGCGCCGCCGGCAGCCGTGAGGCTGCCGTTCAGCGTGATGGTCGGCGTGATATCGGTGGCATCGATCGTGATCGTGCCGCCCGTTCCGCCATCGGTGGTTCCCGTGCCGCCCGCGCTGCCCGAGGCTGTCACCGACGTTACCACCACGTCGCCGCCGGACAGGGCAACCGTGCCTCCAGCCCGGCCGGTGCCCGCCGCCGCCGCGGTGCCGCCCGAGGCGGTGACCGTGCCAGCGGACAAGAGCGTCGTGCCGGTCAGGCTGACCGTGCCCCCATCTTGATTCGCGCCGCCTGTCACCGTGATGGCGCCGAAGCGCGCGGTCGCCGCCGTCGCCGTTAGGCCGCCCAGCGATTGCGTACCGCCGATCGCGCCGATGGCGGCGCCGGAACCATTGTCGATCGTCCCACCGCCCGCCGTCAGCGTCAGCAGCCGGCGGCTCGCGGCTGCGTCCGCATTTACGGTTCCCGTGATCGAGATATTGCCATCGTTGGTGGTCCGGTCGGTCAGGATCGTGGTGTCGGCCCGGACGGTCACGTTGCCGGTCACGGCGACGCTGTTCCCAGAGACATCCGCCGTCGTCACGTTGCCGGTGAAGCTGGTGCCCGCCGCCGCGGCGCTCGTGCTGGCCAGGCTGGCCAATGCGTTCGTGGAGCCCACCGTCGAACCGAACGTCACGGCGCCCGTTCCGGCGTTGACGGCGAGACTGCGCGGAGTGCTGTCGGAATCGACCGTCGCCGCGCCGGCGGCCGTGAAGGCCACCGCACCGCCCGTGCCCGCCGCCACGCCCGTTCCGCCGCTGGAAAGAATCGTGACGTTGCCCGTCAGCGTTGTCGGGTCGTTGAAGGTGACCGCGCCGCCCGCGCCGCCATTGCCCACGCCGCCGCCGTTGTTGCCGCCCGTGGCCGTAATATTGCCGCCGAGGGCGATGGTCGGCGTGCCGTCGGTGGCGTTCAGACTCACCAGGCCACCCGCACCACCCACACCGGACACCGCATTGCTGCCCGCCGTGCTGATCGCGTTGTTCAACACGATATCGCCGCCCGCAAGCGTGACGGCGCCTCCGGCGAAACCGGTTGTCGCCACCGCCGCGCCGCCGCCCGTGGTGATCGTGCCGTTCACGGTCAATGCGTTGGCTGCGGTCATGGTCACGGCGGCGCCGACGATGCCTGCCGTGCCGATCGTGTTGATCGAGCTGGCCGTGATCGACGAACCGACCGCGGTGATAGTGCCCAACGCCGTCGTCGCACCCAGTGCGCCCGCATTGATTGTCCCGGACTGCGCGATAAGGCCGACCGCCGGCCCGAACGTCAGCGTCCGGCGCGCCACGCCGTCGCCGTCGACGGCGGCGGTCTGAATGGCGCCGCCCGTGCCGACCGCTCCGCTCGCGCCGGCGGCGCCGCCGTTGTTGATGAGAGATAGGTTGGCCGCGAGAAGCGTCGGGTCCTGCAGCGTGATCGCGCCGCCCGTGCCTCCGTTGCCCGTGCCGTTGCCCGCGCCGCCGATCGCGGTGAGATTGGCGCCGAGCGTGATGGTCGGCGTACCGTCCGTGGCGTTGAGCGTGATCGCGCCGCCCGCGCCGCCATTCGCGTTCGTCGAGGCAAGGCCGCCGGTCGCCGTGATGCTGGCGGCCGAGGCCGTGGTGATATCGCCGCCCGTGATGGAAACGGTGCCCGCGTTCTTGCCCGCATTGCCGGTCGTGCCCGCGCCGCCGGTCGCCGTGATGGTGTTGGCGAGCGACACGAGCCCGCCGCCCGTGATCGTCACGTTGCCGCCGGTCTGCCCCGTGCCGCCCGTGGTCAGGATCGTGCTGCCGATGCTGACCGTGCCGGCGCCGGCATCGGCCGTGAAGTTGCCGCTCGACCCGCCTTGGCCGGTTCCGTTCGCTGCGCCGCCGGCCGTGCTGACCGCGCCGGTTACGGAAACCGACGGGGTGCCGCCGTTCGCCGTGATGCTGATGGCGCCGCCGGAGCCGCCGGCGGCGTTGGAGGACGCAGCCGCCGCGCTGCCCGTGGCGGTCAGCGCGACGGTCGAGGCCGTGCCACCGGTGATGATGATGTCGCCGCCCTTTTGTCCGGCGCTGGTCGTGTTCGCCGTACCGCCCGTTGTCGCGACCGTGGCGGCCAAGGTCACGGCGCCGCCGGTGCCCGCCGTCAGCGTGACGTTACCGCCATCCTTGCCGGTCACGCCGGTGGTCGTGATGGTGCCCGACGCGTTGCTGGTCACGTTTACGCCGCTGGCGGCGAAACTGCCGCCGCGCGTGGTGACGGCGCTGTTGACCGCAACATTGCCCGCGCCGCTGGTGTCGTTGTCGGCCGTGAGGACGACGTTCAAGCGTCCCACGCTCGCGGTCGGCGAACCGCTGAACGTGGCGCCCGTCGTATCGATGTCGTTGTTGGCCGAAAGAGTGAGGGTGGCATCGCCCGCGCCGGAAGACTTCGAAACATTCGCGCCCGCGACGAAGGTGATGTTTCCGGCCTGCGTGTTGGCGCCGGATGACGTGGTCGTGATCGTGACGTTGCCGCCGGCGTTAAGCGCACTGTTGATCAGACCAACATCGAGCTGCGCGCTGTCATTGTTGGTCGACCAATTCGGGCCGTTTTGACAGCCGGTCAGGTTGACGCATTGGTTCACCGTGCTGGTGATCTGGATGTTGTTCGGGTCGATCAGCCATTCGCCGGCCTTGCCAGCGGGTGAAGAGGCATCGGGCGCGTGCAGGATCTCGAAGCTTTGCTTGCCCGAAGTCTCGATGAAGCCGCCGTTGCCGCCGTCGGCGCCGCCGCGCGCGGACAACTGGCCATAGATGCGCGTGGCTTTGTCGGAGTAGGTGATGATCGTACCGCCGTTGCCGCTGCGCGTGGCGCTGGCGTCGATCGCGGCATCGGGCGCGATGTAGAGCGCCTCGCTGTTGGGCAAGGGGCCTTGGCCCTGGCGGCTGCCGCCCATGTTGACGGTGCCGCCGCCGGCCGAGCCCGTGGCATCGATGAAGGCCGCGTCGGTCAGGCCGACATTCTGGCCCAGCATGGCGACCTGGCCGCCCTTCTGGTTGGCACCCTTGCCCGAGACGTCGATGATGCCGGAGCCCGAGGCCAGGACGGTGCCCGAATCGCCGCCGTCCAGCACGATCTCGCCGCCGACGGATGCAACCGCGCGCGCCTGCACCAGGCCCGAGGTGTTGATGACGTTGGCGACCACGCCGCGCGCGGCGTTCGCGCTGATCTGCACGACGCCGCCGTCTGCTTCGATCTTGCCTGTGTTGGTGACGAGCGAGGAGAGCTGTTCGCCGGTCGCGCCGGTCGCGGCCTGCATCACCTTGTCGTTGACCGCGAACTGGATGAGCTTGTCGCCGTAGAGATCGATCGTGAAGCTGTTGCCCGACGCCAGCGCGACCTTGCCCAAACGCGCGTTGATCACGCCGTTGTTGGAGACGCCCGGCGCCACCAGCGCGACGATGCCGCCGACGCCCACGGTGATGACGCCGTCGTTGGTGATCGACGCGGTGGGATTGCCCGCGGTGCCGAAGGTCAGGTTGCCGGCCATGAAGTCGCGGTTGGCGATGTTGGCCGCGGTGACCACGATCGAGTTGACGTCCACGCGCGCCAACGCGCCCATATGAACGCCCGCGGCATTCGAAAGAACGACTTGGCCGTTGGCGTTCAGGTTGCCGTTGATCGTCGAGGCGCCACCCGACAGCACGCGGTTGAGCGCCTGGGCCAAGGCCGAGTTCTGAACGAAGTTGACGGTCTGGCCGGTCGCGATGTTGAAGCTTTGCCAGTCGATGATGACCTTGTCGGTCGACTGGATGATCTTCAGTTCGGCGGGCGAGACCTGAATGATCTGTGCCTGGCCCTGAACGACCGTGCCGCCCTGCGGCAGCGCGCCGGCGGGAAGCGGCAAGAGCACGAGGCTGCCAGCGCCGAGGGACGCGAGTGTCCATGGATTGGCGAAGGTGCCGCAAAGCGCGCTCGTTGCGCCGAGCAGCGCACGCGATATACGCGGCTTCGGCAGCCAAAATTCGGCAGGTTTGGGGCCTCGTTTGCCCCGTCCCCTCCGACCGGCTTTCGCCAGCTTACGAACAAAGCATCCCACAGCGAAATTACGAAGCAATCGCTGTGCCTTAGGTGATAACAGTTAACCAAGCGCAGGAAGAGATGCGAGCCGCGGGCAAAGTCCGCTCCGGCGAATTTTGCAGATTTGTGAAAGTTATTTTGTTTTCAAATAGATATTATTGTATCTCGATGCTCGGCCCAAAATAGGTACCTAAAAACTCAATAAAGATAGGGAAAAATACCCAAAAACAACCCCAACAATGGGGGATTTTACCCTCATTTTCGCTTCCGATTCGACAGAGAACAGCATTTTGCATGTGAACCTAGGGGGTCGGGATAGCCCGGACCAGCAAGGCAACCGGCATGGTTTCCCTCTCATCATGTGGTCCGAACACGCCGTCCTTTGGAGAGCCGAAAGGGGTCAGCGCTGTCCGGTCGATGGGGGGGCGGTATTGGCTGTCCGACTTGAAATGGACCCGGACCCGATCCGGTCCGATGGAGTAGAGCGGCAGGAAGCCGGCGGTGATGGTATCGATGGTCACCGGGTCCAAGAGGCTTCCGCTGCGGGTCGCCCGCACCAATGTGCGCTCGGCGCCCGTCCCGAGATCGACCCCGACCACCAGATCGATCTCGCTGGCGTCCATGTCACCGCCCAGTTTCGAGAGAAGGCCCGCGGCCGTGAGATCCACGTTCGCACCGCCGGGGCCATGGCCGGCGGGCAGCACATGCTCGCCCGGCGTCTGTAGACGTGCCACGGCAGCGCGAATCTCGCTAATTCTCGCGCGCGCCGCGGCGGTCGGCGAGACATCGTCGACGGACGCAAATTTCGTGGTGGCGAACGGCGAGCCGCCGCCATCGGCGATCTGGCTCACATTGACGCCGTGGCCGGACACGAACCACAGAAAATCGGAGGGAAGCTTATATGGATCGCCCGCGCACGCGGGCTTCGCCGCAAGGAGTGAAAGCGTCGCGAAGACCAGAAGACAGGTCGAAAGCGGAACGCGCGCGGCATTCATTGCGGTCGCTTCGGGCTCGGGTTACCCGATGCGAACCCTTGTCATTTCTCCCATCTGGAAAAATTGCCCGAAAGTATCGGGTTCGTGGGGCTTCTATTCGATGGTCATAGCGCGTTTATACATTCGGGTGAGGTTACGCGGCTTAGGTGGCTCGCCGGGTGGACGACACCTTCGCGCCATGGGATAAGCGCCCATTCCCCGCAGCCTTCCGGCCGGTTTCATGACGAGCGCCGCTCCGCTCTCCCATCGCGAAGTCCTTATCATCTTGTGTAGCGTGCTGGTCAGCCTCTTGTTGGCGGCGCTCGACCAGACCATCGTCGCGACCGCGCTGCCGACCATCGCGGCCGAGTATCATTCGGTCGAGCATCTCTCGTGGGTGGTTTCCGTCTACCTGCTCACCTCGACGGCCTCGACGCCCATCTATGGCAAGTTGAGCGACCTCTACGGCCGCCGCGCGTTGCTGACGGTGGCCATCGCCACCTTCGTCGCGGCATCGGTGTTATGCGCGATGGCGCAAAGCATGGCGCAACTGATCGCCGCGCGTGCGTTGCAAGGGGTTGGCGGCGGTGCCTTGATCTCGTTGACCCAGGCCACCATCGCCGACGTCATCGCGCCGCGCGATCGCGGCCGTTATCAAGGCTATATCGCCACCGTGTGGGCGTCGGCCAGCGTGGGCGGGCCGCTGCTCGGCGGTTTCTTCGTCGACTACCTGTCCTGGCGCTGGGTGTTCTGGATCAATCTGCCGATCGGCTTGGCCGCGCTGATCGCCGCGCGTATCGCCTTGCGCAAGCTTCCCGTCCATCCGGTGAAGCACAAGATCGACTATGTGGGCGCGTTGCTTTTGGTCGCGGGCGTCACGTCGCTTCTGGTCGTCTTCAGTTCCGGCGGCGCGGCGTTGCCGTGGACTTCGCCCTACATCATCGGCCTCGGCGCCGCGGGCGTCGTCCTTCTTGTGTTGTTCGTGGTTTGGGAGCTGCGTGCGCCGGAGCCGATTCTGCCGCCGCGCCTGTTCCGCAATCCCGTGGTGCGCGTCGCCAACACGGCGTCGTTCGTTTGGTCCATGGCGTTCATCGGCGGCGTCGTGTTCATGCCGCTGTTCTTCCAGCTCGTGGCTGGCGCCAGTGCCAGCGAATCCGGTTTGCTTCTGATGCCGTTGACGATGGGCGTGGTGGTGGGCGCCACCAGCAGCGGCCGCTTCATGGTCAAGACCGGCCGTTACAAGGCCATGCCCCTATCGGGTCTCGTGGTCTCGGTGGTGATCTTCCTTTATCTCGGCCAAGCCGAGGCGGGTATGTCGCGCGGGCTGATGATCGCTTGTTTCGGAATTCTCGGCGTGGGACTCGGCCTCGTGATCCCGCCTATGCTGGTCGCGGTTCAGAACGCGGTGGAGAAGCGCGATTTGGGTACGGCCACCTCGGCGGTCACGTTCTTCCGCTCCATGGGCGGCTCGTTCGGCGTGGCGGTGTTGGGCGCCATCATCGTGGGTGCGTTGGGCTATCACATGAACGCGGCTGCCATTCCCGGCGCCGACCAGTTGGGTGCGCAGATTCTGCGCGATGGCCGCGGCGCGCTTGATGCGCTGCCCGAGCCCGCGCGCGCCCAGGCCGCCGCCGCCGCGGCGCGCGCGTTCCAACCGATGTTCCAGGCTTGTGCCGCCGTTTGCGCGATTACCTTTCTGGTCGTTCTATTCCTCAAGGAAATCCCGCTGCGCTCCGCCCAGAGGCCCACGGAAGGCGGCTCCGCCACGTGATCGCGCTCGATCCCGAGCTTGCCGCCCGGCTCAATCTTCGCCCGGCGCCGGCGGCGGGCCGGTACGAGATCGTGATCCCCGAATTCGCCAATATCGCCGCCGACTCCGTCGGACGTTTCGCCGCCGGTCCCCGATCCGAATCGCCAGCCGTGATCTTCGAAGATCTGGATGGGCGTATCGAAACGGTCAGCTATCGCGCGCTCGATGCCCGCGCGGCCCGCTTCGCCGGGTGGTTGCGCGATCAGGGCATTCGCGCCGGTGACGTGGTAGCGATCCACACGGGCCAGCGGATCGAGACGGCGGTGGCGCACCTGGCGTCGCACCGTATCGGCGCCGTGGCTGCCACGATCTCGCAACTCTATGGCGCCGACGCGGTGCGGCACGTGCTGGCCGATTCCGGCGCGAAACTTCTGGTTACCCAGGACACCGTGTGGCGCGCGCTGTGCGGTGTCCGCGCGGCGTGCCCCGCATTGGCGCGCGTGGTGGTCATAGGCGACGCCGGCGAGGACGAGATCCGCTTCGGCGATGCGCTGGCCGCATCGTCCGGCGCGGCGCCCTATGCGCGCACGCGCGCGAAGGACCCTGCGCTGCTCGTCTACACATCGGGTTCGACCGGCTTGCCCAAGGGCGTGACACACGGCCATTCCATCTTCCACGCCTATAAAACCAGCCTAGGCCTCTTCTTCAATCTGGAGTTATGGGAAGACGGGCTTGTGTTCTGGACGCCCGCGGATTGGGCTTGGATCGGCGGGCTGGTCGACGTGGTCTATCCGGCATGGATGCAGGGCCACCCCGTGGTCGCATCCCAGCACCGCTTCGAGGCTGAATGGGCGCTGGGTTTCATGGCGAAGCATGGCGTCACCCATTCACTGGTGACGCCCACGGGACTGAAACGTTTCGCGCTGATCGGCGAGCCGCGCAAACGGTGGCCAGGCCTGCGCTTGCGCACCGTTTTCACCGGCGGCGAGGCCTTGCCGGGCGAGACGCTTCAGTGGTTGTCGCGCGAATTGAAGATCGTGTGCAACGAGGGCTACGGCATGTCCGAGGTCAACCACATGATCGGCAACTGCCTGAAGCTGCGCCCGATCAAGCCTGGCTCCATGGGGTGGGAACTACCGGGCCATGTCGCCGCTCTGGTGGATGAGACAGGCTCGCCGGTTCCCGACGGGGAAGTGGGAGAGGTCGTTACAACCGATCAAGCGGCGACGTTGTTTCTCGGCTATTGGGGCCGTCCGGATCTCGACGGGGCGATGCGGCTTGGGCCCTGGGTCCGCACGCGCGATTTGGCCGTGCGCGACGCCGACGGCTATTATTGGTATCGCGGGCGCAACGACGATCTGATCAAGAGCAGCGGCTACCGCATCGGCCCGGCGGAGATCGAAGAGGTGATGCAGCAGCATCCCGCGGTGGCCGAGGTCGCCGTGATCGGCGTGCCCGACGCCGCGCGCGGCCAGATCGTGAAGGCCCTGGTGCGTCTGCGCGCCGGGCATGAAGGTTCCGATGCTCTCGTGCGCGAGCTGCAATCGCACGTGAAAACGCGGCTCGCGGCCTACAAGCAGCCGCGCATCGTCGCCTTCGTGAACGAGTTTCCCCTGACCAGCACGGGCAAGATCGCGCGCGCCGAACTGCGTCGCCGTGAAGAATCGCGCTGATCGTGGTGGACGATTTCGAACCACTTGGCCAAACGGGCTATCTGGCGGCGGAAAACTTCGAAGCCGATTTGGAGAAGGAGCTGGGCGATGTCGTCTGGCGCATCGGCCGGCTCTTGTTCGCGCCCGGCCCGCCGCGCCGCGTATCGTGGGCGGCAAATATCTGGTTCGATCCTATGCGCATCCCGATCCGCTCGATCGGCGACGGCGCAAACAAGCTGCGCGCGATTCAGCGCAACTGGGCGCTGTGTCCGGGTGCCTCGCACCGCCGCGCCGCGCTGATCGCGGAGAAATTGCCCAAGGTCAGCGCCAAGCCGCTGTCGTTTCCGGCGCCGGCGCCGGCCGCGCCGCTCGGGTCGTGGACGCTGGCAGATGGAGAAACCATCGTCGCCGCCGCGCGCTGCGCCAGCCCGTTCGCCAACGGCGAGCCGCGTTTCATCGAGGATCGCGAGGGTCCGCCCAATCGCGCGTACCTGAAATTGTGGGAGGCGTTGACCGTCCTCCGCCGCTATCCCGTGCCGGGCGAGGTGTGTGTCGATTTGGGCGCGAGTCCGGGCGGCTGGACCTGGGTCTTACAGTCGCTTGGGGCGCGCGTGATCGCCGTGGACAAGGCGCCGCTCGATCCGCGCATCGCGGGATTGCCGGGCGTGGAAACTCGACAGGAGAGCGCCTTCGCTCTCAAGCCCGCCGATATCGGGCCGGTGTCGTGGCTGTTCTCCGATGTGATCTGTTATCCCGCGCGGCTCTTGCGGTTGATCGAGGAATGGATCGCGTCGGGTCTTTGCCGGAACATGGTGTGCACGATCAAGTTCCAGGGGCCGACGGATTTCGCGGCCATTGAACGCTTCGCCGCTATCCCGGACGGACGGGTGTTCCATCTGCACCACAACAAGCACGAGCTGACCTTCGCGCGCTTGGCGGAGGAGGGGGCAAACTAGACGGGCCAGAACGTCATGATCAGCGGCGTGCCCACCACGACGACCAGGATCGAGAGCGGCAGGCCGAGCTTCCAGTAATCGCCGAAGCTATAGCCGCCGGGCCCCATGACCAGCGTGTTGCACTGGTGGCCTATGGGGGTCAGGAAGTCGCAAGCCGCGCCGACGGCGACCGCCATGAGGAATGCGTCGGGGCTGAGGCCGAGATTCTGAGCAAAGCCCGCGGCGACCGGAGCCATCACCAGCACCGTCGCGGCGTTGTTCAGGAACGGTGTGACCAACATCGCCGTGACCATGACCAGCGCCAGGGTCGCGTAGGTGGGCGCGCCTTGGGCGATGTGCGAAAGAAGCCCGGCGATCAGATCGGTGCCGCCCGTATCCCGGAGCGAATCGCTGACGGGGATCAACGCGCCCAGCAAAACCAGGATGGGCCAGTCGATGGCGTCATATGCATCCTTCAGCGACAGCGAACCCAGCGCGACGACGCCGACCGCCGCGCCGAAAAACGCGATGGTGACGGGGACGATCTGGAACGCCACCAGCACCATGGCGCAGATGAGAAGCGCCGCCGGAATGAACGCGCTGTTGGTCTTGCCAAGGCGGACCTTGCGCTCGGCCAAAGGTAGAAGCTGAAGCTCCGCCATGGCTTGAGGCACCGCATCGACATGCCCTTGCAGCACCACCACGTCGCCGGACTGGAAGTGCAAACGGCGAAGGGGTTGAACGATGCGCTGGCCGCCGCGGTTCACCGCCAGAACGTTGACCTCGTAATGGTCGCGGACGCGCAGACGTTCCAGCGTGGCGCCGACAAGGCGCGAGCGCTCGGTGATCACGGCCTCGACAACCGACACGTCGGTCGGTTTGTGAGCGCCCTCGGCGGGTGCTTTCTGGCCGACCAATTCCAGCTTGGCGTGATCGACAATGCCCTTGAGCGCGTGCGTGTCGCCGACCAAGGTCAGGACGTCATCGGCGTACAGCCGCCAATGCTGAGACGGCACATAGCGCCGGGACCCTTCGCGCAGAACGCCGGAAACGGTGATCGAATCCTCAGACGCGTGCTGCAGGTCGGCAATGCTTTTGCCGTCGTAGGGCGAACCGGCGGGAACGCGCACTTCGGTCGTGTACTCGCCGATGTCGAAGGCCGAGTCCGCCGCGGCTTTGTTCTTGGCTGGCAAGAGACGCCATCCGACGACGAGGAACAAGAGGCCGCACACGGTCAGCCCTGCGCCCACGGGTGCGAAGTCGAACATGCGGAACGGTTCGCCCACGATCTCGGCGCGCATGCGCGAGACGATGATGTTGGGTGAAGTGCCGATCAGCGTCGACAGCCCGCCGAGCAGCGCGGCGAAAGCCATGGGCATCAAAAGGCGCGAGGGCGAGCGGCCCGAACGGCGGGCCATCTGAATCGCCACCGGCAGGAAAGCCGCCAGCGCCCCGATGTTCTTCACGAACGCGGACAAGATCGCGACGGTCGTGCCCAAAACGGCGATCTGGCCGGCTGTCGATTTCGTATAGGGCGCGACGGGGCGTAGCGCGGCCTCGATGATGCCGGACTGGCTGATCGCGGCACTGAGCACCAGCGCCGATCCGACAATGATGACGATCTGGTCGCTGAAGCCGGAAAAAGCCTTCTCAACCGGCACGACGCCTGCGGCGATGGCCAGTAATAGGCCCAGCATCGCCACCACGTCGTAACGCAGGCGATTCCAGACGAACAATACGATCATGCCGCCCAAGATGGAAAAGGCGGCGATCTGGTCGAAAGTCACGGCATCAACCTCTTGCGCTCCCGGATGGGCCGTCAAGACGGCCCCACAAGATGCCGCCTGGATGCCGTCTCAACTCATTTCGGGCAAATCAGATTGCTCTTGGCGACTGTCAACGCTTTCGTCTCGTACATGGTTCCGCCGCAACTGGCCTGAAACCCGAGCACGGCCGTATTGTACCGGTCGTTGGCCTCGAGATACGACACTTCGATCACGTTTTTAAGATTATCCCACTTGGCGTCGCGCTGATCGAGCAGCGTCTTGAAGACCTCGATGGAGGTCGCGTTGTTGGGATCGACGCGCGTCTTCTGTTGGGCCAGATCTTTGTCCATCGCGTCGATCTCGGCCTTCTCGCGATCGACGGCGGCCTTGCCGGCGTCGTTCTTCTGCTTCAGATCGGCGATGGCGATCTCCTGGCACAGGCAGCGCCCGATTTCCTGCGGCGAGGTGAGCACCCGCTGCTGGGCGG
>CADEGL010000024.1:0-29644 GCA_902826885.1 uncultured Alphaproteobacteria bacterium | reverse complement strand
ATCGCGCTCACCAAGGCGGCCGCACGGCGAATCTGGCTCGGCGCGCAGCGGCTTGATACGCCGGCGCCTTTCGGCGGCGGGCCCGGTGCGACATGTGCCGCGATCGAGCATCTCGGTTACGTCCAGATCGACACGATTAACGTGATCGAGCGCTGTCATCATCACATTCTCTGGACCCGCATCCCGGACTATCGGCGCGAGCATCTGCACCGGGCGCAGACGATCGACAAGAGCGTCTTCGAATATTGGACGCACGCTTTGTCTTATGTGCCGGCGCGCGATCTGCGATTCTTCCTGCCGATGATGAGGCACCATCGGCGGTCGCCGCGCGATTGGTTCGATTCGGTCAAGCCCGAGGATTTGCGCAAGGTTCTAAGGCTCATCCGCAAGGACGGCGCTCTCTCGATCCGCGATATCGACGACGACGTGCTGGTGGATAAGGACCATGCCTGGGCAAGCCGCAAGCCGTCGAAACGCGCGCTGCAACTGGCGTTTTTTAGCGGCGTTCTGACGGTGAGCGAACGCGCCGGAATGCTGAAAACCTATGACCTGATGGAGCGGCACTTCGCTTGGGAGCGGCGACCGAAGCCGGCATCCGAAAAGCAGGTGCTGGGTTACATGCTCGACCGCGCGCTGCGGTCTCAGGGGCTCGCCAGCCTCGATTCCATTTGCCATCTCGACGCCAAGCGCAAGGCCGGTGTCCGCGCGTTGATCGGATCGCGCGTGCGGCGCGGCCTTCTGGTACCGGTTGCGATTGAAGGCGCCGGCAAGGTGGAGCATTGGGCCGAGCCGTCGGCGGTCGATGCCGTTCCCGAGATAAACGAATTCGGTGTTCATGTGCTATCGCCGTTCGATCCCCTGATCATCCAGCGCAAGCGGCTCAAATTATTCTTCGAGTACGAGCATCTTTTCGAAGCGTATGTGCCGAAGGAAAAACGGCGGCTGGGGTATTTCGCGCTGCCCGTGCTGGTCGGCGACCGGATTGTCGCCGCGATCGATTTGAAAGCGGATCGCAGCAAGCGGGCTTTGCTGATTCAAAAATGGACCTGGCTCGGCCGGGGCTTTGCGCGGGCGCACAAGGCGCCGATCGAGGCGGCGCTGCATCGTTTCGAACGTTTCCAGCTGGATCGGTGACGACGGGTTCGCCGATGACGCCGCGCCGCTTGCGTATCAGGGCGCGGGGTCGAGATCCAGCCGGGCGGCGATACCGTCCAAATGCGGTGCGGGCGCTGGATAGCGCGCCATCACCAGGGGATCGTGGCCGGGGATGATATGTCGGGTCGAACTGGCCAGCTTCCGTAAGGTGGCATAGCCGCGATAGGTCAAATCCATGTCGTGGTAGAGCGGGAAGGCCCGCCCGGTCTCGAAATTTTCGTAATAGTGGCTGACGTCGGAGGCCAGCACGACCCAGCCGCGCTTCGTCTTCACGCGCACGCATTGGATGCCGCCGGTATGTCCGCCCACCAGATGGACGGACACGCCGGGTGCCAGTTCCTCGGCGCCGTCGTGGAATTGCACGCGCCGCTCGAAGACGTTCTTCACCATGGCGCAGACATGGTCGGCCGTGTAGGCCGACGACATGCCGTCGTGGCACATGCAGGGGCCGGTGGCGAACACCATCTCGCGCTCCTGCAGATGGAACCGCGCCTTGGGGAAATGTCCGGTCGAGCCGGCATGGTCGAAATGGAGGTGGGTGATGACCACGTCCTCGACCGTGGCGCAGTCGATGCCCGCCATGGCCAGTGCCGCGCGCGGTTCGTGGCTGATGGGCTGGTTGCGCGTGGCGGCCTCGGCTTTGTCGTAGCCCGTGTCGACCACGATGGTGCGTTTACCGTTGCGGATAGCCCAGACATAGAAATCCAATGGCATGGGCGCGTCGTCATGCGGGTCGCCGCGATGGAAGTTCTGCCAGCGGAACCGCTTGGGCCAGGTGGCATAACGGATGGCGAGGACTTCGTATTCGTCGTCGGTCATGGAGCTTCCCGCTGGGTTGGCGGAGGCATCATGCCGCGCGATTCGCATGACGGCATGAGGAATTCGCTTAACCTGCGCTCGGGCGGCAAAATATGATGCGTCCCACCCCCGGCCGGAGCCAGGCCGATTCCGCCGCCACGGGAGCAAGGAAAGAACAGACCATGGCTGCTGGAACCCGCGCGCCGACTTTCTTCGAGCTGTTCACCCCCAAGCTGTTGACGGTTTTCCGCGAAGGCTACGGTCTGCGCGACCTGAAATCCGACGCGATGGCCGGGCTGACCGTGGCCATCGTTGCTCTGCCGCTGTCCATGGCCATCGCCATCGCTTCGGGGACGACGCCCGACCGCGGACTTTTCACGGCGATCGTCGGCGGTTTCGTGGTCTCGGCGCTGGGCGGCAGCCGCTTCCAGATCGGCGGGCCGGCGGGGGCGTTCATCGTGCTGGTGGCCGCGACGGTACAGCTCCACGGACTGGACGGCTTGATCCTGGCGACGTTCCTGTCCGGCCTGATGATCCTGGCGGTCGGCCTTCTCCGGCTTGGCACCTTCATCAAGTATATTCCCTTTCCGGTCACGGTCGGCTTCACGGCCGGTATTGCCGTCATCATCTTCGCGAGTCAGCTCAAGGATCTGTTCGGCCTGACCTTGGCGCAGGAGCCGGGCCCCCTGGTGCCCAAGCTGGCGGCGCTGGCCACGGCTTTGCCGACGCTCAACGCCGCCGCCGTCGCGGTGGCCGCGCTGTCGGCGGCCACGATCGTCGCGGTCCGGCGCCTCCGTCCTCATTGGCCCGCGTTCCTGATCGCCGTCGTGCTGGCCTCGGCGGCCAGCGCGCTGGCGGGCTTGCCGATCGAGACAATCGGCACGCGCTTCGGCGGTATCCCGTCGTCGCTTCCCATGCCCAACCTGCCCGACCTTTCCGTCGACAAGATCATGGCGGTGTTGCCCGCCGCCTTGTCGTTCGCGCTCTTGGGCAGCATCGAAAGCCTTCTCTCGGCGGTCGTGGCCGACAGCATGAGCGGCCGGCGTCACCGCTCGAATTGCGAATTGATGGCTCAGGGCGCCGCCAATGTGGCCTCGTCCTTGTTCGGCGGGTTTTGCGTCACCGGCACGATCGCGCGCACGGCCACCAATGTGCGCGCGGGCGCGCGGGGGCCCGTGGCGGGCATGATGCATTCGCTGTTTCTGTTGTCGTTCATGGCCATGGCCGCGCCCTTGGCCTACTACATTCCGTTGGCGACGCTGGCCGCCTTGTTGGCGGTCGTGGCCTGGAACATGGCGGAACGCCACGCCTTCGCCATTCTCCTGCGCGCGTCCAAGGGCGATGCGGTCGTGCTTTTGGCGACATTCCTGTTGGTGGTGTTCGTCGATTTGACCACGGGCATCCTGGCCGGCTTCGGCATCGGCGCCCTTCTGTTTCTTCATCGCATGGCGCATGCGGTCGAGGTCGAGAGCGACCGGCCGTTGATCCGGGACGATCAGCCCGATGGCACCAACGGTGACGACCGCTCGCGCTACGACACGGCGCTTGCGACCGATCGCGATATCATCGTGTACCGGATCTCCGGCGCGTTCTTCTTCGGCGCCGCGGCCTCGGTCGCCATGGCGTTGGACCGCATCGGCGAGCATCCCAAGGCCTATGTGATCGACGTTTCCGGCGTGCCGATGCTGGATTCGACCGCCGCCACCACGATCGGCGCGTTCGCGCGCAAAGCCGCGGGCGCGGGCGCCGTCGTCCATGTCGCGGGCGCGCGCCCGCCGATTCAGCGGGTTTTGTGGACGCACGGGGTGCGTCCGCCCGGCGTCCATTTCGCGCCCAACGTCACCGAGGCGATCGCGGCGGCGCGCGTGGAGATCGCCCAAGCGGGCTGAGCCCTCTTGGGGGCCAGGCTTGCGCGACCCGCGTGCAATCCGGTTGACTTCCTCTCCGAGGCAAACCGGAGGGGCGACGATGCAGGCTTTCACGACCGAGGAATTCCGGCGGCGGGTGGCGGGGACCAAGCGCCTGATGGCTGAAGCCGGCATGGACGCGCTGCTCGTCCTGTCCGAGCCCAATATCTTCTACCTGACCGGCTATGAAGGATTTTCGGACTACGTGCCGCAGCTCGCGCTGGTCACGGCGAACGATGATGCGCCCTGGCTGATCCTGCGCGAAATGGACGTGGCCTGCGCCACGCCGACCTGCTGGCTGCCGGAAGGCTATACCGTCCCTTATGCCGAGAAGTTCATCGGTGCGCGCGACCGCACGCCGTGGGAGCCGATCGCCGATTTCATCGCCTCCAAGACGAAGTCGCGCCGTCTGGGTGTGGAATTCTCGGCCAAGGGGTTCGGCGTCAAGGAACACGCCACGCTGCTCCGCCATCTTAAGATCGAGTCCTTCCTCGATGGCGACGGCCTCGTCTCCAAGATGAAGCGCATCAAGTCCGATCAGGAACTCAAGTATATCCGCGAGGCCGCCCAGGTGGTCGATCGCGCCATGCTACGCGGCGTGGAGAAGATTGGCGTCGGCGTACGCCAAGCGGATGTCGGGGCCACGGTGATGGAAGCGCTCTGCGCCGGCACGCCCGAGATTCCGGGAAGTCCCGGGCGCCCGCCGACCATGGCGCCGCAAGCGCCCTTCGCCAACGCGCCGCACCTTAAGTGGACCGACGGGCCTTACGTGGAAGGGATGCAGACGAATTTCGAGATGGGTGGTTTCCGCCACCGCTATTGCTGTGGGCTCTCGCGCACTGTCTATCTGGGCAAGCCGCCGGAGAAACTCATGCGCACCCACGCGGCGGTGATGGACGGTTTCGAGGCTGCGCTGGCCACCATCCGCCCGGGCAACACCTGCGGCGCGGTGGCGGAGGCGTTTCACAAGGCGTTCGATCCGCACGGCATCCGGAAGGAATCGCGCATCGGCTATTCCATCGGCATCGACTGGGCCGATGGCGGCGCGACCTTGCAGAAGGGCGATACGATGGTGATCGAGCCGAACATGATGCTCCACCTGATCGTGGGCATCTGGGAGCCGAACGACGGCTATGTGTTCAGCGAAACGGTTCAGATCGACCAGACCACGGGCCGGTCGCTGACCAAGGTTCCCAGGACGCTGTTCGTGCGCCCTGGGACCTGAGGTCGGAGGTGGATCAGTCCGGCAAGCCGGTGAGCATATAGAGCGTCTGCAGCATCGGGCTCGGAACGGCCTGAGGGCCGAAATTGTTCGAGAAGATGCGGACGATCTCGCCCGAGCGGTAGATGTGGCTAAGCCCCGTATCGACCGCCAGGCGCAAATCATCGTCGCCACGCGGCAAGGCCAGCGCGTAGGGCTCGACCGTCAGGTAGTCGTCGGACAGCAAGAGATTGGCGCCGGCCGGCGTCTTCATGAACAAATACTGCAGGATCGCCCGGTCGGCGAAATAGGCCGAGATGCCGTTGTCCACCAGCATCTTCACGCCTTCGTCGTGGTTCTTGAGCAGAACGACGTCGGCGGTGATGTTGGCCTTGGTCAGCGAGTTGCGCAGCGCCTGCTCGGTCGTCGTGCCGCCGAGAACGCCGATCTTCCGGCCCGCCAGCTCGGCAAAGCTCTTGGGACCGTCGGCGCGGATCATCAGGCTC
Organism: uncultured Alphaproteobacteria bacterium; assembly: GCA_902826885.1. Taxonomy (GTDB): domain Bacteria; phylum Pseudomonadota; class Alphaproteobacteria; order CADEGL01; family CADEGL01; genus CADEGL01. The sequence continues at coordinate 24,077 of CADEGL010000024.1, read as the reverse complement.
GCGCCGTCCACGAACGTCGAGAGGGAGAAGTCGACCATCTTGCGCCGCGCCAGCGTGGCGCTGGTCGCTTCGCACAGGATATCCGCTTTGTTCTTCTGGATGGCTTCGAAGCGGTTGGTCGAGGTGACCGGAACATAGGTGACCTTGAGGCCGGGCAGGTTGAGCTGCTTCGCCATATCGGCCACCACGGCCTGGCACAGATTCACGATCAGGCCGACAGGCTCGGCGCCCGGGCCCTTCATGGAGAACGGCGGCGCATCCTCGCGAAAGGCGATGCGGACCGTCTGCTCTTTCTTGATGCGGTCGAGCGCGCCGGCCGCCGATGCCTCGGACACAAAGCTCGCGGCGGCGAGAATGGCGGTAACCGTCAGCGCGGCAATCTTACCAATTGCGTGTGTTCGCATAATCCGTAACCCCTTTTTTGGACTAAAGGCGATCGCGCGGCGCGCGGCCCCAATCGCGCCGGCCCGACCATCCACCCGTGGCGCGAACCGACCTGACGATGGGATCATACCCAAGGAGCAAGGCGGCGGGAACACCGCCCGCCGTCATCAAGCCGTCATGCCGCGGCAGCGGGGCCGACCACGCGGTCGAGGATCCAGTTGTGAATCTCGTTCAGCCGGACCTCGCCCTTGCACAGGCGCGGCATGCGCGCGTAGGGCGAGTTGAGGCCGGCGGCTTGGCGCAGCGAGATTTCCACGTCTTCGCCCACCACGATCTCGTTCCGCCGGTAATAGTTCTCGGCGATCTGCCGGAAATCGTCGCGCGCGACGGTGGACTTGGGAAAGAGGGAACTGACCGTCAGGCGCGAAGTGGTGGGGGTCAACGGTTCGGAGTTGAAGACAAGGGCACCATCGTTGCCCAGGGTCATCATCATGCCGGGCCGCGCGGTCATGAAGTAGGTGCCCTTCTTCCGGTCCTCGCGGATGTGCTCCATGGCAGGAAAACCGTCATAGCCGGGGAAGGGGAGCAGCAGCATGCTACCCTTCTCGTGCCCGACGAAGCCGGCCGTGACGTTCTCGCCGGGCTCGGGCTCGGGCACGCGCGTGCCGTGCCAGCGCGCCAGCGAATCCCGGTGCACGTTGGGAATATGCAGCGCGTCCATATAATTCTCGGCGAAGGCCTTCCAGTTGGCTTGCATGTCGTAGACCTTGCGCCGGACGCAGATCATGTCCTCGAGCCGGTGAGAGGCCAAGCGCTCGGGCACGGCGCCCAGATACTCGGCCAACGTCACCGGGGTTTTGCGGAACTTGATGAAGACGAAGCCGCCCCAGACGTCGCACGGCAACTCGAACAGCGAATACTCGTGCCGGTTGGAATCGTCGATCAGCGGTTTGTCGTTCGCGTCGTCGAAGGCTGGTGCGCCCAACAGCTTGCCATCCAACGCGAAGACCCAGGAGTGATACGGGCAGCGGAAGGATTTGCAGTTACCTTTGCCGGTTGCGACCAGGGCGCCGCGATGCGGGCAGGTGTTGGCGAACACGCGCACCTTGCGGTCGGTGCCGCGCACCATCATCAGCGGCACGTTCATGAAGCTGAGCGTGTGATAGTCGCCGGGATTGGGCACCAGTTCGGCGCGCTCCAAGAGGTTCCAATTGGGCCGGAACACATGCTCCATTTCGGCGTCGAAGAAACGCTTGGAGGTGTAGCACCAGAGCGGCAAGCCGTCGTGACTCGTCCCGCGCTGCCGCACGCCCGTGAAATGCCGCGGATTCAGCGGATCGTCCGGCTCCAAAACGCCGTAATCGCTGCCCAGTCCTTCGCTGCCGTTGAGCATGATGCTCGCTCCCATCGCGGCTCGCACATCCCTCGCGAGCCAGTGAAAATTCTAGCGTTAGGCCAGGGCCCGATCCAGGGCGCCCGGGTGTAGCGCGTTGAGCGCCACATTCTCCGCGGCCTTGATGCCGTCCACACCGGCAGAAAGGATGCCGCCGGCATAGCCGGCGCCTTCGCCGGTCGGATAAAGGCCCCTTGTGTTGACGCTCTGGCCCGTTTCGTCGCGCGGGATTCGGATCGGGGATGAGGTGCGCGTCTCCACGCCCGTCATCACCGCATCGTCCATGGTGAATCCGCTGATCTGCCTGGCGAAGGAAGGCAACGCCTCGCGCAGGGCCGCGACGGCGAAATCGGGCAGGCAGGTGGCCAAGTCCGTCGGCGTGACGCCCGGGCGATAGGACGGCACCACCGTGCCCAGCGTGGTCGAGGCCCGTCCGGCCAGGAAGTCACCGACGCGTTGGGCCGGCGCCGCGTAGGTGCCGCCGCCGGCGGCGAAGGCGCGGCGCTCCCAATGCCGCTGGAATTCAATGCCGGCCAGCGGGCCGCCGGGATAATCCGCCGGCGTGATGCCGACGACCATGCCCGCGTTCGCGTTGCGCTCGTTGCGCGAATACTGGCTCATGCCGTTGGTCACGACGCCGCCCGGTTCAGACGCGGCGGCCACGACCGTACCGCCGGGGCACATGCAGAAACTGTAGACGCCGCGGCCCACGGCGCCGGGCGAAACGCACTGGTGCGCGAGCTTGTAGTCGGCCGCGCCCAGCAAGGGATGGCCGGCGAAGGCGCCGAAGCGGCAGCGGTCGATCAGCGATTGCGGATGTTCGATGCGGACGCCGATCGAAAACGGCTTGGCGTCCATCGCGATGCCGCGGTCATGCAGCATGGCGAAGGTGTCGCGCGCACTATGGCCGATAGCCAAGATGACATGATCGGCCGCGATGGTCTCGCCGTTTTCCAGCGCCACGCCGCGCACATGGCGCGACCCGTCCGCGCCAGTCTCGATCAGAATGTCCACCACCTTGTTCTGGAACCGATAGGTGCCGCCCAGCACCTCGATCGCCGCGCGCATACTCTCGACCATGGAGACCAGGCGAAAGGTGCCGATATGCGGCTTGCTGACGGTCAGGATTTCCTCGGGCGCGCCGGCGGCGACGAACTCCTCCAGCACCTTGCGCCCCAGATGGCGCGGGTCCTTGATCTGGCTGTGAAGCTTGCCGTCCGAAAACGTGCCCGCGCCACCTTCGCCGAATTGGACGTTCGATTCGGGGTTCAGCACAGAGCGGCGCCAGAAGCCCCAGGTGTCCTTGGTGCGCTCGCGCACCACCTTGCCGCGGTCGAAGATGAGCGGGCGGAAGCCCATCTGGGCCAGGATCAGCGCGGCGAACAGACCGCTGGGCCCAGCGCCGATCACGACCGGGCGCGGCGAGAATCCTTCGGGCGCCCGCGCGACAGGGCGGTAGGCGATGTCGGGCGCGGGACCGACCGTGCGCTCGCCGGCATGGCGGCGCAGCACGGAGGCTTCGTCGGCGACATGGACGTCGACGGTATAGATCAGCGCGATGGCGGATTTCTTGCGCGCGTCATAGCCGCGCCGCGCCACGTTGTAGCTCAGCATTTGGCCCGCGCCCAACCCGAGGCGGCGGTTGACCGCATCCGCAATGGCGTCGTCGCCGTGATCCAGCGGCAGTTTCAATTCACTCAAGCGCAGCATGGCTGTGATTTTAGCATTGGCTTTTCCCCGTGCCACCGCGTTGTCGGCGGTTGGACCGGATTTGCCAGCGGGCTTAAGGCGGAGGGATTGCCTGCTCCCGCGAGGGTGGGGGACGTGCCGCGCGCGGTTCGCCAATGGAGGCTGCTTCGCGTTAGTCTGGCGCGCTCACTTCCAACGGACGGGAGACACGGATGAACGGCCCAGTCGCCCAAGAGCCTGAAAACCCTCCTGAGTTCGCCGACGAGCTGACCGACGAGGCTCTCGATCGTACGCCTTCTGGGGCGGCATGCCGCAGCGGCCAATGCCCGACCAGCGGCCCTTTCCCGGACCGGTAACGCACGCTGGACGCGTTCCGTGGTGGCGCCGCGGAAATGGTCGAGCGGCAGCTTCCATTCGCTTAAGCGCAGCATCCACGACCAGCACCGCCCCGCTGATGGGCTTCGCCCGGCGGCGGTCGCGCTGTTTCCGTGCTGTTGCCCGCACGGCCAGTGTGGGCGCATCAATGACCGCGACGGATAAGGCGGGGAACGGCGTATCAGTATGAATGGCTCGCGGTTCGAGCCACGAGGTGCTCTGGTGTGGCGGATTGTCGGGCTCGCCGTCGCGATAGGCGGTGCTATCGTCTGTGCGGGCCTCTGGATTTATCGGGTCGATCTCGCGACCGCGGCGACTCTGCGCGTGCTCGAACGCGAGGGGCTGGGGCCCGTACACCTCGTGATCGACCGGGTCGACCTAAGCGGGCTTCATGCAAGCGATATCAAGTTGTATGGCGGCGCCGTGAAGGCGGCCGGCCTGACCCTAGGCTATACCCCGCTTGGGTTGTTCTCGAAGCGCCTGACGTCGGCGCGCCTCGCCGGTTTGCGGGTGAGGCTTTCGACCGAAGGCGACAACATCATGCTTGGCAACCGGCCGCTGCTCCCCGGTGCTGGGACAGATCAGGCGCCCGCTCCGCTTCATTTTCAAATCGACGCGCTGAGGCTCGACGATGCGCAGATCGCGCTCGACCGTCCGGACGGCCGGCTCGAGGCCAAGTTCTCGACCACGCTCGCCTTGAACGGCACCGATTTACGCAATGCCGCCTTCTCCGTGGATTTCTTGGTGCCGATGGACGGACCGGATCTTGCCTTGCACGTCGCCGTGCCGGCTTTTGGTCTGTCGGCCCGCGACGACGGCGCATTGCGGCTGGATTTCTCCGGCGCAACGGTCGCGCCAAGAGATCTGCCGTGGGTCGCGGAAGAGATTGGTGGAGAAGTTGTCTGGCGCGGTGATAAAGCGACCGTGAAGTTCGCCATCGACAAGCTTCGCAGCTTGCAGACGCCCGCTCTCGTTCAGCCACTCCGCCTCACGGGCGATGCCACGGTGACCGGAAAGAAGATCGCGTTCGTCCTGCATGGGCATGCCGAAGCAACGGGCACCCAAGACAAGTTGGAAATGGTGATCGACGGTCATCACGACATTGCGACGAACGGTGGTTCGGCCAGCGTCTCCGTTCCACCTGTGACGTTTCGTTCGAAGACGGTTCAGCCCGCGCACTTTGCCCCCGCGCTCGAAGGCATGCTTCCCGATATCGCCGGCTCGGTAGCGGTGTCGGGATCGGCGCGGTGGCGAGATTTCGTATTGTCGCCCGATATCGCGGTGACGCTTGCCGATCTGTCGGTCGTCACGCCGGGCGCGCGACTCGGCCAGATCAGCGGCGAAATCCATCTTGTCGGATTATGGCCGCCGGCGACGCCGCCTAAGCAGACATTGAAAGGCACCATCGAGGCCGGCGGACTTCCGCCGAGCAAGTTCGCGCTCGATTTCCGACTTTTACCGACATCTGTCTTGATGGTGGAGGCCGCGACCGTTGATTTCGCTGGCGGGAATATCTCGGCGTCCCCCTTCGCTGTCGATCCCAAAAGACCCGAAATCGGCACGGTGCTGCGGGTCGGCCAAGTCGATCTGGCCGAACTCTTTAAGCTGATCAATGTCGATGGAATCGGCGGCACGGGGCGGCTGGATGGAAACATTCCTCTGCGCCTCGCCGGCAAACGAATCCGCATCAGCGGCGGAACGCTGTCCGCCAGCGGGCCAGGCGTATTGCGGCTCAGCAGCGGCAAGGTGCCGGAGGCGATCGGGCAGGCGGGAGAATCCGCAAAGCTCGTGCTCGATGCGCTCGGCGACTTTCACTACGAAACCTTGGTCGTAGAGCTCAATCAGGCAGATAGTGGTGACGGAACGATTTTGATCAGGTTGCAGGGCCGCAACCCAGCGGTTCTTGACGGACGACCCTTTAACTTCAATATCAAATTCGAGAGCGATTTCGATCGATTGACCGATCTAGTCGTTGCAAGCATGACGGCCGCGCAGGAGTTGCTGCGCAAGACCACGCAGATGACGCGCTGAAAAATGCGGTACCTTTGGAGCGTATGAAAACAATGGCTCTGTATTCCTCTCGGCGGCATGCACTCGTGATCGGGGTGGCCGCGATCATGGTCGCATGCACCCCCACCGTTCAGGTCGAGGCGCCGAAGGAACCCATTACCATCAACCTCAACATCAAGCTGGATGCCGATGTGCGGCTGAAGGTCGAGGAAAAGGCGAAGGAAGATGTCAGCACCAAGCCGATCTTTTGAACGATCTCGTTCCGTGACGCCGGCCGGCGTCACGCGCCGATGGCTCGCCGGACTGATCGGGATGGCCTTATTGATGTTTGCGGGAATGCCGGCTGCCAGTGCGCAGTCGCAGGCGCGGCCGCTCGATGCGCCTCGCGCGGCGGGAACCGTGGGCGAGCGTTATGATGGTTATGCGGTCGTTCGCGGCGCTCCGACATCCGGAATTTCCGCGCTCGTCGAGCAGGTCAATGCCGATCGCCGCGCGCTTTATGCCCAGCGCGCGGCCGCCGATGGCGTGCCGGTCGAAGCCATCGGCAAAATCTACGCAGCTGAAATCATAAAATCCGCGCCGAAAGGAACGTGGTTCCTTTCCGAATCCGGACAATGGACGCAGAAATAGCGCAATCCCACGCGTCAACGCCGCGGCGGGTTCGCGAACAATGAAGATCGCGCGGCGCACCGGGCGCCGCGGCGTTCTATCGGATCGATATGCTGGTAATTGGCGCGCCCGGCGAGACTCGAACTCACGACCTCTAGCTCCGGAGGCTAGCGCTCTATCCAACTGAGCTACGGGCGCGCGGAGGCCGGACCTTAACGCAAGCGCCGCCGCCCGCAAACCCCCCGGAAGTGGCTGGAAACCGGTGATTTTCGGTAAAAATCCCTGGCGCCTGTGCCTGTTGGACGCACGCCCCGCCCGCTATCATTCCCGTTCCAAGCGATGGGGGATGGGATGAGCCTGCTGATCAAGAATGCCACGGTGCTGACGGTCGACGCCAAGGGCACGATCTACAATCCGGGCGCCGTCTATGTGGAAAAAGGCCGCATCGTGGATGTGGGGCCGAGCGACGCGGTTGCCGCCCGCCATGCGAATGCACAGCGCGTGATCGACGGACGCGGCAAGGTGGTGGCACCCGGCCTCGTCAACGCCCACAGCCATGTCGGCTTCACGATCTTCCGCGGCCGTTCCGAGGATGCGGGTTTCAACGCCCCTACCGGCCTCTACTTCCCCATGGCCACCGTGATGACGCGCGAAGACCGCGCTTCCATCGGGGCGCTCAACTATGTCGAGCTGTTGCGCAGCGGCGTCACCACCACGATGGAGCTGGAGGAAGACGTCGAGGTTCTGGCGCCCTTCGTCGAGAAGCTGGGTGTGCGAAGCGCCATGGGCGAGTTGCTGAGCGACGCCGACCCCGACGCCATGGTGAAGGGTGAGTTCAAGTTCGACGAGAAGGCCAATGCCGAACAGATGGCCCGCGCGACCGGCTTCGCCGAGCGCTGGCACGGCAAGGCGGACGGCCGCATCACGGCCATCATCGCGCCCAACATGACGATCAGCTCGTCGCGCGAGCAATTGCGCCAGGCGCGCGCGGCGGCGGACAAGCACGGGCTGCGCCTCACCATTCATCTGGGCTGGAGCGACTTCGAGAAGAAGACGGCCAAGAAGATCCACGGTGCGGGCTCGTTCGAGTTCGCGCGCGACAACGGGTTCCTGGGCAAGGACGTGGTGGCGACGCACTGCTATGTGGTGGACGATTCCGACATCGACCTACTGGCGAAGACCGGCTCGCACGTCGCCCACTGCCCGCTGATGAACGCCTTTCGCGGGCTGATCGCGCCGGCCAACGAGTTCCGCAAGCGCGGCATCAACGTGGCGCTGGGCATCGACAACATGTTCGCCGATTTCTTCGACGTGATCCGTTCGGCGGTGACCTGCGCGCGCATCAAAATGGCGCATCCGACCGCGCTGATGGCGACGGACGCATTGGAGATGGCCACCATGGGCGGCGCGCGCGCGATGGGGTTGGAAAAGGAGATCGGCTCGCTGGAAAAGGGCAAGCGCGCCGACCTGATGATGATGGACTACAACGCGCTCGGTCTGATCCCGACGCTCGATCCCGTGCAGAACCTGGCCTACCACGCCCATGCGCGCGACGTGGAGCTGGTGATGGTGGACGGACGCATCCTGGTCGACGGCGGCGAGGTGAAGAGCGTCGATCGCAAGGCCGTCATCGCCGAGGCCGCGAATGCGTCCAACTCGGCCTGGGGCCGCTTCGAGAAGAAATACGGCGGGCCGATCGCCAAGGCGTCGTAAGGGGTCAACCGCCCTTCTTGGCCGCCTTATCCAGCACGTCCCAGCCGCGCTTGTCCGCGCCGGATGGCAACGGCAGGTCGGCTCCGCGCGCATGCGCGCTGACCCAGACGGCGATGTCGTCCAGCACGACACGCGCCTCCAGGTCGCGGGTCAGCATGTGATAGCCGCTGGGATAGATGGCCACGCGGCGCGTGCCGGGCGGCACGGGCGGCAGGCGTTCCAACATTTCCTTGGTCGGGCCTTTCGGAATGATCTCGTCCTTCTCTCCATAGAGAATGAGAGAGGGCGGCCCGAAGGTGCGCGCGTTGTCCAGCGCCAGATCCATCAGGTTGACCAGGCCCCAGATCGCATCGACCCGCGTCTTTTTGATCACGAGCGGATCGCGGAACAGCTTGCGCAGCATATCCCTGTTGTCCGAGGGCACGATGTCGAGCCCTTCGCCGGAAAAGCGCATCCAGGGAATCGTGCGCACCGATACCCACAGGGCCACGGTCTTGGTGACGTCCATGGTCTCGCGGCCCCACACGGCGGGGGCGATCAGGATCGTGCCATCGGCCGGCGGCGGATTGGAGCCGCCGAAGGCAGCCATGGCGACCGCGCCGCCCATGCTTTCGCCCATGACGAAAAGCGGTGTGTCGGGATAGGCGGCGCGCAAGGCCGCGGTTGCCGCGCGCAGGTCGCCGACATACGCCTCGGTGCCCGCCCAGTAGCCGGTGTTGGGCGAGGCGCCAAAGCCGCGCTGGTCATAGGCGAAGGTCGCGACGCCCTTGCCGCGTAGATAGATGCCTGGGTCCTCGAAGGCATTCGAATAATCGTTGAAGCCGTGAAGACCCAGGATCACGGCCTTGGGTTCGCCATCCGGCAGCCAGCGCCGGAGCGGCAGGCGCGTGCCGTCGGTGGCGATGAAGGAGTCGGGCGCGATTTGCGGTGCTTCCACTGCCGGTCCCGGAGATTTGATCGTCGGCGCGCAGGCCGTCAACGCGGCGAACAGCAACGCCGCGGCGGCGCATACGCCGCGCCGCATCAGGCGTCGTCCTTATCGGGCTTCCTGCCCGTGAACTGCAGGAAGATGTCCTCCAGTTTGCTTTCGACCGTGGTCAGGTCGACGATCGTATAGCCCGCGTTGCGCACCGAATCGAGGATGGCGCGAATGCGCGTTTGGCTGGGCCGGTAGCGGAAGACCAGGCGGCGGGGCGGGTCGATGGTCATCTCGACATCCGGCGGCGCCTCGGGTGCCGCGCCGATCTCCTCTGCGACGGTGATCGACATCTCTTTATGGTCGAGCCGCTTCAGCAGGGCTTCCGTGGTGTCGTGGGCGACCAGCCGGCCGCGATCGATGATCGCGATATGGTCGCAAAGCTGCTCGGCCTCTTCCAAATAATGGGTCGTCAGCATGATGGTCGTGCCGCGCGCGTTGAGCTGCCGGACATAAGCCCAAAGATGGCGGCGCAGTTCCACGTCCACGCCCGCGGTCGGCTCGTCCAGGATCAGGACCGGCGGGTCGTGCACCATGGCCTTGGCGACCAGAAGCCGCCGCCGCATGCCGCCGGACAGCGAGCGCGAATAAGCGTGCGCCTTGTCGCCGAGCGCCAACGCGTCGAGGATTTCCATCGTGCGCCGTTCGGCCTTGGGCACGCCGTAAAGTCCGGCATGCAGCTCCAACAGCTCGTAGGGCGTGAAGAACGGGTCCATGTTCAGTTCTTGCGGCACGATGCCGATGGCGCCGCGTGCCGCGCGCGGCGCATGGTCGATATCGATGCCCCACACTTGCACCGAACCGGCGGATTTCAGGACCAGCCCGGCCAGGATGTTGATGAAGGTCGATTTGCCCGCGCCGTTGGGCCCCAGAAGGCCGAAGATCGAGCCGCGCGGGATTTGCAGGTCGATGCCCGCCAGCGCCTCGCGCTTCATGCCGCCCCTGCCGCCATAGAGCTTGCGCAGGCCCTTGGCCTCGATGGCAAAGGCGGGCGCGGTATCGGCGGCGGTTGCGGCGGGAGCGGGCATTCCTTGGGGCCGGCGCATGGGCGGAGATGGTTGCGGGCGCCGCGCCAATGCGTATCATCCGGCCGCGACGGCGGTCAACCGACCGCAGGGAGAACCCATGAGCCAGCCCGCCCCCGACGCGCCGGAAACGATCGAGACCGACAGCGCCACGGTCGCCTGCGACGGCGGCAACGGCGCGCTCGGTCATCCGCGCGTCTATCTGACCATGGGCGACAAGGGCTGGGTCGAATGTCCCTACTGCGACCGGCTGTTCAAGCTTAAACCGGGCGCGCGCCACGGCGGCGGGCACTAGGCTCGACTCCCGGTGGACGTTGTTGCATGGTGACCCAAGGTCGCCATGGCGAAGAAAATAGAAACCCCCGACGTGAAGAACGGCCCGCGCCACGTCTATCTGGTGGACGGGTCCGGCTATATCTTCCGCGCCTTTCACGCGCTGCCGCCGATGACGCGGCCGGACGGCACGCCGGTGAACGCTGTCTACGGCTTCACCAGCATGTTGCTCAAATTGCGCGAGGAGACCGACGCCGACTGCATCGTCGTGGTCTTCGATTCCTCGCGTCACAGTTTCCGCAACGAGATCTATGCCGACTATAAGGCCCACCGGCCCGATCCGCCGGAAGAGCTGGTGCCCCAGTTCGCGCTGATTCGCGAGGCCACCACCGCGCTTGGCCTGCCTTCGATCGAGCAGAACGGCTTCGAAGCCGACGACCTGATCGCGACCTATGCGCGCCTGGGTGCTGCGCAAGGCGCCGAAGTCACCATCGTCTCCTCGGACAAGGATCTGATGCAGCTCGTGGGCGGCCCGGTCGCCATGTTCGATCCCGTCAAGGCGCGGAAGATCGGACCCGACGAGGTGCGCGAAAAGTTCGGCGTTGGCCCCGACAAGGTGGTCGAGGTGCAGTCGCTGGCGGGCGATTCGACCGACAACGTGCCGGGCGTGCCCGGCATCGGCATCAAGACGGCGGCCGAACTGATCAACCAGTACGGGGATCTTGAAACGCTGTTGGCGCGCGCGCCCGAGATCAAGCAGCCCAAGCGGCGCGAGAATCTGATCGCGAACGCCGACAAGGCGCGTATCTCGCGCGAGTTGGTGAAACTCAAGGACGATATCGACGTCAAAGTGACGCTCGAAGCCATGCTGCTGAAACCGGCGAACCGTGAACCGCTGGTGACTTTTCTGGAGAAGCAAGGTTTCAAGTCGCTCATCGGCCGGCTGGGCGGCAAATTCGAACGCCCTTCGCCGGTCGCCACCGCGGCGGTGCCCAAGGAGGCGCAAGACAAGGCGGTCTACGAACTGGTGCAGACCGAAGCCGCGCTGAAGGTTTGGATTGATCGTGCGCGAACCGCGGGTGTGGTGGCGTTCGACACGGAGACCACGTCGCTCGACGCCATGCGCGCGCGGCTGGTCGGGTTTTCGATGGCGGTCGAGCCGGGGCAAGCCTGTTACGTGCCGGTCGGCCATGGCGCGCCCGCGGGGCAGGGCAGTCTCGACCTCGACCCGCAGGCAAAGCCGGCAGAAGCGCCGAAGCAGATCTCGTTGGAACGCGCGATGAGCCTGCTGCGGCCGCTGCTTGCCGATCCTGGCGTGCTCAAGATCGGCCATAACATCAAATACGACATGCTGGTCCTGGCGCGGCCGCCCTATAACGCGCCGATCGCGCCGGTCGACGACAGCATGCTGTTCTCCTACGTGCTGGACGCCGGCAAGAACGCCCACAACATGGACGACCTGGCGCGGCTGCATCTCGGCGTCGAGACGATCAAGTACGAGGACGTGGCCGGCAGCGGCAAGGCGCAGGTCACCTTCGACCAGGTGCCGCTGGAAGCCGCGCGCGACTATGCGGCCGAGGACGCCGACGTCACGCTGCGTCTCGCCCGCGCGCTCAAGCCGCGCTTGCTGTCCGAGAAGATGACGACGGTCTACGAGACCATCGAGCGGCCGCTGATCCCGATCCTGGTCGAGATGGAGCGGACGGGCATCCGTGTCGATCCGGCGGAGCTGAAGCGCCTGTCCGACGATTTCGCCGCACGTCTCGTCGATCTGGAGAAGGACATCTACAAGCTGGCCGGGCAGGAGTTCAACATCGGCTCGCCCAAGCAGTTGGGCGAAGTGCTGTTCGACAAGCTGGGGCTGGAGGGCGGCAAGAAAAGTTCGAAGACCGGCGCCTACGCGACCGGCGCCGACGTGCTGGAGGATTTGGCGGATGCCGGCCACGACCTGCCCGCGCGCGTGCTCGACTGGCGGCAACTGGCCAAGCTCAAGAGCACCTACACCGACGCGCTGGTCACTCAGATCAATCCGGACACGGGCCGGGTCCACACCTCATACGCCATGGCGATCGCCAATACGGGCCGCCTGTCCTCGACCGATCCGAACTTGCAGAACATCCCGATCCGCACCGAGGAGGGGCGCAAGATCCGCCACGCTTTCGTGGCGGACAGGGGCATGAAGCTTCTCTCGCTCGACTATTCCCAGATCGAATTGCGTCTGCTCGCGCATGTGGCCGATATCGCAGCGCTGAAGGACGCCTTCCGCGACGGCACCGACATCCATGCGCTGACGGCGAGCCAGGTTTTCAACGAACCCGTGAAGGGAATGAGCGCCGAGACGCGCCGCAAGGCCAAGGCCATCAATTTCGGCATCATCTATGGCATCAGCGCCTTCGGCTTGGCGCGCCAGCTCGGCATCGTGCAGGCCGAAGCGCGCGCCTATATCCAGGCCTATTTCGAACGCTATCCCGGCATTCGCGACTATATGGAAAGCATGAAAAGCTTCTGCCGCAAGCATGGCTATGTGGAGACCGTGTTCGGCCGCCGCATCCATCTGCCGGGTATCGCCGACAAGAACCCCGCGCGCCGGAGCTTCGCCGAACGCCAGGCCATCAACGCGCCGCTCCAGGGCGCGGCGGCCGACATCATCAAGCGCGCCATGATCGGCGTGCCCGCCGCCATGGCGGGCCTCAAGGGCCGCATGCTGCTTCAGGTTCACGACGAACTTCTGTTCGAGGTCCCCGTGGCCGAAGCCGAAAAGACGATCACGTCGGTCCGCCGCGTGATGGAAGCGGCCGCGCATCTCTCGGTGCCGCTGGTCGTCGAGGCCGGCACGGCCGACAACTGGGCCCAGGCGCACTAAAGAAAACGGCGCCGGATCGCTCCGGCGCCGCTTCCTTATGACAAGTCGAAGAGTTTAGGCGGCGGCGCGCACCGCGGCCGACTTCACCTTGTCGTCGACGTGGCTCTCGAACTGCTTGAAGTTGGCCTCGAAGCGCTTGGCCACATCCTGGGCCGCGCGGTCATAGGCGCCCTTGTCGCTCCATGTGCTCTTGGGGTTCAGCACGTCGGAGGGCACGTCCGGGCAGGCTTCGGGGATATTCAGGCCGAAGGCCGGGTCCGGCTTGGTCGCGACCTGGGCTAGGCGGCCGTCCAGCGCCGCGCGGATCATGGCGCGGGTATAGGAAATCTGCATCCGCTTGCCGACGCCGTAAGCGCCGCCGGTCCAGCCGGTGTTGACCAGCCAGCACTTGGCGCCGTGGCGCGCGATCTTCTCGCCCAACAGCTTCGCGTAAACAGTGGGATGGCGCGGCATGAAGGGCGCGCCGAAGCAGGTGGAGAAGGTGGCCTGCGGCTCGTTGCCCATGCCCTTCTCGGTGCCCGCGACGCGCGCGGTATAGCCGGAGAGGAAATGATACATGGCCTGCTCGGGGGAGAGGCGGCTGATCGGCGGCAAAACGCCGAACGCGTCGGCGGTCAGCATGATGACGTTTTCCGGATGGCCGCCCGATCCGGTTTCGCTGGTGTTCGGAATGAAATCGATGGGGTAGGAGGCGCGGGTGTTCTCGGTATATTTCGCGTCGTCCAGATCCAATTCCCGCGTGTCGGGATGCATGACGACGTTTTCGAGGATGGTGCCGAAGCGTTTGGTCGTGGCGTAAATCTCGGGCTCGGCCGTGGGCGACAGGCGGATGACTTTCGCGTAGCAACCGCCTTCGAAGTTGAACACGCCGTTGTCGCTCCAGCCGTGTTCGTCGTCGCCGATCAACGTTCGCGTCGAATCGGCCGACAGCGTCGTTTTACCCGTGCCCGACAGGCCGAAGAAGATGGCGCAATCGCCCTTGGGTCCGATATTGGCCGAGCAGTGCATGGGCAGCACGCCGCGCGCGGGCAGAAGGTAGTTGAGGATCGAGAAAACCGACTTCTTGATCTCGCCGGCATAGGACGTGCCGCCGATCAGCACCAGGCGCTCGGTGAAATTGGCCAGGACGAAGGTTTCCGAGGTCAGGCCGTCCGGCTTTCCGCCGCCGAGAAGGCGTGGCGTCTGGATGATCGTGAAGTCGGGTTTGAAGTTGGCCAGTTCCTCGACGCGCGGGCGGATGAACATATTGCGCGCGAACAGGTTGTGCCACGCCTGTTCGGTAATGACGCGGACCGACAGGCGATAGGCCGGATCGGCGCCGGCATAAAGGTCTTGGACGAAGACGTCGCGGCCCTGGAGGTAAGCCTGCGCGCGCTGGCGCAGGTTGCCGAAATTGGCGGGCGTCATGGCGACGTTCACCTTGCCCCAGGACACGGTGTCATGGGTGGTCGCGTCGTCGACGATGAACTTGTCGTTGGGGGAGCGGCCGGTGTGCTGGCCGGTGCGCGCCACATAGGCGCCGCCCGCGGAGACCTGGCCCTCGCCGCGGCGGATAGCCTCTTCATACAAAGCCGCCGGGCTCAAATTCCAATAGGCGGCGTTGACGTTGCGGATGCCATGGTTGTCGAGGCCGTGCTGGCTCGAATGGCCGAACTTCTGCACGCTAAATCTCCGTCTTGGGTAAAAAGAAGCCCGGCCAGGGCGCCGGAACGCCGCCCCTGGGTCTACGCGCCGTCGCTTTCAGGCCGGTCGCCGTCGTGGGCAGCCCGAACATAGCCGGGAGGCCAAGTCGCATGCAACCAACGCCGGGGGCGGGGTGTGGTTGCGTTTATTGCATTGCAACAAAGGTTTAAGGCGTGGTCCGGGTGGCCCGGGCCAGGCGCACCAGCGCGTGCCGCGCGGCCTCGGCGGAATGCACCGGGGCATCGAAAGGCAGGCGGGCCAGACGGGCTTCGGCTCGTAAATCGCAGCCTTCGGGATCGATTCCGACCATCCGCCACGCGCCGTCGGCCTGGTTCAGAATGCGGGTGGCATAGCCTCGAACCGCATCGCCGTGATCCCGGTTCATGTGCTCCAGAATGTCCGCCTCGGCTTCGGCCAGGGCGCCGGCGCCGGACAGCAGGATCGCCCCGCCCTCGACCCAGCGGATGCGGCCGAACCCTGCCACCAGGTGCGCCCGTTCCACGACGACGCGATACAGGTGGAAATCGGCGAAGCCGGCATAGGTTTCGGCGGATGGATGACGGGCCAGAAACCGCGCCCGCTCATGACCATCGTTGGATAGGACGGCACGGCCCAGCACGCTGGCGCGCGGCCCCGTCAGCGGATCGTCCAAGCCAGCCGTGCCGTCGAACAGAAGCGACAGGCGCGCGTCGCGTAGAAGATTCTTCGTGTGTTCCGCCAATTCGGAGACGAGAAGCAGCGGGCTGCCATCCGCGGCGGATGCGACGAGTACCAACGATGCGTAGGGATGCGATGCAGAGCCTGCCAGCGCGGTCGCTAACGTGGCACGCACCGCCGCCCGAATCAGATCGCGCACCTGTCTGCCCGCTTCGCCCATGACCATGCTCCGCACGATGGAAAAGCCAGTTTATAAGGAATCGCGCCTTCGCGCGGCC
Organism: uncultured Alphaproteobacteria bacterium; assembly: GCA_902826885.1. Taxonomy (GTDB): domain Bacteria; phylum Pseudomonadota; class Alphaproteobacteria; order CADEGL01; family CADEGL01; genus CADEGL01. The sequence goes on along the minus strand of CADEGL010000024.1, from coordinate 8,149 downwards.
CTGGGGACGCCCCAATGGCGCCATATTGGGTGGCCAAGATCGGAGCATGGCAATTGCGCTCCAACAGCCTACAATCGAAAACCCATCGGTTCAGCCCGTGGAAAATCAGGGGGAGACTGCGGTGCGCCGCACGATTGCGCTCGTCGACGACGACAAGAACATCCTGGCCTCGGTCGCCATGTCGCTGGAGGCCGAAGGCTTTACCGTCCGTCCTTATGCCGATTCCGAAGAGGCGCTGCGCGAGCTGCTGGCGCGTCCGGTGGATCTGGCCGTGCTCGACATCAAGATGCCGCGCCTGGACGGGCTTGAGTTGATGACGCGTCTGCGCCGTCAGACGCCGACGCCGGTCATCTTCCTAACCTCGAAGGACGACGAGATCGACGAGGCGCTCGGCCTCAAAATGGGCGCCGACGACTACATCACCAAGCCGTTTTCCCAGCGGCTTCTGGTCGAGCGCATCCGCGCCGTGCTGCGGCGGCTGGATCTGACGCCCGATGCCAACGACAAGAAGAGCGCCGTCATGCGCGGCGATCTTCTTCTCGATCCCACGCGTCATCTGTGCACATGGCGCGGACAGCAGGTCGATCTGACGGTCACCGAGTTCCTTATCCTCAAGGCCTTGGCCCAGCGGCCTGGCATCGTGAAGAACCGCGATCAGTTGATCGACGCGGCCTATGGCGAAAGCATCTACGTCGACGACCGCACGATCGACAGCCACATCAAGCGCCTGCGCAAGAAGTTCAAGGTGGTCGATACCGACTTCGACCAGGTCGAGACGCTTTACGGCATCGGCTACCGCTACCGCGAGACGTAAATGGCCGGCGGGGGGGAGGCCAAGCCGCGCGCGCGGAAACGCGCGCTGGGCTCGCCGATCACACGCCGCATCCTGGCGGTCAACGTCTTCGCGCTGGCCACCCTGTTCGGTGGCGTCTTCTATCTCAACGATTACGAATCCCGCTTGGTGGACGCCGAGTTGCAGGCGCTGCGCCGTCAGGGCGACATCATCGCCATCGCCCTGGCCGAGGGTATGACGTCGGTTCCCATCACCGCCGATGACGACGAAGGCGGCTCCAGCGTCGAATATGTCCGTTTCGACCCGCCCATCGTGCGCACCATCCTGCGGCGCGCGGTGGCGGAAACGCGCACGCGCGCGCGGCTGTTCGCGCCGACGGGCGAGCTTCTGGTCGACAGTCAGACGCTCGGCCCCGGCTCCGTCGTGCGGTTGGAGGAATTGCCGCCGCCGCGCACGGAGTACCCTTTGGTCGAACGGTTGCTGCGCGCCTTCGACTGGGTGGTGAACTGGGTGCCGCGGCGGGAAAACCTCGAACCCTATCGCGAGGCCGCCGACCAGGTCGCCGACGATTATCCGGAGGTGATGCATGCCTTGGGCGGCGTCTCGGCGGGCGGCGTGCGCGGCGATCTGCGCGGCGGCATGGTCCTGACCGCGGCCGTTCCCGTCCAGCATTACCGCAAGATCGCGGGCGCCTTGCTTCTGTCGAGCGACGGGCGCTCGGTCGAGCGTGGCCTGCGCTCCGTGCGCGAGGACATCCTCAAGGTCTTCGCCGTCTCGCTCACGATCACCATCCTCCTCTCATTCTATCTGGCACGCACCATCGCGCGGCCGATCCGCCGCCTGGCTTCCGCGGCCGAGCGCATCCGTTCCGGCACGACGGGAGGACGCCAGCCGCGGCCGGAGTTTTCCGTCGTCCGGCGCGACGAGATCGGCGAGCTGGCCATGACGTTGCGCGACATGACCGATGCCTTGTGGCAGCGCATGGACGCGATCGAGCGGTTCGCCGCCGACGTCTCGCACGAGATCAAGAATCCGCTCTCCTCCCTGCGCAGCGCGGTCGAGACGGCGGCGCGGGTGAAAGATCCCGAGCAGCAGCGCAAACTGATGATGATCGTGCTGGAGGACGTGGCACGGCTCGATCGGCTGATCACCGACATCTCCAGCGCCTCGCGGCTGGACGCGGAACTGTCGCGCGAGGAAACCGGCCCGGTCGATATCGATCGGCTGCTCTCGACCATGGCCGAGGTTCACCTGCAGACCCATCCCGATGGACCGCGGATGATTTACGATCGCGCCGGGACGAAGCCTATCGTGCTGGGGCTGGAGGACCGTTTGGGCCAAGTGGTGCGTAACCTGATCACAAATGCGGTGTCGTTCACCCCGGCTAGCGGCGCGATCCACCTCGCCGCCGCGGTGCGCGGCAAGGACGTCGAGATCACCGTCGAGGATGATGGGCCCGGAATTCCTGCCGGAAAGTTCGAGGCTATCTTCAAGCGCTTTTACAGCGAACGTCCCTCCGGCGAGAAGTTCGGCACCCATTCGGGTTTGGGGCTCTCGATCTCGAAGCAAATTGTCGAGGCCCATGGCGGTGCCATTCGCGCGGAGAACCGCGCCGGGCCGGACGGCGGCGTTATGGGCGCGCGCTTTGTTGTCCGCCTGCCGCTGGCTCCCGATGGCGCGCCGCGCTGACATGCGCCAGATTCACGCCACTTCGGTGGCGATCGATGGGATGGCCGTGTTGTTGCGCGGTCCGTCCGGCAGCGGCAAGTCCGATCTGGCGTTGCGACTGATCCAGACCGGCGCGGTCTTGGTGGCGGATGACCGCTGCGATCTCTCCGTGGTGCGCGGGCGCTTGTTCGTCTCGGCGCCGCCCGCGATCCGCGGTCTGCTCGAGGTGCGGGGCCTCGGCATCGTCACCATGCGTCACCGGGCGAAGGCACCGGTTACCCTGGTGGTCGATCTGGTGAAGCCAAACGCGGTCGAGCGTTTACCGTCCGCGCGGCGCTGCCGTCTTGCAACCGTCACATTGCCTTTGTTGCGGCTGGCACCCTTCGAGGCCTCGGCCGTGGCCAAGGTTACGCTGGCTGTGCGCTCCGGGGGCAAAGGTGTAATCTCCGCCGGATGAAAGCCCCGCCCGCGACCGATCCGAACGCGGCCAGCACTGGCCGGTCCGCGACGGCGAAAAGCCGCGTCGTGTTGGTCACCGGAATGTCGGGTGCGGGCAAGTCCTCCGCTCTCAAAGCACTCGAGGATATCGGCTACGAGGCGGTCGACAATCTGCCGCTCGCGCTTCTCGGCGGGTTGGTGCAGACGGAAGGCGAATTGCCGCGCCCGCTTGCCATCGGCGTCGACATTCGTACGCGCGACTTCGGTATCGACAGTTTCGTCGAACGGCTGGGCTCCTTGCGCGCCAACCCGTTGATCGAGGTGAAGCTTCTGTTCGTTGATTGCGACAACGAGATCCTGCGCCGCCGCTTCACCGCGACGCGGCGGCGCCATCCGATGGCGCTCGACCGTCCCGTAACCCACGGCATCGAACGCGAGCGCGCGCTGATCTCGCCGTTGCGTGGCTTCGCCGACGTGGCGGTGGACACGTCCAGCCTGACCCTTGGAGCCTTGCGCGCGGTGCTCAGCGACCATTTCGCCCTCGACGCCGAATCGTCGCTCAACGTTGTGATCACGTCCTTTTCCTATGGGCTGGGTCTCCCGCGCGAGGCCGACCTGGTCTTCGACGTTCGTTTCCTGACCAATCCCCATTATCAGCCGGCGTTGTCGGCGCTTACCGGCAAGGACCCGGCGGTCGCTTCCTTCATCGAGAAGGACGACATTTTTTCCAATTTTTTCAATAACTTATGCCAATTGATCGAGCCCCTCTTGCCCCGCTTCGATCTGGAGGGCAAAAGCTACCTGACCATCGCCGTCGGCTGTACCGGCGGGCGGCACCGTTCGGTCTTCGTGGCTGAAAAACTGGCGGCTTGGCTCGGCGCGAAGGGCCAGCGTGTCGGCGTCCACCATCGCGACGTCGAACGCACCGCCGCCCAATCCTGATCCTTTGTTGGTGAAGCGGAGTATTTCTTGATCGGCATCGTTTTGGTTTCCCATGGCCAGATCGCGGACGACTTCCTCGCGGTCCTCAGCCACATCGTCGGCCCGCAGAAGCAGGTGGCCGCCGTCTGCATTGGCCCGGAAGACGATATGGAGCGCCGGCGGCAGGATATCATCGACGCCGTCGAGAAGACGGAGTCGGGCGACGGCGTCGCGTTGCTGACGGACATGTTCGGCGGCACGCCGTCCAACTTGGCCATCTCGGTCATGAACGGCCGCAAGGTCGAAGTCATCGCGGGCATGAACCTGCCCATGTTGGTGAAGCTGGCCAGCGTGCGCGAGAAGTCGGATCTGGCCGCGGCCATCATCGAGGCGCAGGAAGCCGGCCGTCGCTACATCAACGTGCCGTCGCGCCTTCTATGCGGGGCCAAACAATGAATGCCGAGGCGGCGGTCGAGATCGCGCGGCGCGTGACCGTCGTCAACCGCCGGGGCTTGCATGCGCGCGCCGCGGCCAAGCTGGTCGAGTGCGCGCGCAAGTTCGAAGCCGCGATCACCGTCACGCGCGACGGTAACGTTGTTTCGGCCCTTTCCATCATGGGCCTGATGACGCTCGGCGCCTCACCCGGCGTGACGCTGGATGTGCGCGCAAAGGGGCGGGATGCGTCCGCCGCGCTCGACGCCGTGGCCGCTCTGTTCGCGGCCAAGTTCAATGAAGACTAAGTCCCCCGCCAAACGTCCGCGCCGGACCGTCAAACGGCGCGAAGGTCCCGTCGCGCTGGACGGGCTGGGTGTCGCGCCGGGTATCGCGATCGGCCCGGCTCATGTCAGCGCCGGCGGCCGCGCCGAGGTGCGCGAGTATCAGGTGCCGGCCGGTGAGGTCGAGGCCGAGCGCGCGCGGTTCGCGGCGGCGGTCGCCAAGGCCTCGCACCAGATCACCAAAATCAAGGGCAAGATCTCGACCCTGCCGCCCGCGGCGGTGGAGGAGTTGGGCTATCTGCTCGACGCCCACCTGCAGATGCTGGCCGATTCGCGCCTGGTGCGCGGCGTGGACGAGAAGATCGCCGCCGACCGTGTCAACGCCGAGGCCGCGGTGCAGGCCGTCATCCATGACATCACGCGCGGTTTCGATTCCGTCGATGATGTCTATCTGGCTGGCCGTGCGCGCGACATCCGCGATGTGGGCGACCGGCTGATCCGCAACTTGACCAAGACGCCCTACCACGCTTTCTCCGTCCTGCCCGAAGGCAGCATCGTGGTCGCGGAAGATCTGACGCCCGCCGATACGGCGTTGCTCGATCCGCGCCGGATCGGCGGCTTCGCGACCGCGCTTGGCGGCACCGATGGTCACACGGCCATCATGGCGCGGTCGCTGGGTTTGCCCGCCGTCCTCGGCGTGCATGGCCTCGTGGCGTCCATCCGCACGGGCGACACGATTGTGATCGACGGAGTCGCCGGCCGTGTCGTCGTCAACCCGACGCAAGCGACGCTCGCCGCCTACGAACGCCGGCGTGAAGAGCTGACCCAGGAGCGGCGGCAGCTCGCGCGCCTCAAGAATCTTCCCGCGGTCACGCGCGACGGCACCGAGGTCCGCTTGCAGGCCAACTTGGAATTGCCGCGCGAACTGGATGCCGCGCTGGAAGCGGGTGCCGGTGGTATCGGGCTGTTGCGCACCGAGTTCCTGTTCATGAACCGCGAGGAATTGCCGGACGAGGAGGAGCAGTATCGCGGCCTCCTCTCCATCATTGCCGGCATGGCGGGCAAGCCCGCTACCATCCGCACGCTCGATCTCGGCGGCGAGAAGCTGGCCAGCTCGCCTGACATTCCCGTGTCTCAAGGCAACAATCCGGCGCTGGGCCTGCGCGCGATCCGCCTGACGCTCAAGGCGCCGAAGCTTCTGGAATCCCAGCTTGCCGCCATCCTGCGCGCGGGCGCGCACGGGCCCGTGCGCATCCTGCTGCCGATGGTTTCGACCGTGTCGGAAGTGCGCCAGGTGCGCGAGATCATGATGAAGGCCGCGCGCCGGTTGGTGCGCAAGCATGTCGCCATCGCCGATCCTTTGCCCCCGCTTGGGGTCATGATCGAGCTGCCGGGTGCCGCATTGACCGCGGACGCCCTGGCGCGCGCCTGCGATTTCTTCGCCATCGGCACCAACGACTTGACCATGTACACGCTGGCCATCGACCGGGCGGACGACAGCGTGGCGCATCTTTACAACCCGCTGCATCCGGCCGTGTTGCGCTTGATCCAGTTCGCGACCGAAGCGGCCTTGCGCGCGCGCATTCCGGTCAGCGTCTGCGGCGAGATGGCCGGCGATCCGCGTTATGCCTCGCTTCTGCTCGGGCTCGGCATCCGTGACCTTTCGATGAACGCCGGCAGCCTCCTGCGCGTCAAGCAGCGTGTCCGCAGCGTGGATATTCTGGCTGCGACCCAACGCGCGCGCCTGATCATGGATCAGTGGGATTCGGGCCGCATCACGGCCCTTTTGGACGACTTCAACGCCCTGGCCTGAACCCATCCGGCGGCTTCTTAGGTTGCCCCCGGAAGATGGGGCTGGTATACGGCCCCGCGGTCCCGCGCGGCCCGTTTGCCGCCCCGTCGCGACCCCCACGCAGAATCGACCCGCTGGAGCTGAAACATGGCAGCCACGAAGGATTACAAGGTCGCGGATATCGGATTGGCCGAGCTTGGCCGCCGCCAGATCGAACTGGCCGAAACCGAGATGCCCGGCCTGATGGCGCTGCGGGAGGAGTACGGCAAGTCGAAGCCGCTCAAGGGCGCGCGCGTCACCGGCTGCCTGCACATGACGATCGAGACGGCGGTCTTGATCGAGACGCTGACGGCGCTGGGCGCTGAGGTGCGCTGGAGTTCGTGCAACATCTTCTCGACCCAAGACCAGGCCGCGGCCGCCGTCGCGGCCAAGGGCGTGCCCGTGTTCGCCTGGAAGGGCGAGACGGAAGAGGAATATTGGTGGTGCGTCGAACAGACCATCAAGGGGCCGAACGGCTGGACGCCCAACATGCTGCTGGACGACGGCGGCGACCTTACCGTCCTCATGCACCAGAAATATTCCGACCTGATGAAGGACGTGCGCGGCGTCTCGGAAGAGACCACCACGGGCGTGCATCGTCTCTACGAGATGGCCAAGAAGGGCGAGCTTCAGGTGCCCGCCATCAACGTCAACGATTCGGTCACCAAGTCGAAGTTCGACAATCTCTACGGCTGCCGCGAAAGCCTGCTCGACGGCATCAAGCGCGCGACCGATGTGATGATCGCGGGCAAGGTCGCGGTCGTGTGCGGCTATGGCGACGTGGGCAAGGGCAGCGCCGAGGCGCTGAAGGCGCTTGGCGCGCGCGTGATTGTGACCGAGATCGATCCGATCTGCGCGCTGCAGGCCGCGATGGAAGGCTTCGAGGTCCGCACGGTCGAGGAAGTCGCTGGCCAGGCGGACATCTTCGTCACCGCCACCGGTTGCTCGGACATCATCACGATCGAGCACATGCGGAAGATGAAAGACCGCGCCATCCTCTGCAACATCGGTCACTTCGACACCGAGATCCAGGTCGCCGCGCTGCGCAACCTGGAATGGCGCGAGATCAAGCCGCAGGTCGACGAGATCAAGTTTCCCGACGGCAAGCGCATCATTCTCTTGGCCCAGGGCCGCTTGGTGAATCTGGGCTGCGCCACCGGCCACCCCAGCTTCGTGATGAGCGCGTCCTTCACCAATCAGGTGCTGGCCCAGATCGAGTTGTGGACCAACGCGGCCAAGTACGAGCGCCAGGTCTACGTGCTGCCCAAGGCGCTGGACGAAAAGGTGGCCGCGCTGCATCTGAAGAAGCTGGGCATCAGCCTGACCACGCTCTCCAAGGCGCAGGCCGATTATCTCGGCGTTTCGACCCAAGGGCCGTTCAAGCCGGACCATTACCGCTACTGACGGGCGCGTGGCCGGCCGCCCTTGACACGATTCGTCGGGGGCGGAAGATGAAGCCACGCACCGTGCGCCGCATGACCGCCTGCCTCGATTCGACCACGCGATCGGCGCCCGCGACGCGGGGAGCGCCCATGCCGATCAGCGGTCACACGCCGCGAATCCAAGAATTTCGTCTGAACGGCGAAGCCGCGACCGACCGGCTGGCCGCCGCCGTGGCCGCGCTGGCGCAGCCGGGCGACGTCATCCTGCTCAAGGGCGATCTCGGCACGGGAAAGACGCGCTTCGCGCGCGGCTTCATCGCGGCGCGCGCGAACCGCATGCTCGACGTGCCCAGCCCGACCTTCACCCTGGTCCAGACCTACGAGCTTCCGGGCGGCGCGG
>CADEGL010000023.1:38060-50321 GCA_902826885.1 uncultured Alphaproteobacteria bacterium | reverse complement strand
CCCAAGGGCGTCGTCTATCACCATCGCGGCGCGTATCTGAACGCGATCGGCAATATCCTGGTCTGGTCGATGCCGCAGCATCCCGTCTATCTGTGGACGCTGCCCATGTTCCACTGCAACGGCTGGTGTTTCCCGTGGACGATCACGGCGCTGGCCGGCACCCATATCTGCCTGCGCCGCGTGGACGCGGCCAGCATGTACGGCGCCATCGCGGATTACGGCGTCACCCATATGTGCGGCGCGCCCATCGTGCTGGGCATGATCATCAACGCGAAGCCAGGCGAGCGCCGCGCATTGCCGCACCGGGTCGAAGTGATGACGGCCGCGGCCCCGCCCCCACCCACCGTGCTGGAGGCCATCGAGAACCAGGGCTTCCGCGTCACCCACGTTTATGGCCTGACCGAGGTATACGGCCCCGCCACCGTATGCGCCTGGCACCCGGAATGGGACGCTTTGCCCGCGTCCGAGCGCGCCGCGCTGAAATCGCGCCAGGGCGTGCGCTATCCGGTGATGGAAGGTCTAACGGTCGCCGATCCGAAGACGCTCGCGCCCACGCCGCGCGACGGCAAGACCATGGGCGAGGTCTTGATGCGCGGCAACATCGTGATGAAGGGCTATCTCAAGAACAAGAAGGCGACTGACGAGGCCTTCGCGGGCGGCTGGTTCCACACGGGCGACCTGGGCGTCATGCATCCGGACGGTTATATCGAGCTGAAGGACCGCTCGAAGGACATCATCATCTCGGGCGGCGAGAACATCTCGACCATCGAGGTGGAACAGACGCTCTATCGCCATCCCTCCGTGCTGGAGGCCGCCGTCGTCGCGCGGCCCGACGAGAAATGGGGCGAGACGCCATGCGCGTTCGTGACGCTAAAGGAAGGCTCGAATGCGACGGAAGCCGAAATCATCGCCTTCTGCCGCGACAATATGGCCCGCTTCAAGGCGCCGAAGAACGTAGTGTTCGGCCCCTTGCCCAAGACCTCGACGGGCAAGATCCAAAAATTCGTGCTGCGCGACCGCGCGAAAGAGATCGACAACGGCGATTGACCGCCTGAAGCGGCGTCACATCACATCAAATTTTTGATTGCAGGGAACCGTCCATACCGCCGACCGGGCGGTGCGATGCCTACGCCTTTGAACGGGGCCGGTGAACGCCGGCCCCATGTCGTGCGTCAATCAGTGCCCGAGGCGGGCGATCTCGTCTTTGACGCGGAGTTTTTGTTTCTTGAGAGCGTGGATCGTGTCGTCGTTTGGCTTCGGGTGGGTTTCGAGTTCATTGATGGAACGTTCAAGCTCGGCATGCTTGGCCCGAAGGGCCTCGATATGACTGTCCAGACTCACGGTTAAAACCTCCTCCTACGGCGTAGTGCTCGGTTTCCCCCAACCCAAAAATGATACGCCTCTCGTGGAGGCGATCAACCCCCTCGTAATGGAGCATTCGCCCTTTTCCCGGTGGAAACTTCCTATGACAAAAGTGCGCGCGCCTTCTGCGCGTCCACTTCGGGAAAAGCCGAGGTCAGAACCGTCGCCAGGTGACCGTGATCACCGTCATCGGCCTTGATATTGCATGCCTTCAGATAAGCACCGAGGCTGGAAGCGGCGTCCTTGGCCTTGGCCTCCGCGGCCTTGCCCGCGTCCTTCGCGGCGGGAGCGATGGCCTCCAGCATCATCTGCTCGATGCGCTCGGCGTCGATCTCGCGCCCGAGGATATCTTTCCCCAACCCGGCCGGCAGGCCTTCGGGCGTGCCCTTGAAACCTTCCTTGATGCGGCGGCGGATGATGCGCAACGCGTTGACCACCTCGGCCTGCCAGGGGTCGGCCACTTCGCGCGCCTTGGCCACCGTGGCGGAATCGAGCGCACCGCGGCCGGTGGAGGCCGTCCAGCAACAGAAGATCAGGATATCGACGTCGAGCTTATGCTTGTCCTGCAGAGCGATGACGGCAGGCGAAAAACCCTGTTTGCCGTAGATGGCCAGGGTGTAGTCCCAGAACGCGCTTTTCGTGGGGAATTCCATGATTCGCCTCGCTTCCGTCACTAAGGGCCAAGTCGAGGCCCCAGGCGGCAAGCCGGGGCGTACAACTGTCGCCACCATTTTGCTATGGTGACCGCGAGGTGTCACGGGACTCGATGGGATGAACGACGACGATCAAGAGTTCCTGCAGCAACGCCTCGCGGAACTGAAGAGCGAGCATCGCGATCTGGACGACGTCATCGACCGCCTGAGCGAAGAGCGGCCGGTCGACCAGTTGCAGATTCAGCGCCTGAAGAAGCGCAAGCTGCGGCTGAAAGACGACATTGCGAAGATCGAGAGCCGGTTGTTGCCGGACATCATCGCTTAGCGGGCGACCGCGCCCGGACGCGGGGTACCGAGCTTAATTCAAATGAATCCCCATGCTGGGCCCGTCGAAGCAAAGGTCCGCAAAGTTACGGAATCCCCCTTCGGCGGGCTCAGGGTGAGGATCATTTTTACTTACCGCCCTTGCCCGAACGGCTTCGGCCCGAACGGCGGGCGCGGGAAGCCCTCGAACATCTTCTTGAACTGGCCCAGGAATTGGGGCACGCGCATGACGTCGTCGATGCGCCGGTCGAGGAAACGCCAGGTCGTCTCGAAACCCTCGGAGCTGTCTTCCAACCAGTGCAACAGCGTCGTCGAATAGACGCCCGCCAGAAGCATGCGCTTCGTGTAGAAGTTGAAGTCGACCGAGGTGTCGCCAATACCATGCCAGATGGCGTCGACCGTGCGGTAGAGCGACGACAGCGACACACCGGCATACACCGGCACGGCCAGGATGACGAGCGCACGCCGGATGGCCTCGCGATTGTGCGCGTTCTGCTCCAGCCGCGTGCGAATGGCGAAGGCCACCTTCTCGCGCACTTTCATATGCGACAGGTCGGCCGCTTCCAGCGCAGCCAGCATGCGCGCGTCGGCCTGCCTGCTGTGGAACTCAATGGCCTCGATCACCCCGCCAGGAAACGCCTGATGGACGGCGGCGCGGTCGAGACCCACGTCTTCCGCGCCCGTCTGCAGCGCGTTCAGCGACCAGCCCTCGAAGGGCACGTGCTTCAGCGCGGCCTCTAGGATTTTCTCACGCAGCGCGTCGTTGCCGTCGTCGTGCTTCTTCTTTGCGGTGACCATCAGTCCGCGGCCTCCTCGACCGTATGGGCTTCGTCGCGCGCTTCCAACGCGCGGCGCACCTCTTCGACATACCCGAACAAGGACAGGTCTTCCATCCGCTGAGGATAGAGGATGCCGTCTAGATGATCGCACTCGTGCTGGACCACGCGCGCGTGGAAGCCCGAGGCTTCGCGCTCGATCTTTTGCCCGTCCAGGCCATAGCCGGAATAGCGGATCTTGGTGAAGCGCGGCACGGCGCCGACGAAACCGGGCACGGACAGGCATCCTTCCAGCCCAAGCTCGCGCTCCTGGGTCAAAGGCTCGACCACGGGGTTGATCAGGACGGTCAGGGGTTCGGGCTTGTCCTCGGGGGCGTCCGTGGCCCGCTCGGCCGGGACATGAAAGATCACCACCCTCAGATCCTCATGGATCTGGGGGGCGGCCAGGCCGGCCCCGTTGGCGTCCGCCATGGTTTCGACCATGTCGGCCACAAGCGCCTGGATTTCGGGGGATTTAGGGTCGGAAACGGCCCGGGCGGCGCGTTTCAGCACCGGATGCCCCATTTTCGCGATTTTTCGGATGGCCATTTGGGTAATATGGGGGTGGCGCCCAGGGGGGTAAAGCGGGCTTTCCGCAAACCCTTCACAAATAGGGTCTTTTATGGTACTAGGCGCGCCCTTAATCCGTTCAGAGCGGAATTTGCGTGACCGGCGCCTGCCCGAGGGGGGCAAGCGCGATAAGAGGAGTGACTGTCATCGTCCAGGTCATCGTGCGCGACAACAACGTCGATCAGGCCCTTCGCGCCCTGAAGAAGAAGATGCAGCGCGAGGGCGTGTTCCGCGAGATGAAGCTCCGCCGCCATTTCGAGAAGCCGTCCGAGAAGAAGGCGCGCGAGCGCGCCGAAGCGATCCGCCGCGCGCGCAAGCTGCTGCGCAAGCGCATGGAGCGCGAAGGCTACTAACAGCCTTCACCCGCTCTCTTCGGAGAGCGACCGGTTTTCAAACGGCGCCACGCGAAAGCGGCAGGCGCCGTTTGCATGTGCGGATGTCCGCGTGGACCGGCGCACGGCCTTGGGTTAGGGTCATCGCATTCCGATTGTTGGCGAAAGCATGAAAGCCGCGAGGGGGGCGCCCGACATGTTCTTCGAGCCTCATCGAGCCGTTCCCGTCCGCCGGATCGCCATCGCCGCGTGCGCCGCCGCTTTTCTGGCCGGCTGCAATACCAAGAACACCATGCCGGTGAACAAAGCGCCGGCCGCGACAGCGCCAACCGCCGCCACAATCGCGGCGCCGGCCTCCCAACAGGCCAAATTCGTCTTGAGTAAGGTCGTGTCCGGCATTCGCACCGGCACGACGATCGCGCATTTTCCGGGTTGGGATTTCGGCGTCGAGGGCACCGCGTGCAACCGCGAACGCTGGCGCGGCGCCGACACGCTGGAATGGGGCTCGGGCAATGCCGAACTGGGCGATTGGAGCAGCGAACTGGGTGAGGTATTCCACGGTGTCCTGACCGCGCGGGGATTCCAAGCCGCGGGCGATCCGAAAAAAATCTTCAACCAGCAGGATGCGGTGACCGGCGCGGATTACCAAGTCGGTGGCCGCATCACCGGCATCAACGGCAATTTCTGCGAGGTGTATCCGTTGCTGGGCAAGACGCCGACAGGCGAATACAGCGGCGAGATGTCCATGACGGTGGAATGGGTCATCCTGTCGACCGTGTCCAAACAGGAGGTTTTGCGCGCCACATCCACCGGCTACTTCATGCAAAAGCAGCCGAGAAGGGGCGGCATCATCGCCACCTTCGACGGGGCGTTCGGCGAGGCCGTCAACAGCCTGATTGCCCAGCCGGACTTCACGAATCTAGCGCTCAAGAAGACCGCCCCGCCTCCCGCCCAAAGCGCATCGACAGCGGAAGCGGTCATGAAATTCAAAGTGGCCACGCTCCGCACCGGCAAGGTGGACCGCGACATGGCTACACTGTTTCCCGCCGTGGTGACCGTGCGGGACGCGGGCGGGCACGGTTCAGGCTTCTTCATCAGCACCGATGGCCTGATCCTCACCAATTATCACGTCGTGGGCGAGGCGACCGACGTGGCGATCATCCTGAACAACGGATTGGAGGCTGCGGGCAAAGTTCTGCGGCGCGACAAGGCGCGCGACGTGGCGCTGATCAAGATGCCGGTGCGCGTGCCCAACGCGCTGGCGCTGCGCATGACCGAGGTGACGCCGCCGGAGCGCGTCTACGCCATCGGCAGCCCGATCAAGGAGAACATGAGTTCAACCGTGACCGCCGGCGTGGTCAGCGCCATCCGCAAGGACAAGACCACGGGGCAGACATTCATTCAGTCCGACGCGGCGATTTCGGCCGGCAACAGCGGCGGGCCACTGGTGGACGAAAACGGCAACGTTGTGGGTATCAGCACGGCCTCGATCGAGAGGCGCGACGCGCAGAACCTGAATTTCTTCGTCCCCATTCGGTCGGCGCTGGACGCGATCGCACTACAGCCCGAGAAGTGATCAGCCGCGGTAGACACCCGTGACGGGATCGAAGCCCGTGGGCAGGCGGCCCAAGGGCGTCGTCATCGGCGACAATTCGCGCGGCAGATAGCGGCCGCGCCCCTCCTTGCCCTTGAACTCGAAATCCGCGCAGACGGCTTCGCCGCGCGAGAAGGTGGCGACCGGCCAGCCCTTCACCTTGAAGCCCTCGTAAGGCGTCGCGTCCATCGCGTCATGCAAGAGGGATTGCGAGATGGTGACCTCCTTCTCGGGGTCCCAGATCGCGATGTCGGCGTCGCCGCCCACGACGATCGAACCTTTCTTGGGTGCCAAGCCGTAGATGCGCGCGGGGTTGGTCGAAGTCAGCGCCACGAAGGTCTGCAAATCGATGCGCCCCTTCGTGACCCCTTCGCTGAACAGGATGGGCATCCGCACTTCGAGGCCCGGAATGCCGTTGGCGATGTGCTTGAAGTCCGGCTTGTGCGAGTGGAAGAACTTCCCCGTCTTGTCGAACTTGAAGGGTGCGTGGTCGGACGAGAGCACTTGAAACACGCCCGTCTGCACGCCGTTCCAGACCAGCGCCTGGTTCGAGCGTTCGCGCGGCGGCGGGCTGCACATATAGCGCGCGCCCTCCAGGTCGGGCTTCTCCAAATCTTCCGCCGCGAGCGTCAGATACTGGGTGCAGGTCTCGCCGAAGATGCGCAGGCCCCGCGTCTGGGCCCGGCGGATCTCCTCCATGGCCTCCGCACCCGAGACGTGGACGATCAAGATCGGCACGTCGACCAGCTCGGAGAGCGCGATGGCGCGGTGCGTGGCCTCGCGCTCGACCGGCATGGGGCGCGAGACGGGGTGGAACTTGGGCGCCGTGTGGCCGTGGCCGATCAGCCTGTCCGACAACCACTTGATGGCTTCGTGGTTCTCCGCATGCACCATGACGAAGGCGCCCTCGCGGCGCGCGACGGCCATGATGTCCAGAATCTCGCGGTCGTCGAGCTTCAGAAGATCGTAGGTCATGTAGATCTTGAAGCTGGTGATGCCGTCGCGGATCAGCGCCGGCAGCTCCTGGCCCAGCACCTGCTCGGTCGGGTCCGAGACGATCATGTGGAAGCCGTAGTCGATCACGCATTGCTTCGACGCGCGCTCCAGCGCGTCGTTCACGACCGCGCGCAGCGACATGCCGCGATGCTGGGCCGCGAAGGGAATGACCGTGGTGGTGCCGCCGCAGGCGGCCGAGCGCGTGCCGGAGAGGAACGTGTCGGCGTTCAGGATGCCGACCGAGGATTTCTGCTCGATATGGCAATGGGCGTCGACGCCGCCCGGCAACACCAGCTTGCCCTTGGCGCTGACCTCTTCCTCGCCCTTGGCCAGGTCGGTGCCCAGCGCCGCGATCCTGCCGTCCTTCACGCCGATGTCGGCCTTGTAGACGTCGGATGCGGTGGCGATGGTGCCGCCGCGAATCACCAGATCGAATGCAGCCATCCGAACGTCCTCCGTCTCAAGGGCTAGAAGGTTGGGCGTAACGCTCCACGTGATAATGCTGGTGCGCGACCGCGGGACAGAAACTGTTGACGATGGGCAACGCCTTGTCGAACAGATCGCGCCGGTCCTTGGTATGCGCCATCAGGTTGTCTTTCGCGGCCTCGGCCTTGCGCTTCAGGTCCGCGATATCGACATGAACCAACTTGCGGTGCCGCACGGCGAATTTCCCGCCGACCATGACGCTGTCGACGCTGGTGCCGTCCTCGGTCAGCACGACCTGGTTGATCGGATTGACCAGCGGAATCCAGTTGATCGCGCCGAGGTCGAGGAAAACGATGTCGGCCTTATAGCCTTTCGCGATGCGGCCGATCCTCTCGAAGCCCAGCGCCTTGGCCGACGCGATGGTCGCGCCCTCGAAGCAATCGATAGCCGACAGCCAGCGCGCCGTGTCCGGGCTCTGCGCGCGCGACGACAGGGCGGCCAACCGCATACCCTCGTACATGTTGAGATTGTCCGAGCACGTCACCGAATCGGTGCCGATGCCGACATTCACGCCCAGATCGCGCATCTCCTTGACGCGCGCGATGCCGTTGCCGAGCCGCATGTTGCTGCTGGGATTGTGGGCGATATGGGCGCCGTTGTCGGCCAGCCGCCGCATGTCGTCCGTGTCCACCCAGACGCCGTGGGCGCCGGTGAAGTTGGGGCCGAGCGCGCCCAGCTTGTCCAGATGCGCGGTGACGGTCGCTCCGTAGCGCTTCTTGCCCACCACGGCCTGGATCTTCGATTCCAGCAGATGGGTGTGGATGCCGACGCCGTATTCGCGCGCCATGTCGCGGCAGGCGATCACGAACTCGTCCGAGCAGAGGATCGGAATAGACGGCGCGAGCGCGGGGCGCACCCGCTCGCGATCGAAGTTCCAGCCGTGCAACAGCGGCCGTAAAGGCGCCAGCGAATCCTTGGTGGGCGCGCCGCGTATGGTCTCGACCTGACGCCGCAGATCGGCGGGGAATGCGTCCAGAAACCCCGGCACCGCGTAATACAGAGTCATGTCGGTGACCGCCGGGGCGATCACCGCACGCATGCCCGCGTCCATATAGGCGCGCGCCGCAGCCTGGATGCCGTCCACGGTCGCTATGGGGATCTCGATGACCAGATCGTAGGCCGCGGTGCAGCCCTTCAGCAGCATCTCGCAGGCGCCGACCAGCGTGCTGATGTAATTGTCCTCGGACCCGCGCCGGCCGGTGATCCATGAACCCGCGGCCAGTAGCAATTCCAAGGTCCACAAATCGCCCGCCGACTTGGACAGGTTGCTATGGCTATGGGTGTGCGCGTTGACCAGACCCGGATGCAGCAGGAACCCCTCGGCTGACACCACGCGCGCGTCGGCGGGCGCGGCGAGGCCGGGCGGCCCCAGCTCGGCGATCTCGTCGCCCTTGATCAGGATGTCGGTCGGATCGGCGCTCTGGCGCCGCGCGTCCAGGAGACGGCCGCCACGGATGATTTGCCAGTCGGCCATGGTCACTTTCCCCCGTGTTCCGCCAGCCAGGAAGCCAGCACCACCGTGCCGTCCATGAAATCCGACAGCTCCATGTGCTCGTCGGGATTGTGGCTGCCGTGGTCGTTGCGCACGAAGATCATCGCCGTCGGCACGCCGGCCGCCGAGAAGGCCGCCGCGTCGTGGCTGGCGGGGCTCGCGATCTCCTTGTGCGGCAGGCCGAGCGTCTTGGCCGCGCGCAGAAGCTGGCCGCGGATCGTATCGTCCATCACGCCGACGGCCGCGCTGGTGCGGCGGCCGAGATCGAGCCCAACGCGGTAACGCTCGGCCGCATCCTGGGCAATAGCCTGGAAGCGCGCTTCAAGCATCTTCAGCAATGCAGGATCGGTCGAGCGCATGTCGAGCGACAGCTCGACCCTGCCCGCCACCTTGGTCAGCGCATGGTTGGCGGGATCGGTGAACAGGCGCCCCACCGTCAGGGTCATATTCTGGCCCGTGGCCAGAGTCTCTTCCCATAGCCGGTCGAGGCCGGAGATCAGCGCGGCGGCGGCCAGGGCCGCATCGCGGCGGTATTCGCGGGCATAACCCACATGGCCATACTCGCCGGTGAAGACGATCTGCGGATGGCGGAAATTGCCGGGAATGCCCGTGGCAATGCCGATGGGCAGACCCTCGGCGTGCAGTACGGGCCCCTGCTCGATATGCAGCTCCAGGAACGCGTGCAGCCGCTTCGCATCCAGATGGGGCGCGCCGCCGCGCCGCAGCTTATCGGGATCGCCGCCGCATTCGACCATGTGCTCGGCCAAACTGCGGCCCGTGTCGGTGCGCTTGGCCGTCTCATAGACGTCGGGCGCCAAGACACCCAGCGCCGAACGGCTGCCGATATAGGAAACTTGGAACCACGCGCTCTCTTCCGCGCGCACGCCCATGACGGTCAGGTCGCGCGCGGGCGTCCAGCCCGCGTCCTTGAAGCCGGCTAGCGCCACCAGGCCCGCCACCACGCCGGCCGCGCCGTCGTAATTACCGCCCTCGGCAACCGAATCGAGATGCGAGCCCATCAGCACGGGCGGCGCCTTGCGATCCTTGCCGGGCAAGGTGACATAGGTGTTGGCCGCCGCGTCGCGCGACACTTCGAGGCCGGCGCGCTTGCCTTCCTCGGCGATCAGGTCGTGGGCGTAATTCTCTTCGGGGCTGTAGGAGGCGCGGCAGATGCCCGCCCCGCGCCGCGTCTTCGCGGCCAACGCGTCGAACACCGCGCCCGCGAGCTTTTCGCGGCCGCGCACGGCTTTCGTCAAATGGGCGGCATCGCTCATCAGTTCCGCCTCCATGGTGGGCCGAGAGTGTCGCGAGGGCCCGCGGCGGGGTCAAGCGCTCCTAGGCCGATCAGCCTAACGCCGTGGAACCTGGCGCGTTAACTCTTCCTAAATGCGAGATGGATGCCGAGGCCGACCAGAACCGATCCCCCGATCCACTCCGTCACGCGCCGCGCCCGGTTTGAGCGCCGCAGAAACGACGTCAGCGATCCGGCGAGAGCGACGGCCGCGAGATCGGCAAGCGAGAACGTCACGTTCACGACGACCCCCAACAGCAGAAGCTGGAGCCAGACCGGATAAGAAGCAGAGGCATCGACGAACTGCGGCAGGAAGGCAAGGTAGAACATCGCGGCCTTCGGATTCAGGACTTCGACCGCAATGCTCTCCACGAATGCCCGCCGCGCGGACTTGACGGGAACACCGGCCGGGCTGTCAGCCGTTCCTCCCTTGCCGCGGAACATCGCGACGCCTAGCCAGACGAGATAGCAAGCGCCGACCAGCTTGACCGCCGCATACAGCGTGGGAACGGCGTGAAAGACGACCGACAGCCCGGCGGCGGCCGTGACGACGTGCACGTAGCCGCCCATGTGAATCCCGAGCGCCGCCATCCATCCGGCTTTCCGGCCGCCAGCCACGGTTCTGGCCGCGGCATAGAGCATCGCCGGGCCGGGCGTCAGTGTGAACACCAACGTCGCGGCGGCGAAGGCGAGGAGCAATTCGAAGGACGGCATCCTCTCACCCTTTCGGAACGAGAGGCGCGACGTCGCGATCCGACGGGCGCTCGCTGGCGGCCAGCCCTTCCACCACACCCGCCCGGTCGGCCGCGTTGCGGTTCTGGCTCATCTTCCGCTTGCCCTCCAGCCGCGTGATGGGGATGCGCAAACCCACGATGCCGCGCAGTTGGGACTTGATGAAGGAGTCCGGTGCGTCGGTCACGGCCCAGGGCTGCGCCCGCGGCGCTTCGTGCAGATTGGTCAGCCGCGTCACGACGTCGAGCAAGCGGTCGGCGTCCTCGAAGAACTCGACCGTGCCGTAAGCATGCACGGCCACATAGTTCCAAGTGGGCACCACCATGCCAGTTTCGCGCTTCGTCGCGTACCAGGACGGCGTGATATAGGCGTTGGCGCCCATGAACAGCGCTAGGGCCTCGCCAACCGGCGCGGTTTTCCATTGCGAATTCGCGCGCGCGACATGGCCATAGAGCGTGCCGTACGGCCCTTCGGTCGAATCCACGATCAGCGGCAGGGGCGTTGCGATAAGCCCCTCGGCCGTCGCCGTCACCAATTGCGCCAACCGGATCGCGCGCATTTCGGCGTGCAGCGCGGCGGCATCGTCCTCGCGGAAGGCAGGCGGGATGTACATGGGCGTCTCCTTGCTGCCGAAAAGAATGACGCTTAATCTGGCCTAATTAAACGTCCAGTTTCGTGCAAAAATGACAGGCCAGTTTTCCAAGAATACTGACTCGACCGCCCGTGGGGTCGGCGAGGCCATCAAGGCTCAGATCAAGAGCCGCGCATACGCGCCCGGCGCGCGCTTACCGTCGACCCGCGCGTTGGCGGCCGAATGGGGCATTTCGCGCAGCACGGTGACCGCTGCGTTCGAGCAGCTTGCCGCCGAGGGTTACCTGGAGACGAAGCAGGGTGCCCGCGCGACGGTCGCACGCGAACTGAGCAAAGAGGCCGCGCCACCGCAATCGCGCGCTCCGGCCTTACACCCCAGCCTTTCGGCCTATGGGCGGCGCGTCGCCACCCTCCCCTCCCCCTTGCAACCCGATGCCGGCCGGATGCTGGCCGACTTCCGCTACGGCGATCTTGCGGCCGCCGACTTTCCAGCCTTGGCCTGGAAACGCGCCGTGGGCGCGTCTGTCCTCCACCGCCCCACGCGGTTGCGCTACGGCGATCCCGCCGGATCGCCGGAACTTCGCGCGGCCCTGCAAACCTATCTGTGGCGCGCGCGAGGGCTGCGCTGCGGCGCGGAGCAGATTGTCGTGGTGAACGGCTCCCAACAAGGATTGGACCTGTGCGCGCGCTTGCTGGTCGATCCGGGCGCGCGCGTCATCCTGGAGAACCCGTGCTACGCCATCGCACGCCAGGTCTTTCAGGCCGCGGGGGCCGAAACGGCTGCGCGCGCGGTGGATGCGCAAGGCATGCAGACGGATGAGCTGCCCGCCGCTCGATTGGCCTACGTCACGCCCTCCCATCAGTTCCCGCTGGGCAGCGTCCTGTCCGTGGGACGGCGGCGGGAGCTTCTGGCGTGGGCGCGGCGAAATCGCGCTTATATCGTCGAGGACGACTACGACAGCGAGTACCGCTTCGACATCCGGCCCATCCCGCCCTTGCAAGCGCTGGATGAGGCCGAACGCG
>CADEGL010000023.1:4620-37960 GCA_902826885.1 uncultured Alphaproteobacteria bacterium | reverse complement strand
CGCTTCGACATCCGGCCCATCCCGCCCTTGCAAGCGCTGGATGAGGCCGAACGCGTCATCTACCTGGGCACGGTATCGAAAACCCTCTCGCCCACGCTTCGGCTAGGCTACCTCGTCGTTCCGGAAGCCCTGATCGACGCCTTTCGCAACACGAAACGGTTGGTGGACAGGCATACCGCCGCGTTGGAGCAGGATGCCCTCACCAGTTTCCTTGCGGACGGCAGCTATGAGCGCCACGTGCGGCGCATCCGCCGCAAGAACGGGGCACGCCGGGCGGCCCTTCTGGATGCGCTTTCGAAAACCCTCGGCGGCAGCGTGACGGTCGCCGGCGCGGATGCCGGGCTGCATGTCGTCATCTGGCTGAATCACGTTCCGCGAAAGCGCGAGGCCGAATTACGCGCCCGCGCGGACGCCGCGGGTATCGGCATTTATCCCATCAGCCCGCTTTACGATCCCAATCTCGACCGGCCGGACCGCGTGGGGCTGGTCATGGGCTATGCCGCCCTCGATGAACGCAGCATCGCGGACGGCGTGCGACGCCTGTCCGTCATCATTCGGGAATTGGAAGCGAGCGGCTCGCGCCAACGCGGACGCGTCAGCCCAGCGCCTTGACGACGTCCTCACACATCTTCTTCGCGTCGCCGAACAACATCATCGTGTTGTCGCGATAGAAGAGCGGGTTGTCGACGCCCGCGTAGCCCGAGGCCAGCGAGCGCTTGCAGAACAGCACGGTGCCCGCGTTTTCGGCATCAAGCACCGGCATGCCGTAGATCGGGCTCGTCGTGTCGGTCTTCGCGGCGGGATTGACCACGTCGTTCGCGCCGATCACGAAGGCGACGTCCGTCGAGGCGAAGTCGCGGTTGATGTCCTCGAGCTCGAAGACCTCGTCGTAAGGCACCTTGGCCTCGGCCAGCAGCACATTCATGTGGCCGGGCATGCGGCCCGCGACCGGATGGATCGCGTAGCGCACCTTGACGCCTTGCTCCTTCAGCATGTCGGCCATCTCGCGCAGCGCGTGCTGGGCCTGGGCCACGGCGAAACCGTAGCCCGGCACGATGATGACCGAGCCCGCGTTCTTCAGGATGAAGGCCGCGTCCTCGGCGCTGCCCGACTTGGCCGAGCGGTCGCCGCCAGGGCCCGCCGCGGGGCCCGCGGTCTCGCCGCCGAAGCCGCCCAGGATGACGCTGAAGAACGAGCGGTTCATCCCCTTGCACATGATGTAGGAGAGGATGGCGCCCGACGAGCCGACGAGCGCGCCCGTGATGATCAGCATGTTGTTCGAGAGGGTGAAGCCGATGCCGCAGGCCGCCCAGCCCGAGTAGGAGTTGAGCATCGAGATCACGACCGGCATGTCCGCGCCGCCGATGGGCACGATGACCAGGATGCCGATGGCCAAGGACAGGCCGACGATGATCCAGAAGATCATGGGCGACTGGTCGAAGCAGAAATAGCCGATGGCCGCGATCAGGAGCGCGAGCAGAAGCGCGTTCAGCAGATGCTGGCCCGGGAAGACCAGGGGGTTCGAGGTGATCAGCCCTTGCAGCTTGCCGAAGGCGATGATCGAGCCGGTGAAGGTGATGGCGCCGATCGCCGTGCCGAGGCCCATCTCGATCAGGCTTTCGACGTGGATGTCGCCCGCCTGGCCGATGCCGTAAGCCTCGGGCGCATAGAACGCCGCGGCGGCCACGAAGACGGCGGCCAAGCCGACCAGGCTGTGGAACGCGGCCACCAGCTGGGGCAGCGCGGTCATCTGGATGCGCAGCGCGATAAAGGTGCCGATGGCGCCGCCGATGACGACGCCGGCCGCGATCCACTCGTAGCTGACCACGTGCGGCGAGGCCAAGGTGGTCGCAATCGCGATCACCATGCCGGCGATGGCCAAGAAATTGCCGCGGCGCGCGGTCACGGGCGAGGACAGCCCGCGCAGCGCCATGATGAAGAAGACGCCCGCGATCAGATAGGCGATTGCCGTTTGATTCTCGGTCATCGCTATTTCTTCTTCCGGAACATCTGGAGCATCCGGCGCGTGACGATGAAACCGCCGAAGATGTTGATGGCGGCCAAGGTCACCGCGATGAAGCCGAACACCTTGGACAGGTTCAGGTCCATGGGGCCGGCGGCAATCAAGGCGCCGACGATGATCACGCTGGAGATGGCGTTGGTCACGCTCATCAGCGGGGAATGGAGCGCGGGCGTCACGTTCCACACCACGTAGTAGCCGACGAAGACGGCCAGCACGAACACCGTGAAGCCGATGACGAACGGATCGAGGCCGACACTCTCCATGTCTACTTCCCTCCTCCGGCCAGGCCCTGGTGGACGACGATCCCATCGCGGACGACCAGCATCCCCTTCACGATCTCATCCTCCCAATCGATCTTGAGCGCCTTTTCCTTGGCGTCGATCAGGAGCGACAGGAAACTCCACAGGTTGCGCGCATAAAGTGCGCTGGCATCCGTCGCGATGCGGCTGGGCACATTGGCGTGGCCGACGATGGTGACCCCGTGCTTCACCACGATCTTGCCGAACTCCGACAGCTCGCAATTGCCGCCCGCCTCGACGGCCAGGTCGACGATCACGGCGCCGGGCTTCATCTCGGCCACCATCGACGCGTCGATCAGGCGCGGCGCGGGCTTGCCGGGGATCAGCGCCGTGGTGATCACCACGTCCTGCTTCTTCAGATGGTCGCGCAGCACCTGGGCCTGCTTGCGCTTGTAATCCTCGCTCATTTCCTTGGCGTAGCCGCCGGCCGTCTCGGCCGCCTTGGCGTCCTCGGCCGAAACCTCGACGAAGCTGGCGCCCAAACTCTCGACCTGTTCCTTGGCCGCGGCGCGCACGTCGAAGGCCGAAACCACGGCGCCCAGACGGCGCGCGGTGGCGATGGCCTGCAAGCCCGCGACGCCCGCGCCCAGGATCACGACGCGCGCGGGGGCGATCGTGCCCGCCGCCGTCATCATCATCGGGAAAGCGCGGCCGAACTCGGCCGCGGCGTCGATCACGGCCTTGTAGCCCGCCAGATTGGATTGGGACGACAAGGCATCCATGGCCTGGGCACGCGTGATGCGCGGCGTGAATTCCATCGAGAAGGCCACGATGCCGGCCTTGGCATAGGCGTCGAGTAGCGCGCGGTCCGCGTGCGGCGACAACAGGCCGACCAGGATCGCGCTCTTCTTCATCAACGCCACCTCGTCCGGCCCACCCTCTGCGGCGGTCAGCGGACGCTGGACCTTGAGGACGATGTCGGCGTCGCGCAACGCCGCGGCTTCGTCGGGCGCGATCTTGGCACCGGCCGCAACAAAAGCGTCATCCGGGATGTTGGAACCCGCTCCGGCGCCGGCCTCGACCAGCACCTCGGCGCCCATTCCCACCAGCCGTTTCACGCTGTCGGGCGTGGCGGCGACGCGGCGCTCGTGCGGGCGCCGTTCCTTCGGTACTCCGATCTTCATTGTCCTGCTGGAGTCCCCTGAAGCCGGGCGTGAGGAATTTCACTCTCCACGCGGCCACCCTGGCACGCGCGGCGGCCCTCACAATGCCGGGTCGGAATCCCTTTGCCAAGACCCCGAACGGCGGCTCAGCGGCCCTTCTTCGCGCTTTCCGGCGCATCGAGGCCGGCCTGCTTCAACGCCTTGGCCTGACGCTTGGCGAGCGTGACGCGGTCGAAGTCGCCAATCAGGTCGTGGAACAGGCGGTACCAGTTGATCTCGGCCTTGAGGCGCAGGAAGACCGAGCCCAGCCCCACGGCCGCGCGATCCATCAGCACGAATTCGCGCGGCGGCTCGACCCCGCCGACGCGCCGCAGTTCGCGATGCACCTTGGCCGCGACCTCGGCGCCGTACAAGCCGCCATCCTTGTCCTGGATACGGCGCGTCTTGTCCTCCAAGAGCGGCGCATAGACGAAGCGCGCCCAGATGTTCAGCACGTCGATCATCTCGCGGCGCAGATCCTGGAAGCCCCAGATGCGATAGGCCTCCAACGCCTGCTCCTCGTCGCCATCGCGCAGCGCCTTGTAGAGATCGATCACGCCTTTCACGAAGCTGGGCGGGAAGACGCGGATACAGCCGAAGTCGAGCAGGTTGATCGCGCCGTCTTGCCGCACGCTGTAATTGCCGAGATGCGGATCGCCGTGGATGACGCCGTATTCGTAGAACGGCACGTACCAGGCGCGGAACAGGTTGTGCGCGACGCGGTTGCGCTTCTGCGCCGGCGCCTTCTCCAACTCCGCCAGCGGCTGGCCGTCCAGCCACGTCATGGTCAGAAGCCGGTCGGTCGATAGCGCGTCGATGGAATCGGGCACATGCACGCCCTCCTCCTTCGCCAGCATCAGGCGGTAGAGCGCCATATGCTTGGCCTCGCGCCGGTAATCCAATTCCTCGCGCAGCCGTTCGGACAGCTCCGCATGGATCTGGCGCGTCGAAACGGCGCGGTCATAGCGTTCGAACAGGCCCAGCACGATGCGAAGCTGGGCGAGGTCCGCTTCGACGACCGAGCGCATGTCGGGATACTGCAGCTTGCAGGCCAGCGCGGTGGCGTCGCGCGCGACCGCGCGGTGCACCTGGCCGAGCGAGGCCGCCTTGGCGGCTTCATACGCGAAGGACTTGAAGCGTTTTTCCCAATCGTCGCCCAGTTCAGCCGCCATGCGGCGGCGCACGAAGTTCCAGCCCATGCTAGGCGCGTTGGATTGCAACTGGGCCAGTTCACGCGCATAGGATTCAGGCAGCGCGTCGGGAATGGTGGAGAGAAGCTGGGCCACCTTCATCAGCGGCCCCTTGAGGCCGCCCAACGCGTTCTTGAGATCGACGGCGTGGCGTTCCTTGTCGATGCCGACACCCAGATAGCGCGCGCCCGCGAGCCGCGCGGCCAGCCCGCCGACCGCGCCCGTCACCTGGGCATAGCGGCGCACCCGTTTACCGACGCGGTTGCGGTCGTCCCCCGAAGCCTTTTTGCGCTTCGGGGCGTTCACTTCATCGTCTCGAGCTCGTCCACGAACTTCGAGATCACCGACAGGCCGCGACCCCAGAATTTCGGATCGGTGGCATCGAGGCCGAAGGGCGCCAGAAGCTCTTTGTGTCCCTTGGTGCCGCCCGCGCGCAGCATGTCGAGATACTTGGCCGCGAAGCCGGGATGGCCGGATTCAAACACCGAGTAGAGCGAGTTCACCAGGCAATCGCCGAACGCGTAGGCGTAAACATAGAACGGCGTGTGGATGAAGTGCGGGATATAGGCCCAGTAGTTCTCGTAACCGGGGCCGAGCCGGATCGCAGGCCCCAAGCACTCGCGCTGCACGTCCATCCAGATTTCGCCAAGCCGAGAGGGCAGCAGTTCGCCGTTCTGGCGCTCGTCATGCACCCGCCGCTCGAACTCGAACATGGCGATCTGGCGTACCACCGTGTTCAGCATGTCTTCGACCTTGCCGGCTAGGAGCGTCTTGCGCCGCTCCGGCGGCGCGGATTCGAGCAGCGCGCGGAAGGTCAGCATCTCGCCGAACACGCTAGCCGTCTCGGCGAGCGTCAGCGGCGTGTCGGCCATCAGATGGCCTTGCGGCCCGGCCAGGACCTGGTGACAGCCATGGCCCAACTCGTGGGCCAGGGTCATCACGTCGCGCGCCTTGCCTTGGAAATTGAGCAAGAGATAAGGGTGCGCGCTGGGCACCGTCGGATGCGCGAAGGCGCCCGACGCCTTGCCAGGCCGCGCGGGCGCGTCGATCCACGGTTTTTCGAAGAAGCGCTTGCCGACCTTCGCCAGGTCCGGCGAAAAGCGGCCATAAGCGTCCAGCACCAGCGTGCGCGCGTTGTCCCACGAGAAGAACCGGTCGTCATCGTCGGGCAAGGGCGCGTTGCGGTCCCAATGATCCAGCATGTCCTTGCCGAACCAGCGCGCCTTCAACTTGTAATAGCGGTGCGACAGCGAGGGATAAGATGCCTTCACGGCGGCGACCAGCGCGTCGACCACCTCGTCCTCGACCCGGTTGGACAGGTTGCGTGACGAAACCGGGCGCGCGAAACGCCGCCAGCGGTCCTCCACGGCTTTGTCCTTGGCCAGCGTGTTGGTGACGAGGGCGACCAGGCGTGAATTCTCGCCCAGCACCTTGCCCAGCGATTCGGACGCCTTCTTCCGCACCGCGCCGTCGCGGTCCGACATCAGGTGCAACACCTCGGCCTCGGTCAGCTCCTTGCCGTCCAAGGGAAAGCGCAGGTGCGCCATGGTCTCGTCGAACAGACGCATCCAGGCGCTGCGGCCGGCGACCGACTTCTCGTGCAGCAGCCGCTCGATGTCGTCGGACAATTGGTGCGGGCGGAAGGTGCGCACGTCACGCAGCCAGGGGCGGTAACGGGCCAAAGCGGGATCGGCCAGCTTGGCCTCCAGCGACGCATCCTCGATACGGTTCAATTCCAGCGCGAAGAACAGCGTCTCGGACGAGATCACCGTCACCTTCTCCTGGATGGTCTGGTAGAAGCGGCCGATTTCGGGGTCGGTCATATCGGCCGAATGCAGGAGCTGGGCATAGCTCATCAGCCGCGCCAGCGTCTCGTCGATGCGTTCGTACTCGGCCACGGTGGCGCCCAATTGCGCGCCCGAATAGCCGGCCAGCTTGCCCTCGTGCGCGGCACGGAACGCCTTGGAGTCGGCCTCGGAGCGGGACAGCGCCGCCTTCAATTCGGGCGAATCGCGCCCGGGAAAAAGGTCTTTCAGGTCCCAGGTGGGCAGCGCCCCCAAATCCCGCACCGATTTCTCGACAGCCGCCATCTTGTTCTCCCTCCGGGCTACAGGCGATATAGGGACGATCGCGCCGCCGACCAAGTGCGCGAAGGGACACGAAACGCTGCATGGGGAGGTTCGTTCATGGCCGGGCAGACGGATTATGGGGCTTGCCCCAATCTGGCACGCATGTTTTTCGACCGCGCGGGGGAGCGCGGGGACCAGCCCTTTCTGTGGGCCAAGCGCGATGGCGCTTACCAGCCTGTCACGTGGGCCGAGGCCGCCCGGCAGGTTAGCGCCCTGTCGCGGGGCCTGCGGGCACTGGGCGTAGGCCGCGGCGACCGGGTCTGCCTGGTTTCGGAAAACCGGCCCGAATGGATTCTGGCCGACATCGCCATCATGGCGGCGGGCGCCATCACCGTGCCCGCCTATACGACCAACACGCCGGCCGACCATCGGCACATCCTGACCAACAGCGGCGCCAAGGCCGCCATCGCCTCGAAGCCAGCTCTGGCTGAGCGGCTGCTGACCGCGGCGGTCGAAGCGCCGACGCTCGCGCATGTCGTCTGTCTGGAGATGCCCGCGAATAGGCCCCAGGGCGGGCCTACGGTCCTGTCCTGGGACGATGTCATTGCGCGCGGCGAGAAGACCCCGGACGACACGGCCAGGATCGTCGACGCCATCGCGCGCACGGACACGGCCTGCATCATCTACACCTCTGGCACCGGCGGCGTACCAAAGGGCGTGATGCTGTCGCACGGCGCGATCCTGCATAACTGCAAGGGCGCGTTCCATCTGCTGCTGGAACTGGGACTGACCGACGAGGTCTTCCTGAGCTTCCTGCCGCTCAGCCATTCCTACGAGCACACGGCGGGCGCCCACTTCCCCGTCTCCATCGGCGCCCAGGTCTATTACGCCGAGGGCGTGGACACGCTGGTCGCCAACATGGGCGAGGCCAAGCCCACGATCATGACCGCCGTGCCGCGCCTCTATGAATCGATGCACGCGCGCATCATGCGCGACGTGACCCGCACCGGCGGGCTCAAGGAAAAACTGTTCATGAAGACGGTCGCGCTCGGCCGCAAACGCTACGAAGCCGGCGGGCGCCTAGGCCTGATCGATAGCCTGGTGGATTCGGTGCTCGAACGGCTGGTGCGCGACAAGGTGCGCGCGCGCTTCGGCGGGCGCCTCAAAGCCTTCGTCTCCGGCGGCGGGCCGCTGAATGTCGAAATCGGAAAATTCTTCAACGCGCTCGGTGTGAATCTGCTGCAAGGCTATGGCCTCACCGAAACCGCGCCGGTCGTCTCGTGCAACCTGCCCAAGAAGGTGAAGATCCACACCGTCGGCCCGCCGGTCGTCGACACCGAAGTCAAGATCGCCGAAGACGGCGAAATCTTGGTGCGCGGCGAATTGCTCATGCAGGGCTATTGGGGCGACGTCGAAGCCACCGCCGCCGTCCTCAAGGACGGCTGGCTGCACACCGGCGACATCGGCGTGATCGACACGGACGGCTATATCCAAATCACGGACCGGAAGAAGGACATCATCGTCAATTCGGGCGGCGACAACATCTCGCCCCAGCGCATCGAGGGCTTCTTGACCATGCAACCGGAGATCGGTCAGGCCATGGTCTACGGCGACAAGTATCCGCACCTGGTCGGGCTGATCGTGCCCAACAAGGACTTCGCCGAGCAATGGGCGAAGAAGAACGGCAAACCGGCCGATCTGTCCGCCCTCGCCCAGGACACCCCGTTCCAGACCGCCGTCTATCAGGCGGTCGAACGGGTCAACAAGGATATGTCGGTGATCGAACGGGTGCGGCGCATCGTCCTCGCGCCCGAGCCATTCACGGTCGAGAACGGCATGATGACGCCGACGCTCAAAATCCGCCGGCACAAGATCCGCGAGAAGTACGGCGACGCGCTGAAGCGCCTCTACGGCTAGGCCCTAACCCGCGATGCCGTGGTACTCGCGGTACCATTGGACGAAGCGCGGGATGCCCTCGTCGATCGTCACGCGCGGGGTAAAGCCCAGGTCGCGCTGGCTGGCGCCGATGTCGGCGTAGGTTTCCTTCACGTCGCCCGGCTGCATCGGCGCGTATTCGATCACGGCCTTCTTGTTGGTCCGCTCCTCGATCAGCGAGACGAGCCGCATCAGCGGCTCGCTGCGATGGTTGCCGATGTTGTAGACGCGGTAGGGCGCGCCGCCTTCGGCGGATGCCGGGCGGTCGAGCGCGGCGATGGTGCCGGCCACGGCATCGTCCACGAAGGTGAAGTCGCGCTTCATGTCGCCGCCATTGAAAAGCTGGATCGGCTTTCCCGCCAGGATCGCGCGCGTGAAGATGAAGGCCGCCATGTCCGGTCGCCCCCACGGGCCATAGACGGTGAAGTAGCGCAGCCCCGTCATCGGCAGGCCGTAGAGATGGGCATAGCAATGGCTCATCAGCTCGTCGGCTTTCTTGGTCGCGGCGTAGAGCGAGACCGGATTGTCCACCCGGTCCTCGACCGAGAAAGGCAACTTCGTGTTGCCGCCATAGACGGATGACGAGCTGGCATAGACCAGGTTTTGGAACCCCTTGAGCGAGCGGCACAGCTCCAGGATGGCGAAATGCCCTTCCAGGTTCGCGCGGATATAGGCCTCGGGATGCGTCAGCGAGTAGCGCACGCCGGCCTGGGCCGCCAGGTGAACGATACGGTCGACCCCACCTTCCCGCTTCACGGCTTCGCCCAAGGCATTGCGGTCGGCGAGATCCAACCGCTCGAAGGCGAACCCTTTGTGCTCGCGCAGGCGCGCCAGGCGCGCCTCCTTCAGCCGCACGTCGTAATAGTCGTTGATGCTGTCCACCCCCAGCACGCGCTCGCCGCGCGCCAGGAGGGCCGTCGCCGTGTGATAGCCGATGAAGCCGGCGGCGCCGGTAACAAGAATGGCCATGGTCTCGGAACCTCGGGTGCGTCGTGGGTATAGCGCGCCATGGAAAAGAAATCATCCCGCGCTTTCGCACACGCGAGAGGGAAACCCTGCCGGGTTGCCAAGGAAGGGGGCGCGGTCCACATTATCAAGTGACCAATACGCGCGTTTTCGGAGGCCCTCCCCATGGCGCTAGCCGCCGTCACCCTCGACGACAAATACGTGGTCGAACAGGGCCGGGTCTTCCTGACCGGCACCCAGGCGCTGGTGCGCCTGCCGATGCTGCAGAAGCGGCGCGACGAGAAGGCGGGTCTTAACACCGCGGGCTTCATCTCCGGCTATCGCGGCTCGCCCTTGGGCGGCTTCGACCAGGGGATCGTCGCGGCGCGGCGCTTTATCTCTAAGCACAACATTCAATTCTGGCCGGGCGTGAACGAAGACCTGGCAGCCACCGCCGTATGGGGCACCCAACAGGTCAACCTGTTCCCCGGCGCCAAGGTCGATGGCGTGTTTTCCATGTGGTACGGCAAGGCGCCGGGCGTGGACCGCACGGGCGACGCCTTCCGCCACGCCAACGCGGCGGGCTCGGCCAAGCATGGCGGCGTGCTGGTGCTGGCGGGCGACGACCACGCGCCGAAATCCTCCACCCTTTCGGTCCAGAGCGAGCATTCGCTCGTGGGCGTGAAGATCCCCGTCCTCTATCCGGCGGGCGTGCAGGACTTCCTCGATTACGGTCTCTACGGCTGGGCGATGTCGCGCTATACCGGCCTGTGGATCGGCTTCAAGGTCGTCTCCGATACGGTCGAATCCGCCGCCTCGGTCATGATCGACCCGCACCGCGCGCAGATCACCCTGCCGACCGACTTCGCCATGCCGCCGGACGGTCTCAACATCCGCTGGCCCGACCATTGGTACGTCCAGGACGATCGCATCGAGCTGCATAAGCTGGATGCCGCGCGGGCGTTCGTGCGCGCCAACAAGCTGGACCGCGTGGTGATCGACGGCCCCAAGGCGCGGCTCGGCATCATCTCGGTCGGCAAATCCTATCTCGACGTCCGCCAGGCGCTGGACGATCTGGGCATCGACGAAAAGATGGCCGCCGACATCGGCATCCGCCTCTACAAGGTGGCCATGAGCTGGCCGCTGGAGCCCGAAGGGCTGAAGAAATTCGCGCAAGGGCTAGAAGAGATCATGGTGGTCGAGGAGAAGCGCGCGCTTCTCGAACCGCAGATCAAGGAAATCCTCTACCACATGCCCGAAGCCGCACGGCCGCGCGTGCTGGGCAAGTCGGACGAAACCGGCGCTGCCTTCCTGTCGCCTTGCCGTGAACTGCAGCCCAGCGACGTGGCGCGCGCCATCGCGAAACGGCTGAAGCGCTTCTACGACAATTCGCGCATCGAGGAGCGCCTCGGCTTCCTCGACGCCAAGGATAAGGCGTTGGCCGCGCTGAACCCGCCGCTGGAGCGCACCCCGTATTTCTGCTCGGGCTGCCCGCACAACACCTCGACCCGCGTGCCCGAGGGCAGCCGTGCCTTGTCCGGCATCGGCTGCCATTTCATGGCCCAGTGGATGGACCGGCGCACCGACACCTACACCCACATGGGCGCCGAGGGTACTAACTGGATCGGCCAGGCGCCGTTCACCGAGACGCAGCACATCTTCCAGAACATCGGCGACGGCACCTATTTCCACTCCGGCATCCTGGCCGTGCGCGCCTGCGTCGCCGCGAACGTCAACATGACGTTCAAGATTCTCTACAACGATGCCGTCGCCATGACCGGCGGCCAGCACGTGGACGGACAGCTCACCGTGCCGCAGGTGACGCGTCAGTTGGCGTCCGAGGGTGTGCAGCGCATCGCCGTGGTCAGCGACGACCCGGAGAAATACGCCATCGGCGAAGATTTCGCGCCAGGCGTGACCTTCCATCACCGCGACGACCTGGACGCGGTGCAGCGCGAGCTGCGCGAATGGAAAGGTGTCTCGGGCCTGGTCTACGACCAGACCTGCGCCGCCGAGAAGCGCCGCCGCCGCAAGCGCGGCACCTTCCCCGACCCGCAGAAGCGCATTTTCATCAACGAGCTGGTCTGCGAAGGCTGCGGCGACTGCAGCGTGAAGTCGAACTGCCTGTCGGTCGTGCCGGTCGAGACCGAGTTCGGCCGCAAGCGCGCCATCGACCAGTCGTCATGCAACAAGGATTATTCCTGCGCCAAGGGTTTCTGCCCCAGCTTCGTGACCGTGCTGGGCGGCCAGTTGAAGAAGCGCAAGACCGCCGAAAAGGGCGGTGTCGAGAATTTCGTGTTCCCCGAGCCCGAACGGCCAGCGACCAAGGAGCCCTACAACATCCTGGTCGCCGGCGTGGGCGGCACGGGCGTCGTCACCATCGGCGCCTTGCTCGGCATGGCCTCGCACCTCGAAGGCAAGGGCTGCACGGTGCTCGACATCACGGGCCTGGCCCAGAAGGGCGGCGCGGTCCTGTCGCATGTCCGCTTGGCCGACGACCCCGAGCAAATCCACGCCGTGCGCGTGGCGGCGGGCGAAGCGCACCTGATCCTCGGCTGCGACCTGGTCGTGGCCGCGGGCAAGGAGACCTTGGCCAAGATGCGCGCGGGCTTCACCCGCGCCGTGGTCAACGACCACGAGACGCCGACCGCTGGCTTCACGCGCAATCCCGACTTGGCCTTCCCCACGGGCGAGCTGGAAAAGATCATCGGGGCTGCCGCCGGTGCGGGCCGCAGCGAGTTCCTGGACGCGACCGAACTGGCCACGCATCTGCTCGGCGATTCCATCGCCAGCAACCTGTTCATGCTGGGCTACGCCTATCAGAAGGGCCTGATCCCGGTTTCGGGCGAAGCACTGCTGAAGGCTATCGAGCTGAACGCCGTGTCGGTCGACATGAACCGCCGCGCCTTCCTGTGGGGCCGGCGCGCGGCGCTCGACCTCGCGGCCGTCGAGCGCGCGGCGACGCCCGCCACGGGCGTTCCGACCGATCGCAAGATCTCGAAGTCGCTCGATGAGTTGGCCGCGCGGCGCGTGAAGGAACTGACCGCCTATCAGAACGCCGCTTATGCCAAGCGCTATGCCGATCTCGTGGAGCGCGTGAAGAAAGCCGAAGCCGAAAAGGCCAAAGGCATGACCGGCCTGGCGCTTGCCGTCGCGCGCTATGCCTACAAGCTGATGGCCTACAAGGACGAGTACGAGGTCGCACGCCTCTACGGCGATGCCGACTTCGCGCGCGAGTTGAGGGACACGTTCGAAGGCGACTACAAGTTGCACATCAACCTGGCGCCGCCGCTCTTAGCCAGCCGCGACCCCGTGACGGGCGAGTTGCAGAAGCGCGAATACGGCACCTGGGTGCTGGGGGCGTTCCGCATCCTGGCCAAGCTGAAGGGATTACGCGGCACGCCGTTCGACATCTTCGGCTACAGCCACGAACGGCGCACGGAGCGGAAACTCATCGGCGAATACGAAGCCGTCATCGACGAGCTGCTGCGTGGCCTCACGCACGACAATCACGCGCTGGCCGTCGAAATCGCCGCGATGCCGGAACAGATCCGCGGCTACGGCCACGTCAAGGAACGCCATTTGAAGGCAGCCAAGGCGCGCGAAGCCGAACTCTTGGCCATGTTCCGCAATCCCTCGGCGCACGCGAGCGCGGCCGAGTAGTTCGTTCCGAGCAACCGGGGGAATCTTCGCCGCATGACGTCGGTCACGTCGCGCCACGCCGCGTACGGCATCGCGTTGTTCTTGGCCTCGGCCTGCGGGCTGGCGCTCGAGATCGCGGCCGCGCGCTTGTTGGCGCCCTATCTCGACATGTCGCTGCATATCTGGACCGCGATCATCTCGGTCGTGGTGGCTGGCTTCGCGGCCGGCAACTGGATCGGCGGACGGCTGGCCGGCCCGGAGGTGGACGAGATGTCCGGCCGCCGCCGCATGGCATTTCTGCTAGGGGTAACGGCGCTGACCACGCTGGTGGCCCTGCCCTTCCTCCGTTCGATGGGCAGCTATGCCTCGCTGTCGACCTCGCTCCTGAGCGTGTTCGGCCTGACCGCGCTGCTCTTCCTCGTGCCATCCATCTTCATCGGCACCGTATCGCCGCTGTTGGCCAAGATGGCGGTCGATGTCGATCCGCCCGCGGCCGGGCGCACCATCGGCCGCATGTACGCGCTGGGCGTCGCGGGCGCCATCCTGGGCACGGTCGCGGCGGGCTATCTACTGGTTCCCGTCATGGGCGCCATCAACACCGTCATCCTGCTGGCCGCGACCGAGGCGATCCTGGCGGCCGGCTTCGCCCTGGCAACGCGGCCGAACCGCACCGCGACCGCCGTCCTCTGCGCGCTGATGCTGGGCGTCGGCGGATGGGGCATCGCGATCAACGCGTTCCGCTCCACCTGCACGGTCGAGAGCAGCTACTACTGCATCACCATGCTGCCGGAGCACGACCCGGGCGGGCGCGTGGTGATGTCGCTGTTCCTCGACCGCGCCGAGCACAGCACCAACGTGCGCGACGAGCCGGCCTATCTCTATTGGCCCTACGCGCATTTCCTCGACGAGATGCTGACCGCGCGCGACAAGACGGCCCCGCGTGTTTTCTATCTGGGCGGCGGCGGCTTCACCCTGCCGCGCGCGCTCTTGGCGCGCGATCCCGGCGCCACCATCGTCGTGGCCGAGTTGGACCCCGCGGTTTCGCAAGCGGCCATGGACTATATGTGGGTCAAGCCAGACCCGCGCATGCGGATCATCCACGGCGACGGACGCCTCACGCTCGAGGAGCTGCCGCCCAAGCCCGAATTTGACGCCATGGTGGGCGACGCCTACCGCAATCTTCAGGTGCCGCCGCACCTGGTCACCCGCGAATTCCTCCACGCGATCCGCATCCGGCTGAAGCAGGACGGGTTCTTCGCCATGAACCTGATCGATGCGCGCGTGCAGCCGCTGCTGCTGTTCTCCGTCATCAAGACGCTGCAGCCCGACTTCCCGGTGGTGGAGGTTTGGCTGGATGAGAAGGAGCCATGGTACGCGCGCAGCGTGAGCTACATGGTCGTGGCGGGCAACACGCCCACCAACACCGACAGGCTGGAAGCCCAGCGCGGCCCGGATCATTCTTGGAAGCGGTTTTCCGCCGAGGAGATCGAAGCCCGGATGCGGGAAGCCAACCCCATGATTCTGACCGACGACTACACGCCTGTCGAACGGCTGCGCGCGAATTATTGCGCGTTCCGCATTCTGGAGCGGATCGGCATCCATCTGGCCGAGCCGGGGCGGTGCCCGCCATGACCGCGAAGCGCCTCTTTCCGCAAGCGGCCGACATGCTGGCCGTCTTCCTGGCCTCCGGCGGCACGCTGGTGCTGGAGATCGCGGCCGCGCATCTGCTAGCGCCCCATACCGGCCTGACGCTTCATGTCTGGACGGGCGTGATCGCCGCGGTCCTCGCCGGCATGACCGCGGGCCATTGGTTTGGCGGACGGCTGGCCAGCGCGGATGCGCGCATCGCGCGCCGCCGGGTCGCCAACGCCCTGGCCGCCGCGGCGCTGTCGGGCTTGGCCACGCTGGCCATCGTGCCTTGGCTGGCAAACGTGATTCCGGACGGTCGCTCGCCGCTGACCATCGCCGCCCTGTCCCTGCCCTTTTTGCCGCCGGCCCTATTCGCGGGGCTGGTCGCGCCTATCCTCACCACTCTGGCCATCGAGCAGGCCAAGCATGGCATGGGCCGGGCCTTCGGCCGCCTCTACGCCACCAGCGCGGTCGGCGGCGTGGTCGGCGCGATGGCCACGGGCTATGTGCTGCTGGGCTGGCTCGGTCTGACCGATATCGTGACGGGCGTGGCGGCCTGCTTCGGCCTCGTGGCCGTGATCATGGCCTTGGCCGCCCCCCGCAAGGAGGCGAAGGTATGAGCAAGAGCGAGATCGCCCTGGTTGTCGGCGCGGGCGGGCCGGGATTGGGCGCCGCCGTCGCGCGCGCCTGCGCGAAGGACGGCATGCGCGTGGCGGTGGCCAGCCGCACCAAGGCCAAGGTCGATTCCATCGCGCAATCGATCGGCGCGAATGCGCGTGCCTATGCGTGCGACGCGACCCAGCCGGAAGACGTGGCCGCCCTGTTCTCCGCCGTGACCAAGGATCTGGGCGAGCCGGACCTGGTCGTCTTCAACGCCGGCGCCTATGCGCCCGGCAACGTGCTGGATATCGACCCCAAGGAGTTCGAGCGCTGCTGGCGCAACGGCGCCTTCGGCGGCTTCCTGGTGGCGCAGGCCGCGGGACGGCAGATGGTCGCGCGCGGCCAAGGCACGATCCTGTTGACCGGCGCGACGGCCTCCTTACGCGGCAGCGCGCGCTTCTTGAATTTGGCCATCGGCAAGTTCGGCCTGCGGGCGGTGGCGCAAAGCTTCGCGCGCGATTTGGCCCCCAAGGGCGTGCATGTCGCCCACGTCATCATCGACGGCCAGATCGAATCGGACCGGCCGGGCTACCGGGCCGATGAGCGCGGGCAAGACGCGGTGCTCAACCCCGACGCCATCGCCGAGACCTATCTGCAACTCCACCGCCAGCACCGCAGCGCCTGGACACAGGAGATCGACCTGCGCCCCTGGGTGGAGAAGTTCTGACCGCGCGGCACGCGCTCAATGCGTGTGAGTCTTCTGTGCTTTCTCGAAGGCTGCCTTCTGCTCCGCCGTGGCTTCCTTCTGGTGCTTGGCCTTCCACTGGTCGTAAGGCATCCCGTAGACGACCTCGCGCGCCTGGTCGTAGCTGACCTTGAGGCCGCGCTGGTCCGCCGCCGCCGAATACCATTTCGACAAGCAGTTTCGGCAGAACCCGGCCAGGTTCATCAGATCGATGTTCTGCACGTCCGGATGCTTCTGGAAATGATCGACCAGGGCGCGAAACGCGGCCGCCTCCAGTTCGGTGCGGGTCTTGTCGTCCATGACGGCCTCCGTCGGTGATGGCTTCCTAGAAGTGGGGTCGCCGGCCCCCATCCGTCAACCCGTCAGAACCGTTCCACGCGGCGCAACGCGGGATCGGCCAGGATGGGCGCCAAGGCGTCGCCCAGGATACCGGCCCAGCGCGCGACGCCTTCCTCGTTGCGGATCAAGTCGTCGCGCACCTCGATCAACACGTGCGGCACGCCCCGCCGCGCGCCGTGGTGCATGATCGTGTAACCGTACTCGTCCTGCCCCGAGTAAGGCTCGTTGTCGCCCACGACCACGCCGGGAATCTTAGCCAGGCCGGCGATCAACGGCTTGGGCACGCGCGGATCGCGGTTCCACAGGATGCCGAAATGCCAGGGCCGCGCCACGCCCTTGAAGACGGGGGTGAAGCTGTGGATCGAGAGGATCAAGGGTACGACGCCGCGCGCCGAGAACCCGTCCAGGAATCCGCGCACGCGCCGGTGATAGGGCTCGAAGCACGCATCGGCACGATGCTTCCGCTCCTCGGCCGACACCGCGCGGTTGCCGGGAATCACCGTCGTCTCGCTGATCAGAGGGATGGACGTCGGATCGTCGAGGCTGCGGTTGCAATCGATCACCAATCGCGAGAAGCCCGCCAGCACGACGGGCGCATCGAAACGCGCCGACAGATGGCGCGCGACCGACGACGCGCCGATATCGCCTGCGATGTGCCGCGCCAAGTCGACGGGCCCGAGACCCAGGCCGCCAAGCGCGCGGGGCACCGCGTGACTGGCATGGTCGCAGAGAAGGAGGCAATCACCCCTACCACCCTCGTTCACCACCGAAACAGGGGGCGGGTCGTCGGGGCCAAGAAGGGATTGGGTTGTGGATGGAGGGGCAAGGTCGGACATGGCGGGGAACTATAGCCGAAACGGGCGCCTGGAAAATGGCGCGTCGGCGGCGATAGACTTGGAAACATTGGAGGAGGACCAATGCACACGCTGCCGAACACGAACGTCCGCAAATTCGAGACGTTCCCGCGCGCCGACGACATGACGCCGCGCCGCGATCCGCGCCGCGCTCCGAAAGTGACCATTGACGACGTGCCCGAAGACCTTCGCAGCGTGCCCGGCGTCGTGCGCGACCGCGCGCAGGAAACCTTCTTCGGCCGCCACTATCCGGAACCCAACTTCAAGATCGGCAAGCTGAACCAGACCTACCACAAGGTGATCGAGGCCACGCCGGGCAAGGTGGGCGAGACCTATCGTATCCTGGGCGATAAATACGGCGATCTGCTGGCGCGCGTGAACGCGCGGGCCTTTTCCTATCACGAGCTCCCGGCTGCCGAGACCATCGACCCCTCACCCGACTTCACCAAAGCAATCCGCGAGAAGGCCTTATCCTCGGGCGCCGATCTGATCGGCTTCACGCGCTTCGACCGGAAATACGTCGCGCTGGAGCAAAAGGGCGACGCACTTTTCAAGCATGCCATCGTGCTGTGCCGCGCCTTCGATTGGGAAACCACGGACCGGGCGCCCAGCGTGGACTGGGACGTGCATTCCTATGACACCAGCTTGGCCTTGGCCCTGGCCGCGCTCGAGGTGGCCGATTTCATCCGTTCCAAGGGCTATCGTGTCCAGTTCATCGCGGGCACGGGCTTACCGGGCGAAAAGATGCTGGCGCCGATCCTGCCTTACGCCGTCGATGCGGGCTTGGGCCAGATGGGCGCCAACGGCACCGTGCTGACGGCCGAGTTCGGCAGCCGGGTGCGCATCATGGGCCTGTCCACCGACGCGCCGGTCACCCACGACAAGCCGGTCGATATCGGCGTCAACACCTTGTGTGAAAAATGCCAGGTCTGCGTGCAGCGCTGCCCTGGCCGCGCTTTGTCCAAGATCAAGGTCAATTGGCACGGCGTGACCAAGTACAAAGTCGTGGCCGACCGCTGCCTGCCCGTCTTGCGCTTCGCCGAGTGCAACGTCTGCACCAAGGTCTGCCCGGTCCAGCATTACGGGTTGAAAGCCGTGCTCGATCACTACCGGAAAACCGGCGGCGAGATCCTGGGCAAGGGTTCGGACCAGCTCGAGGGCTACGATATGTTCGAGAAAGGACATTATGGCCCCGGCGAACTGCCGCGTTTCGACGCCCAGGAAGGCGGCAAGGGGTTGAAGCACATGGCCTCGCTGCTGGGCGTCGGCACCGACTGAGTTTTCCAAAACACAACCCCTATGCGCGTCGCGCGGGCGGCGCTGCGCCAATGGCGCGTGACCGCACGCAAGCCGTCCCGCTATAAGGCGCCATGAGCGAAGCCGCCCACGCCAACCCGAGAACCGTCCGGCTCGCGCTCGTTCTCCTTTTCGTGGCCACGTTCGCGGTCGCCATCTCTGGCACCATGGTCCGTCTGTCCGAAACGGGGCCCACGGCCACGGCGTTCTGGCGCATGGCGCTGGCCATTCCCGCCATGTGGCTGATGATGGGGTTCGAGCGGCGCAGCGGCGCGTCCGTTACCGTGCGCTCGCCCACGATCCACGACTTCCTTCTGCTGGCCGCCGCCGGTTTGGCCTTCGGCATCGAAATCGCGATCTGGAATGCCGCGATGATGATGACCTCGGTCGCCAACGGCACCTTGTTGAGCAATCTGTCGCCGCTGTTCGTGGCGCTGGGCGCCCATTTCATCCTGGGCCAGCGCTTCAGCCGCACCTTCCATGTCGGACTCGCGCTGTCTCTGGTGGGCGCGGGCGTCCTGATGGGCGAGGATCTCAGCATCAGCGCGACCCATTTGGCGGGCGACACGCTCGCGCTGTCGGCGGCGGCATTCTTCGGCGCCTACATCCTGCTCATCGCCAAGTTGCGCAGCCGCCTGTCCACCTCCGTCATCATGCTGTGGACGTGCGTCTTCTCCGCCGTGCCGGTCCTACCGCTGCCGTTCATCCTGGGCGAAGTGTTCTTGCCCTACAGCCTGGGCGGCTGGGCCGTTCTGTTCGCCGTCGCGCTGATCTGCCAGGCCGGCGGGCAAAGCCTCTTGACCTATGCACTGGCGCATCTTCCGGCCGCCTTTTCATCGATCGGCTTCCTGCTGGTACCGGTGAACGCGGCCATCGTGGCTTGGATCGTCCTGGACGAACCCGTGCGGCCGCTGCAAGCCTTGGGCGCGGCCATCATCCTGGGCGGCATCGTGGTCGCGCGGC
Source organism: uncultured Alphaproteobacteria bacterium (assembly GCA_902826885.1). GTDB lineage: Bacteria > Pseudomonadota > Alphaproteobacteria > CADEGL01 > CADEGL01 > CADEGL01. The sequence goes on along the minus strand of CADEGL010000023.1, from coordinate 18,289 downwards.
GGGGCAGCCGCTGATGGCCAAACCTCTCGGCGGAGACCGCCACGCGAAGCTCGCGTTGACGCTGCTTTTCATCGCCGGCATCACCATCGGCTTCTCCGGCATCCTGGTGCGCCTGTCCGAAGTGGGGCCAATGGCCTCGGCCTTCTGGCGCATGGCGTTCGCCTTCCCGGTGCTGGCCACCTGGCATCTGATCGAACGGCGCAAACGCGCGGCGGCGCCCGCAGGCACCGTATATCCGCGCGCATGGAGCGCCGGGCTGGTGATCGCCGGACTTCTTTACGCCATCGAGCTGTCGCTCTGGCATTGGTCGCTGGAATGGACGTCCGTGGCGAACTCGACCGTGATCGCCAACATCTATCCGGTCGTCGTCACGCTGGGCGCGTGGATTCTGTTCCGCGAACGCGCCAACCGCTTGTTCCTGATCGGCATGGCCACGGCCGTCGCGGGCATGGTGGTGCTGGTCGGCGATAAGTTCACCCTCGGCCTTTCCAGCCTGAAGGGCGACATCCTGGCGGCGGTGACGGCGATCTTCTATGGCGGCTACTTCATGGTGGTCGCACGCATGCGCGCGCGGCGTAGCACCGCCGAAATCATGACGTGGAGCGCGATCGTGGCGTCGGTCGTTCTGCTGCCCGTGGCGATGGCGATGAGCGACACGATCTTTCCAACAACCTGGGGCGGCTGGGCGGCGCTCGTCGCGCTGGCCGTGCTGTGCCAGGCGGGCGCGCAAGGCGCCATCACCTTCGCGCTGGCCCATCTGCCCGCTTCGCTGTCGGCGGTCACGCTCCTGATCCAACCGTTGACCGCCGCGATCATGGCATGGCTGATTTTGGGCGAACCCATCGGCCCATTCCAGATCGTGGGCGGAGCGATCCTCCTGGGCGGCATCTTCATCGCGCGGCGCGGGAGCATGCGGCGGTGAGCGGCGCGCGCCCGTGGCTGGTGTGGAGCGCGGGCGCGCTGTTCTTTTGCTACGCGTTCTTCCTGCGCTCGGCGCCCGCCGTGATGACGGACGAGCTGATGCGCCATTTCTCCGTCGGCGCGGGGCTTTTGGGCAACCTGGCGGCGTTCTATTTCTACGCTTATGCGGCGGAACAGATCGGCGTCGGCGTGCTGGTCGACAATTTCGGCCCGCGCCGCATCCTGACCTGGACCGCGCTCATCGCCGCGATCGGCTGCTTGTTGTTCGCGACCGCCGACACGCTGAATCAGGCCTATGCAGGCCGCCTCTTGATCGGCTTCGGCTCGGGCTTCGGCTGGGTTGCGTCGCTGGCGCTGGTGGCGCGCTGGTTCCCGCCCCGCCGCTTCGCCTCGCTCAGCGGCCTGACCGCGCTGGGCGGGATGGTGGGATCGGCGCTCGCGGGTGCGCCCCTGGCGTTGCTGGTCGACGCGGTCGGCTGGCAAGGCCCTATGCTGGGCACCGCGGCCGCTGGCGCCGTCCTGGCGTTGGCTTGCTGGATTCTCGTGCGCGATCACCCCGCGCCGCAAACCGTCAGGCATGGCGCGCGGCTGGGACTGCTCCATTCCCTCCGGCTCGCGTCGGCGAACCCGCAGACCTGGATCATCACCCTTTACACCGGCGCGGTGGTGTCGCCGTTCCTCGGCGTCACGTCCCTGTGGAACGTGCCGTACCTGATCCAGGTTCATGGCCACGAGCGCGCCCACGCCGCGTTGATCGCCATGATCCAGATCGCCGGCATGGCGGTGGGCAGCCCGCTCCTGGGCTGGGTGTCCGACAAGATCGGCCGGCGCAAGCCTGTCATGTGGTTCGCCATCGGTGTGCAGGCCGTGGGATACGCCGTGGCGTTCTATCTGCCCGGCGTGTCGCCGCTTCTATTCGGCGCGATGCTGTTCCTCTCTGGGCTCGGCGGCTCCGGCATCATCGTCGGCTTCGCCACGGGGCGCGAGGTCAACAGCCCCCAGGCGCTGGGCGCGGCCATGGGCATCATCAACACCTGCGTGATCGGCGGCGGCGCTCTGATCCAGCCCATTATCGGCGTGATCCTGGACCATCATTGGGAAGGAGCCATGATCGCGGGCGCGCGTGTATACTCCGAAAGCGCTTATCAATTGGCCTTCGCCACCTTGTTCGCGCCGCTCGCCGTGGCGTTCGTTGCAAGCCTGTTCATCCGCGAAACCTGGTGCCGCGAGCAGAAGACCTGACACGATGCCCCACTTCGACGCGAATATTTCCTGGCTGTTCACCGAACTGCCCTTTCTCGACCGCTTCGAAGCCGCCGCGAAAGCCGGCTTCCGCGCCGTGGAAATCCAGAACCCCTACGAGGTCCCCAAGGACGCCATCGTCGAGCGCCTAGGCCGGCACGGCCTGCTTGTCGCGCTCCACAACATGCCGGCGGGAGACTGGGCCGCGGGCGAGCGCGGCTTGGCCTGCCTGCCCGATCGCGTGGACGATTTCCGCAAAACCTGCGCGCTGGCGCTCGATTATGCCGTCGCGCTGCGGGCACCGCGCGTCCACTGCATGGCCGGCATCATGCCCAAGGGCGTCAATCCCGCCATCTTGCGTGAAACCTATGTGCGCAATCTGCGGGAATTGGCGGCGAAAGCCGCGAAGGCGAAGGTCGAAGTGATGATCGAGCCGATCAACAACCGCGATATTCCCGGCTACTACCTCAACTACAGCGCGCAAGCCGTATCGCTGTTGGACGAAATCGGCGCGCCCAACGTACGGCTGCAGTACGACGTCTATCATATGCAGATCATGGAGGGAGACTTGGCGCCCACCATCGAGCGTCTGCTGCCCCGTATCGGCCATGTCCAGATCGCCGATACGCCCGGCCGCCACGAGCCGGGCACGGGCGAGATCAACTATCCCTTCGTGCTTGGCAAGCTCGACGCGCTGGGCTATGCGGGATGGGTCGGCTGCGAATACCGGCCACGCGCCGGTACGGTCGAGGGGCTGAGCTGGATGGCGCCCTGGCGCGCCGCGCGGTAGCGGATACGGAGGAAGGCGATGATGGACACCAACACGATGTTCGACCCGGCGACGTATCGCGAGGTCCGCAAGCCGCTCCTGGAAGCCCGCACCCTGCCGTCCTGGTGCTACACATCCGACGCGTTCTACAAGCGCGAGGTCGAGCGCGTCTTTCTGAGGACCTGGTCGTTCGCGGGGCGCGCGGACGAGATTCCGAACGCGGGCGACTATCTGACCGTCGACATGCCGGGCGGTTCGGTCGTGCTCATCCGCGGGCGCGACGGCGCAGTACGCGCCTTCGCCAACACCTGCCGCCATCGCGGTGTCCAGCTCCTCAGCGAGGAGAAGGGCAACTGCCGCGCCATCACCTGCCCCTACCATAGCTGGGTCTATGGCCTGGACGGCCGCCTGATGGGCGCCCCCAACATGGAGAAGACCAAATTCGACAAGGATGCATTCGGGCTGGTGCCCCTGCGCCTCGACAGCTGGGCCGGATTTCTATTCGTGAATTTCTCCGACAGCGGCCCGACCTTGCTGGAACAGTTGGGCGATCTGCCCGAACAGCTTGGTCCCTACAATCACGACGACATGGTCTGCGTGAAGAAGGTGGACTACCACGTCGCCTGCAACTGGAAGTTCCTGCTCGAAAACGCGCTGGAGTCCTATCATACGGGCACGGTGCATCGGACGACGCTGGGTGATCAGCAAGGCGTGGACCTGGAAACCAAAGGCGACTGGGAAACCATCTTCCTGCCGGGCGATGAAAGCGTATCGGTCTTGCCCGGCGAGACGGCGCCACTGCCGCGCATCAAAGGCATCCATGGCCGCCCCGCCGAGGGCACCTATTTCACCTGCGTCTATCCCAGCACCCAGTTCGCCTGCGCGACCGATTCCATGTGGTGGTTGCGCATCTACCCCAAGGGGCCGCACCGGACACACATCAATTTCGGCTTCTGCTTCCCGAAAGAGAGTGCGGCCTTGCCGGATTTTTGGGAGAAGGCAAAGCCCTATTTCAAGCGCTGGCAACTGGGCCTGGAAGAGGACAACGTGATCTCGGAGGCCCAGCACAGGGGCGCCATGTCGGAGAAGCACCGGCAGGGACCGTTCTCGTATCGCGAGCGCGCGGTGCACCGCATCGCCAACTGGCTGCTCGACCGTGTCGTCGATGCGCCGGCGGAATCGGGCCGGCGCGCCGCCGCGCGCAACCGCGCGGGCAGCATCAGCGCCCGGCCACGCGGCGATTGATACCGGCCGTCGCCTGAACATCCGCCCACAGCTTCTGGAAATCTTCCGGGCCGCGGTCGCCGCGGCCCAGGCGGAACAGTGCGTGCCGCCCCATCTGCCGAAGCCGCCCAAGGGCCGCACGATCGTGGTCGGCGCGGGCAAGGCCGCCGCCGCCATGGCGCGCGCGGTGGAGAAAAATTACCCCGGACCGCTCCAGGGCGTGGTCGTGACGCGCGACGGCTACGGCGTGCCCTGCGAGCACATCGAGATGATCGAAGCATCCCATCCGGTGCCGGACGCGCGCGGGCGCGCGGCGGCTGGGCGCATCCTGCAAGCCGTCCAAGGCCTCTCGGCCGATGACATGGTGCTGTGCCTGGTCTCGGGCGGTGCATCGGCCCTGCTGACCATGCCCGCCGATGGCATGACGCTCGAGGACAAGCAGGCCGTTAACCGCGCGCTTCTGCGCAGCGGCGCCGCCATCGGCGAGATCAATACGGTGCGCAAACACCTGTCCGCCATCAAGGGTGGACGCCTGGCCGCCGCGGCCCATCCGGCGCAGGTTGTGACGCTCTTGATCTCCGACGTGCCGGGCGACGATCCCGCCACCATCGGTTCCGGCCCGACCGTGCCCGACCCCACCTCCTATGCCGACGCGCGCGCGGTCATCGCGAAGTACGGCTTCGCCGTGCCCGCCTCGGTACGCGCGCGGCTGGACGCTGGCGCGGACGAAACGCCAAAGCCCGGCGACCCGCGTTTGGCCCGCGCCTCCGCTGCCATCATCGCGACGCCGCGCCAGGCGCTGAACGCCGCGACCGCGAAAGCCCGCGCGCTCGGTTACGAACCCGTCGTGATGGGAGACCGTATCGAAGGCGAGGCGCGCGAGGTGGGACGCGAGCATGCCCGCATGGCGCTGGATTTGGCCCGCGAAGGCGGCAAGCCGCGCGCGATCCTGTCCGGCGGCGAACTGACCGTGACCATCCGGGGCGAAGGCCGCGGCGGACCAAACGCCGAGTACATGATGGCCATGGCGCTGGAGTTGAACGGCGCGCCGGAGATCAACGCGCTGGCCGGTGACACCGACGGCATCGACGGCAGCGAAGACAACGCGGGCGCCCTGATCGCGCCCGACACGCTGGTACGCGCGCGCGCCAAGGGGCTGGATACCGCCGCCATGCTGGCCGTGAACGACAGCTACAAATACTTCCAGACGCTGGACGATTTGCTGATGACCGGGCCGACCTTCACGAATGTGAATGATTTACGCGTCATCCTGATCGGGAACGGCGGAAGCTGAAGCGGGTTTCACCCCTGGCGGGCAAGCCGGGGCCGGGCTAGGGTTCGAACATGCGACGCGCGCGCAACGCCAAGATCATCGCCACGCTCGGACCGTCGTCCAACGATTTGGGCCGAATCACCAAGCTGTTCGAGGCCGGGGCAGACGTCTTCCGCCTCAATTTCAGCCACGGCACCCACGACGATCACCGCCGCCGGTATGAAATCGTGCGCGAGGTCGAGAAGGCGCATGACCGGCCGATCGGCGTGCTGATGGACCTGCAAGGGCCAAAGCTGCGCGTCGGCCAGTTCAGCGGTGGCCAGGTCGAACTGCGGGATGGCGAGCGTTTCCTGCTCGACATGGACACATCGCCGGGCACCCGGCAACGCGTGTCGCTGCCGCACCCGGAAATCTTCCAGGCCTTGAAGCCCGGTATGGAATTGCTGCTGGACGACGGGCGCATTCGCCTGCGCGTGGTCGATTGCGCCAAAGACCGGGCGGAGACCGAGATCATGACGGGCGGCATCCTGTCCGACCGCAAGGGCGTCAACGTGCCCGGCGCGATCCTGCCGCTATCGCCGCTGACCGCGAAGGATCACGCGGATCTGGCCTTCGGCCTGGAACTGGGCGTGGATTGGGTCGCGCTGTCCTTCGTTCAACGGCCGGAGGACGTGGCCGAGGCGCGCAAGCTGATCGGCGGCCGCGCGAGCATCATGGCGAAGCTAGAAAAACCCGCCGCCTTCGACCGGCTGGACGAGATCATCGAACTGTCCGACGCGGTGATGGTCGCGCGCGGCGACCTAGGCGTGGAATTGCCGCCGGAGAACGTGCCCAGCCTGCAAAAACGCATCGTGCGCGCCTGCCGCAAAGCCGGAAAACCCGTGGTGGTGGCGACCCAGATGCTGGAGTCGATGGTCCATCTGCCCACACCGACACGCGCGGAAGCTTCCGACGTGGCGACGGCCATCTACGAGGGCGCCGATGCCGTCATGCTCTCGGCCGAGACGGCATCGGGTAAATACGCGGTCGACGCGGTCACGATGATGAACCGCATCGTGACCCAGGTGGAGCGCGACCCCAATTGCCGCCAGATCATGGACGCGGAGCACCCAGACCCTCAGGCTACGGCCAACGACGCCATCACCGCCGCCGCGCGGCAGGTCGCGCACACGGTCTCCGCCTCGGCCATCGCGACCTACACCAACTCCGGTTCGACCACGCTGCGTGCCTCGCGCGAACGGCCCAGCGTGCCGATCATCTCTCTCACCCCGTCCATCGCGACCGCGCGGCGGCTGACGCTCGCATGGGGCGTTCATGGCGTCGTCACACCCGACGTGACCAGTGTGGAAGAGATGGTGGAACGCGCGACCACGTCCGCCAGCGTGGAAGGCTTCGGCGGAGTGGGCGACCGCGTGGTGATCACCGCGGGCATGCCGTTCGGCACGCCCGGCGCCACCAATCTGCTGCGGATCGCCTGGATCGACGGCCGGCCGCAGCCGTGAATCATTTGTAATCCTGCTGACAGGAAGCCGAGAGACGCCGCCCGTTAGCGTTCATGCCTAGGCGTGTTCATCGCGCCGCGGCTCGATACAGCGACGGACCTCTCTGAATGCGGCTTTTTCCTGTTCTGGCGTTCGCGGCCCTGGTTATCGCGCTGCCGGTTCATGCCGCCACTAAAACGAAGGCGGATGCGGACATGTGCGAGACCTACCAGCATCGCGTGGACGACGCGCTGGCCGCCAACCCCAACGCCAAGAAGCTGGAGCACGCGAAGTCCGAGCGCGAGGCCGGCGAGAAAGCATGCGAGGCCGGGCAGTACGACGCCGGCATCAAGCATTTCAAGGCCGCCCTGGGCGATCTCGGGGTGAAGGCAGTGAAGCAGCAGTAGCCTCGACGGCGCGCGGGCCTTCCTCCCCCGCTCGCCCGGACGCGCCGACGATGGCCACGAGATGACGGTCCGCGATCGGTGCGTCGCGGGCCGTCATCGCTTTTGACACTCGGGCGCGCGACGGTCTTTTTGGCGCTCAGGCGTGCGTCAGGACCAGGACCGCACGCAGGCCCGGCGTATTGTCCTCGAGCAACAACGTCGCGCGGTGAAGCTGTGCCACCGCCGCCACCAGGCTGAGGCCCAGGCCATAGCCCGGCGTCTCGCGCCCCGCCAGCCGGACGAAGCGGCCCAGCGCCTGTTCCCGCGAGTCGGCGGCGATTCCCGGGCCGCTGTCGGCGACCGTCAGCCGGATCTCCGCGCCCTCCACAGCGACCGTCAGCGCGATACGCTCGCCCGAGGGGGAGTACTTGATCGCGTTGTCGACCAGATTGGCGATGGCCTGGGCCAGAAGCTGGCGGTGTCCGCGTACCATGGCGTCCGGTGCGATCGAAGCCGCGATCTCCATTCCGCGCTCTTCCACCAGCGGCTCGTAAAGCTCGACCACGCCGGCGGCGACCTGGCCCAGATCGACACGCTCCATTTCCTGCCGGCCCATGTCGGCTTCGGCGCGCGCGACCGTCATCAGCGCGTTGAACATGGTCAAAACGCGGTCGGTGTCGGACAAGGCCGCGCGCAATGCCTTGCGGTAGTCATCGGTATCCCGCGCCTCGCGTAGGGCCTGTTCGATGCGGTTGCGCAAGTGAGTCAAAGGACTGCGCAGATCGTGCGCCACGCTGTCGCTGACCGTGCGCATGCCGGTCATCAGCCGGTCGATACGGTCCAGCATGGCATTCAGGCTTTCGGACAGCCGGTCGAACTCGTCGCCGCTGTCGCCCACATCCATGCGCCGCGAAAGGTCGCCCTCGTTGATCTGGCGCGCCGTCTCGGCGATGCGGTCGACGCGACCCAGCACACGCCGGCTCATCAACACTCCGCCGGGAATGCCGAGGCCCAAGGCCAGCGCCAGCGCCCAGCCCACCGCACGCCGCACCGTGTTGCGCACCTTGTCGCGCTCGTGAATGTCGCGCCCGACCAAGAGGAAATAGGGGCCGGGAATGACCTCGATGCGCGAACGGATATGGTGCGAGGTCTCGCGCCCGCCCTCGACGGCCTCGATCTCGAAAAGATACCAGCGCCCTTCCTGGACACCGTTCCGCGGCCACTCGATCAGATTGCCCGCGAGCGGCCTCTTGTCCCGGTCGGCCAGGAAATAGATCGCGTCGAGATCGGCTGGATCGGCGGTGCGCTCGTTCACCACGTCGATCAGCCCGGCGCCGCCCATCCGCTCCAGATCGGTCATCAGCCCGCGCGTCTCGGCATCGATGGCGGCGTTGATCTCGCGGTCGATCGACGAGACCGTCTCGTCATAGATGAAGGCGAAGGGACCGAAAACCGAAACGGCGAAGATGACCGTGTAGAGCAGCGAGAGCCGGAACGTCGAGCTCTGGAGAAGCCTACTCCGCACGGAGCGTATACCCCGCGCCGCGCACGGTCTGGATCAGCGGCTTGTCGAAGCCCTTGTCGATCTTCTGACGCAGGCGGCTCATATGCACGTCGATCACGTTGGTCTGCGGATCGAAGTGATAGTCCCACACGCCTTCCAGCAACATGGTGCGCGTCACCACCTGCCCCTCGTGGCGCATGAGATATTCCAGCAAGCGGAATTCGCGCGGCTTCAATTCGATGGGCTGCCCCGCGCGCGTCGCCGTGCGCTTCAGCAAGTCCAGCTCCAGATCGGCCACCGAAAGGCGCGTCTCCACGCTCTCGCCGCCCGTACGGCGCAAAAGCGCCTCGACGCGCGCGGTCAGTTCCGAAAAGGCGTAAGGCTTGGACAGATAGTCGTCGGCACCGGACTTGAGCCCGCGCACCCGGTCGTCGACTTGGCCGAGCGCGGAAAGGATGAGGATTGGCGTGCGCACGTTCTCGCTGCGCAGCACCTTGACGATGGAAAGCCCGTCGATGCCCGGCAGCATGCGGTCGACGATGAACAGGTCGTAGCGCTCGTTGGTGGCCATGAACAGGCCGTCGCGCCCGTCCTTGCTCCAATCGACGGCATGACCGGCTTCCTTGAGCCCCTTGCGCAGGTAGCCCGCGGTCTGCTCGTCGTCCTCGATGACCAGAATGCGCATGGATACCGCCGACCCTAACGCAGGGCGCGGCGGACGCCAACGGATGCCGGCACATGGCCGGCATCCGTTGATGGTCCGTTTAGACCACGAGGCGGGTTAGGCCAGGAGGCTACGCAGCATCCAGGCGTTCTTCTCGTGCAGGTCGAGCCGCTGGGTCAGCAGATCGAGCGTGGCCTGGTCGTTGGCTTTCTCGGCGGCCGGCAGCGCCTTGCGCGCGGTGCGAACGACGGTCTCTTGCCCTTCGACAAGCTGGGCCACCATGTCGTCGGCGGAGGGATGCCCCTCCTCCTCCCTGATCGAAGTCAGGCGCGCATAGGCCTTGTAGCTACCGGGCGCGGGTGCCCCGAGGGCGCGGATGCGCTCGGCGATCACATCCACGGCGGTCGACAACTCGGTGTACTGCGTCATGAACATGGCGTGCAGCGAGTTGAAATGCGGACCGGTCACGTTCCAGTGGAAATTGTGGGTCTTGAGGTAAAGCGTGTAGGTGTCCGCGAGCAGTCGGGACAACCCGTCCGCGATCGCCTGCCGGTCCTTCTTGTCGATGCCCGTGTTGATCGGCATCGGATTCTTCGCTTTGGCCATCTGACGTCTCCTTGCCTTCGCAGCCTCGAAACTGCCGCTCACGATTAAATTAGAACCATTCTAATTTAATGCTCCCGCAGACGACCTTCAAGAGGTCGGAACTACTAAAAAATCATTACAAATCAAATCTTTGTATAAACCTCTGTTATGGAGATGCACTACGCCGTGAAGGTTACTTCGACCTTGCCGAATGGGCCGTAATCGGCCACGGCCTTGGCGGGCGAAGCACAGCGATAGACGCCCGTGCAGCTCGAGGTGATGACGAACATGCCGGCCTTCAAACCATCGCCGCGCTTACGGCGGTCGTTGGCCAGCCAGACCATCGGCAGGATCGGATGACCGCCCGCCTCCTCGCCCTTGCCCTCGGCGACCACCTTGCCGTCGACTAGCAGCTTCACGGGATTGCCGGCCAGATCGGCCTTGCGCCAGTTCGGCACGGCGGGACCGCACACGAAGGCCGCGCCGATCGCGTTATCGGCGATCAGGCTGGGCGGATCGACGGCAAGCCCCGCCTTGTAGCGCGAGTCGGCCAATTCCATCGCGCAATGCACGGCGTCCACCGCGTCCTCGACCTCTTCGCGTGTGTATGGCTTGTCGCGTGCCGGCAGGTCCCGGCCCAGATGAAATCCGTATTCGGATTCGACGATGCGGATGTGGAACGCGCGGCCTTCCAACTCGACGCCGCTCTCGTACATGAACGGCTTCAACAGGCGGCCCGCGATGGGCTCCTTCACGCCGACTTTCTTCTGCCATTCGGGCGTGCTGGCGCCGATCTTCCAACCGCCGACATCCACGCCCCATTCGGCCACCAGCGCGTCCTGCACCGCATAGCCTTCCTCGATGTCTTTCGGGCGGTAGGCTTCCGGAATGGCTTCGATCAGCCGGTGATCGCCGCGCGCCGATAGAAGGAATCGCGCGGCCTCTCGCGTTTTCTCGGGTGTCATGTCGCTCCGCTCCTGAAATCGACCCATTCGTATATTTGCCGGTCGGCTTTTGCAAACCGGCCACGCGATTGACGGAACGGAAGGGCGCCGATACCGTTCTGGGCGATGGGGATGGGGTCCCCCGATAACCGCCGACGAGGCTGATGACTCCTACCGCGCGAGCGATCCGCGGTGGGAGTCCGTCCGGACAACCGCCGCAAGGGCGGTTTTTTTGTGCCCCGCGCGCGTCAACCGATGCGGAGGACGGCATGCTGGTGAGTTCTCTCTTGATCGCGCTCGGCGGCGCATTGGGCAGTGTCGCGCGCTTCTGGGTCGCGGAAGCCATCTCGACGTATTTCACCACCGATTTTCCGTGGGGCACGATCGTCGCCAACGTTAGCGGCTGTTTCGCGATCGGCGTCATCGCCGCGTTGACCGGCGACGGCCGCACCCTCGCCGCGATGCAAACCCGCGAGTTCCTGATGATCGGCGTTCTGGGCGGCTACACGACTTTTTCGTCCTTCAGCCTGCAGACCCTGCTGCTGGCGCAGAACGGCGAGTGGCTGCGCGCCGGCGCCAATGTCGGTCTCTCGCTCGTGGCCTGCTTGGCCGCGGTCTGGCTCGGCCACATGGCGGCCAGCGCGCTCTCTTCAACAGGCTGACGGGTTACTGCGCCGCGACCTGCTTCGTATGACGCTGCACGACCTCGTCGGCCAGGCGGCCCGTCAGCTCTTGCAGGTGGTCGAAACCCCAGTCGAACGTGCCGACGCCCATGGTCAAGGAGCGTAGTTCGACAATCAAATCGGCCATCTCCTTCTGCGGCAGGTGGGCAACGGTCTCGTCCCATCCTTTCCAGCCCTCGCGCGGCTGAAAGCCCAAAATATGACCGCGCCGCCCCGTCACCAGCCGCTGCACGTTCGCGGTGAACTCCGTCGGCGCCGCAATCGACACTTTCAGAATCGGCTCCAGTAATACCGGCTCGCATTTCGTCATGCCCTCGGACATGCCCATGCGCGCGGCCGTGCGGAAGGCCATATCTGAACTGTCCACGGAATGGTGCTGACCATCGACCAGCGCCACTTCGACATCCACCACCGGGAAGCCCAGCGGCCCGCGGTTCAGATAATCGCGCACGCCGATCTCGACGGAAGGAATGAACTGACGCGGCACCGCGCCACCCACCACCTTATCGACGAAGTTGAAGCCTGCGCCGCGCCCGAGCGGCCGGATCTCCAAGGTCACGTCGCCGAATTGACCATGCCCACCGCTTTGCTTCTTGTGCCGCGCGTGCTGGGAGGCCGGCTTACGGATCGTTTCCTTGTAGGGCACCACAGCGCGCTGCATCCGCACGGGCAGATTGAACTTGCTCTTCAGCCGCTCGCCCGCGATCTGAAGCTGGATCTCGCCCTGGCCCCAGAGAATGAGCTGATGCATGCCGGAATCATGTTCGATCGACAGCGACGGATCTTCTTCCATCAACCGCCCCAGCGCGGCCGTGAGCTTCACCTCGTCGTTCCGGTTCTCGGCCGACAGCGCCAGCCCGTAGACCGGCTTCAGAGGTTTCGGCCATTCGGCCATCCCGCCCGGCGCCTTGCCCGACGCCGTCAGCACCTGGCCCGTCTTGGCGCCCTCCATGCGGCCCAGCGCCACCACCATGCCCGCCTGCACCTTGGGCAATTTCGCGCTCTGCGCACCCATCACGCGGAAGATGCCGCCGATCCGCTCGCCACCCACGGCCGCGCCGTCGGCCAGCTCGCCACGCAACACCCGCGCGAAGGTCAGCTTGCCGGAATGGGGCACATGCTGGGTCTTGAACACTTGCGCCAGCGCCTCGCCGCGCGCGGCGTCGACGCCCAGGCGCGCGGCCGCGGAGCGCACGTCCGGCGTCTCGTGGCGCAGTGCCTTCAACAGCCGGCGCACGCCGCTGCCCTTTTCCGCCGCGCCCATGAAGACTGGAACGATGCGGTCGTTCTGCAAATTCGCGGTTAAGTGCGCGTAGATGTCGCCGGTCGGCGGCACCGTGTCCTCAAGCAACTTTTCGAGCAGCGCGTCGTCGAAGTCGGCCAGGGCCTCCAAGAGCTTCTGGCGCGCGTCCTTCTCGCCACCCTTCTCGGCCTCGGGGATCGCGATCAGGTCGGACGCTTGGCCGGGCTTGTAGCTGTAGGCCCGCTCGCTGACCAAATCGACATAGCCGGTGACCTGGTCGCCCGCCACGATGGGTACCTGGCGCAGCACCAGCGGCCGCTCCGAGACCGTCTGCAAGGCTTCCAGCACCTGGCGCACGGGCGCCGCCGCGTGATCCAGCTTGTTGACGAAGATCATGTGCGGGATTTCGCGATCGTCGAGGAACTTGAGCAAGGGGGCTATGGCGCGCGCGCGGTCGGGCGCGGGCTCGACCACCAGCACGGCCACATCGGCGACCAGCAACGCGTTATAGGTTTCCTGCAACAGCTCGATGGAGCCGGGGCAATCGAGGAAGGTCCAGGCCTCGCCCATGAAGTCGGCCGAAGCCACGTTGATCTCGGTGCTCATCTGGCGGTGCCGGCTTTCCGCCGAGGAATCGCCTACCAGATTGCCCTCCTTCACCGTGCCGCGGCGCTGGGTCGCGCCGGAAGCGTGAAGGATGTTTTCAAGAAGGGTGGTCTTGCCGCTCGAATAAGGACCGATCAAGGCCGC
>CADEGL010000023.1:0-4520 GCA_902826885.1 uncultured Alphaproteobacteria bacterium | reverse complement strand
GGATGTTTTCAAGAAGGGTGGTCTTGCCGCTCGAATAAGGACCGATCAAGGCCGCGCAACGCGGCCCGGCTGCTCTCCGCTCGGGCATAAGGATCTCCTCTCGTCCGCTGCCTCTCCGAACGCGCGCCGTGCGCGCCCGGTTACGCCGGACGATCGCGCCGCATTGGCGCGTCCCTTATCCCCTCGCAACGCCGCGAGGGCGTCGGGCTTCTTATGCGCCGCGAGCGACCGCGCCGCACGACGATGTTCCCGCCACGGCAAGAGCGCCGCAAGAGAGGAAAATCAATTATTTAGGTGCCCTTGTATGAGACCACGGAAATGCCCATATATGCGGTGCGCGAGGACGACCCGCGCATTTCCTGACAATTCGGGGACGGCCCCATGACGCGAGGAGTTGCGCCATGGCATGGCTTATCCTGTTCGCCGCCGGCCTGTTGGAAATCGCCTGGGCCGTCGGGCTCAAATACACCGACGGCTTCACCCGTCCCTTCCCCACAATTCTGACTGTTGGTGCTTTGGCGGCCAGCGTCGGCCTGCTGGGCATCGCCATGAAGACGTTGCCGCTCGGCACGGCCTATGCCGTGTGGACGGCGATCGGCACCCTGGGAACGGTCATCGTGGGAATCGCCATCGCCGGCGAGCCGGCCAGCGCCCTGCGCCTGGCATCCGTCGCCCTGATCGTCGCGGGGGTTGTGGGCCTAAAACTGGCCCACTAGCCGGCGTTCATGCCTTACGTCCGTCGGCATGGGGCGCCAGCGCGTCGCGGATGCGGCGGTGGATGGGCGTCGCCACGCCCAACTGCTCGCCCATCCGCACCACCGTGCCGGACAGCCACGGCAATTCCAGGCGGCTGCCGCGCTCGAGGTCGTGCAGCATCGAACTGCGCATCTCGGGCGCCAGGCGCTTGGCCACGGCGATGCGCTCCTCCAGCACGTCCGGTGGCAGAGCCACGCCCTTGGCGCGCGCCACCGCGATGGCTTCCTCCAGCGCGCCGCGCATCATCGCGAATTGTTCCGGATTATCGCGGATCTGTCCGATGGTGCCGCGCGTATAGCTGGTCATGCCCGAGAGCGCGGTTAGGTAGACGAATTTCTTCCACAGCTCGACGTCGATGGTTTCGCTGAAGATGGCATCGATCCCGGCCGCTTTCGACGCGGCCAAGAACGCTTCGCCGCGCTTTGTGCGCGCGCCGTCCAGCTCGCCGAAGATCATGAGCTGGATCGCGCCGACATGGTTGATCACGCCGGGCTGGGAGATGGTCGCGAAGATGCCCGCGACACCGCCCATGACATGCTTGCGGCCCAGGATGCGCGACAGGACGTCTTCCGCGTCCACGCCGTTCTGCAACGAAATCACGGCCGTGTCCGGGCCGATCAACGGCTTGCAGGCAATGCCGGCGGCCTCCGTGTCCCACAGCTTGACCGTGAACAGCACGATATCGACCGGTCCGATCTCGGCCGGGTTCGCGGTCGCCTTCGCGGGCTTGATCAGGCACGGCGCGGCCGTGCTGTCGATGCGCAGGCCGTTCTTGCGGATGGCGTCGAGATGGGCACCACGCGCGATGAAGCTGACGTCCTGGCCGGACGCCGCCAGGCGGGCACCGAAATACCCGCCGACGCCGCCCGTGCCCATCACCGCGATCTTCATGAGATCAGTCGGGCTTTTTCGCGTGGGTGAGGATATTCGTGAAGAACAAGGCCATGGAAGCCAGCGTCAACAGCGAGCCGATCACCGCGAAGATGATCACGCCTTCGAACGCCGCCATGTAGATGCCCGGCAGGAACAGGACGGCGCCGATCAGCGCGGTCCAATAGTGGAGCCGGGACAGGGCGCTGCGTCCCATCGCCGGATAGGCCCTGTAGGTCAGGCCGAACAGGATCATGGCGACCCAGCCCACCAGATTGATGTGGGCATGCAGATGCGCGTACTGCACCTCCTGGGTGATACCCATCCAGATGCCGAAGGCCATGCCGAACAGGCCGAACGCCACCCCCGTGGCGACGAAGCGGATGTCGATCCGTACCATGCGATCCCCCGATGCGCGGTAAAGACGGTCAGGTCAAGGCGGCGCAGGCGCGCTGGATGCGCTTGCAGGCGTCTTCCAGCAGCTTGGTCGACGTCGCGTAGGAGACGCGAAAATGCGGCGACAAGCCGAAGGCCTCGCCATGCACCGCCGCCACGCCTTCGGCTTCCAGAATGTAGCCGACGAAATCCTCGTCATTCTCGATCTTCTTGCCCTTGGGCGTCGTCTTGCCGATCAGGCCCGCGATGGACGGGTAGACGTAGAAGGCGCCTTCCGGGTTGTGGCAGGTCAGCCCCTTCGCTTGGTTCAGGAGCTTCACGACCAGGTCGCGGCGTTCCTTGTAGATCTTGTTGTTGGCCGCGATATAGCCGTTCGGGCCGTTCAACGCCTCGACCGAGGCCGCCTGGCTGATCGAGCTGGCGCCCGAGGTGCTTTGGCCCAGCACTTTGCCCATGGCCTTGATCAGGTTTTCGGGCCCGGCCGCGTAGCCGATGCGCCAACCGGTCATGCAATAGGCCTTGGACACGCCGTTCATGGTCAGCGTGCGGTCCATCAACTTCGGCTCGACCTGCGCGATCGTCGCGAACTTGAAGTCGTCGTAAACCAGGTGCTCGTACATGTCGTCGGTCAGGATCCAGACATGCGGGTGCTTCAGCAGCACGTCCGCGATGGCGCGCAGATCCTTTTCCGTGTAGGCGGCGCCCGTCGGGTTGGACGGTGAGTTGAGGATCAGCCATTTGGTCTTGGGCGTGATGGCCGCGTCCAGATCCTCCGGCAGCATCTTGAAGCCGTTGTTCTGCGGGCAGTTCACGAAGACGGGCTTGCCTTCGTTGATCAGCGCCATGTCGGGGTAGGACACCCAATAGGGCGCCGGGATGACGACCTCGTCGCCCGCGTCGAGGGTGGCCACGAAGGCGTTGTAGATCACCTGCTTGCCGCCCGTGCCGAGGGTCACGTTGGACGGCTTGTAGTCCAATCCGTTCTCGCGCTTGAACTTGGCGCAGATGGCCTTCTTCAGCGCGGGCGTGCCGTCGACCGGCGTGTATTTCGTCTCGCCGGCCTTGATGGCGCGGATGGCCGCTTCCTTGATGTTGTCCGGCGTGTCGAAGTCAGGCTCGCCGGCGGAGAGCGAGATCACGTCGCGCCCCGTGGCCGCCAGATCGCGCGCCTTCTGGGTCATGACGATGGACGGCGACTGCTTCACGCGGCCGAGGCGGGAGGCGAGGAACGACATGTGGATGATCCCTGGTGTGCGGCGAGGCCGAAAACCTACGCCCGGTGGAAAGACGGCGCAAGGGCCGCCCCGCCACCGGTAAGGGTCGGAAAATCCGCTATTTCTTCTTGCGGGACGCGGCCAGGTTCAAGCCCTCGACCAAGGCCGAGAAAGCCACCGCGAAGTAGAGGTAGCCGCGCGGGATGTCGAAGTGCAGCGAATCGGCCACCAGCGCCACGCCGACCAACAACAGGAACGCCAGCGCCAGCATTTTCACCGAAGGATGCTTGTTGACGAAGTCGCCGATCGGGTTGGCGGCCAACAGCATGATGATCAGCGACACGACCACCGCTGCGATCATGATCGGCAGCTGGTTGGTCATGCCGATCGCGGTCAGGATCGAATCCAGCGAGAAGACTAGGTCGATCAACACGATCTGCACGATCACGGCGCTGAAGGCCGTGCTCACCGGCCGGGGACCGTCGCTATGCTTACCCTCGGTTTCCGCATGGATCTCCGTGGTGCCCTTCCACAAGAGGAACAGGCCGCCGAAGAACAGGATGATGTCGCGCCAGGAGACCTCCTGGCCGAACGCCTCGAAAACCGGCTTGGTCAGGCCGATCAGCCAGGTGAGCATGCTCAGGAAGGCGATGCGGAAGATCAGCGCCAGCAGGATGCCGATCCGGCGGGCCCGGGGCTGCTGCGCGGGTGGCAGTTTGGCGGTGATGATCGACAGGAAGATGACGTTGTCGATATTGAGCACCACCTCTAGCGCCAGCAGCGTGAAGAACGCCGCCCAGACCTCGGGGCTTGTCAGGTAGTCCATCACCACTATGTCTCCTTAAGCAAAACCACATACCGCTCGCTCGCTCCTTGGAGCGCGGCGGCCTATAAATGCAGCATGGCCAGTAAGACAGTCCAGAGCCGAGTTGAGCGGCGGGGAATGGAAGAAAAGCCCATGCCCATGATGGGCATGCCGGCCCCCGCGCGCCTGGACGAACGGCCGGAAGCGGGCATCCCCTTCAAGGTCGTATCCGATTACCAGCCCGCGGGCGACCAGCCCCAGGCCATCGACGCCCTGGTGAAGGGGCTAAAGGCCGGCGAGCGCGACCAGGTCCTTTTGGGCGTCACGGGCTCGGGCAAGACCTTCACCATCGCCCACGCCATCGCCCGGGTGCACCGGCCGACCCTGATCCTGGCGCCCAACAAGACCCTGGCGGCGCAGCTCTACGGCGAGATGAAGTCGTTCTTCCCCAACAACGCGGTCGAGTATTTCGTCTCGTA
>CADEGL010000022.1:36394-54711 GCA_902826885.1 uncultured Alphaproteobacteria bacterium | reverse complement strand
TTCCAGCGTTACGGCCAGCCGGAAGAGATGGGCTACGCCATCGCCTATCTCTGCTCGCCGGAAGCCGACTTCGTGACAGGCCAGGTCATCAGTCCAAACGGGGGATATACCATTGTCTGATGGCGCGGTGCGGAACGGGTGTGCAAGCTGCGCCTCGAACGGTGTCCGGACGCCGTTCCCTCCGCGTTACTACTCCCAGACGCAAAGAGAGCCGCCCGCGCATGGGCGGCTCTCGGCGTTTCAGGCCTATTTCAGGAACTCCTCCTCGAAGGGGAAGGTGGAGAGCACGATCGGGCCTTGCTTGGTCACCAGCACTTGGTGCTCCAGCTTCACGCCCTCGCGTTCGCCGACCGGGCCGACATAGCTTTCGACGCAGATTGTCATGTTCTCTTCGATGATGCCGTCGAAGCCCGTACGCTCCCAATCCATCGGGTAATAGATGCTGGGATATTCGTCGCACATGCCGATGCCGTGGGCGGCCACCATGTAGCGGTTCGGTTGCAGCTTCTTGGGCATCTTCCACGTCTTGCGCGCGTAGTCGTGGAAGCTCATGCCCGCCTTCAGGATATGTAGGTTGTGCTCGAGCTGCTCATAGGCGGTCTTATAAAGATCCTTCTGCTTCGGCGTCGGCTTGCCGGGTGGGCACAGGAAGGTGCGCGAGATGTCGGCGCAGTAGCCGAATGGCCCGACCATATCCGTGTCGAAGGACACGATCTCGCCCGCGCTGATGACTCGGTCGCTCGATTCCTGGCCCCAGGGGTTGGTACGGTCGCCTGAGGCCAAAAGCCGCGCGTCGATCCATTCCCCGCCCATGGCGATGTTGACTTGGTGCAAATGGGACCACAGCTCGTTCTCGGTCATGCCGGGCTTCAGCACCTCGCGCATGCGCCCCATGCCGGCTTCGGCGGCGGCGATGGCGAACTTCATGCACTGGACTTCTTCGACGGACTTGATGGAGCGGGCACGCTCGGCCGTCTCCTGGCCGTCCTTCACGTCCAGCCCCTGGACTTCCAGCGCGCGCAGCAGATAAAGATCGATGCGGTCCAGCGCGATGCGCTTGTTGCCGCGCGCATGCTTTTTCATCAGCGCGCCGATCTCTTTGGCGTGCCATTTGGCGTGTTCCTGTGTGCGGTCGCCGCCGAAGAAATAGCTGAGCGGTTTGTTGGTGCGGAACTCGTCGATCATCTCCAACGGCCCGACCATGCGTTCGCCCGACGCCGCGTCGAACATCACAACGGGCCCGTCGGCGGGCACGAAGACCGAGCGGCCGGCGATGTGCAGGCCGAAGGTCGGGTGGCCGCGCCGCCCGGTGGCGTAGCGGATGTTGATGGGGTCGAAGAACAGGCCCGCGCCATAGCCCTGGGCGCGGATCTGACGGCGCAGGCGGTCCATGCGGTAGCGCCGCATCTTGGGCATGTCGATACGCCCCTCCGTGTCGCTCAACGTCACGATGGGCGTGCTGATGGCGGCGCGCGCCATGGTCGTCTCGGACATGCTCTGTTCCTCCCTGGGTCCGGTCCATCGCGGCCGGCGGGGAAGTCTATCGCAAGGCGAAGCCGTTGACTCCCCGGATGATCGGGCGCGATCCTTTTACCGGCGACCGAGCGAGGCGGGGAGGGATCACCCATGACCGTGCTGACGCAAGCCCAGATCGATCAATTCCAACGCGATGGCTATCTGGTGGTGGAGGGCGGCGCCACGGCGGCGCAGCTGTCCGCGCTCAACCGGCAGCTCGGCGAATGGGTCGAGGAGAGCCGCGGTCATGCCGCGAACTATGGCAAGACGGTCGACGGCAAGGCGCGCTTCGACCTAGGCCCGGACCATTCGCCCGCGAAGCCGCGCCTGCGGCGTATCAACAACCCGGCCGAGGTTTCGGATATCTACCGCGACGCGATCTTCAACGCGCCCATGGTGGACATGGTGGCCGATCTGATCGGAGAGAACGTCAAGTTTCATAACTGCAAGCTGAACATCAAACTGCCGCGCAGCCCGCAGCGCGTCGGTTATCACCAGGATCATCCCTACGATCCGCACACGAACGACGATGTGGTCGTCTGTCTTTTGATGCTGACGGAGATGACGCGCGAGAACGGCGCGCTCATGGTGGTGCCGGGTTCCCACAAGGAGCGCTACAGCCTCTACAAGGACGATGTCTACACGGGCGAGATCGCGCCCGAGCATCATGCCGAGATCGAGCGCCGGATGGTGCCGGTGACGGGAAGGGCGGGAAGCGTCTGCCTCCAGCACACGTGGCTCGTTCACGGTTCGGGCGGCAACACGACGGATATCCCGCGCAATCTGTTCATCGCGTCGTTCACGGCGGCCGACGCCTTTCCGCTGACCCCGCCGGCGGTGGCCAGCGCCATGTGCGGCACCATCGTGCGCGGCAAGGCCACGCGCTTCGCGCGCCTCAAGGAAACGGTCCTGGAGTTGCCGACACCCTATAAGGAGGACTCGTTCTTCGGCCTGCAGGAAAAAGCGGACCGCAAACGCGCCTGACGGCGCCTATGGCGCGGTGACGGTAAAGGGGATCTCGCCGCGCGTGATGTGGCCGTCCAACGCTAGCACTTGCCAGCGCAGGCGGTAGGCGCCGGGCGCCAGGCCCGTGGCCTTGGCCGTGATCACGTCGGGCGCGCCGCCATCTTCGATGGGCAGTTTGACGAGCGGCTGCTCGCCGATCATGAGGGTCAGGCGCGAGCGGGCCTTGTCGATCCGGTTGTTGTAGTGGAGCGACACGGCCACGTCGGGGCCGGGTACCTCGGTGCCCACGCTGGGCGAAGAGTTGACGATGATGGCGTGAGCCTGCGCGCGATCCGGGCTCCAGAGAGCGAGTGCGGCGGTCAGCGCGATGGCGAAGAGAGCGGATAGGCGAATGGACACGGGAACCCTGATGGTGAAAGGCGGCGCATCATGCCAAACCGACCCCGGTTCGCAAAGCGGAGATCACGCCTTGGGCCGGAACACCCGCCGCGTCTTGCCCTCGGTCCGAGGCAGGGAGTGCGGTGCCAGCAGGGTCACCTCGGCCGTGGCGCCGATGACGGATTTGAAGGCGCGTTCGATCGATTCGGTCAGCGGGGCGGACTGGCTCTGCCCCTCGGCCAACTCGGCCTCGATGGGTAGCCGGTCGTAAGGCCCGCCATGGGGCAGGACGATCCGGTACTCACCGGAGAGTTCTTGAAAGCCGTTCACCACGGCGGCCACCGCAGTCGGGAATACGTTCAGGCCGCGCACGACCACCATGTCGTCGGCCCGTCCCACCACCCGCAGGCGCGGCGTCCAGCGGCCGCAGGCGCAGCGCCCGGTTCCGGTTAGCGTGATCACGTCGCCGGAGCGGAAGCGCACCAGCGGTTGGCACTCCTTGGAAAGATGGGTCAGCACCAACTCGCCCGTGGTGCCGTCGGCCCACGGCAACGGCGCGTCGCCGTCCACGAGTTCGGCGAACATGGCGTCGCCGCCCATGAAGTGCAGGTCGTTCGACAATTCGCACTGGCCCGCGAACAGCGACATCACGTCGGAGACGCCGTAGTTGGCGTTGCGCACCTGGAAACCCCAGGTCTCTTCCAGCCGCCGGCGGAAATCCAAATTGTCGAGGCCCGCTTCGCCGCCGAACAAGCCCAGCTTCAGGCCCAGATCGCGCGGCTTCACGCCCGGAAACTTCTCCGCCAGCACGCGCTCCAGCACGGCGGGATAGGACGGCGTGCACGAAATCGCGGTGATGCCCAATTCGCGGATGGTGTGGATCAGCCGGTCGGTGTTGCCGACGCCGTAGGGAATGACGGTGGCACCCGTGGCTTCGAGGTTCATGTGATCGGTCAGGCCGCCCATCCAAAGCTGGTAGTTGAGCGTGTGGACGACCCGGTGGCCCGGCCCGAGGCCCGAGGCGCGCAGCGCGCGCCCGCCGACCGCCGCCGTCAGCAGCGCGTCGGCGCGGCTCAGCGCGATGTTCATGGCGACGCCCGTGGTGCCCGAGGTGCGGTGGATGCGGTTGATGCGCGAGGAATCCGACGCGAGATAGGAGCCGAAGGGTCCGTGCGCGGCCTGGTCGGCGCGCAGCATTTCCTTATCGGAGAAGGGCATCTCCGCGATCGCGTCGAGGGTCGCGGGCGGCGTCCTGCCGCGCCAGAGCGCGCGGTAGAAGGCCGAATGCTCGGCCACATAGGCGATCTGGCGCGGCCAGCGCGAAGCCTGGACAAGCCGCGCCTCGCCGGGCGGGCGGAAATCGAAATCGGGCACCGGCCCAGGCGCGTCATACATCGCAGGCTCCGTGGCATCGCATGGCGATTGCATTACAGACAAGGCGCGCGCGCCTGTCGAGGGCTGGCGAGGCTTGCGGGGCTCCTCTAGAGTCGCGGGAAGGGGACATTGGGGGGATATCAATGGCGCGGAAAACTGCGGCGAAACGGACGGCCAAGCCGGACCCGAAGAAGGTCCACAAGGACGCGATCCTGGTCGACGGCATGGGTGTGGCTGTGCTGCTGCCGACGGCCCTGATCCCCCAGCCCGCGTCGAATCGCGGCGTGCCGTTCCTGGACCGCGCGATCGAATCCGGCGTCACCTCGATGAACGTGTGCCTGGGCATCCTGGGTATCGGCATGGGCGAGGATAATTTCCGCGCCATGGTGAACACCATGTACGGGCATTACTGCCTGTTCGAGATGGAGCCGCGGCTGATCCATGTTTTGACGGGCGACGATGTGCGCCGGGCCAAACGTGAGAAGAAGATCGGCGTCATCTTCGGCTGCCAGGGCATGGCGTCTAAGATCGAGGGCGATCCGGGCCTGATCGCGATTCTGCATCGGCTGGGCCAGCGTATCGGCCAGATCGCCTACAACTCGCGCGATGCCATCGGCTGCGGCGCGCTGGAGGAGCCCGATACGGGCCTGACCGAGTTCGGCCGCATCGTCATTCGCGAGATGAACCATGTCGGCATGCTGGTCGACCTCGCGCACGCTTCGCACAACACGCTGATGGAGACGATTGAGCGCTCCAGCGCGCCGGTCATCGTCTCGCACGCCAATGTGCGCGCGCTCTGCAACCACACGCGCAACCTGACCGACGAGGGCCTGCGCGCGCTGGCCGATTGCGGCGGCGTTGTCGGCATCACGGCCTATTCGCCCTTCTGCGAGACCACGCCGGGCGTGCGCCCGAAGCTCGAGGACTATATCGACCATGTCGCCTATGTGGCCGATTTGGTCGGCGTGGATCATGTCGGTATCGGTTCGGATTTCTTCGAAGGCGAATCAAACATCCGTTTCGAGCGCTTCTTCCGCACCCGTTATCCAGAGCTGATCCGCAACTACGTCTTGGAAACCGTCTATGTCGACGGGTTCTCCAAGGTCGATCACCTGCCCAAGCTGACCGCCGGCCTGCTGCGGCGCGGCTTCGCACCCGCCGAGGTCAAGAAGATCCTGGGCGGCAATTTCCTGCGCGTCTTCGACCAGGTGTGGAAGGCGTGACTTCGTCCCCGAAAGGAACAATGACATGACGACCTGGCTTCGCGCCGCCGTTGCGGCCGCGGTTCTGTTGACCTTGACCGCGTGCGGCGATCCCACGAAAGCGGACATCATCGACAAGGCGCGCGGCGTCGAGACACGCGAGCAGCTTCAGAAGAAGCTGGGCAAGCCCACCGAAGTCTCCAAGCTCGGCCCGATCGAGCAATGGACCTATAAGGCCAAGGACGGCCAGGTGACTTTCATCCTGACCGGCGACAGCGTCGCGATGCAGGCCGCCGAATGATCGCGGCGATGACGGGGGCGGTCCGTCGCGCCGCGCGCTTCGGCGCCTTCGTGTGTCTTCTGGCCGGAAGCGCGGACGATGCGTTCGCGGCCAAGGTGCCGCAGGCCAAGCTGGACGAGGTCTTCCTCGATTGCTTCCAGGGTTGCCGGGCCGACGGCGAGGCCGAGCCTCTGTGCACCAAGACATGCCAGTGCGCGATCGATCAGATCGCCGCGCTGTTCACCGCCGAAGAATTCGAGAAGATGCTGAACGACACGGCGCAGAACCGCATGTCGCCGGCCGACAACGCCAAGATGGGAAAGATCTCGCAAGCCTGCCGGGTGGGCCCGCCGCCGAAAACGTGAGCCTGACCGGCGCCGAGAATGTGACGACGGGCCACGGGACGCGGCCCGCGATGGGAGGGGACTGATGCCGCGCGATCCGCGTTACGACATTTTGTTCGAGCCGGTGAAGCTGGGGCCCAAGACGGCCAAGAACCGCTTTTACCAACCGCCGCACTGCAACGGCATGGGCGAGTTGCGTCCCAACATGCACGCGGCCATGCGCGAGATGAAGGCGGAGGGCGGCTGGGCCGTGATCAACACCGAGCATTGTTCGGTGCATCCGGCCTCGGACCTTCTGGGCGAATCGGTCCAGACCTTGTGGGACGACGATGACGTCGCGTGGCTGGCCCTCATGTGCGACAAGGTTCACGAATACGGGGCCTTGGCCGGCGTGCAGCTGGCCTTCGCGTGCAATTGGAATCCCAATCGCGTCAGCCGCGAGATTCCCATGGGCCCGGTCGACCGGCCCTGCACCCAGTACGATCCGCAATACACCCGCGCGATGGACAAGCAGGACATCCTGAATGTCGTGCGCTGGTGGCGGCAGTCGGCCGAGCGCGCGCGTCGCGCGGGCATCGACGTCATCAACGTGGACGTCAATTTCTCGCAGGTCGCCTTCCAGTTCCTCTCGCCGCGCAACAACCGCACGGACGAGTACGGCGGTTCGCTGGAGAACCGCGCGCGACTGTTAAAGCAGCTCATCGAAGCCAGCCGCGAGGGCACCAAGGGCGAATGCGCCATCTCGGTCCGCATCATCGTGGATGAGATCCTGGGCGACAAAGGCTTGCAGGCGGAAACAGACGGGCGCGAGTGCATCGAATATCTGGCCGAGGAGCCGGATTTGTGGGACGTGGTGGTCGGCCTGTGGGATTACGATTCGCGCACCTCGCGCTTCGCGCCCGAGGCCGCGCATGAAGCCAAGATCGCCTTCGTGAAAAAGGTCACGACCAAGCCCGTGGTCGGTGTCGGCCGCTTCACCTCGCCCGATACGATGGTCGGGCAGATCAAGCGCGGCGTCATGGACATGATCGGCGCCACGCGCCCGTCCATCGCCGATCCCTTCCTGCCCAAGAAGATCGAGGAAGGGCGGGGCGAAGACATCCGCGAGTGCATCGGCTGCAACATCTGCGTCTCCGGCCACTACACGATCTCGCCCATTCGCTGCACCCAGAACCCGACCATGGGCGAGGAGTGGCGCAAGGGCTGGCACCCCGAGAAGATCCCGGCCAAGAAGTCCGAGGACAGCGTGCTGATCGTGGGCGCGGGTCCTGCCGGGCTCGAGTGCGCCCGTGCGCTCGGCCAGCGCGGCTATCAGGTCCACCTGGCCGAAGCGGGGCGGGAGTTGGGCGGCCGCGTCGCGCGCGAGGCGCGCCTGCCGAGCCTGGCCGAATGGGGCCGCGTGCGCGATTGGCGCGTGGGGCAGATCGAAAAGCTCTCGAACATCGAGGTCTACCGCGAGAGCAAGCTGACGGCCGAAGACGTGAAAGGCTTCGGCTTCAACCGCGTGGTGATCGCCACCGGTTCGCGCTGGACCAAGGACGGCTATGGCCGCAGCAACTACTACACGGTGCCCGGCGCCATGGACGCGCATGTCTTTACGCCGGACGACATCATGGGCGGCACGATCCCGGAAGGGCCGGTCGTGATCTTCGATGACGACCACTACTACATCGGCGGCCTTCTGGCCGAGCTTCTGCGCGCCAAGGGCCGCAAGGTCACCATCGTGACCCCGGCGGCCGAAGTGTCGGCCTGGACCTACAACACCATGGAGCTGCGCTATATCGCGCGGCGCCTAGGCGACGCGGGCGTGGAGATGGTGACCCATCACAATCTGGTCGAGGTGAAGAAGGGCGAGGTCGGTCTGGTCCACGTACACACGGAAAAACTTTCCCGTCTCGAGGCCGCCTCGGTCGTCATGGTCACCATGCGCGCGCCGGAAGCGTCCTTGTATCGCGAACTGATCGCGGACCAGGACGGGTTGAAAGCCGCCGGTATCCGCTCGGTCGACCGTATCGGCGACTGCCTGTCGCCGGGCGCCATCGCCCATGCGGTCTATGCCGGCCACCGCTTCGCGCGCGAACTGGACGAGAAGGTCGATATCGACCTTCCCATGTTCCGGCGCGAGCGTCCCATCGTGTTGAGGGCTTGATGACGAAATCCCTGTCCGGAAAACTGGCCATCGTGACCGGCGCATCGCGCGGCATCGGCCGGGCCATCGCCGAGCAGCTTCAGGCCCGCGGCGCCGAAGTGATCGGCACCTCGACCAAGCCGGGGGGCGAGCTGCCCAAGGGCTGCAGGCACGAAGCGGTCCGCCTCGACGATCCGGCCTCGGTCGCCGCGTTCTGCAAGACCGTCGAGAAGCTGGCGCCCCATATCCTGATCAACAATGCGGGCGTCGCCAATCCGCAGACCTTCGAGACCATCGCGGACGACGAGTTCCGCCGCGTCCACGAAATCAACCTGGTGGCGCCCATGGCCATTTGCCGCGCGGCGCTGCCGGGCATGAAACGGCATGGCTGGGGCCGCATCGTCAACATCTCGTCGATCTGGGGACCGCTGTCGCGCGTGGCGCGCAGCACCTATGCCTCGAGCAAGGCCGCGCTGGACGGAATGAGCGGATGCCTCGCAGCCGAAGTGGCGTCGCACGGCGTGCTGGTCAATTGCGTGGCCCCCGGCTTTACCGAGACCGAGATGATCAAGACCATCTTTCCGCCCGACAAGCTGGATGCGCTGGCGAAGAGCGTGCCGATGAAGCGCCTGGCCCAGCCGGCCGAGATCGCCAAGGCCGTCGTCTGGCTGGCCAGCGCCGAGAACGGCTATGTCACGGGGCAGAATATCCTGGTCGATGGCGGGCTCTCCCGTCTGAAGGAGGTCTGAGCCATGACCGACAAGCCGCTTCAAGGAAAGCTTGCGATCGTCACCGGCGCCACGCGCGGCATTGGCCGTGCCATCGCCGAGCGCTTCGTGGCCGACGGCGCCGCGGTGATCGGCACCGGCACCAAGCCGGACGGAGAGGTGCCCGAGGGCTGCCGCTATCAGCAGCTTCAGCTGTCCGACGAAGCCTCGGTCGATTCCATGTGCCGTGTGGTCGAGAAGGAAGCGCCGCACATCGTGGTGAACAATGCAGGCATCTCCAATCCGCAAGGCTGGGACAAGCTGGACGCCAAGACCTTCAAGGCGACGCAGCAGATCGACCTGATCGCCCCGATGATGCTTTGCAAGGCCGCCATTCCGGGCATGCGCAAGCACAAGTGGGGCCGCTTTGTCGGGATCTCCGCTTTGTCCGGCACCTACTTCGGACGTCCGACGCGCGCGTCGCTGGGGGCCGCCAAGGCCGGCTTGGTCGCGGTGCATATGTCGCTGGCATCCGAACTGGCGCGCGACGGCATCCTGGCCAATTGCGTCGCGCCTGGTTTCATCGATACCGATGTGTTGCCGCAATTGTTCACCAAGGAGGAGATCGAGGCCTTGGCCAAGCGCGCGCCGATCGGACGGCTGGGCACGACGAAAGAGCTGGCGGCCTTGGTCGCTTTCCTGGCCGGGCCCGACAACACCTACATGACCGGACAGCAAATTCTCATCGACGGCGGCTTTACCCGCACGCTCTAGGAGGCATCGCCATGGCCAGACCCCTCGCGGGCAAGATCGCCGTCGTGACCGGCGCGTCGCGGGGCATCGGCCGCGCCATCGCCGAGCGGCTGGTGGCCGATGGGGCGGAGGTCCACGGCACTTCGACCAAGCCGGAGGGCGCGCTGCCTCCTGGCTGCACGCACCATCAGGCGCGTTTCGAGGACCAGGCGTCTTTGGAGACCTTCGCGCAGACGGTTACCAAGCTGTCGCCGCACATCCTGGTCAACAATGTGGGCCTGACGAAACCCTATCCGTTCGAGGAAATTCCCGAAGCGCATTTCCGCGAGTTCCACCGCGTCAACCTTCTCGCGCCCATCCGGCTCTGCAAGGCGGCGGTGCCGGGTATGAAACGGCACGGCTGGGGCCGCATCGTCAACATCACCTCGATCTGGGGCGTCTCGGCGCGCACCGGGCGCGCGGTCAATGGTGCGACCAAGGAAGGTCTCGACGTGGCGACGGCGTCGGTCGCTTGCGAATGCGCCCCCCACGGCATTCTCGCGAACAGCGTGGCGCCGAACATGACGGAGACGGAAGGGCTAACCAGCGTCTACGGCCCCGACAAGCTCGACGCGCTGGCGCAAAGCGTGCCGATGAAGCGCCTGTGCAAGCCTGAAGAGGTGGCAGCCTTCGTGGCGTGGCTGGCGGGGCCGGAGAATACCTACATCACCGGCCAGCATTTGATGATTGACGGCGGTTTCTCGCGGTTCTGCTGAGGGAGAATGACATGATGGATCAATCCCTCGCCGGAAAGCTGGCGGTCGTCACGGGTGGAACGCGCAGCATAGGCCGCGCGGTGGTGGAACGGTTCTTGGCGCGCGGCGCGTCGGTGATCGGCACCGGCACCAAGCCGGATGGCGACGTGCCCAAGGGTTGTCGTTACGCGCAGCTCCAGCTCGAGAATCCGCAGTCCGTGGAATCCTTCTGTCGCGTGATCGCGGGCGAGCGGCCGCATATCCTGGTCAACAACGGCGGTACCAGCAGCTTCGCCACGATCGAGGATGTCGACTTGGCCGATGTGGAGCGTATCCACGAAATGCATGTGGTTGCCCCTTTGCGCCTGTGCCAGGCGGCGATCCCCGGCATGAAGCGTCACGGCTGGGGCCGCATCGTCAACATCACGGCCATCTCCGGCATCTGGGGCCGGCCGACGCGAACCAACTATGGCTCGGCCAAGGCGGCGCTCGACGGGCTGACCGCCAATCTGGCCGCCGAGGTGGGCGCGCACGGCATCCTGGCCAATTGCGTGGCGCCGGGCTTCATCGATACCGATGTGCTGAAGAAGAACTACACCGAGGCCCAGCGCAAGGCGATGGCCGACTCGGTGCCGGTCAAACGCCTGGGCACGGCCGCCGACATCGCCGACATGGTCGTCTTCCTGGCCGGCCCGGAGAACGGCTATGCCACCGCCCAGAACATCGTGGTGGACGGTGGCTTCGGACGGGTGCGCTAGCGTTTCCACCCGTCGCGCAGGGAGGGAATCATGTCCGACGATCTCTATGCTTTGAGCGCCGCGGAGCTTGTCGCGCGTTATCGCGACCGCTCGCTGTCTCCGGTCGAGGTGGCGAAATCGGTCTTCCGGCGCATCGCCGCGGTGAACGAGCCAGTGAACGCTTTCGTCCTCCTATGCGAGGAAGAGGCGCTGGCGTCCGCGAAGGCGTCGGAGGCGCGCTGGCGCAAGGGCGCGCCCGCCGGGCCCATCGACGGCGTGCCGACGACGATCAAAGACCTTCTACAGATGAAGGGACATCCGACACGCAAGGGCTCGCTCACCGCGCCCGACACGCCGACGGAGGGTTCGCCCGCGCCGGATCAGCTTGCCGCTTCCGGCGCCGTGATCGTGGGCAAGACGACCACGCCCGAATTCGGATGGGCGGGCGTCACGCACAGCCGCTTGTCGGGCATCACGCGGAATCCGTGGGATACGTCGAAGACCTCGGGCGGCTCCTCGGGCGGGGCTGCCGCGGCGGCGGCGTTGGGCATGGGCGCCCTTCATCTCGGCACGGACGGCGCCGGCTCGATCCGCATGCCGTCGTCGTTCTGCGGGACCTTCGGCCTGAAGCCGACCGCGGGGCGGGTTCCTTACGCGCCGATTTCCGCCGTCGGGGCCTGTTCTTGCATCGGCCCGATGACGCGGACGGTCACGGACGCGGCGCTGATGATGAACACCATGACGGCGTTCGACCCGGTCGACTGGAATGCCGCGATCCCGAAGGCGCCGAACTATCTCGATGGTCTGGAGGCGGGCGTCCGGGGGCTGCGCATCGCCTACGGCCCAAACCTCTTCGGCGCACGCATCGACCCGGAGGTCGCCGAATCCGTTCGCAAGGCCGTGCGTGTTCTCGAAAAGCTGGGTGCCAAGGTCGAAGAGGTCGGCGAAACCTTCGCGAATCCGCGGCAGCCGTTCGAGGCGTTCTATTTCGCGAGCCTGTCGAAGGGCTATCGGTCTCTGTCGGCCGCGCAGCGCGAGATGCTCGATCCCGGCTATCGCCGCTATGCGGAGAAAGGCATGGAGGTCTCGCTCGGCGATTACCTGGCGGCGGAAACATATCAGGCGGCGTTGGGTGCCGAGGTCGCCACGTTCCTCCAGGACTACGAACTGATTCTCACGCCGCAACTCGCGTTGACCGCCTTCGAAGCCGGCGTCGAGTTTCCCGAAGGCCGGGGCATGACGCGCTGGCTCGACTGGTCGCCCTTGACCTATCCGTTCAACTTCACCGGCAATCCTGCGGCCTCGG
The DNA here is from genome assembly GCA_902826885.1 of uncultured Alphaproteobacteria bacterium. Taxonomy (GTDB): domain Bacteria; phylum Pseudomonadota; class Alphaproteobacteria; order CADEGL01; family CADEGL01; genus CADEGL01. The sequence goes on along the minus strand of CADEGL010000022.1, from coordinate 42,287 downwards.
TGCCGTGCGGTTTCGATTCCAACGGACTTCCGATCAGTTTCCAGCTCGTGGCCAAAAAGCATGACGACGCGCTGATCCTGCGCGCGGCGCGCGCCTACGAAAGCGCGCACCCGTTCAAGATGCCGGCGGCGCCGAACCCGAAGAAGCGCTAGCTCAGCCTTTCCAATCTTGGGCGATCTGCGCCACCACGTCGCCGCGTTCGACGCGGCCGGGCGGGCGCTTCAGCACCATGAGGCCCGCGCGGCGTGCCTTCACGGGCCACGGCTTCTTCTCCCAGTTGCCGGGGAAATGGACCTGGCCGATCGTCTGGCCTGCCTTCACGTTCGCGCCCAGATCGACGAAATGCTCGTAGAGGCCCGTGTCGGGCGCGAAGCTGTTCGAACGCGGATCGTTCACCTCCATGAGGCGCGGCGCGGGCCGGCCCTGGCTTTCGGGTGTCACGATCTTGCCGTCCATCAGGCCGAAGAATTTGAGCAGGTTCATCATGCCGATCTCGGTCCAGGCCAGCGTCTGCACGTCCACGCGCCCCGCGCCGCCCAGCTCGGCATTGGTCGAGAGGATGCCGCGCTCCTCGCACTCCATCTCGAACAGCCCGCCATGGTCCGACTTCACATCCACCAGGCCGATGGGCAACCCAAACGCCTTGAGCGCCTCGGTGGTGCGCTTTTCGCGCTTCTTATCCTTGCTCACGTTCATGATCATGGTCGGGATGTATTCCAGCGTCTTGCCGCCGGAATGGAAATCGAACTGATAGTCGGTCAGCGGCAACAGCACGTTGCTGACATAGTGCGCGATCTGCAGCGTGATCGAGCCGTTGCGCTCGCCGGGGAAGACGCGGTTCATGTTCAGCCCGTCGATGGGCGAGCAGCGCTGGCCCGCCAGCACGGCCGGCAGGTTCATGGCGGGAAGGATGATGACGCGGCCCTGGATTTTCGCGGGCGTCAGCTTGGCCGCTAGCTTCATCAGGGCGACGGGGCCTTCGTATTCGTCGCCGTGCACGCCGCCCGTCATGAACATCGTCGGGCCCTTGCCGTTCTTGATCACGGTGATGGGGATGGGGACGATGCCGTAGGCCGATTCGTTGGTCGAGCTGGGCACGGCCAGGTGGCCGACCTGCTTGCCGTTCTTTTCGAAATCGATCTCGGTCGAGATGCGCGAAATCGGCTTAACCATCGTGTCCTCCCCAGGCGATAGGCGGAAACTCTAGCGGTTGGCCCCCGGCGCGGTCGAGGGCCTCTCAACGGCCTCACCCCGAGCCTGTCGAAGGGCGAGGGGTTGGCTTCGGGCTTGATGCTTCGACAAGCTCGGCACGAGGTCATTCATGAGGCCGAGGGCCGGCGGCGGAAGATCTGGATGGCGAAAATGGCACCCACGATCAAGGCGGCGCCGGCCATCTGCAGCGGCGACAGGAATTCGCCCAGCAGCAGGGCGGCGAAGGCGACGGTGAAGACCGGCTCCGCGTTGCTCATCAGCGAGGCCTTCATCGGCCCCAGCATGGGCAGGCAGGTGTACCAAGCCAGCGATGCGACCAGATAGATCATCGGCAGCAGCGCGAGGAGCGACCATCCGGCGACGTCGCGCGGCCATGCGGTGCCGCCGGTCGCCAATGCCCCGCCGAGATAGATACCGAAGGCCGCGATGGCGATGTGCAGCGTCATCCGCCGGCTGTCGGCGCGCACCAGAATGCGGCTGCTGATCAGCGTCGTCACGGCCATGCCGACGGCGGCGGCCAGGCCGCAGGCGACACCGATCGGATGCAACGTTCCGAACGAGACCTGCAGCACCAGCGCGATGCCGAGGAACGCGGAGGCCAGGGCGCCGACCATGACGGGTGTCAGAGGCTCGCGCGAGATCATGCGCGCGGCGACCGCGACCATGGGCGGATAGGTGTAGACCAGCAACGCGGCCAAGCTGACCGGGATGTACTCGAACGCCTTGTAGTAGGCGAAGCTTTGCATGGCGCTGAGGATGCCGAGCCCCAGGCTGGCCAGGGTTTCGCGCCGCGGCAGCCAGGGCGACTGGCCCACGACGCGGAAATAAATGAACAACGCCGTGGCGAAGAACCCCATGCGCACCACGAGGCAGGCCAGCGCGTTGCCGCCATGTTCGTAAACCGAACGGGCGACAATGACGCTTAAGGCGTAGCAGGGCACCGAGATGGCCAGGATGGCCAACCCCAGCCGCGCGCGCGAATCGTCGTGTTCAACCGCCATCGCGCCGGCCGAAGATCTGCACGGCGAAGATGGCGCCGATGACAAACGCGGCGCCGATCATCTGTTGCAGCGACAAGACCTCGCCCAACAGCGTGGTGGCCATGATGACGGTGAAGATGGGTTCGCCGTTGCTGATGAAGGCGACCCGCATGGCGCCCAGCACCGGAATGGTCGAGTACCAGCCGATGACGGCGACGACGTAAAACACCGGTAGGGCCATGAGCGCGGCCCAGCCGGGCACATCGACGGGCAGGGCCGCCGTGCCCGTGAAGATCGCGGCCAGGACGTAGATGGTCGACGCGGAAGCCGCCGTGTGCAGCGCCATGCGGCGGGCATCGGCCCGGCGCAGGATGCGGCTGGAGACGATGGCCGTGGTGGCCATGCCGATCGAAGCCACGAAGGCGCGCGCGATGCCCCAAGGGTTCAGCGTCTCCAGCGACACTTCCAGCACCAGCGCGATGCCGAAAAATGCCGTGATCAGGGCGCCCAGCATGAGCGGCGTCAGAGGCGTGCGCGAGATCAGCCGCACGGTGATCGCGACCAGGGTGGGGTAGGTATAGAACACCAGCGCGGCCAGGCTGACGGGGATGTATTCGAACGAGCTGTAATAGGCGAAGGACTGAATCGCGATGACCACGCCCAGCCCTAGGCTGGCGTATCGGTCGCTGGGCGCCAGCATGGGCGACTGCCCCTTCACGCGGAAGAAGATCAGCATCCCCACGGTGAACAGGCCCATGCGCGAGATCAGCGCGGTCAGCGCGTTGCCGCCATGGTCATAGACGGTGCGCGCCATGATGACGCAGAGCGAATAGCCCATGAGAGCCGCGATCAGTGTCGCCAGCGCCGCCCATTGCCTGCCCTGCGACGCCGGCGGTTCGCTCATGCCCGTTTCCGTGCCGCGATTTGCGTCGCCACGATGGCGCCGATGACCAGCGCGGCGCCCACGACCTGTTTCGCCGAGAATGCTTCGCCCAAGACGACCGTGGCTAGGGTGAGGGTGCAGACCGGTTCCACGTTGCTGATCATCGTGGTGCGCGACGGGCCGATCAACCGGATCGCGTGAAAATAGCCCAGCACCGCGACCATATAGAGCAGCGGGGCGGCGCTGATCGCGGACCAGCCTATGAAGCCCGATGGGAAGACCAGCCCGGCTCCGGAAATTTGCGACGCGGCCAGCAAGGCAACGCCCGTCGCGAACACCATGTGGAGCGTCATGCGTTGGGTGTCGGCCTGGCCCAGGACGCGCCCGCTGACCACCGCGATGGCGGCCGACAAAAGACCCGACAGAAAGCCCAGGAGAACGCCGAACCAGTTGAGGTCGCCTGCCGTCGTGTCCAGCGCCAGCGCCAGGCCGATTAAGGCCGTGATCAGCGCGCCGACCTTCACGATCGTCAGCTTCTCGCCCGCGGTCCAATGCATGGCGACCGCGACCAGCACGGGGTAGAGGAAATTCAGCAGTGTCGCCAGCGACACCGGGATGAAATGGACCGCGGTGAAGTAGCAATAGGACTGCGCGGCGAAGAGCAGGCCGACAATCAAGCTGCCGTTTCGTTCCGCGCGGGGCAGCAGGATCGGCTTGCCGGTGCGCAGGATCAGCGCGGCCATCAGCAGCGCCAGCGCGAAGTTTCGTAGGACCAGGACCGAAAACTGGTTGCCGCCCGCGCCATAGATTGCCGGCACCAGGACAAAGCTCAGGCTGAAGGCGATCGAGCCGGCCAGGATGCAAAGCTCGCCGAAAAAGGGGCGATGGGGCACGGCGTCGGTCGGGGCGGACGAGGGCATGAGGGGGCGGGCCCGGCAGGACGCGCCGGGGGCGGCAGGCGCGCGGCGCCGGTTCTACACCGCCGGGCGGGTGGGCGGAAGCCGCCTCGCGCCGGTTCTGGCGCGGAACCCCGCGTTTCGCTAAGGTTTCGGCCGGCCAGGTTGGCCGGACGGCCTAGTTTCCGGGAACGCTTCTCCTCATCACCAGGGACACACGACACCATGGCTCCAAGGGACCCCACGCTTCTGCCGCTCGATTCCAAATACATCCCGCGCTTCGCCCAGATCGCCACCTTTATGCGGGCGCAGTACCGCCCGTCGGCGGCCGGGCTCGACATCGCCATGTTCGGCGTGCCGTTCGACTGGGGTTCCTCCAACCGCGCCGGCGCCCGCCACGGTCCCGCCCAGATGCGCGAGTTCTCGCGCCTGATCCGCCAGGTTCACTTCGTCACCAAGATGGCGCCGTTCGATTCGTGCCGCATCGCGGATATCGGCGACACGCCGGTCAACCCGCTGGACCTGATGGGTACGCTGAAGGAGATCCAGAAATTCGCGGCCGACGCGATCAAGGCCGGCGCGGTCACGCTGGCCGCGGGCGGCGATCACACGATCGCCCTTCCGCTGATGCGCGCGGTGGCGCAGAAGCATGGGCCGCTTGGGATGCTGCAGTTCGATTCGCACCCCGACACGCACGACACGCTGCTGAACCACAAATACAACCACGCCACCTGCTTCCGCCGCGCCATCGAGGAATCGGTCCTCGATCCCAAGCGCCACGTGATGCTCGGCATCCGCGGCACGCTCTACAGCCCGGACGATCTGGACTGGGCCTATGCCAAGGGCGTCACGATCATCACCATCGAGGATTTCTACGAGATGGGTGTGCCCAAGGTGATCGCGAAGATCCGCGAGGTGCTGGGCACCAACAAGCCGTCCTACTTGACCATCGACATCGACGGCATGGACCCGACCTGCGCGCCGGGCACGGGGGCACCCGAGCCGGGCGGCATCATGACCCGCGAGGCGCAGGTGATCCTGCGCGGCATGAGCGGGCTCAACTGGGTCGGCGCCGATATCAACGAGGTCTCGCCGCCGCTCGATCCGATGGGCCAGACGGCGCAGCTCGCCAACAATCTGATGTTCGAGGAGCTGTGCCTCCTGACCGAGGCTATCGAGCGCCGCCGTGCCAAGGGCGCACCCAAGCGCCGCTCCACGGCCAAGGCGGCCAAGAAGAAGTCCCGCACCGCGCGCAGCCGCGCACGGCAGCGGTAACCGATGGGGCGGCTGGGGCTGGAAACGGCGATTGTCGACGAGACCGTCGCCGCCCGCACGGCCGCTTCTTTCGGCAAGGCCGGCATTCGCCTGCCGACCTTCGCCGAGCTAGCCGATCCGACGCGGATCCGGGGGGAGACTGCGTCGGCCGTGGGCGGCGTCGATCCAGACGCCGCCCACCCGCTCAACCTGTTCCGCGTCCATTGGTACAACGCGGCCGACCGCAAAGGCCGCGCCGTATCACCCGGTACGCTCGTCCTGCCGAAATCCCTGACCGGCGTCGATGCGCCGATCCTGGTGGCGTTGGGCGCGCGCTTTCCCATGATCCATGCGCATAAGGTGCTGGCGGCCTATGGCTGCCTGGTGCCGCGCCTGGTGACGGGGCAGTTCGACCCCTCGCGCCACCGCGCCGTGTGGCCCTCCACGGGCAATTACTGCCGGGGCGGCGTGGCCATCTCGCGCATTCTTGGCTGCCGCGGCGTGGCCGTGCTGCCCGAGGGCATGAGCGCCGAGCGCTTCCGCTGGCTGGAGCGCTGGGTCACCGAGCCCGGCGACATCGTGCGGACGCCCGGCTCCGAATCGAACGTGAAGGAAATCTACGACGCCTGCCGCGAACTGGAGAAAGGGCAGGGCAACGTCATCCTCAA
>CADEGL010000022.1:1503-36294 GCA_902826885.1 uncultured Alphaproteobacteria bacterium | reverse complement strand
ACCGCCGTGCCGGATGCGTCCTGCGACCGGCTGAACCTCCTGTTCAACACCGATATCGGCCGCGCCTATTTGGCCAAGCGCCACGGCGTCGCGCGCGAGACGCTGGACGCGCTCGGCGGGCTCGGTCTTTCCGGCATCTGCAACGTGCTGGCCGCGATCAAGACGGCCAAGCATCTGGGGCTGGGCGCGGGCCAGGCCATCATGACCGTAGCGACCGACGATGCCACGCTCTATGCCAGCGAAGGCGACAAGGCGCGCGCCAAGTATTTCGATGGCGCGTTCGATGAGACGGCGGCGGCCGAAACCTGGGGCCGTGATCTGGCCGCGGTCACGACCGATCATCTGATCGAGCTGGATTCGCGCGGCCGCGACCGGATCTTCAACCTGGGCTACTACACCTGGGTCGAGCAGCAGGGCATTCCGCTGGCCGAGTTCGATGCGCGCCGGAGCCAGCCCTTCTGGCGCGGCCTGCGCGATCTGGTGCCGGCCTGGGACGCCCTGATCGAAGCATTCAACGCGCGCGCGGAGAAAGCGGCATGACCACGTTGATCGATATCCCGCTGGAGCCGCTCACCCACGAGGCCTTCGCGCCGTTTGGGCAGATCGTCGGCGAGTTGCCGGGCACGCCGGGCTGGACGCGGCCCTTGCTCGATGCGTGGAAGATGACCTTCGCCATCGAGGGCAAGGCCGAGCTGCGCGTCATGCGTTATCACCACCAGGCCCCGGAATTCCATCTCATGGAACGGCATTTGGCGGTGACGGAAAGCCGGGTGCCGATGGGGGGTGCGCAGGCCGTCATGGTCGTGGCGCCGCCGACATCCATCGGGCGGCCGACCAAGGCGCCCGATCCCGCTTCGCTGCGTGCGTTCCATATCGACGGCACCGTCGGCCTCATGCTCTGGCGCGGCACGTGGCATGCTCTCGACTGTTTTCCGCTCAAGCCGCCCTTCGCCGACTTCGCCTTCATCACCGAGGTCGAGACCGAGGACGAGATCGAGACCTCCAAGGACCCGATCGACGGCAAGCGCACCCAACTCGTCGATTTCCAGGCCTTGGCCGACACGCGGTTCCGCGTTGTCGATTCCCACGGCCTCGTGGACCGGGTGACGTCCCAGCGGTAGCATCCGCTCCCTCATCGGAGCGGCCTATGTCCCAAGCGCCTTCACGCCGCGCGCTTCTCGCGCGCATCAAGACGCTGGAAACAGAGAACAAGCGTCTGCGCGCCCAGGCCGGGCGCGATCCGTTGACCGGCCTCCATACCCGCCGCTTCATGAAGGATGTGGCCGGCCGCATGCTGGCGCTCCACGACCGCGATCCTGGGCATCCGGTGGCGCTGATCGTCTGCGACGTGGATCGCTTCAAATTGCTGAACGACGCGTACGGCCATCCGGCCGGCGATGCGGCGCTGAAGCGGCTCGGCGCGCTGATCCGCCGCGGGGTGCGACGCTCGGACTTGGCCGTGCGGCTGGGCGGGGAGGAGTTCGCGATCTTCGTCTCCGGCCCGTCCGCGCTGTCGTGCGATGTGCTGGCCGAACGGCTGCGGGAGGCCGCGCGCCGGGTCCGCTTGCCCGGTGCCGCGCGCGGCCATGCGCTCAGCCTCAGTATCGGCATCGCCTTTCACCGGCCCAAGGAGAACCTGGAACGGCTGATGATCCGGGCCGACCGGCTGCTCTATCGCGCCAAGCGCGCCGGGCGCGATCGGATCGAGGCGGAAGCGATTGCCCGGCCCGCGCGGCGGCGTTAGCGTGCGGCCTCGTCCTATCGAGATATCGAGAAAAGGGAGCAGGGGAATGGCGATCAAGCGCATCGACGTCGGCACACGCATGAGCGAAGCGGTCGTGCATAACGGCACGGTCTATCTGTCCGGCAGCGCCGCCGACAGCATGGACGCGAACATCACGGTGCAGACCCAAGAGACGCTGGCCTATATCGACCAGATGCTGGCCAAGGCGGGCTCGGATAAGTCTCAGCTTTTGTCCGCCGTGATCTGGATTCAGAGCTTCAAGGATTTCGCCGCCATGAACGCGGTGTGGGACAAGTGGGTCGATCCGAAGAACCCGCCGGTGCGCGCCTGCGTCCATTCGGCCGAGCTGTTCGACGACCGCTGCCTGGTCGAGATCAAGGTGATCGCCGCGGTGAAGGAGCGTTCCACGCCGCGCAAGGCCGCCCGCCGCGCCGCGACCGCTCGCCGCGCGCCCGCGAAGAAGGGCAAGAAGGCAAAGCGCCGCTAGGCCGCTCTCACTTCGCGGGGGGTGAATGAAAGGGGCATTCTCGGTCCAGGCGTTGGCGGCGGGGCTTCTCGCCGCCTTCGTCGGCTTTGCCAGTTCCTTCGCCGTCATCATCCAGGGCCTGACGACGGTCGGCGCCAGCCAGGCCGAGGCCGCCTCGGGCCTCATGGCCCTTTCCATCTCCATGGGCGTCTGCGCCATCTGGCTCAGCCTGCGCACGCGCCTGCCCATCAGCGTGGCCTGGTCCACGCCAGGCGCCGCGTTGCTGGCGACTTCGGGCGCGCTTGAGGGCGGCTTCGCGGTCGCGGTGGGGGCGTTTCTTGTCACCGGATTGCTGATCGTCCTGGCCGGCATGTGGAAACCGCTCGGCCGCTGGGTCGCCGCCATTCCCGCGCCGCTGGCGAACGCCATGCTGGCGGGCGTGCTGTTCGGCTTGTGCGTGGCTCCGGTGCGCGCGGTCGCCCAGATGCCGCTGCTTGGTCTTGCCATCGTCATCACCTGGGCCGTGGTCGGCAGAATCAACCGGCTCTATGCCGTGCCGGCGTCGGTGCTGGTCGCCGCCATTCTCATCGCCTCGACCACGGATATCTCGGCCTCCTCCATGGGCTCGTTGTGGCCACATCCGGTTCTGGTCGTGCCGTCCTTCTCGTTCGCGGCGGTGATCGGCATCGCTCTGCCGTTGTTCATCGTCACCATGGCGTCGCAGAACATCCCCGGCATTGCCGTGCTGAACGTGAACGGCTACCGGCCCGATCCGAGTCCCCTGTTCCGCACGACGGGCATCTTCAGCCTGTTCTCCGCGCCTTTTGGCGGCCATGCGGTGAACCTGGCCGCCATCACGGCCGCGTTGTGCGCAGGCGAGGACGCGCATCCCGATCCCAAGCGGCGCTATTGGGCGGCCATTGTCGCGGGGCTTCTTTACATCGTGTTCGGGTTGCTGGCGGGCGCCGCCACGGCCTTCATCAGCGCTTCGCCGCCCATCCTCATCGAGGCGGTCGCGGGTCTGGCGCTGCTCGGCGCCTTCGGCTCGGCGCTGATGGCCGCCGTTTCAGCGCCGGAGGGCCGTGAAGCCGCCGTCGTCACCTTCATCGTGACGGCAGCGGGTCTGTCGTTCCTCGGTATCAGCGGCGCTTTCTGGGGGCTGGTCGCGGGCGGCGCCATGCTGGCGCTCCAGCGCTGGCGCAAGGCGCCGAAACCCGCCGCCTAGTCCGCCCGGTCGCCTGGCTGGTCTGGAATCCACCAATCCTCGCCGCGCGCCGTGTTCACGTATTCCGGCCAACGGAAATAGGATGGCGGCTTGGTGTTCTTGGGCAGGAGCGGCGCGAGCCATTTCTTGCCCCCGATGCCGCCGCCGGTGCGCTGGCGGAACTCCGCCTTCGCGCGCGTCAACGTCTGCGGTTTGGCCAGCAACTCCACCAGACTGGCGCCGATGGTACGCGAGGCGCTGCGGATCATGGGGTCGATGCAGGCCGGCACGCCGCCGAGCGCGTGGAACGTCCATTCCGGATACATCTGGCCGGGATGGGCAGGGCGCATCACCGGCCGTGCGATGTACAGGCGCGCGGTCGGGCAATGCCAGGTGTATTCGACATAGTCGTCGACGCCGAAATGGGTCTGCCATTCCGGCGTCAACTTGCGCACGCGCGCTTCGGATTCGCGCGGCGGGCACAGCTCGGTCAGCTCGGCCAGGAACGGATCGCGCATGGGCTTGATGCCCAGGTTCTTCTGGATCGCGCGGCCGAACGCGCGGGCTTCCTCGTCCACCGCGGGCGGTCCGGCCAGAACCAGGTTGTCATAGACCAGATCGGCCATGACGTGATTGGCAAGAGCTGGGCGCGTCTTCGCGACCCAGGTGCCCGTCACCTTGCAGTGGGTCATCTTGGCGATCTCGCGTGCGTTGCGCTCGATCACGCTCCAGATGCGCTCCTGCATGTCGAGCGAGGGTGCGCGCGCGGCGAACTGGATCTGGCCCACATGGGCGGGCAGATTGTCGGCGGTCGCCTGACCCGCGACCAGGATGGCCTCGTTCAGGCACCAATTGCCGGTGAAGGGCGCCATGGATTCGCGGAAATACTTGGTCGCCGTGTGCATCAGGCACACCGCGTCCACCGCACCCGGCGCGCGCGCCATGAAGGTCGCATGGGTGTGCGTGGGGCTGGCGACGGCGCCCACGCTGTTCCAGGTATGCGCCTCGGTGCATTCGAAGGTGTAGACGCGGCTCCAGTACGAGCCGCCATGCGTTTCCCATACGACCGTGTTGTTCAGTTCGGCGATGTAGGTCGGGTGGAAGCTGACGGCCGCGTCCAGATCGTCGTAATAGCCGCGCAGGGCGTGGATATCCTTCGAACCGCACACCTTTTCGGCCGGTTCGCCGAACAGTTTGAGCGTGCCTTTGAGGTTGTGGCGGACCATGGCCTCCTTGGCCGCCAGAACCCCGCCCAATGCGCCGATACCCAGCGCCGAGTGCGGGTCGGTATGGCCGGGCGCATAGCGGCTGGCGCCCTCGCGCGGCGCTTCATAGGGCGCGGCCTTCTGCGAGCAGCCGGGGATGGCGTCGTACTCGGCGTAGCTGGCCAAGGTTGGCCCGCGCCCGTTTCGGAAGGTCGCGACGAAGGCCGTGGGCATGCCCGCGCTGCCTTCCTCGACCTCGAAACCTTCCCGGCGCAAGAGATCGACATAGAGGGCGGCCGAGCGGTATTCGCGCCACGCCGATTCGGCGTAGTGCCAGACGGTCTGGTTCCAGGCCGACAGGCGCGGCAGATTTTCGTCGACCCAGGCGAAGGCGGTGCGCTTCGCCGGAGTCAAGCCAGGCACTTTTGTCGCGTGACGGCGTTTGGTCGGCATTCGGTGTCCTCCCCCGAGGGCGGCTCTTTGCACGGCCGCGCGGCCTGATTGTATGATCGAAAAGGCCCGCGTTGCCACGGCGCAAGGGAGGTGCACGTGCCCCTCATGGGATTAAGCCACTACGCAATCCGTTTGGCGGCGGACTCGGTGGAGAAGACCGCGGCGTTTTACGCGGACGTGTTGGAGCTGAGACGCGGCTATCGGCCGCCGTTCAAGTTTCCGGGCGCCTGGCTCTACGCCGGCGACTCGGCGGTGGTGCATCTGATCGGCGGGCCGGATGCCGACAAGCCGGCCGATACCGGGCGTTTCGACCATATCGCCTTCGATGCCAAGGGCATCGCCGGGATGCGTGAGCATCTGGCCGCGAAGGGCATCGACTTCGAGGAACGCCAAGTCCCCGACTCGGATCTGCGTCAGATCTTCGTGCGCGATCCGAACGGTATCCGCATCGAGCTCAATTACCGCGGCGAATAGGCGCGGCTTCTCGCAGGGAGGGAACCATGGACGATAAGGCCTATGTGCGGGCGCTGAAGAGCGAGCCAATTCCCTCCGAGTTGTCCTTTCCGAAGGCGGAATACGACGCGCGCGTGAAGCGGCTTCACGCCGAGATGGACGCGCGGGATCTGGACGCGTTGCTGCTCAGCGATCCCGGCAACATGTTTTATGTTTCCGGTTACTACACCTTCGAGACGTCGCTGCACGGGTGCGTCCTCCTGCCGCGGAAAGGCGACGCCGCGATTCAGGTGGCGTCGCTCGAGGTCGGCGTCGCGGTCCTAAAGACCTGGATCGACGAAGTGATCGGTTACGACTGGTCGAAATCCGGCGATATCGTCGATCAGCTGAAAGGGCTTCTGCGGGCGCGGGGGCTGGTCGGCAAGCGCATCGGCATCGAGGCGCTGACGACCGGATTTCGAATCCAGCATCTGCGCGACCTGGAGGCGGCGCTGGAAGGTACGTCATTCGTGGACGCCAGCGACATCCTCTACAAATCACGGGTGGTGAAGTCCGCGGCCGAGCTGGAGTGCCACCGCGAGGCGGCCGCCATCACCTGGGCCGGCATCCAGGCGGGCTTGGCGGCGATCGCGCCGCACAAGACCGACGGCGAGGTCGCCGGCGTGGCTTACGAGGCCATGGCGCGGGCGGGCAGCGAATTCATGAGCATCCAGCCCATCGTCAGTTCCGGTCATCGGCATGGCTGGGCGCATACCCATTTCCTGCGCGTGCCGCTGAAGGTGGGGGATACGGTGTTCCTGGAGTTTGGCGGTGTCTACAAGCGCTATTGCTCGCCCATGATGCGCACGGCTTTCATCGGCAAGCCCGGCGAACAGGTTCTGCGCGTGAATGAAGCCTTGAAGGATTGCGTCGCGCGCATCATCGCGGCGGCCAAGCCCGGACGGACCTGCCACGACGTCGCCGTCGAGGCGCGCAAGGCGCTGGCGCCGGTCGCGGGCGAGGCGTTCCATTCAGGCGTCTACGGCTATACCGTGGGCGCGCAGTTCCCGCCCTCGTGGGTCGAAGGCTCGGCGTTCTTCGCCGAGGGCGACGAGACCGTGCTCAAGCCCAACATGGTGTTTCACACCCCAACCTGCTTCAGGGTGCCCAATCGCTTCGGCATCGGTCTGAGCGAGACGTTGTTGATCACGGACAAAGGCTGCGAGCCGTTGACCCAGAAGACGCGCGACCTGCACGTCGTCTCCGCTTAAGGGTTGGCCGCGTGCGCGCGGGCTTGACGGTGATGCAGCACCTGATTGCCGACGATCGCCGCGATGACCAGCGCGGTTCCCGATAGCTGAAGCGGCGACAGCATTTCCCCCAGCAGGATTGCCGCGAACAGGATCGACCAGACGGGCGAGCCGTTGTCGATCATGCTCGTGCGCAACGGCCCGATTAGGCCGATCGCCATGAACAGGGTCGTGATGGCAAGGGCGAGGAAGATCGCCGCGCCCGCGACGGCCGCCCAACCGGCGAAATCGGCCGGCCATGATAGCTCGCTGCCAGCAAGCACCATCAGGATCAGGACGCCGAGCACGGCCAGCATGATGTGAAGCGTGACGGTCCGGCTGTCCCGGCCGTGGATGAAGCGCTCGCTTAGGGTCATGACGGTTGCCATGGACAGGGCCGATATCAGGGCCAGGGCCACACCGCGCCAGTCGAGGGTGCCTTCGGGCACCTGGAGCGAGATGATCAAGCCGGCAAAGGCGAGAACCATCAACGCGAGAGAGGAAACGGTGAGCCGTTCGCGTCCCATCGCCGCTGCCATGGCGGCGATCAGCAAGGGATAGGTGTAGTAGGTCAGGACAGCCAGGCCGACGGGGATGAAAGCGATGGCGAGCAAAAGACCGATCACCTGTACGGCCCACACGAGCCCTAACAGGAAGCAGAGCGTGCGCTCCCGGCGGGGCAGCGCCGTCGGACGCCCGCTTGCCTTGAGGAAGATGTAGAGGCAGAGGACGAGAAACGCCGCCCGGACCAAATTCACGGAAAGCGGATTGGCGCCCGAATCGTAAGAGAGGCGCGCGAGAGCGAGATTCAGGCTGAAGGTGACCGAGGAGGCCAGCGCCAGGACGCTGCCGAGCCAGAAACGGGTGCGGGCGGACGCGGCATGGGCGGCGGTCATCGGCGGGCGGCTCCGAACGCGGCGGACGCGCGAGCCATCCTATCAGGAAGGAGACAGGGAGCCAGTTTCTTCAAGGGTTTAGGGGGCTAGCCGGGCCTGGACGCCCTCCGGCGCCGATGGCATAGTTCGGCGCCTTATCGCCCGCTGGCGAATGCCATGTCCGGCGTGTTTTCCGAAAGGAACGATCTCCAAGCCATGTCTATCGGCACCCACCTGTTCACCCTGCTGAACGGCGCCTTCGTGGGCCGCGACGAATTCGGCAATCGTTATTACCGAACCCGGCGCGCGCGCGCGGGCCGGCGCGAGCGGCGTTGGGTGATCTACGCAGGCGAGATCGAGGCGTCCCGCGTGCCGCCGGAATGGCATGCGTGGCTGCACCATACGATCGGCGAAGCGCCGGTCCACGCGCGGCCGAAACGTCCCTGGCAGAAACCACACGAACCCAACCTGACCGGTACGGCCGAGGCCTATCGCCCGCCCGGCAGCGAGTTGCGTGGTGGCCGCCGTTCGCCCGCCACTGGCGATTACGAGCCGTGGCAGCCCACGTGACGTCGAACGGAACGGGAGCGCTCAACGGGCGAAGCCTGCGTGAAATCGTTGCGGGGGCCTTGACCCTCGCGGTATTGGGCGGCTTGTTCGCGTTCTCCTATACGGTCGATTCGCGCGTCAACAACGGCTATTCCCTCGAAGCCAGCTTTACCAGCGTGGACGGCATCGCCGAGAACGCGCCTGTCTGGTTGTCGGGAATGAAGATCGGCACTGTCTCCAAGATGCGGCTCGACCCCGAATACATGCAGGCGGTCCTGACCTTCCGCATCGACGATGGCGTCAAGCTGCCCGAGGACAGCTCGGTCGCGGTCGTGAGCCAAGGGTTGCTGGGCGGCAAGTACGTTATGATCTCGCCTGGCGGCGCGCCCGAGATGATGAAGGACGGCGATTCGTTCCAGTACGTGCAGAACTCGGTCATCATCGAGAATCTTCTACAGCAGATCGTGCAGATGGCGGAGCGGCGCGCGGTCGAACGGAAGCAGCAATCCGGTGCCGCGTCCACCGAGCCTGCTGCTCCTGCCGCGCCGAAGCAGTGAGGGCGCGTATGTGCGTCCGGGGAGTTGATCGATGAAGGGTAGAAGCGTCGTCGAAACGGTGTTGGGGGCGGTGGTCCTGATCGTGGCCGTCGTCTTCGTCGTCTCGGCCTACAAGGGCTCGGACATCCAGCCCGTGTCGGGCTATCCGCTTTCCGCGCGCTTCAACAGTGTCGACGGGCTGGCGGCCGGCAACGACGTCCGCATCGGCGGTGTCAAGATCGGCAGCGTCGAGGATTTGGCCATCGACCCCCAGACCTACGCCGTCGTGGTGAAGATGACGGTGGCCGACAATCTCAAGCTCCCCGAAGACAGCTTCGTTTCGATCACGAGCGACGGCTTGCTCGGCGGCAAGTATGTCCGCATCGAGCCGGGCCATTCTCAGAAACTGCTCGAACCGAATGGACAGCTCAACAAGACGCGCGACGTCGTCGTGCTGGAGCAGGTCCTCGGCCGCGCCATCTTCCTTCTGACCGAACAATAGGCTTATAGGCGCCCGTGTTGGCTCCGCGCCGCATATTTCTGGCCGCGCTTGGCGCTGTTTTCCTCGCGGCGCCGTTGGCCGCGCAGGATGCCGACTGGCTCGATGGCTCGGGCGCGACGCTGCAGGGGTTGGATAAGGTCAACGCCCGCATATCCGAGATCGACGCACCGCGCGACAAGCCCGTGCGGTTTGGCACGCTTGAGATCATCGTGCGCGCCTGCAAGAAGCGCCCGCCGGAAGACCCGCCCGAGGCGGCGGTATTCCTCGAAATCCGCGACCTGCGAACGCCCGACGCGCCGGCCGTGGTGTTCAGCGGCTGGATGTTCGCATCCACGCCCGCGCTATCGGCGCTGGAGCACCCGATCTACGACGTCTGGGTGCTGGATTGTAAGAACGTCTCCAAATCGGCCGCGCCGAAGCCGTAGTCGAAACGGCCTTCGATCTTCAGGGCCTTGGCCAACCGCTCGCGGTACTCGGTGCGCGGAATTTCCACCGCGCCGAAGCGCTTGAGATGCTCGGTGATGAACTGGCAATCGAGCAGGGCATAGCCGCCGCGTTTTAGGCGTGCGCACAGGTGGATCAGAGCGACTTTGCTGGCATCCCGCACGCGCGTGAACATGCTTTCACCGAAGAAAGCGCCGCCCAGCGAGACGCCGTAAAGCCCGCCGACCAGCGCGCCGTCCTGCCAGCATTCCACGCTGTGGGCCCGGCCCATCGCGTGCAAGGCGTTATAGAGCTCGGCGATCTGGTCGTTGATCCAGGATTCGGGCCGGTTGTCCGCCTGACGGCGGCATTGCTCCAGCACTTGGGCGAAGTCGGTATCGACGCGCAGCTCGAAGGTGCCTTTGCGCAGGATCTTGCGGAGGCTCTTCGGCACATGGACGCCGTCGAGCGGCAGGACGCCGCGTTCCTTCGGATCGATCCAGTAGAGGGAATCGCCGTCCCTCGTTTCCGCCATGGGAAACAGGCCGACCGAATAGGCCTGGAGCACCAGCTCCGGCGTGACCGCGCTCATCCGGAGCGGCGCGTGCCCCCGCCGCCGGCCATGAAACGCTCCAGCCAGTGGATATCGTAGCTGCCGTTGATGAAGTCCGGCGCGTTGGCCAGGCGGCGGTGGAGCGGCAGGGTGGTTTCGATGCCGCCGATGACGCATTCGTCGAGGGCGCGGCGCAGACGCAGAAGACATTCGTTGCGGGTGCGGCCGTGGACGATCAGCTTGGCCACCATGCTGTCGTAGTAGGGCGGCACGACATAGCCGGCATAGAGGCCGGAATCGATCCGCACGCCCAAGCCCCCGGGCGGATGATAGTCGGATACGCGTCCTGGCGAGGGTACGAAGGTGTCCGGGTTCTCGGCGTTCAGGCGGCACTCGATGGCGTGGCCCGAAATCACGATATCGGATTGCGTGTAGTCCAGCTTGGCGCCCGCCGCGATGCGGATCTGCTCACGGACGATGTCGATGCCGGTGATCATCTCGGTGACCGGATGCTCGACCTGCAGGCGGGTGTTCATCTCCAGGAAATAGAATTTCCCGTCTTCGTAGAGGAACTCCATGGTGCCCGCGTTGCGGTAGCCGATCTCGCGGATGGCGTTGGTGGCGATGGCGCCAATCGCTTCGCGCTCGGTCGCGTTGAGCGCCGGGCTCGGCGCTTCCTCCAGCACCTTCTGGCGGTTGCGCTGGAGCGAGCAGTCGCGCTCGCCCAGGTGCACGACGTTGCCGTGCCCGTCGGCCAGGATCTGGATTTCGATATGGCGCGGCCGCGTGAGGAAGCGCTCCAGATAGATCGTGTCGGTGCCGAAGGCCGCGCGCGCCTCGGCCTGGGCCATCTTCACTTGATTCATCAGCTCGGCGCGGTCTTTGGCCAGGCGGATGCCCTTGCCGCCGCCGCCGCCCGCGGCCTTGATCAGCACGGGGTAGCCGATGCGGTCGGCGACCGCGGCGGCCTCGTTTTCGTCCGAGACCGGCCCGTCCGAGCCCGGCACCACGGGCACGCCCAGCTCGATCATCTTGGCGCGCGCGGCCAGCTTGTCGCCCATCATGGCGATGTGCTCGGGCGAGGGGCCGATGAAGGTGAAGCCGTGCTCCTCGACGATCGAGGCGAAGTTCGCGCGCTCGGACAGGAACCCGTAGCCCGGGTGGATGGCGTCGACCCCGGCGATGGTCGCGGCGGAGATGATGGCGGGGATGTTCAGGTAGCTTTCGCGCGCGGAGGGCGGGCCGATGCAGACGCTTTCGTCGGCCAGGCGCACATGCATGGCGTCGGCGTCGGCCGTCGAGTGAACGGCGACCGTGGCGATGCCCATTTCGCGGCAGGCGCGGTGGATTCGAAGCGCGACCTCCCCGCGGTTCGCGATGAGGACCTTTTCGAACACCGGCGGCCTATTCGAGGACGAGAAGCGGCGCGCCGAATTCGACCGGGTCTCCGTCGGAGACCAGGATGCGCGCGATCCGGCCGCCCTTCGGCGCCCGGACTTCGTTGTAGGTCTTCATGGCCTCGATGAGGAGGAGCGTGTCGCCTTCCTTGACCGTGTCGCCTGACTTGACGAAAGCGGGCGCGCCCGGCTCGCGCGCCATATAGACGGTGCCGACCATGGGCGAGAGGACGGCGCCGGCATGCGCGGCATCCGGGACGGAAGCGGCGGGAGACGCCGACGCAGCGGCCGGAGCCGCCGGCAAGGCCGCGGGCACGGCATGGATCACGCCGTTGGCCGCGCGCGCCACGCGCACGCGCCATTCGCCGGTCGCGTATTCGATCTCGGTCAGCCCGGTCTCTTCCAGAAGCGCGGCCAACTCGCGCACGGCCGCGCTATCGATCTGGCTTTTGGGCATCAGCGCTTCCCCTTGGCCTTGACCATGCCGGCCAGCGCGTCGAGCGCCATCAGATAGCCGCGCGGGCCCAGGCCGCAGATCACACCCACGGCGGCGCGGGAGATATAGGAGTGATGGCGGAACGGCTCACGCCGGTAGATGTTCGACAAATGCACCTCGATGGTCGGAACTTCGGCTGCCTGAAGCGCGTCCAGAAGGGCGACCGACGTATGGGTCAGCGCCGCGGCGTTGATCACGAGGCCGGCGGCCTTGCCGCGGGCTTCCTGAATCCAGCCGACCAGTTCGCCTTCATGGTTGGACTGGCGGAAATCGAGCGCCAGGCCCAGAGTCTTGGCGTGGGCGCGGCAAGCCGTTTCCACGTCCGCGAGCGTGTCGCGGCCGTAGATGGTGGGCTCCCGTTTCCCCAGCATGTTGAGGTTGGGGCCGTTCAAGACCACGACTGTTGGTAGTTTCGCCAAAACCCACCCTCCGGAACGGCGACCGGTGGGACAGGGATAGCCCAATGCGGGAAGGGGCGCAATGCTGGCTTCCGCCCGTTTGGCCCCGGGTCGGGGCCCGGTATACGATTTTGAGGACGAACGCGTGCGGTACGCGCGTATACGGGTACGGCGCCGGTCGGCCCGACGCAGGAGAGATGGCCATGAATAGTAGCCGCCCAACCCGCCTGGTCACGGATTCCGAGGTTTCGGCCTATGAGGCCGATGGCGGGGTTTGCCTCCGGGGTGTGGTCGACCCGGCCTGGCTGGCCCGGCTGGCCGCGGGCGCCGAGGAAGCGCTCAAGGATCATGGCCCGCATCATTACATCCAGTCCGCGCCGGGCGACCCTGGGTTCTTTTACACGGAGTATTTTCTATGGCGCCGCCTGGCGCCGTTTCGCGACTTCGCCGTGAATTCTCCCGGCGGCGAGATCGCGGCGCGGCTGACTCGCTCGGCCCAGGTCCATTTCTTCATGGACGGTTTGTTCGTGAAGGAGCCCAAGACCGCGCGGCCCAGCGCCTGGCATCAAGACCAGGTCTATTACCCGGTCGACGGGAACAAGGTCGTCATTATGTGGTTCCCGCTCGATCCCGTGTCGGCCGACACGGCGCTGCGCGTGGTCAAAGGCTCCCACCGGTGGGGCAAGTCCTTCTCGGCCGTCATGCTCAAGGACGACGAGGATGTCATCCAACAGGACCAGGGCCATATCCGTCCGCCCGATTTCGACGCCGAGGGCGACCGCTACGAAATCCTGTCGTGGGACGTCGAACCCGGCGACTGCATCGCCTTTAACGGCATGGCGGTCCACGGCGCGCGCGGCAACATGTCGGGATCGCGCCGCCGCCGCGCGGTCTCGACCACCTGGCTCGGCGACGACACGGTGATGGGCCATCGCAGCGAGATGGAAGTGCAGTACAACCCGATGCTGAAGGTCGCAAAGGGCGAGCGGCTGGTCGACGAAGAGCTGTTTCCGAAAGTCTGGCCCAAGCGCTAGAAACGCGCAGCGAGAGGGAAGCGATGAACAAAACACCGCTGAATCCCGTCACCGAGCAGGCGATCGAAACCTACACGCGCGACGGCATCCTGTGCCTGCGCGGCATGTTCGATGCGGAATGGATCGAGCATCTGAAGGGCGCGGTTTCCGTCGCCCGCACGCGCCCCGGACCCAATTTCCAGAACCATACGGTTGATGGCGAAACAGGCGGGTTCTTCAGCGACCTGCAGATGGCACGGCGCGTGCCGGCCTTCACCGAGTTCATCACCGGCTCACCCGTGGCCGAAATCGCCGGGCGCCTGATGCGCTCGCGGCGGGTCAATCTTCTCCATGACGCCATGTGGGTGAAGGAATCGGGCACCTCGCGCCGCACGCCGCTTCATCACGATCAACCCTTCTACTGCATGGAAGGCGATCAGATGTGCGTGGTGTGGGTCCCGCTCGATCCGGTCGCGCAGGACACCGCGCTTCAGGCAATTCCCGGCTCGCATCGCTGGGGCCGCAAGTTCCGGCCCGAACGCATCAACGGCGGCTGGTATGCCGGCTATGGCGACGACGACGGTTTCGAGCCGCCGCCGGACGTGACGCGTGCGCGGCGCGATTTCGATCTCGTGTCCTGGGACATGCAGCCCGGCGATTGCCTGGCGTTCCACGGCATGACACTGCACGGCGCGCCGGGCAACCAGGCCTCGCGTCCCCGCCGCGCGGTTTCGTTCGTTCTGGTGGGCGACGACTCGGTCTATGTCGAGCGCGGACGGGAAATCCAACCCACCTATGAGGGCAACGGCCTCAAGTCCGGCGATCCCATCGACAACGCGTATTTCGCCCGTTTGTGGACCCGGCCCGCCGCCGAGGCCTGACGCCCGTCAGTTCTTGCGCGCGGCGTCGATCATGTCCTTGAGCGTGTCGGCGCTGATCGCACCCGGCGCCATCTGCGAGCCGATCACGAAGGCGGGCGTGCCCTCGAGCTGAAGCGTCGCGGCCAAGGCCTGGTTTTGCTTGAGCTCATCCTGGACGTCCGGCGCGTCCATGTCCTTTTTCAGACGCTTGATGTCGAGCCCGCTTTTTTCGGCGATCGACATAATCACGGTTTCGTTCAGCCGGCCCTTCGTGTCCATCAGCGCGTTGTGGAATTCTTTGTATTTGCCCTGCTTCTGCGAGGCCAGCGAGGCTTTCGCGGCGATCAGGGACTCGGGCCCCAGGACCGGCCATTCCTTGAACACGACGCGCAGCTTGCCGTCCTTGGCCATGGCGTCGTTCAGCGGCGCGGTCATTTTCTTGCAGTAGGGGCACTGGTAATCGAAAAACTCGACCACGGTGACGTCGCCCTTGGGGTTGCCCATGACGGGGGAATCCGGGTCGTTGATCAGTTTGTCCCGGTTGGCGTCGATGGCGGCCTTGACGCGCTGTTGTTGCGCCTCCTGCTCCTTGGCTTCCAGCGCCTTGGCAGCCTCGATGATCACCTCGGGATGGGTCTTCAGGTAATCGCGCACGATGCGTTCGATTTCCTGCTGCTGCTGGGGCGTGAAGCTACGCTTGTCCTGGGCATGGCCCGGCGCGGCGGCCGCGGTCAACGTCGCGGCGAATAGGACAAGGGCCATCAGACGGCGCATTCAGGTCTCCATGAAACGGGAAGGGACGGCCGCGTTACTGCTTTTCGGTTTCCGCGGCATGTTTGATGTCGTTGGCGCGCTGCCATGCGGGCGACCCCTGCCGCAGATTCTGCATGGCCCGCTCGGCCAGGACGCGCGCTTCGCCGTTACGGCCATAGCCCAGCGCCAGATCGGCCTGGATCAGCGCGGCCATGCCGACTTGGCCGTCGCGGCCATAGGCCGTGGCCAGGAGGCGCAGGGTCTGGGCGTTGTCGTCGTCGATGTCGCGCGCCTTCTCCAGGTTGGCGATGGCGGCTTTGTTCAGGCTCATGTCTTGCGATTCGATCTGTGCTTGCGCCAGTTCGGTGCGCAACAAGGCATTGTCGGGCAGGGTGTCGACCGCCTGCTGGTAATTTGGAATAGCCTCGGCCGCGCGCCCGTTTTCGAACAGCATCTGGCCCTTGAGTTCGTGGAAATATGGGTTTTTGGGTTCTTCGGCGATCAGTCCCCAGATCACCGGCAGCGCCTTCGCCAGGTCCGGCTGGCGGTAATAGACGATCGAGCGGGCATAGCGCGCATCGATGCTGTTGTCGGTTTCCGGGTACTTGCGCATCACTTGCGCGGGCGGGTCCATGAAGCCGGCCAGCTTGGCCTTCATGCGGTTGTGCATCACGGCGTAGATGGGCGGCAGCGGCTTGTTCGTATAGGGCGACTTGGCCAGGTGCGCCTGCACGGCGGCCATACGTTCGGGGGTGAGCGGGTGGGTTCGCATGTAGGGGTCTTGGCGGCCGACGGCCAGCAACTCTTGGCCTTCCAGGATCTTGAAGAAGTCGTACAGGCCTTGCGCCGAGATGCCCGCCTCGTCGAGATATTTCAAACCGGCTTGGTCGGCCGCGGATTCCTGCGTGCGGCTGTAGCTCAGCACGCTGGCCATCACGGCTTGCTGCCCGCCCAGGATGGCGGCGGGAGCCGCGCCGGGATTCCCCGTCGCAACAGCGGCAAGTGCGCCCAGCGCCATGGCATAGATTGACTGCTTCTGCGCTTGGCGCATCTTCTCGTCCATGCGCGCCAGGTGGCCGCCGACGATGTGGCCCAATTCGTGCGCCATCACGCCCATGACCTGCTCGGCGTTGTCGGCGCGCATGATCAGGCCCGTGAAGAAATACATGTTCAGCCCGTTGGACACGAACGCGTTCAACGAGCGGTCGGCGATCAAGTGGATCTGGATGGCCTTGGGGTCGAAACCGCCGGCGCGGAAAATTGGCGCAGCGTAAAAACGCATGATATTTTCCGCTTCCGCGTCGCGGATGAAGTTCATCTGCTGCGCGTTCGCGGACGGCACGGCCACGGCCAAAAGCGCCGCCGCCACGAGGACTCTAACAATGCGTTTGACCAAGAGCGGTCCTCCAGACCCCTCACAGAACGTAGGCGCGGCGCAGGGTGCCGTCAACGTGCGGTAGGGCGAGGACTGTGACAAAACTAAAGACAGCAAGCCGCGCCGAGATCGCGCCATTCATCGTCATGGAGGTTCTGCGCGCCGCCAACGAGCGCGCGGCCGCCGGCGGTGACGTCCTGCATCTGGAAGTGGGGCAGCCCGGCATGGGCGCGCCGCCTGCCGTGCTGGAAGCCGCGCGCGCCGCTTTGACGGCGGACCGCCTTGGTTATACCGAAGCGTTCGGATTGCCCGTCCTGCGCGAGCGGATACGGCGCCACTACCGGGAATTTTATGGCCTCGACGTGCCGCAGGAGCGCATCGTGGTCACGACCGGCTCGTCGGGCGCTTTTCTCTTGTCCTTCCTGGCCGCGTTCGATGTGGGCGACAGGGTCGCCATGGCGGCGCCGGGCTATCCGGCATACCGGAACATCCTGAAGGCGCTGGGGATCGAGACGGTCGAGATTCCCGTGGACGCGTCGACGCGGTTCCAACCGTCGCCCGCGCTGCTCGATGCCGTTCCAGGCCGCCTCGACGGTTTGATCGTGGCCAGTCCGTCGAATCCGACCGGCACCATGCTGGGGCCGAACGAGCTGCGCGCGCTGGTCACCCATTGCCGGGTGCGCGGCATGCGGCTGGTATCCGACGAGATCTATCACGGCATCACTTTCGGCCATGACGCGACCAGCGCCTTGGGGCTGACGGACGAGGCTGTCGTCATCAACAGCTTCTCGAAATACTTCTGCATGACGGGCTGGCGCCTGGGTTGGATGGTGCTGCCGCCCGATCTGGTGCGTCCGGTGGAAAGGCTGGCGCAGAACTTCTTCATCTCGCCGCCGTCCTTGTCGCAGCATGCGGCCATCGCGGCATTCGGCGCGCGGGAAGAATTGGATGCCCGCGTCGCGCGCTATGGCGAAAGCCGCGCGCTTTTGCTGGAGCAGTTGCCGAAAGCGGGTTTCGAGGATTTGGCGCCCGCCGACGGCGCCTTCTACATCTATGCCGACAGCAGCCGCCTTTCGAACGACAGCGAGGCTCTGTGCCGCGAGCTGCTCCACGAACAAGGCGTTGCCATTACGCCGGGCGTCGACTTCGACCCCGCGCGCGGCCACCGGCATGTCCGCATCTCGTTCGCAGGCGCGCCGGAGGAAATCGCGGAGGCCGCGCGGCGGCTGGTCGCCCGCCGGCGCTGACGTGGGTCAGCGCCGGGGCGGGCCTCAACCTTCGGTCAATCGATTCCACCAACCGCGCCGCGCGGGCTTGGCCGGTTCATTCGACGGTGCCGGTTCGGCGGCGGCGGGAACGGGGGGCGCAGGCTCCTCGTGCGCCGCGGGGCGATAGGGCTCCGGTTCCCGCGGCTGTTCGAACGGCACGGCGGCGGGCTCGGGCGCGTCGCCGTTCATGCCGGCGGCCGGCTCGTCGTGCCCGCCTGTGTCGTTCGGCTCCGCGCTCTGCTCGTGGCTGCTGTTTTCGTGCGTGGCATCCGCTTCGCCGTTGCCTTCCATGGCGCCATGCCGTTCGCGGAAGCGACGGCCGCCGCGACGGCCGCGCCGGCGGCGGCGGCGTCCACGCCGTTCTCCTTCTTCACCGGGCGCGCCGGACTGGCGGTTCTCGTCCGCCGGAGCGGCGCCGTGTTCGCCTTCGGTCTCGGCCGCGTCGCCTTCCGGCGCGCCACCATCGTCGACGGCGTTGGCCCAGGTCTGGGGGTCCGTGGGGTCCGCCCACGGGTCCGGCACGCCGAACGGTTGCTGCTGGCCCTGATTACCTGGCTCGGCGCGGGCGGGACGGGGTTGCGGGGAATGGTCTTGCTGCGGGCCGCGATCGTCGCCTCCCTCGCGACGGCGGCGTCCGCCACGGCGTCCTCGCCGGCGACGGCGGCGGCCGCCGTCACCGTCCTCGCGGGGCGGGCGCTGACCGTGATCGGCGTGCTCGGAAGGCCCGTCATCCGTCTCGGCGCTTTCGGTTTCCTCCGCCTCTTCCGCTTCATCGGCGGACGTGTCGGCTTCCTCCGCCTCTTCCGCCAGTTCGGCGCGACGTTCGGCCGCGGTGATGTCGTGACGCAGCGGCACCGGCGGTGCGAGCGACGGATCGCGTTGCTTGGTGACCTCGATCTTGTAGGCGGGCGCCGTCATATGATCGTCGCCCAGCACGATGATGTGCAGCGCGAAGCGCTCTTCGATATCGCCGAGCGAGCGGCGGGCGTGGTTGAGGAGGTGAAGGGCGACGCGCGTCGGCACGGTGACGGTGATCTCCCCGGCGCGGCGCTTGAGAGCCTCTTCCTCGATCGCGCGCAGCACCTGTAGGCCGGTCGTTTCCGTGGAACGGACGAGACCCGTGCCCGCGCAGACGGGGCAGCGCTCGGTCGAGGTCTCGACCAGGCTGGCGCGCAGGCGTTGGCGCGACATCTCCAAGAGACCGAAATGGCTGATCCGCCCGATCTGGATACGCGCGCGGTCGTCCTTCATGGCCTCTTTGAGGCGCCGTTCCACCGCATGGTTGTTGCGGTTCTCTTCCATGTCGATGAAGTCGATGACGATCAGACCCGCCAGGTCGCGCAGGCGAAGCTGGCGCGCGACTTCCTCGGCGGCTTCCAAGTTCGTCTTGTAGGCCGTTTCCTCGATATTGCGCTCGCGCGTGGCGCGCCCCGAGTTCACGTCGATGGCGACCAGCGCTTCGGTCGAATTGATGACGATCGAGCCACCGGAACGGAGCTGGACCACCGGGTTTTGGATGGTCTCGAGCTGTTGCTCCACGTTATAGCGGTGGAACAGGGGCACGGGCTCTTCGTAGAGACGCACGCGCTTGGCGTGGCTCGGCATCATGGCCTTCATGAAGGCCTTGGCCGTCTTGTAGCCTTCGTCGCCAGCGACGATCACTTCTTCGACGCCGCGCCCATACAGATCGCGAACGGCCCGTTTGATGACGTCGGCCTCTTCGTAGATCAAGGCGGGCGCCGTCGAGGTCAGCGTGCGTTCGCGAATCTCGTCCCACAGGCGGATCAAGTATTCGTAATCGCGCTTCACCTCGGCCTTGGTGCGCTCCTGGCCGGCGGTGCGCAGGATCAGCGACATGCCCTCGGGCGGGTCCAGGTCGTCGACGATCGCCTTCAGGCGCTTGCGGTCGCTCTGGTTGGTGATCTTGCGCGAAATTCCACCGCCGCGGCCCGTGTTGGGCATCAGCACGCAATAGCGGCCGGGCAACGACAGATACGTGGTCAGAGCCGCGCCCTTGTTGCCGCGTTCTTCCTTGGTCACCTGGACCAAGATGATCTGGCGGCGCTTGATGACCTCTTGGATCTTATAGCGGCGCTGCAGGCGGCGACGGCGACGGCGCAGATCTTCGCCCATGTCGCTGCCGATGGTGTCGACCGATTCGGGCTTGGGCGCGGATTGCTCCTCGCCGGTTTGCGCCGGAATGGCTTCGCCGCCCTCGGCGGGAAGCACGGGTTCACCGGCTTCCGATACGGACGCCTCGCCGTCTTGCGGAGCGAACGGCTCTTCCGAGGGGTAGGCACTGGTGGAGATATCGTTAGCGGAAAGCTCGATGCTGCTGGCGCGCTCTTGCTCGATCGCCGCCTCGGCCGGCGTTTCGAGATCTTCGACCGGAAGAGGGGATGCGCCGCCGATCTCCTCGACCGTCATGTCGGCGGGGACTTCCTCGACCGTGCTCGCTTCAGTGGCGGAAGGCTCGCCCTCCGGCGCGTCCGGCGACGACGGCTCGAACGTCTCCTGCTCGGAGGTTTCGCGTTCCGATGTCTCCCGCTGCGGCTCGTCTTGGTCGCGGTCGTCCTGCTCGCGCTCCTCGGCGAGAAGCAGTTCGCGGTCTTCGATGGGGATGCGGTAATAGTCGGGGTGGATTTCGCTGAAAGCCAGGAAGCCGTGGCGATTTCCGCCGTAATCGACGAAGGCGGCTTGCAGCGACGGTTCGACCCGCGTGACCTTCGCGAGGTAGATGTTGCCCTTTATGGGCTTTCGGGAAAGGGTCTCGTGGTCGTATTCCTCAATCCGGTTTCCGTCCACGACCAGCACGCGGGTTTCTTCCCGGTGGGTCGCGTCGATCAGGATATTCTTCTTCGACATTGAGTGGGTTCTCCATCAGGCGCCGGGCCGCATCGCGCAAGAGCGCAGCGAGCGGCGGGCGGTCGAAGGCGGCGACGGCCGGGCGCGGCATCCCGGCGCGCGAAAGCGCGCTCGGATGGGCCACGCCGGAGCGATTCGTCAGGGCCGGCTTCGGTGATTGAATCAACATGCGCGTCCTAGGGGGACTGTCCGCGGCCGGAAGCGCCATGAGGCGCCGCCGCAGCCCGCACGGGAACCGAGTCTCGTTTCGTTCGTGAGAAACGGCTCACCGCGTGTGTCCACCACTACAAAATAGAGACAAGGCGGTTGCATCTCAATGGCTGTTTCCAGCCGGGGTGGCCGCGCCCATGAGGCGGTCGAGGGTAAATCGGCTTGATCCCCAAAAAAGATAGGTATATCTAGGGGTAAGGTATCGGGAGCCCACAAGATGTGCCGAGCCGAGCATCTTGCGCGCCTGGCGGCCCTGGTCCTCGTTTGGGTCGCGCTGGCTTTGCCGGCGGCCGCAGAGCCAGCCGTGATTGCCGCACGCCTGGGCCCCAGCCCCGAGCGTACGCGTTTCGTCTTGGAATTCACCGAGCCGGTGTCTTTCACGGTCCTGACCCTGTCGGACCCGTACCGCATCGTCGTCGATCTGCCGGAGGTGATCTGGCAGCTGCCGCCCGAGACGGGAACCAAGGGCGGCGGCTTGGTGGCCCGTTACCGCTATGGCCAGTTCGAGCCGGGTACCCAGCGCGTGGTCATCGACCTGACGGGACCAGCCAAAGTACAGAGTGCCTTTATAGCGGCGCCGGACGCCGGCCGGTTGCACCGGCTGGTGGTCGATCTCGAACCGACGTCGGCCAAATCCTTCGCGGAAGACATTGTAACGCGGCAGGTCGCGGGCGCGCCGGGGCCGAGCGGTACGGGACCCCAGACCGCTGCGCCGCCGGAGAAGACGCCGGTGCCGCAAGCTCAGGCCGCTGCTTCGGGCGCGCGGGCCAATCCGCCCCCGCCAAGCGTGGCCGCCGCCGGCGCGCAGGCCAATCCGCCACCCACGGCGCCCGCCGTTGCCGCGGCGGAAACACCGGCTCCCAGCCCGCCGCCCGCGGCGGCCCCCGAGCCCGCCGCCGCTCCGGAAGCAAAGATCGTGGCCACTCGTCCGCCGCCGTCCGCGCCCACGGCTAAGGGCAAGAAACACGACGATCGCAAGGTCATCGTCATTGACGCCGGCCACGGCGGTGTCGATCCCGGCGCCATCAGCGTCACCGGCGCCTATGAAAAGGACATCACCTTGCCCATGGCGCTGGCGCTGAAGAAGGCGCTGGAACAGGGCGGGCGCTATAAGGCGGTCTTGACGCGCTCGACCGATGTTTTCCTGCGCTTGCGCGAGCGTGTCGAGGTCGCACGCGCGGCGGGCGCGGATTTGTTCATTTCCTTGCACGCGGATTCGGTGGGTAGCCCGATCGGCGCCCAGACCGTGCGCGGTGCCTCGGTCTACACGCTGTCCGAGCAGGCGTCGGACAAGGAAGCCGAGGCGCTGGCCGCGAAGGAAAACAAGGCAGACATCATCGCGGGCGTCGATCTGGGCGGCAAAAGCATCGACGTCTCCAACATTCTGATCGATCTGGCCCAGCGCGAGAGCATGAACGAGGCCGGGCGCTTCGCCGCTTTGTTGGTCGACGATCTGAAGGACGTGGTGCCGGTTCTCGACCGTTCGCACCGCTTCGCGGGTTTCGCCGTGCTCAAGGCGCCCGACATTCCCTCCGTCCTGGTCGAGATGGGATATCTTTCGAACAGGGCTGATGAAAAGCGACTGCGCTCGGACGCCGAGCGGGCCAAGCTGGCGGCGGCCATGCGTCAAGCGATCGATTCCTTCTTCGCCAACCGCCAGGCCAAGGCGCAGTAGCCGCCCCATTCCCGCCGTGATCGCGCGCCAAGCTCAATCCTGCGTAATTTCGGGCCCGCGCATTTTCAGAACCGATGGTGTATAGCCTGCCGATCCGCGCCCTGAACCGAGCCGCCTTGGTGCCTTGATGGCCGACAAGTCCGACGAAATCCTGCGCGCGTGGCGGCCTGCTTCCTCGGAACCGCCCCGTGGTCCGCGCGGCCGCAAGCCGGGTGGCGGAGACGCGCCCGAGCCACCGCGCAAGCCCGGCCGCTGGCGCTGGCTGCGCCGGCTGGTCATCGGGTGCCTCTTCCTCGGCCTGGCGGGCGGGGTGATGGCCGGATATCTGATCTGGCATTTCGCGCGCGATTTGCCCGACTACAGTCAGCTTGAAACCTACGAGCCGCCCATCGCCACCCGCGTCTACGCGGGCGACGGACGTCTGGTCGCGGAGTTCGCGACCGAGAAACGCGTCTTCACCGCGATCGATTCGATTCCCAAGGTTGTCATCGACGCTTTCCTCGCCGCCGAGGATTCCGAATTCTACACCCACCGCGGCGTCAACTTTTTCTCCATGGTGCGCGCGGCGTTTCAGAACGTGAGCAACCTGGCGGACAACCGGCGTCCGGTCGGCGCGTCCACGATCACCCAGCAGGTGGCCAAGAATTTCCTGCTGTCCAACGAATTGTCGATCGCGCGCAAGGTGAAGGAGGTCGTCCTGGCCACGCGCATCGAGAAGGCGCTCAGCAAGAAGCGCATTCTCGAGCTGTACTTGAACGAGATCTATCTAGGCTACGGCGCCTATGGCGTGGCCGCGGCGGCGGGGAATTATTTCGGCAAGTCGCTGGACGAGTTGACGGTGCCGGAGGCCGCGTATTTGGCGGCGCTGCCCAAGGCGCCCAGCAACTATCACCCGATCCGCAATCCGCAGGCCGCCATCGCGCGCCGCAATTGGGTGATCGAGCGGATGCGCGACGAGCGCTTCATCACGCCCGAGGTTGCGCAGAGGGCCGAAGCCGCGCCGCTGGGCGTGCGCCTGCGAGACGACACCGATATCGCCCGCGCCGACTACTACGCGGAAGAGGTGCGGCGGATTTTGATCGGCAAGTACGGCGAGGATTCGCTTTATCGCGGCGGACTCGCGGTCCGCACTTCGCTGGACCCGCATTTCCAGGCCATTGCCGACCGGGTCTTGCGCGCGGGCCTGCGCGCCTATGACCGTCGTCATGGCTGGCGGGGGCCGATCGGCACAATGGACATTTCCGGCGATTGGGCCAAGCGCCTGGCCGCGCATCCGCCCGTGGGCGGGCTTTCGCCATGGCGCCTGGCGGTGGTGCTGTCGGTCGCGAACGATCACGCTGAAATCGGTTTCGGCGACGGCGCGAAGGCGCGCCTCGCGATGGCCGAGATGGCGTGGGCGCGGAAGTCCTTGCCGGAAGCCGAGGTCGGTCCGTCGCCCAAGACGCCGTCCGATGTGGTGAAGCCGGGCGACCTCATCGCCGTCGAAGGCATCAAGAAGGACAATAACGAGAGCGTCTACGCTCTGCGCCAGATTCCGTTGATTCAGGGCGCCATCGTGGCGCTCGATCCCCACACGGGCCGCGTGCTGGCCATGTCCGGCGGCTATAGCCAGGACATGAGCATGTTCAATCGCGCGACCCAGGCCAAGCGCCAGCCGGGTTCGGCCTTCAAGCCCTTCGTCTATCTGGCCGCGCTGGATGCGGGCCTTACGCCCTCGACGCGCATCCTCGATGCGCCCATCGTGATCGACCAGGGACCGGGGCTGCCCAAATGGAAGCCCGAGAACTACACGCAGAGATTCTACGGCCCCGCGCCCATGCGCATCGGCATCGAACAGTCGCGCAATTTGATGACCGTGCGGTTGGCGCAGACCATCGGCATGGACAAGGTGGCCGATGCGGCCGAACGCTTCGGCGTCGTCGACAAGTTGCAGCAGACCCTTGCCAACTCGCTCGGCGCGACAGAGACCACGCTCCTGCGCCTGACGGCTGCCTACGCCATGCTCGACAACGGCGGCAAGAAGATCACGCCGACCTTCATCGACCGTGTGCAGGACCGCTATGGCAAGACGCTGTTTCGCGCCGACCAGCGGACCTGCAACGGCTGCAGCGTCAACGCCTGGAACGGTCAGCCGCCGCCGTCGATACCGGACACGCGCGCTCAGATCGGCGATCCGGTCAGCGCCTACCAGATGGTCTCGATGATGGAAGGCGTCGTGCAACGCGGCACGGGCGCGCGCATCGCCGAGCTGCGCCGCTCCATCGCGGGCAAGACCGGCACCACCAATGACAGCATGGACACCTGGTTCGTCGGCTTCACGGCCGACCTGGCGGTCGGCGTGTTCGTCGGCTTCGACCATCCCGCCACGCTCGGCAAGAAGGAGCAGGGCGCCTCGGTCGCGGTGCCCATCTTCAAGGAGTTCATGGCCGAGGCGCTGAAGGGCAAACCCGACGTGCCGTTCCGCGTGCCGCCCGGAGTGTCCCTCGTGCGCGTCAATCACGATACGGGACAGCTCGCCCGGCCTGGCGACCGCGTCGTGATCCTGGAGGCCTTCCGCACGGGTACGGGCCCTGGCGACAGCGCGACTCTGCTGGGCATGGGCACGGACGATACGGGCTCCGGCACCGGCTCCAACTTCGGCGGCGCGGGCTCGGCGACCAGCACGGGCACGGGTGGATTGTACTAGCCATAAGGGGAGAGCCATGAACGAACACATTCGCCGTCACAAGGCGATATATCTTGCCGTCATTGTGATCGCCGTGGCCGTGTTTGCGATCCTCCCCATGTGGTCATGGCTGGCGGAATAACGCCGGCATATCTATTTGGGCGCGGGTTCCTAAAACCGCTGCGATTCGGCGCTTTATTGTGCGCTCGAATGGTCACAAGGCCGAAAGGAACTGGCCCCATACACTCTCCATTACTCGAAAGCGGCGGCGAATGGTCGCCGTCGATTGGGAGATAACCATGGAGAAAGTGAAGGGTGGAACTTCCGAGGAGGCTGCGGTTGCGGCGCGGCGGCGTTTTCTCGCGAATTGTGGGAAATTCGCCATCGTAACTCCTCCCGTGGTGTCGCTGATGCTGTCCGCTTCCCATCGGAGCTACGCGAATGTTGGCTCTGGCGGTGGCGGCGGCGGACATGGCCATGGCCATAGCCATGGACATGGGCACGGGCATGGTAACAACGGTTTTGGCAATGGTGGCCACGACGGTGTTCCCGGCCATTCCAACCACGAAGATGACGATCGCTGATTTTCCGATGTCTTCGTGAAAACGTCTGAGTGGCGGGCCCTCGTGGGTCCGCCACTTTGCATTCCGGTCGCCCTAATCCCCGCAGGACAAAGGTTGCGCCACGTCTTCCAACGGACGCCGCTCGGCATCGATGCATAGGAAAAAGGCGGTGAGGCCGGCGCCGATCATCAGTGTTGCGCTCAACAAATAGGCCCACATCAAATCGACGCGCGCGCCGCCCTCGATCAAGGCGCCGAACAACCAGGGACCGGCGACACCGCCCAGCGCCGTGCCGCCCGCATAGAACAGGGCGATGGCGTTGGCGCGGATTTCCAAGGGAAAGATCTCGCCCACGGTCAGATACGCCGCGCTGGCGGCGGCGGATGCGAAGAAGAAGATGACGCACCAGAGGGCAGTTTGCTCGCGTGCATCCAACGCACCGATGAAGAACAGCCATGCCGTGCCGGCCAGCAATACACCCGACAAAATATAAGTCGCGGCGATCATGCGCCGGCGGCCCACGGAATCGAACAGGTGCCCAAGAAGAAGTGGGCCGAGAAAGTTTCCAATCGCGAAGGGAAAGATGTACCAGCCCACGGACGCCGCCGAGATGCCGTAGAAGGTTTGTAGCACCAGCGCATAGGTGAAGAAGATCGCGTTGTAGAGGAACGCTTGGCTCGCCATCAGCACGATGCAAAGAAATGTGCGGCGCGGGTAAAGACGCAAGACGGTCGACAGGATCGTGGCCATGGTCGCCGATGTCATGGCGCCGAGGCGGATGGATTTGCCGGGCATGGGCAACGCGATGCCCGGCCGTGCGCGCAGGATCGCGGCCTCGATACCCGCCACGGTGCGTTCGGCTTCCGTCACCTTTCCGTGAGTCATCAGCCAGCGCGGACTTTCCGGCAGATGCCGCCGCAATACGAGCACGCAGGCGCCGAGCGCCGCGCCGACGCCAAAGGCGAGGCGCCAGCCCATGTCGGGATCGAAACGCCCCGGCTCGAGCAGGATCACCGCGCCGCCCGCGCCCAGCGCCGCGCCCAGCCAGAAGGTGCCGTTGATGATCAGGTCGGTGCGGCCGCGATAGCGCGCGGGGATCAGTTCCTGGATCGCCGAGTTGATGGCCGCGTACTCGCCGCCGATGCCCGCGCCGGTCAGGAAGCGGAACAGCATGAACGATGGGAAGTCCCACGAAAACGCGGTCAGCGCCGTGCCGGCCAGATAGAGGCCAAGCGTGATGCTGAAGAGCGGCTTTCGCCCGAAACGGTCGGTCAGATAGCCGAACAGGAGCGAGCCTAGCACCGCGCCGGCCAGATAGGCGCTGGCCGTCATGCCGACCTGCGCGGGCGTAAGCGAAAGGGACGGGGATTCGATGAGCGCTCCCGATACCGAGCCCGCCAGCGTCACTTCAAGCCCATCCAAGAGCCAGGTGATGCCGAGCGTGCCGGCGACCAGCCAATGGAAGCGGCTCCATGGCAAACGGTCGAGCCGCGCCGGGACGCCGGTCGTTACCGTGCCGCTCTGCGCCACGGCTGTATCAATGGCGGGGATACGGGGACGCGGCCAGCACCGAGTCGGGGCCTGCTTCCTCCTCGCGCGCGTCCGTGACTTGTTTCACCCAGTAAAGCTTCTCGTCGCTGAAGCCGGTGCGCTGGGCGTCGCTTTCGTTGCCGACGGTGTGTGTGTTTTCCAGCGAACCGGCGACGACGCGCGCGGCGGCGGCCGAGGATGCGCGCACGAGCACGCTGCGCCAAACCCGCCGCCCAAGCCAGCGCGGATCGTCCGGCGATACGACGGCCTCAATCTCCCACAAAGGCATGGCTTACTCCCGTCGGTGCATTGGGGTTCAACTGAGGCCGGCCGCGCAGGTTCCCCGGTCCTATTGATTGAATAACAATTACAAAAATCGATTTTCGATTATTCTGGTATACCCCTAGGATGGGCTTCAGGACGAACGGAGCGCCGCATGCCCAAGAGTCTTTCCGAAGATCAGGTCGCCCATTACCGCCGCGAGGGTTTTGTCACGCCGGTCACCGTCATGCCGCCAGCGGACGCGCAAGCGGTTCTGGATGCGGCGGGTGTGTGGGAAAAGGAAAGCGGCAAGCGCGCCAAGGAACATCTGCGCGGCAAGCCGCATCTGCTGCTGACCGCGCTGGCCAAGCTGATCCGCACGCCGAAGCTACTCGACGTGGTCGAGGATTTGATCGGGCCGGACATTGTGTGCCTGGAGACCGGCTTCCTGTGGAAGGACGCGCGCGATCCCGGCTTCGTGGCCTGGCATCAGGACAGCTCCTACATGAAGTTCGATCCGCCGCTCGCGATCAACGCGTGGATCGCCTTGACCGATTCCAAGCTCGATAACGGCGCCATGCAGTTCATCAGGAACAGTCACACGCTCGGCGACGTGCCCTACGAGCTGATCCCGACCGAGAACCACATGCTGAAATTCTCGCGCCAGGTGGTGGGACTGGATACCGGCGATGGCCGCCGCGTGACGGCGGCGTTGGAGCCCGGCCAGATCTCGATCCATAACGCCAACGTGGTGCATGGCTCGGCGCCGAACACATCCGACCGGCCGCGCATCGGCTTCGGCTGCTTGTTCGCGCCGCCGCATGTGAAGAACCAGAAGGGCGGCTTCATGTCGGCCACCCTCGTGCGCGGACGCGACCGCGCGGGGAATTTCGACCTGGAACCCGAGCCCACCCGCGACTACGACCCGCCGGCGGTGGCCGCCTACGAAAAGGTGATGAACGCTTCCATGAAGCTCTACAAGGTCGAGTAGGACGGAAGAATATCGTCTTATGCTCTCTCGGCGGATGGACCTTTAGCCTTTAACCGTCCTTGTAAGGGGAGGGGGCGGTGGCGAAGTGCACCAACACGAAATGCAAATGGTTCAATCAGGACCACGCCGGGCAGCACGTGACGCTCTGCGAGAACGGCCAGTGCCGGGACAACGGCAAATATCATGTGGGTCAAAGCGAGCACGTGACGATCTGCACGGACGTCAGATGCACCAAACATGGGACGTTTCACGTCGGCGAGTCGCCGCACGAGTATCCGCCGGAATAGCCGTGTTTCGCTCACGGATTCGTGATCTCACGGACATGTGATGCCGTCCGGCCTTGATCCAAGCTAGCATCTCCGCACGTATTACCCGTGTTTGGAACACGGCGGGAGCATGGTCATGGCTAGGTTGAACCGGAGGCAGTTCTTGCTGGCGGGGGGCGCGGTGATCGCGCTGGGTGCCGCCGCGCGCTTTTGGCCGGGAGGTGCGAAGGCGGCTGCCACGAAAACAACGTTCGAAATCACCCGTACCGACGCCGAGTGGAAGAAGCTTCTGACGCCCGAGCAGTACAAGGTGCTGCGCGAGCAGGGCACCGAGCGCGCGGGTTCGAGCCCGCTGGACCGTGAGAAGCGCGCCGGCATCTTTCAATGCGCGGG
Organism: uncultured Alphaproteobacteria bacterium; assembly: GCA_902826885.1. Classification (GTDB taxonomy): domain Bacteria; phylum Pseudomonadota; class Alphaproteobacteria; order CADEGL01; family CADEGL01; genus CADEGL01. The sequence goes on along the minus strand of CADEGL010000022.1, from coordinate 7,084 downwards.
CTGCCAGTTGCCCGTCTATTCCTCCAAGACCAAGTTCGACAGCGGCACGGGCTGGCCTAGTTTCTGGGCGCCGCTCGACAACGCGGTCGGCACCAGCGAGGACAACAGTTTCTTCATGACACGGACGGAAGTGCATTGCCGCCGTTGCGGCGGGCATTTGGGCCATGTCTTTGACGATGGGCCGCCGCCGACGGGCAAGCGCTACTGCATGAACGGCGTCGCGATGATCTTCGTCCCGGCCGCCGCGTAATCCGAAAGGCTCCGATGATGATTCGCCGTTTCGCAGCTTCCTTCATCCTTCTGTGCGCCGTCTTCGCGTCTGCGCAAGCGTTGGCCGAAACCAAGACGGCCATCTTCGCGGGCGGCTGTTTCTGGTGCATGGAGCAGCCGTTCGACGTGCTGCCCGGCGTGTCCTCGACGACCTCCGGCTATATCGGCGGCACGCAGGAGACGGCGAACTACCGCACCGTGTCCTCGGGCACGACCGGCCACTATGAGGCCGTGAAGATCGAATATGACCCGGCCAAGGTCAGTTACGAGAAACTACTGGAAGTGTTCTGGCACAATATCGATCCGGGCAACTCGACCGGCCAGTTCTGTGACACCGGCCCGCAATACCGCACGGGCATCTTCTATACCGACGAGGCGCAGAAGAAGGCGGCCGAGGAATCCAAGGCCGCGCTGGCGAAGTCCGGCACATTGAAGGGGCCGGTCGTCACCCAGATCATGCAAGCCGGGGCATTCTATCCGGCCGAGGATTACCATCAGGACTACTACATCAAGAGCAAGGCGAAGTACGAGTTCTACCGCCACGGCTGCGGGCGCGACGCGCGCCTCAAGGTGATCTGGGGTGACGCCGCGGGGCATTAAAATATCTCCTCACCCGAAGGGTGAGTTTCCATAGAATCTGCGGACCTCGCGCTTCGACGGGCGCGGCGTGAGGTTTTTCTAGATCGAGACCGTGACCTCGTCCCGGTCGAAGCGCACTTCGTCGTAATCCTGGGTGAAGCCGGGGCCGGGGCCGCTGCGGTCGATAACGAGGAAGTCGCCTTCCTTCAGCGCGATGAGCGGATGGTGCCAGGTGCCGGGCCAATAGTTCACGCCCTGCTTGCCGTCGGTCACGAAGGCGCGCAGGTCCGCCGGCTCGGGCCGGGCCGACTTCTCGGCCACCAGGACCACAAACTTGGCCTCGCCCAGGGGCACGAAGGCCTGGCTCGACAGCGGGTGGCGCTCCATCAGCGCGATGCGCAGCGGCATGGCGAACGGCTTGGCGCGGAAGATGCTGAGCAAGGGCCGGCCGCCCTCGGCCGTGCATTCGATGCGCGCCAAATCGTGGAAACGCACGGCATAGCCGTCGTTGTAGCTGAAATTCTCGGCACCCTTGGTCTCGACCACGTCGCCGAACGGCGCGAATGCCGCGCGGGTCAAGGGCGCGGTCGGAATTTGGAGCGAAGGCATGCGGTCCTCCCCGGCGTTCCCGCCATTATACGTCCGGCGTTCACGCCGTTATAGGAAGGAGCGCGCGGTCTATTCCACCCGCGAGCTGGCTGTCACCATTCGTTTCGGGAACAGGGCGGCCAGCGCCGCATGCACGTTCGCGATAAAGGGCGGTGCCAACACGTGGTCGGCACCGCGCATCATGGCGCGGTATCCGGTCTGCGCCACCTCGGCGGCCGAGGCCTTGTCAGCCTGATACAGCTCCGTCTCCTCCATGCCGGCGCGTTCGAAGAAACGCGTTTCCGTCGCATCGGGCATCAGCGCGGTGACGCTCACGCCCGCCTCCTTCAACTCATCGGCGATGGCCTCGGCGAAGGCGTAGATGAACGCCTTGGTGCCGCAATAGACGGCCAGGTTGGGCGTCGGCGCCACCGCCGCGACGGACGAGGTCAAGAGGATGCGACCGCCGCCCTGCCGCACCATGTCGCGCGCGTACATCTTGGTGAGTTGCACCAACGAGACGATGTTGAGTTGGATCATCGCGGCCTCGGACTGAAAATCCGTCTCCAGCGCGAAGTTGCCGAACACGCCCACGCCCGCGTTGTTGGCCAGGAAGTCGGGCTTCACGCCCATGTCGCGCACGTCCTGGTAAAGAAGCAGCGCACCGTCCGGGTGCGACAGGTCGCGCACCGTGTACTGCACGCTGGCCGCGCCGTCGTCGGCCAGCACATCGGCCGCGTCGCGCAACCCGTCGTCGTCGTCGGATGTGATCACCAGATGATGTCTGTCGACCGCAAAGCAGCGTGCCAGTTCAAAGCCGATCCCGCTGGACGCCCCCGTCACCAAAGCCCATTGCTCGCTCATCGGGGGCCTCTTTTGTTGCCGGGAACGCGCCGCGCCGCACGGCGCTTGCGCGTGGCGGCCGCCCTGCGAGCCGAGGCCGCGCGCGCGCTCTTGGGACGCGCCGCCGCCGCTTTGCCGCCAATTCGCCCGCCCTTGCGCGCGGAGACATGCGTGTCCTTCACGCCGCGGCCGGAGCCGCTCTTGTTCCCACCGCCGCTTTCTTTGTTCACGGTGGCCCATGCGCGCCGCTCGGCTTCCTCGTGGCCGACGCCGCGCTTCTCGTAACCCTCCTCGATATAGCCTGCCTTGCGTTTCTGCTTGTCCGTGTAGGCGGACTTGTCGCCGCGCGCCATGGACGCCTCCTTCGCCGGGAAAAGGGTGCTATGGGTTTAAATCCATCCAAACGGGCCCGGGTTCCCTCGGCGCTCGCTGGGAAATGGCGATTTTTCGCCCCGTCGCGGCTATGATGCGCGCGCGAATGACGGAGGCGGACATGGGTGGACGGTTCGGCAAGACAATGCGCGTGGCGCTGGCGGCATTTCTCGTGGCCAGCCTTTCGGCCTGTGGCATCAACAACGTGCCCACGCTGGACGAGAAGGTGAAGGCCGCGTGGAGCGAGGTGCTGAACCAGTATCAGCGCCGCGCCGACCTGATCCCCAATCTGGTCGAGACGGTGAAGGGCTATGCCTCGCACGAGCAGGAGACTTTGGAAGCCGTGGTCGAGGCGCGCGCCAAGGCGACGCAGATGCAGATCCCGCCCGACATCCTGACCAACCCGGACGCCTTCAAGCAATTCCAGGAGAACCAGGCCCAGCTCTCGGGCGCCCTGTCGCGCTTGCTGGTGACGGTCGAGCGCTATCCGGACCTCAAGGCCAACCAGAATTTCCTCGCTCTGCAATCCCAGTTGGAGGGCACCGAGAATCGCATCGCCGTCGCGCGGCGCGACTACATCGTGGCCGTCCAAGCGTACAACACGGAGCTGCGCACCATCCCCGGCAAGTGGATCGCGGCGATCATGTACCCCGACGCCAAGGTGAAGGAGACCTTCACGGTGGCCGACGAAGTCCAGCAGGCGCCCAAAGTCAAATTCTAGTGCCCCGCGCCGTGCGCGCGCCGCGAAGCATCCTCGCGGCGGCGCTTCTGTCGCTGGTCCTGTCCGCGCCCGCGTACGCGAGAGAATTCCCGCCGCTGACCGGCGACGTGGTGGACGCGGCCGGTGTCCTCGCCGCGGATTCCAAGGCGCGGATCGCGGCCTGGACCGCCGATTTCCAGCGCGAGACCGGCTATCGCCTGGTGGTGGCGACCTTACCGTCGTTGAACGGCGAGGGCATCACGCCCGTCGCGCGCCGGCTCAGCACCGAATGGGGTATCGCGAACGGCGTCATCCTCTTGGAAGCGCCGAACGAGATGTGGGTGCGGATCGAGGTGGGGACGGGTCTCAAGGACAGGCTGCCGGACGTGATCTGTGGCGTGCTGCTGCGGAACGACATTCTGCCGCCGTTGCGCGCACAGCAGCTCGACCTGGCGATGGAGAGCGGCTCCGTCGCCATCATGCGAAGGCTGGGCTGGACCGGCGAGGCCGCGGGCGCGCTTCAACCGCCGCCCCGCGACCGCTATCTGTTCGGCATCCGCATCCCGCATTGGCTGGCGGTGCTCTTCGATTTCGCGGTGGCGGGCTTCGTCCTCATCGTCAAAGGCGGCGGCCTTCCGAAAGGCCGCTCGGAAATCGTCTATACTTATGAGACGACGCCCACGGGCTTGCGCCGGACCGATCCGGGCCACGAGGACGAGTTCATTCCGTTCGTGGACGGAAAAAAGAAGAAGCGGGGAGAGTCGCGGAAGCGGCACAAGGGCAACAGGAAGAGAAAGCGCCGTCCGAAATCCGGCGCTTCGGGACACTGGTGAAGAGCATGGCGATCGTTGCGCGCGTCTACCTGTCGGTCTCTCTGATGATGCTCGCGTTGTTCGCGGCGTTGCCGGTGCAGGGGGCCGAGCCGAACTTCCCGCCGCTCACGGGCCGGGTGGTGGACGAGGCCGGGCTTTTGTCGCCCGCGTCGAAGGAACGCATCACCGCATGGCTGGCCGATTTCGAGCAGCAGACAAAGCGCCAGGTCGTGGTCGTCACCGTGACCACGTTGCAGGGATTGCCGATCGAGGACTACGCCAATCGCCTGTTCCGCGCGTGGGGCATCGGGCAAAAGGATGTGAATACCGGCGCGATGCTGCTGGTGGCGCCCGCTGAACGCGCGGTGCGTATCGAGGTGGGCTACGGGCTCGAGGGCGAACTGACCGACGCCCAGAGCCGCATCATCATCGAGAACGACATCCTGCCTGCCTTCCGCCAGGGCAACTATGAGCAAGGCATCGAGGCCGGCACGGTGGCGGTTCTGCGTTTGTTGGGCTGGACCGGCGCGGGCGCGCCGCTGGCGCAGCACCCGGCCGAGGACACGGGCCTGCCGCTATGGGTCATCATCCTGTTCGTGGTGATCGTGATCGTCATCGTGATGTCCGATGGCGGCGGCGGTCCGCGCGGCACCTATCGCGGCGGCGGTCGTTCCTATGGCGGTTTCGGGGGTGGGTTCGGCTCCGGCGGCGGTGGATTTTCGGGCGGCGGGTTTTCAGGCGGCGGCGGCTCCTCCGGGGGCGGCGGCGCGACGGGACGGTGGTGAGACATGCTGCGATTGAGCGAAACGGATAAGAAGCGCATCGAGACCGCCGTGGCGGCGGCGGAAGCGCGCACGGCGGCCGAGTTCGCCGTCACCGTGGCGCGCGCGTCCGACCGCTACGCGGCCTATCCCTTGGCGTGGAGCACGGGGCTGGCGCTGGCCGCGGGCGGTGCGCTCATGCTCGCGCGACCGATGACGCCGGGCTCGATCCTTCTTTCGGCGGTGGCCGCCGTGTTCATCCTCCTGGCCGTGACGCTCGGCTTCCCCGGCGTGCGCCACCGCCTGGCGCCCGGGCGCATCAAACGCGCGCTGGCCGAGCGGCTGGCCCTGGCCCAGTTCGCCCAGCACGTGCAGGGCCGCACCCACGGCAAGGTGGGCGTGCTGCTGTTCGTCTCGCTGGCCGAACACCACGCTCAGATCCTGGTCGAGCGCGGCATCGCCGACGCGGTGCCGCAAGAACAGTGGCAAGCCACCATCGACAAACTCACCGCCGCGATCGCGGCGGGGAAATTGGGCGAGGGGATGGAAACGGCGCTGAAGGACTCCGCCACGCTGCTCGCGCCGCATTTTCCCCCGCTGGCGAGCGACAAGAACGAACTGCCCGATCAGGTGCGGGAGGTTTGAAAGACAGAGTG
>CADEGL010000022.1:0-1403 GCA_902826885.1 uncultured Alphaproteobacteria bacterium | reverse complement strand
GTGGGAAGCGATGCGTAAGTCATTTTCCGTGCTTTTCCTGTTGCTACTGGCCGCGTGTAGCCAAAAATATGCGCTCGATTCCTATGAGGCGCCTCAGCAAAAAATACCAAGCGGAAGTGCGCTCTACGTCATGGTTCCCGAGAACGGCAAGTACGGGAGCATCACTTATGCTCAATCTGGAGAGCAAACCGCCCAGGCTGTCGTCGCTGCGTTCTCGGGCTCTGCCAAAAAGATCGAAACGGGCAAATCGCCTGAAACTTTCGACAGCGCGCTTGCTGCCGCCCGCTCCAAGGGAGCCACCTATATTTTCCAGCCGCTGATCCTGAACTGGGAGGATCGCGCGACGGAGTGGAGCGGTATTCCGGATAGAATCACGATTAAAATGGTCGTCTATGACGTAAGCAGCGGAAGGGAGATCGCCTCGTCAGTGGCACGCGCCAGCAGCAAGTGGGCCACGTTCGGAGGAGATCACCCCCAAGATCTGCTGCCCAAAGTGATGGATGAATTTACGAAACTGTTTTTCCAAAGCGCATAAGCAGCAGGGCGGTGACGACGGCCTTGAGCCTCACCGCTCGCTCCCCTACATTCCGCGCTGCTTTTCCACTCGTGAGCCTGTCATGCGCGCCGAAACCGCCGACCATATCGAACAGATCAAGCAGTCGCTGGCGCTGCTGAGGAGGTCGCTTTGACCTCGAAGCCGCGAAGGTTCGCCTGGCGGAGTTGAACGCGATGGCCGAATCCTCCGAATTGTGGAGCGATCCGGCCAAGGCGCAAGCGGTGATGCGCGAACGCACCCAGTTGCAGGGCAAGATCGGCGATTACGAAACCCTCGAAAGCGGCCTGCGCGACAATGCCGAGCTGATCGAGCTGGCCGAGGCCGAGGACGACAAGACAGTCCTGGCCGACGCCGAGGCGGCATTGGCGAAGCTGGCCGGGCGGGCGCAAAAGCTGGAGCTGGAGGCGCTGCTCTCCGGCGAGGCCGACCGGCTCGATTGCTTTCTCGAAGTCCATGCCGGCGCGGGCGGCACCGAATCCCAGGACTGGGCCGAAATGCTGGTGCGCATGTATGCGCGCTGGGCCGAGGCGCGCGGGTTCGGCGCGGTCTGGCTGGAGGAAAGCGCCGGCGACGGCGCGGGCATCAAATCGGCCACGCTCCAGATCTCCGGCGCCAACGCCTATGGCTGGCTCAAGACCGAATCGGGCGTGCATCGCCTGGTGCGAATCTCGCCCTACGACTCGGCGGCGCGGCGGCACACCAGCTTCGCCTCGGTGTGGGTCTATCCGGTGGTGGACGACGATTTCGAGGTCGACATCCAGGAAAAGGACCTGCGCGTCGACACCTATCGCTCGTCGGGCGCCGGCGGCCAGCACGTCAACACGACCGACAGCGCCGTGCGCATCAC